>NZ_CP054918.1:5425630-6042863 GCF_013364195.1 Streptomyces sp. NA04227 | reverse complement strand
GCCGACCAGCTCGGAGACGAGGAGGACCGTGTCCTCGGTGTGCCGGGGTGAGAGTCCCCAGTGGCGCAGGACGACGATCTGGGCGAGCCGACGGGCGGTGGCGGCCGATTCGGGGCGGGACGGCAACGGGACTTCCGCCTCCGTCGGATTGCCGAACAACTCCAGCGCCTTGAGCGCCTGTTCGTCCTCGACCGCAGGCGACCATCTCGCCGCGGCGCCTCGCGGCTGCTCGACACCTTCCAGGCCCGCCATGACCACCATCATGACCGCCACCGACGCGGTTCGTGGGCGTTCTCCGGTATTCACCCCGGCGCTCCACAGCACTCCGCGGTATCACAGAGTCATATGCCAGTGGCAGAGTGCAACCGCGCACAACCCCTCTGACCTGCGCTTATGCATGATCCTTCGGCACGGGGGCGGACGGGAACCAAGAACGTGAACCGGGCTCAAAGAGTTCAATCCGCCCTCAGGAGGGACCCGCCGCCGAGGGGCGGGTCGCTTGTGAAAGGTGCTTCACATCCGACGCCGCCCCTCGGCAACTCACCGTTTCTCAGAGGAACTTCGCCTTGCCGGGGCCTTCCTCGACGAAGCTGCGCATGCCGCGCTCGCGGTCCTCGGTGGCGAACAGGCCTGCGAACCAGGTGCGTTCGACGGCGAGGCCGGTGTCGATGTCGCTCTCCAGGCCGACGTCCACGGACTCCTTGGCCGCACGCAGCGCGAGCGCGGGACCCTGGGCGAGCTTGGCGGCCCAGGCGTGCGCCTGCTCGTAGACCTCCGCGTCCGGTACGACGCGGTCGACCAGGCCGATGGTCAGGGCCTCGTCCGACTTCACATGGCGGCCGGTGAAGATCAGGTCCTTGGCCTTGGACGGGCCGACCAGACGGGACAGGCGCTGGGTGCCACCGGCCCCGGGGATGAGGCCGAGCAGGATCTCGGGCTGGCCGAGCTTGGCCCGCTCGCCCGCGATGCGGTAGTCGGCGCAGAGGGCCAGCTCGCACCCGCCGCCGAGCGCGTACCCCGTGATGGCGGCGACGACCGGCTTGGGGATACGGGCCACCGCGGTGAAGGAGTCCTGCAGGGCGCGCGAGCGCAGGACCATCGCGGTGTGGTCCATCTCCTGCATCTCCTTGATGTCCGCGCCCGCCGCGAACACCTTCTCCCCGCCGTACAGGATCACCGCACGCACGTCGTCGCGGGCGGTGGCCTCTTCGGCGAGTTCCTTGAGCCGGTCCTGGGTGGCTACATCCAGCGCGTTCATCGGCGGACGGTCCAGACGGATGGTGCCGACGCCCTCGTCGACCTCGAGATGCACAGTCATGAAGGGCACGTTACTGGGGCTTCGCCGCGGCATACAGGGACCACCGGTCCCAGGGACGCACAAGACCCGGTGCGCTTGGTCACAAGCACACCGGGTCCGGGCATCGGCCGCCGCCCCGACTCCCCGGCGGCGGCCGGGCGTTCCAGCCGAACCCGGAGCCGTATGACGACTCGGAGATTCAGAGATTCAGCGACTCAGGACTTCCATTCCTGCCAGGACATGTTCCAGCCGTTGAGCCCGTTGTCCGGCTGTATCTGCTTGTCCTTGGAGTTCTTCACCACGACCACGTCACCGATCAGCGAGTTGTCGTAGAACCAGGCCGCGGGCTGCTTCTTGTCGTAGCCGCCGCGCACGTCCCGCAGGCCCACGCAGCCGTGGCTGACGTTCTCCTTGCCGGGTGCGCCCGGCGCCCAGTAGTTGCCGTGGATGAAGGTGCCGGAGGTGGACAGGCGCATCGCGTGCGGCACGTCCTTGATGTCGTACTCGCCGCCGAAGCCGACGGTGTCACCGTTCATCCGGGTCACCCGGTGCTTCTCGCTGATGACCATCTGACCGTTGTACGTGGTGGTGGCCGGGGCGCCCGCGGTGATCGGCAGGGTCTTTATCTCCTTGCCGTCGCGGACGACCTTCATCTTGTGCGACTTGGCGTCGACGACCGAGACCTGGCTGCGGCCTATCGTGAAACTCACGGTCTTGACCTGCTCGCCGTACACACCCGGGCGTCCCTCGACGCCGTCCAGGTTGAGCTTGACGGTGACCTTGGTACCGGCCTTCCAGTACTTCTCCGGGCGGAAGTCGAGACGGTCGTTGCCGAACCAGTGGCCCTCGACCGGGACCGCCGGGACCGTCTTGATCTCGATGCCCTTCTCGACGGCCGCCGGGTCGGTGATGCCGCGCGTGAAGTGGAGCGAGAAGGGCATGCCGACGCCGACCGTCGAGCCGTCCTCGGGCGTGAAGATGCCGACGAAGGTGTTCTTCGGGCTCAGCGTGGTGAAGGAGGCCTCCTTCGCCGACTGACGGCCCTCGGCGTCCTTGGCGACCGCGTGCACCTTGTACTTGGTCGAGGCCGCGAGGTGGCGGGCCGGGGTCCAACTGGCCCCGTCGGCCGCGATCTTGCCGTCGACCTTGTTGCCCTTGGTGTCCTGCACGGTGACCTCGGACAGCTTGCCGTTCTCGGCACCGACCTTGAGCGCGCCGTTGGTGGCCACGTCCCCGGTGCCGTCCTCCGGCGAGATGGTCACGACGGCCTTGGAGGGCGCGGTGTCCGCCTTGTCCGAGCCGCCGCCCTTGCCGTCGTCCGGCTCGTCCCCGCCGCCGCAGGCGGTGACGAACAGCAGTGCCGCGCCCGCGAGCACCGCGCCGATCGTCCTCCTGCGATGCCGCTTGCGCCCCCGCACAACCGACATTTCCCCCGCTGCCGTTCCGGCTTCCACGATGTCACCCCTCCCCTCGCGAGCGGCCTGGTCCGACCGCTTCCGCGTTGGCGCATTCCGCACGCACCGGTGTTAATTAACCACAGGCCCGATCCTGATGACTCCCCGCGATTGTCACTGTTCAGTCCCAAGTCGGCGGGCCCGGTGACAGGGCCGCGTGGAATGTGGGACTCCGCCTCAACCACCGTCCGTCGGCCATGCGTTCAGCGCCCGCGGCACCTCCCGGGACCGTCGTCGGGACGGGGACTTCAGGCGGAGCCGGACCGGGCAAAAAGTCGGTGGGCTCTGTCAGTGGCAATCCGTAGTCTCGCTCCTGATGTCTGAGACGAGTGAGAAACCCACGGAGACGGAGCACGGGGGACGGCCGGACCAACCGTCGACCGTGCGCACGCTGCTGCGTCTGTGGCCTTATGTACGGCCGGTGCGCCTAAGGGTGTTCACCGCCGCGTTCGTGGCGATCGTGGCCTCGTGCGTGGGACTGGTGATCCCCCTCGTACTCAAGTGGATCGTGGACGGCCCGGTCGCCGACCGCGACCCGCGCGGGGTGTGGCTCGGCGCGCTGTACCTGCTGCTGCTCGGTATCGCCGAGGCGGTGCTCTTCGGATTCCGGCGCTGGCTGGTGGCGCGGCCGCTGGCGGGCGTGGAGGCCGCGATGCGGGCCGACCTGTACCGGCACCTGCAACGGCTGCCGGTCTCCTTCCACGACCGCTGGCCCTCGGGCCAGTTGATATCGCGGGCCACCGGCGACCTGATGATGGTGCGGATGTTCCTGGCCTTCCCGATGACCTTCCTGCTGGTCAATGGCGTCACCATCCTGGTCGGCGTGATCATGCTCCTGGTCCAGGAGTGGACGCTCGGCCTGATCATCCTGGTGCCCGTGCTGCCGATGATCGTGGTCTGCTGGCAGTTCGAGACGCGGTACTCGGCCGTCGCGCGACGGGCCCAGGACCAGGTCGGCGACCTGACCACGGTCGTCGAGGAGAGTGTGCTCGGCATCCGGATCATCAAGGGGTTCGGCCGCCACCGCCGCCAGGAGTCCGCCTTCCGCGAGATGTCCCTGAAGCTGCGGACGACCGAGCTGCGCAAGGGCCGGATGCTCGCGGGCATCTGGGGCGTCATCGTCACCCTGCCCGAACTGGCCATCGGCTCCGCCTTGGTGGTCGGCACCATGCAGGTCGCGGACGGGGACCTGTCCGCGGGCACCCTGGTCGCCTTCCTGTCGACCGCGCTCGCCCTGCGCTGGCCGGTCGACTCGATCGGCTTCCTGATCGCGATGAGCCAGGAGGCGGCCACGGCCACCCAGCGGTACTTCGAAGTCCTCGACGAGAAGACGGAGTCGCAGTCGGAGTCGGAGTCGGGGACGGGGACGGGGACAAAGCCGGGGGCTGACGCGGTCGCGGGGGTCGCGAAGAGCACGGCGGCCGAACCGGAGGGCGGCGGACTGCGGTTCGAGAACGTCGTGTTCCGCTTCCCCGACGCGGCCCCGGACTCCACGCCCGTACTCGACGGCATCGACCTGCACATACGCCCAGGCGAGACCATGGCCCTGGTCGGCGCCACCGGCAGCGGCAAGACCACGCTCACCGCGCTGGTCCCCCGCCTGCACGAGATCACCGGCGGCCGCATCAGCCTCGACGGCCGGGACATCGCCGCCATGCCGCGCGAGGAGTTGCGCACCCTGGTCTCGGTGGCCTTCGAGGAACCCACCCTGTTCTCGGCCACGGTCGGCGAGAACGTCCTGATGGGCATGACCGAGCAGACGGCCACCGAGGAGACGGCAGGGATCGCGGGCACCGACGGCGCGGACGACCGGGCCGGGGAGCCGCTGCGGCGCGCCCTGTCCATCGCCCAGGCCGACTTCGTGTACGCACTGCCCGAGGGCACCGGCACCCAGGTCGGCGAGCAGGGGCTGAGCCTGTCGGGAGGTCAGCGGCAACGGCTCGCGCTGGCGCGCGCGGTGGTGGGCAGCCCCCGCTTCCTGGTTCTGGACGACCCGCTGTCCGCGCTCGACGTGCACACCGAGGCACTGGTGGAGGCCGCCCTGCGCGAAGTACTCGCCGGGACGACGGCACTGGTGGTCGCGCACCGCCCGTCCACCGTCCAGCTCGCCGACCGGGTCGCCCTCCTGTCCGGCGGCCGCATAGCCGCCGTCGGCACCCACCACGAACTCCTGCGTACGAGCCCGGAGTACGCCTGGCTCATGTCCGGCGCCGAGACGGCCGGCGACCGGCGGGAACCCGCGACGACGGAAGGCCGGAGATGAGTACGGACACGGGGACGGGCCCGGGCACGGGTTCCGGCCGGATACCGGACCCCGCGGAAGTCGACCCGGCGGCGGCCGACGACCCGAACGCCCCCAGCGGCCCTGGTGCCCCCGGTGCCGCCAAAGAGTCCAACTCCCCCAAGGGCGCTGGCACTTCGGGGACTTCGGGTACTTCCGGTACTTCGGAACCCTCCGGCGCTGTCAGCACCCCGGAAGCCCTTGCCGATTCCCGCGCCGCCGACTCCAGCACCGCGGACTCCCCCGGCGACCCCTTCGACCGGGACATGCTGCCCGCGCCGAAGAACGCCACTGGCGTACTGCTGCGTTCGCTGCTCGCCCCGCTGCGTGCGCGGGTGGCGTGGGCGGCGGTCCTGCTGCTGCTTCAGCAGGCGGCGGTGCAGGCGGGGCCGATGCTGGTCGCGTACGCCATCGACCACGCGGTTCCGGCCGAGCGCAAGGGCGACCACGGGCCGCTGATCGCGGTGGGGGCGGCCTATCTGCTGTGCGCCCTGGTGGCCGGAGTCCTGCAGTACGTGTTCATCGACGCCTCGACGCAGGTGAACCAGAGTGTGCTGCTCGATCTGCGCGGCCGGATCTTCCGTCACGCACAGGCCCTGAGCGTGGACTTCCACGAGCGGTACACCTCGGGCCGGCTGATCTCGCGTTCGTCCTCCGACGTCGAGTCGCTGCGCGAACTGCTCAGCGAGGGCCTACAGGAACTGATCACCGTGGTCCTGTCGTTCGTCTTCATCTCGGCGATGCTGCTCTGGCTCGACCTCGGCCTCGGCGCGGTGGCCGTCGCCTCGTTCGTGCCGCTGTACCAGTTGGTGCGGATCTACCGGCGCCGCGCCGGACGGGTCTTCGGCGACAGGTCGACGGCGGTCGCCTCGGTCATCGTGAAGTTCGCCGAGACGATGAACGGCATCCGGCCGGTGCGCACGTTCCGCCGGGAGCGTGCCAACGACGAGCGGTTCGGCGCGCTCAACCACCGTCACGAGCGGACCAACGGCGACGCTCTTCTGGAGATGGCCCGCTATGTGGTCGGCTCGCGGCTGGTCGCGAACACGACGGTGGCCGGGATCGTGCTCTGGGGCGCCTACCGGGTGGCCGACGGCACGCTCGCTCTCGGCGTGCTCGCCGCCTCGGTGCTGTACCTGCGACGGCTCTACGACCCGATCGACCGGCTCGGCATGTTCCTCAACTCCTACCAGTCGGCCGCCGCTTCGCTGGAGAAGATCGCCGGTCTGCTGGCCCAGACGCCGTCCGTACCGGAGACCGACAAACCGGAGCCGCTGCCCGAGCGCGGCAGTGAACAGCCGGGCCGCCAGGTCGAGTTCGCGCAGGTGCGCTTCGCCTACCGCACCGGCGGCGAGGTGCTGCCGCGCTTCGGTCTGACGATCCCGGCGGGCCAGACCGTCGCCGTGGTCGGCTCGACCGGCGCGGGCAAGTCCACCCTCGCCAAACTGCTCGCCCGCTTCTACGACCCGACCGAGGGCCGGGTCCTGCTCGACGGGGTCGACCTGCGCCACCTCTCGGTGCCCGAACTGCGGCGCGGCGTGGTGATGGTGACCCAGGAGTCCTTCCTGTTCTCCGGCACCGTCGCGGAGAACATCGCCATCGGGCGGCCGGAGGCGAGCCGGGAGGACATCGAACGGGCGGCGAAGGCGATCGGCGCCCACGACTTCATCAGCGCCCTTCCCGACGGGTACGACACCGACGTACGCAAACGGGGTGGACGTATCTCGGCCGGGCAGCGCCAGTTGGTAGCGTTCGCCCGCGCCCTGCTCGCCGACCCCGGGGTGCTGATCCTGGACGAGGCGACCAGTTCGCTGGACGTCCCCGGCGAGCGCGCGGTGCAGCACGCCATGCACACCGTGCTGCGCGGACGTACCGCCGTGGTGATCGCCCACCGCCTGTCCACCGTGGAGATCGCCGACCGGGTCCTGGTGATGGAGAAGGGCCGGGTCGTCGAGGACGGCCCACCGGCCGAACTCATCGCGGGTACGGGCGCGTTCGCGCATCTGCACCGGGCTTGGCGGGACAGTCTGGCGGGGTGAGGCGGCGGAGCTACCGAATCAGCCGCTCCACCAGGAACGCGAGGATCTCGTCCCGCGCCCGTACCGTCGGATGCCCTTCCTCGTCCACGAGGTGGGCCGTGACGACGCTGTGCGGGGTCCGGACCGAGTCGCGGAAGAACGGGGGCGGGTCGGTGCGGGCGGAGGTGCCCGGCAGGACGCGGCCGTCGAAGGCGTCGCCGAGCAGGGCGCGGTAGGCGGCGAAGCGTTGGCCGGTGCACCAGCGGTCGTTGTCGAAGCGGTAGGCGAGGACGGTCAGTCGGTCGCGGGAGAGGCGCTCGGCGACCGTCCGGGCGTCCTCGTCGTCGAGTTCCAGTCCGGCCGGGTCGTCCAGTGGCAGTGAGGGGTGGTTGACGACCGGGGCGACGACGGCCGGTTCGAGCGCCATGGTCAGGGCGAAGTTGCCGGTGAAGCACAGGCCGATCGCGCCGACACCCGGGCCGCCGCACTCCGCGTGCGCACGGCGCGCGAGCCCGCGCAGCCACGCCGTGACGGGGCTGGTGCCGCCCCCGGCGAACGCCCGGAACTCGGCGCTCACGCAGGCGCGACGGACCACTCGCTCACCGTCCTCGACGGTGGGGTGGGCGCCGTCGGTCCCGAAGAGGGAGGGGACGTACACGGTGAACCCGGCGTCCCGTATCCAGCGCGCGAGCCGCAGCACATCGGGGCTGATGCCGGGCATCTCGGGCATCAGGACGACGGCCGGGCCGCGCCCCGCGACGTAGACGGTCTTCGTCACGCCGTCCACCGCCACGGACCGGTGGGAGAAGTCCGTGATCGGGTCGTCGGGACGGCTGTCGGCGGCACTGCTGTGACGTGCGGGGGCACCACTCCGACGTGCGCGGGCACCACTCTGCCGTCCGTGGCCGTCGCCCCGACGTTCGTGGGCACCACTCCGCCGTCCGCGGCCATCGCCCGGACGTTCGTTGACATCGCTCATGCCGAGAGCGTGCGCGATCCGGCCCGTTCCGGGCGATGGGCCGGATCGCCATGCTCAGGGGTAATCTCGCCACGGTCGTGAAGGCGACCGAGGTGCGGGAGGGGGAAACGGGCATGAGTGCGCTGCGCGTCGGAGTGCTCGCCTATCCGGGCTGTTTCGCGTCCGAAGTCTTCGGTGTACCCGACCTGTTGACGATGGCCACACACATCGCGGGGCCGGGCCACGCCGGGTACGAGGTGTCGGTCATCTCGCCGCGCCGTCGCGTCGTCGCCTCGGGGGGCACGGTGGTGCACGTCTCGGCGCTGCGCGAGGCGGACGTCCTCGTGGTGCCGGGGTTCGAGCTCACGCCGGACCTGGACCTGGACGCGCGGCTCGCGCCGCTCGCAGCCGAGACCGGGGCGATCCGCGCGCACGCCGCCGCGGGCCGTGCCGTCGTCTCGATCTGTGTCGGTGCGTTCCTGCTCGCCGAGGCGAGGCTGCTCGACGGGCGCCGCGCCACCACCGCATGGCTCTTCGCGGACGCGCTGGCCCGGCGCTGCCCGGACGCCGAGATCCGTCCGGAACACCTGGTCGTCACCGACCGGGGAGTGACCACGACGGCGGCGTTCAGCGCCATGTACGACTTCGCGCTGGAACTGATCCGCGAGCACAGCGGCGCGGAGGTGGCACGGACCACGGCGCGGGTGGCGCTCGTCGACGACGCGCGCGCGTCCCAGACCCCTTACGTGGACGCACGACTGCTGCCGCAGCCCGGGAACACGTTCTCCCGCAGGGTGATGCGCCGTCTCGACCAGAGCCTCGACGCCCGGTACGACCTCGCGGCACTGGCCGATTCCTGTCGGGTCAGCACGCGCACCCTGCTGAGGCGCTTCGCGGAAGAGACCGGCCAGAGCCCGCTCGCCTACCTCCAGTCGGCGCGCGTCCGCCGCGCCCGCCACCTTCTGGAGACCACGGATAGCACGGTCGCCGCGATCTCCGCCACGGTCGGCTACCGCGACCCCGGAACCTTCGCCGCACTCTTCGCCCGGCACACCGGACGACGCCCCGGGGACTACCGCGCGGCCTTCCGGCGCGGCTCCGCCTGAACACGGCGCACGCACCTCAGAGCGGCGGCCTGAACACAGCACGGGCCTCCCGCGGACCGGCGGTACGAGCCTGTGGCGCCCCTCCGAACGCCCCGCAGGTGATACCGGTTGGTGATAGCGCGCACCCACATCCCGGCCTCTCGGACATCGAGCGCCACTACGGCGAGCGGGGCCGCGGCGGGGCGATTCGCGTACGAGTCCGTGCCTCCACGTGCCCGACGGCAAACGGGTTGCACGTTGCATTCGCGCACGACCCGCGGCCTCTCGACACGGACCGGCCCTGAAAGCGTCGACCGAGGATCCCTACCCCGCCCGGCACCTCAGGACGACGGACCGACCATGAACCCACCAGATCCACACACGCCGGGCACCTCAACCCCCTTGCGCAGTCCCGGCGTTCGCTCCCTCGCCGACCGCGGCACCTTCGGCTCCGCCCGCCCCCTCTGCACCGCCCACCCCCTCGCGCACCAGGCAGAACGGATGCCCGGCCGGGTCCGCGTACACGGCCCACCCACGCTCCTCCTCGTCCGCGCTGAGCAGGCGGGCACCGAGGGCCAGGACCCGCCGGCCCGCCGCGGCCGGGTCCGGTACGCCGAAGTCGAGATGGAACTGCTGGGGTCGCGCCGGGTCGGGCCAGGAGGGCGGGCGGTGGTCGGGCACCCGCTGGAAGGCGAGCACCGGCCCGGAGGGCGGATGCACCGTGGACCAGTCCGCGTCCAGGGACCAGCGACGGTCGGGCCGGTCGACCTCGCCGCCGAGCAACTCCCCGTAGAAACGGGCGAGCAGGGCCGGGTCGGGGCAGTCGAGCACCACACACTGAAGTTGCACGTTCATGGCGCGGATCCTAGGCCGCGGCGCCGACACGGCCGGAGAACGACGGCGGCCACAGGAGCGACCTCACCGCCCGAGCATCGCCACCCACCGCCCGACCGCTTCCACCCGCGCCGCACCCAGACCCCACCCCGGAGCAATGCTTGCAATTGCACTGAGCGGCACAACCGGAATGTGCCATTCCGAGCACGCCACCGCCACACCTCCCACACCCCGCACACCCACTCCCGGCATGCCGCACCGGCGAAAAATTTCGCGCGCGATGGCTGAAAACATTCGTAGCAATCGAACCGCCCGACGCGCGCACCCCAGTGGATCAACGACGACATCGGACACCCCGGCAGCAACAAAAACCCAGCACCACAAGGGAGTTAACGGCCCACACCACGCCTCACCGGACTCAGCCGCCCCACCCGTCGTCCGCTTTCCGAACGCGACCCTCCGGGCAACGAACTCATTCCGGCCAACCTCTTGACGGGCTCCTGACAGGACCGGCCGCGTCCTGTCACTCTTCCCTCGACCGCCGCACAGTCGTCCGGGCATTCACCATCCGGTCACCTGACGGTCCCACTTGTGTGCTTCCCGCACGGGCCTCAAGTGGTGCTTGTTCTGCGTCAGTTCCACCGAAGTTCATACCCGGGCGGCAACCCAACCTCCGGGCTCTCCCGGTCGCCGATCGCGGCCACGCAGAAGGAGTCGGTGTTGAAAAACACTCCCCACAGACGCACCTCCCACACTCAGCGCAAGGCAGCCGCCGGAGCCCTCGTCGCCGTGGCGGCGCTGCTCTCCGTAGCGGTGCAGTCGGGCGCGGCCACCGCCGAGGACGCGTCCTCGGCCAAGTCGGCCACCGCCGGGGCGGACAAGGGCTCGCTCGCCGCGAACCTGTCCCCCGCCCAGCGGGCCGAGCTGATCCGCGAGGCCTCCGCGCACACCGGCGACGCCGCCAAGCGGCTCGGCCTCGGCGCGAAGGAGAAGCTGGTCGTCCGTGACGTGGTCAAGGACCGCGACGGCACGCTTCACACGCGCTACGAGCGCACCTACGCCGGCATGCCGGTGCTCGGCGGCGACATGGTCGTCGAGACCGCGAAGTCGGGCGCCACCGAGGGCGTGACGCGTGCCTCCAAGTCGCAGCTCAAGGGCATCGCGACCGAGGCGAAGGTCGCCCCGGCGACCGCCGAGAAGCAGGCCCTGAGCCTCGCCAAGGAAGAGGGCTCGAAGAAGGCCGACGCCAAGCGCGAGCCGCGCAAGGTCGTGTGGATGGCCCAGGGCAAGCCGACCCTGGCCTACGAGACCGTCGTCGGCGGCCTCCAGCACGACGGCACCCCCAACGAGCTGCACGTCGTGACCGACGCCGCCACCGGCAAGAAGCTCTACGAGTGGCAGGCCATCGAGACCGGCACCGGCAACACCCAGTACAGCGGCCAGGTGACGGTCGGCTCGACGCAGTCGGGCTCCTCGTACAACCTGACCGACGGCGCCCGCGGCGGCCACAAGACGTACAACCTCAACCGCGGCACCTCCGGCACCGGCACGCTGTTCTCCGGTTCGGACGACGTCTGGGGCAACGGCTCGCCGAGCAACCTGGAGACCGCGGGCGCGGACGCCGCCTACGGCGCCCAGCTCACCTGGGACTACTACAAGAACGTGCACGGCCGCAGCGGCATCCGCGGTGACGGTGTCGGCGCGTACACGCGTGTGCACTACGGCAACAACTACGTCAACGCCTTCTGGTCGGACAGCTGCTTCTGCATGACCTACGGCGACGGTGAGGGCAACGCCAAGCCGCTCACCTCGATCGACGTGGCCGCCCACGAGATGACGCACGGCGTCACCTCCAACACCGCGGGCCTGGTCTACAGCGGCGAGTCCGGCGGCCTCAACGAGGCCACCTCGGACATCTTCGCGGCCGCGGTGGAGTTCAACGCGAACAACCCGCAGGACGTCGGCGACTACCTGGTCGGCGAGAAGATCGACATCCGCGGCAACGGCACCCCGCTGCGGTACATGGACAAGCCGAGCAGGGACGGCTCGTCCAAGGACTCGTGGTACTCGGGCATCGGCAACGTCGACGTCCACTACTCCTCGGGCCCGGCGAACCACTGGTTCTACCTGCTCTCCGAGGGCAGCGGCCAGAAGGTCGTCAACGGTGTCAGCTACGACTCCCCGACCGCCGACGGCCTTCCGGTCACCGGCATCGGCCGGGAGAAGGCCGCGCTGATCTGGTACAAGGCGCTCACCACGAAGTTCACCTCCACCACCAACTACGCGGGCGCCCGTACCGGCACCCTCGCGGTGGCCGGTGAGCTGTACGGCACCACGAGCACCGAGTACAAGGCCGTTCAGGACGCCTGGGCGGGCGTGGCGGTCGGCAGCCGTGGGGGCACGCCGGGCGGCAAGACCTTCGAGAACACCAACCCGGTGTCCATCCCGGACAACGGTGCGGCCGTGACCTCCTCGGTCAGCGTCACCGGCATCACCGGCAAGGCGCCCACCAACCTCCAGGTCGGCGTGGACATCTCGCACACCTGGCGCGGTGACCTGGTCGTCGACCTGGTGGCGCCGGACGGCACCGCCTACCGCCTGAAGAACTCCAGCGGCAACGACTCGGCGGACAACGTGCAGGAGACCTACACGGTCAACGCCTCCACCGAGGACGCCAACGGCACCTGGAAGCTCAAGGTCCAGGACGTCGCCGCGCAGGACACGGGTCGGATCAACAGCTTCAAGGTGACCTTCCCGTAAGCGAGTTGAGGTAGTCCGACCCCGTGGCCGAAAGGTGTACGGGTCGGGATGAACTCAGGGCGCCGCTCCGGTCGTTGACCGGGGCGGCGCCCCTTTTTTCCGTTTGCGCACGCTTTCCGTTCGATTACCGGGCGTACGCCGCTACGCAACGGACAAGTTCTGGTCAAGAGTTGAGCCGATGAGTGACATGTCCGCATCGCATCTGGCACTGTCTCCTCGCAAGAAACACCCGCACCGCACCTTTCGGGCAGCCCCACGCTGTCCGAACCCCCACGAAGGAGCATTGCGTGACCCCCCACAACACCCACCGCAAGGGCTACATCGCCAACCACAAGCGTTCCGCGATCGCCATCGGCACGGCGCTCGCCGCCGGTTCGGCCCTGCTCGCCACCAGCCTCGCGGGCGGCGCCTCGGCCTCCCCGGCCCCGGCTCAGGACAAGGCCACCTCGGCGTACCCGATCGCGCTGGCGCAGTCGGCCCGTACCGCGATGATCAAGTCGGCGCAGGAGTCCAGCGCGGCCACCGCGCAGGAGCTGAACCTGGGTTCGCAGGAGAAGCTTCTCGTCAAGGACGTCATCAAGGACGCCGACGGCACCGTCCACACCCGCTACGAGCGCACCTTCGCCGGCATGCCGGTCCTCGGCGGCGACCTGGTCGTGCACAAGGCCAAGTCGGGCAAGACCAAGAGCGTGACCAAGGCGACCGAGAAGCGGATCGCCGTCTCCAGCAAGGCGCTGTCGGCCGCCAAGGCTCCCAAGGACGCCCGCAAGGTCGTCTGGGCCGCCTCCGGCACCCCGAAGCTCGCCTTCGAGAAGATCACCGAGGGCACCGCGAAGGACGGCACGCCGACCCGCGTGCACGTCATCACCGACGCCGCCTCCGGCAAGAAGCTGTTCTCGTGGAACGACATCCACACCGGCACCGGTGAGGGCCAGTACTCCGGCAGCGTCGAGGTCGGCTCCAAGAAGGGCGACAACGGCTTCGTCCTGACCGACGACAGCCGCGGCGGCCACTCCACCTTCACCCTGGAGAACCAGGAGGGCGGCGAAGGCAAGCTCGCCTCCGACGACGACGACAAGTGGGGCAACGGCGCCGCCGACGACCCGAACACCGCCGCCGTCGACGCCGCGTTCGGCGCCCAGCTGACCTGGGACTACTACAAGACCGTCCACGGCCGCGAGGGCATCAAGGGCGACGGCAAGGGTGCGACCACCCGCGTCCACTACGGCGACAACTACGTCAACGCCTTCTGGGACGACAGCTGCTTCTGCATGACCTACGGCGACGGTGAGGGCAACAAGAAGCCGCTCACCTCGATCGACGTGGCCGCCCACGAGATGACGCACGGTGTCACCTCGGCCACCGCCAACCTGGAGTACAGCGGTGAGTCCGGCGGCCTGAACGAGGCCACGTCCGACATCTTCGCGGCTGCCGTCGAGTTCGGCGCCAAGAACGAGAAGGACAAGGGCGACTACATGGTCGGCGAGATGATCGACATCAACGGTGACGGCACGCCGCTCCGTTACATGGACGAGCCCAGCAAGGACGGCAAGTCCCTGGACTACTGGACCGCCGAGGCGGGCAACGAGGACGTGCACCACTCCTCGGGTATCGCCAACCACTTCTTCTACCTGCTGTCCGAGGGCAGCGGTGAGAAGGAGATCGACGGTGTGAAGTACAACTCGCCCACCAAGAACGGCGAGAAGGTCGAGGGCATCGGCCGCGACAAGGCCGAGAAGATCTGGTTCAAGGCCCTCACCGAGTACATGACCTCCACCACCGACTACAAGGGCGCCCGCGAGGCCACGGTCAAGGCCGCCACCGACCTCTACGGTGCCGACGGCGCCGAGGTCAAGGGCGTCGAGGCCGCCTGGACCGGTGTGGACGTGAAGTGAGGTAACACCCTCTGGGTGCAGGCCGGTTGGGGCCGCACCCTCGTATGACCGGGCGACGCCCGGGGACGAAACAGGTCCCCGGGCGTCGCCCGCACCATTTTCCGGCCAGGTGCGTCGCGCGGCTCGCAACTCGGCACCACAGCACACGTGTTGGCGGCTCCCGCCGCGCCCCGCTCAGCGCATCAGCACCCCTGACGACTCCCCCGCACCCTCCAACGGCCAGGCCACCAGCCCCATTTCGGCAGGTGAGCCGAGCAGCCGGTGCGCGGGCAGGACGCGGACCGTGTAGCCGAACGGCCCGGTGCGGTCCAGGGTGAGCGGGCCCTCGTACACCCAACGCCCGTCCAGGTCGGGGCCCTTGGCCGGTTTGAGTGCGGTGGTGGCGGCCCCGGAGATGCGGTCGGCGGAGTCCACACGGCCGGTGACCGCCTGTACCTCCACGTCGTCGGGGGTGAGTTCACCGAGACGTACGCCCACCCGCAGGCTCACCTCGGTGCCCAGTTCGGCGGTGGCCGCACCGGTGGAGGCCTCCACGTGCTCGACCGCCACCTGCGGCCAGGCCGCCCGCAACCGGCCCTTGTACCAGGCGAGTTCGCGGGCGGCGGGCTCGTCCATCAGGCGCTGGGCGCGGGCCGCGGGCGCGTAGAGCAGCTCCACGTACTCGCGCACCATGCGTCCGGCGAGCAGCTTGGGACCGAGGCGGGTGAGCGTACGGCGGACCATCTCGATCCAGCGGGTGGGCAGTTGGTCCTCGCCGCGCTCGTAGAAGCGGGGGGCGACGCGCTGTTCCAGGAGCTCGTACAGCGCCTGCGCCTCCAGGTCGTCGCGGCGCTCCTCGTCGGTGGTGGCGCCGTCGGCGGTGGGAATGGCCCAGCCGAAGTCCGGCTCGTACCACTCGTCCCACCAGCCGTCCAGGACCGAGAGGTTGAGGCAGCCGTTGAGCGCCGCCTTCATCCCGGAGGTGCCGCAGGCCTCCAGCGGGCGCAGCGGGTTGTTCAGCCAGACGTCGCAGCCGGGGTAGAGCTTCTCGGCCAGGCCCATCCCGTAGTCGGGCAGGAAGACGATGTGTTCGCGTACCCGAGGTTCGTCGGTGAAGCGGACGAGTTCCTGGACCAGGCGCTTGCCGCCGTCGTCGGCCGGGTGCGCCTTGCCCGCGACCACGATCTGCACCGGGCGTTCGGGGTGCAGCAGCAGCTCCCGCAGCCGGTCGCGGTCGCGCAGCATGAGGGTGAGCCGCTTGTACGAGGGGACCCGTCGGGCGAAGCCGATGGTGAGGACGTCGGGGTCGAGTGCCCTGTCGATCCAGCCGAGTTCGGCCGCTCCGGCACCGCGCTGGCGCCAGGAGTCGTACAGCCGCCGCCGTACCTCGCCGACGAGCTGGCCGCGCAGGACCCGGCGCAGCTCGAAGATGTCCCGGTCGGCGACCGTGTCCCAGGGTGCGGTGCCGCCGACGGTCAGTGCCTCCTCGGCGCGTTCCTCGCCGATCTGCCGGGCGCCGAGGGCGCGGACCTCGGGGGCGACCCAGGTCGGTGCGTGGACGCCGTTGGTGAGGGAGGTGATCGGCACCTCGCCCACGTCGAAGCCGGGCCACAGCCCCGCGAACATCTCCCGGCTGACGCCGCCGTGCAGCAGCGAGACACCGTTGGCGCGGCGGGCGAGCCGCAGTCCCATCACGGCCATGTTGAAGACCTGCGGGTCGCCGCCCTGCCCGCGCTCGGAGCCGAGGTCGAGGATCCGGTCCACGTCCAGGCCCGGTACCTCGCCGTCCGCCCCGAAGTGACGGGCGACCAGGTGCCGGTCGAAGCGGTCGATCCCGGCCGGGACCGGGGTGTGGGTGGTGAACACCGTCCCGGCGGCGACGCGTTCGAGGGCGGCGCCGAAGTCCATGTCCCGGGCGACGAGTTCGTGGATGCGCTCGACGCCGAGGAAGCCCGCGTGGCCCTCGTTGGTGTGGAAGACCTCGGGCTCCGGGTGGCCGGTGAGGCGGCAGTAGCGGCGCACGGCGCGCACCCCGCCGATGCCGAGCAGCATCTCCTGGAGCAGCCGGTGCTCGCTGCCGCCGCCGTAGAGCCGGTCGGTGACATCGCGTCCGGCGCGGTCGTTGTCCTCGACCGAGGAGTCGAGCAGCAGCAGTGGCACCCTGCCCACCTGGGCCTGCCAGACCCGGGCCCGCAGCACCCGCCCGCCGGGCAGGGCGAGCCCGATCAGTGACGGGCCGCCGTCGTGCTCGCGCAGCAGGGTCAGCGGGAGTTCGTGCGGGTCGAGTACCGGATAGTGCTCCTGCTGCCAGCCCTCGCGGGAGAGCGACTGGCGGAAGTAGCCGTGCCGGTAGAGCAGCCCGACGCCGATCAGCGGGACACCGAGGTCGCTGGCGGCCTTGAGGTGGTCGCCCGCGAGGATGCCGAGCCCGCCCGAGTACTGCGGCAGGGCCGCGGTGATGCCGAACTCGGGCGAGAAGTACGCGACGGCGACGGGCAGTTCGCCGCTCTGGCCCTGGTACCAGCGCGGGCCCTCGACGTAGTCCCGCAGCCCGTCGTGCTCGGTGCGCAGGGCGCTGAGGAATCCGGGGTCGGCGGCGAGTTCGGCGAGCCGCGCGGGCGGGACCCCGCCGAGCAGGCGCACCGGGTCGCCCGCGACGGCCTCCCAGGTCTCCGGGTCGACGGAGCGGAACAGGGCGCGTGTTCCCGGGTGCCAGGACCAGCGCAGGTTGCGGGCGAGTTCGCTGAGCGGGGCCAGCGGCTCGGGCAGGACGGGACGGACGGTGAACCTACGGATTGCCTTCACGAGCCCACCTTCGCGCCCGAAGCGGACGGCGCCGGGGAACCCGTGGCCGGTGCGTCGCGGGGCGGAAGCGGGACGGACGCCGGACCGAGGCGGGACGGACGCCCGGACCGACGCGGGACGGACGCCCGGACCGACGCGGGACGGACGCCGGGCGGAAGCGTCACGCGTGCCCGGCGGACCGGTCCACGCGCACGGCGCGGACGCACAGGGCGCGGACAGGGCGCGCGGAAGATCCTCCAGTCAGGCACCAGCGGCCGGCGGGCGGGGCGTGCGCCCGGTACGCGCGAGTAGCGGGCGGGGCGGCGGATTGCCGCGAGAAAAGCGGGGGGAAGGCTCCTGCGGTACGGGCCGAGGGCCGGGCCGGGGACGACACCCCGGGTCGCGCACGAGGTCCGTACCCGCGACGCCAGGAACACCCCCGAGCACCTCACGACCCCGGTCAACGAGCACCCGTCGAGCACCCCCGACAGCACCAACGGGCGTCAACGCCCGCGCCGGTCCGTCACCCGTCCGGGCGTGACGCGGGCGGCTCCGTAGGAGTGAACGCGCACTGGAGTGGTGAGGGCCGCAACTCGTGAGAGCTCCCTGTCAGGGCTACAAAGGGCGCAAGCCCTCCCCCGTCAACCGCCCGCCCCGCACAACCTCAGGTGATCACATGATCGGCCGCATCCCCGTCCTCGACGTCCGCCCTCTGGTCGCCTGCGGCACCAGTCCGGCCAAGTGCGTCGCCGGCGAGGTCTTCGAGATCAGCGCGACCGTCTTCCGGGAGGGTCACGACGCGGTCGCCGCCAACGTGGTCCTGCGCGACCCGGACGGCCGCGGCGGACCGTGGACCCCCCTGCGCGAACTCGCGCCCGGCACCGACCGGTGGGGCGCCCTGGTCGCCCCGGCCGAGGAGGGCCGCTGGACGTACGAGATCGAGGCGTGGAGCGATCCGGTGACCACCTGGCGCGCTCACGCGCAGGTCAAGATCCCGGCGGGGACGGACACCGAGCTGGTCCTGGAGGAGGGCGCCCTGCTGCACGAACGCGCCGCCGAGGGCGTGCCGAAGACGGACGGTCAGCGCGATGCGGTACTCGGCGCGGCCGACGCCCTGCGCGACCGCGGCCGCCCGGCCTCCGCCCGGCTGGCCGCGGCCCTGACCCCCGAGGTGGACCGGGTGCTGGCCCGGTATCCGCTGCGCGAGCTGGTCACCTCCTCGGGCGAACATCCGCTGCTCGTCGAGCGCAGGCGGGCGCTGTTCGGTTCCTGGTACGAGTTCTTCCCGCGCTCGGAGGGGGCCGTTCTCGAGCCGGGCAGGCCCCCGGTGAGCGGCACCTTCCGCACCGCCGCCGAGCGGCTCCCGGCGATCGCGGCGATGGGCTTCGACGTGGTGTACCTGCCGCCGGTGCACCCGATCGGCACCACCTTCCGCAAGGGCCCGGGCAACTCCCTGTCGGCGGGCCCCGAGGACGTCGGGGTGCCCTGGGCGATCGGCTCGGCCGACGGCGGCCACGACGCGGTGCACCCGGACCTCGGCACCCTGGCGGACTTCGACGACTTCGTGCGGCGGGCCACCGATCTGCGTCTGGAGGTGGCCCTGGACTTCGCGCTCCAGTGCTCGCCGGACCACCCCTGGGTCACCGAGCACCCTCAGTGGTTCCACCACCGGCCGGACGGAACGATCGCGTACGCCGAGAACCCGCCGAAGAAGTACCAGGACATCTACCCGATCGCCTTCGACAAGGACATGGCGGGCCTGGTCCGCGAGACGGTGCGGGTGCTGCGCTTCTGGATGGACCACGGGGTGCGCGTCTTCAGGGTCGACAATCCGCACACCAAGCCGGTGGTGTTCTGGGAGCGGGTGATCGCGGAGGTCAACGGCCGCGACCCGGACGTGATCTTCCTGGCCGAGGCCTTCACCCGGCCCGCGATGATGCGCACCCTCGCCGCGGTCGGCTTCCAGCAGTCGTACACGTACTTCACCTGGCGCAACTCCAAGCGGGAGCTGACCGATTACCTCACCGAGCTGTCCGGTGAGACCGCCTCGTACATGCGGCCCAACTTCTTCGTGAACACCCCCGACATCCTGCCCGCGTACCTGCAAAACGGCGGCCGTTCCGCCTTCGAGACGCGCGCCGTGCTCGCCGCGACGCTCTCCCCGAGCTGGGGTGTGTACAGCGGCTACGAGCTGTGCGAGGCGACGCCGGCCGGGCCGGGCAGCGAGGAGTACCTGGACTCGGAGAAGTACCAACTCCGGCCGCGCGACTGGGAGTCGGCCGAACGCGAGGGCCGCAGCATCGCCCCGCTGATCACCGCCCTGAACCGGATCCGGCGACTGAACCCGGCCCTTCAGCAGCTGCGCGACCTGCACTTCCACGAGACGGACAAGGAGGCCGTGCTCGCGTACTCCAAGCGGAGCGGCACCAACACCGTGCTCGTGGTGGTCAACCTCGATCCCCACCACGTCCAGGAGGCCACCGTCGACCTGGACCTGCCGCGGCTCGGCCTCGACTGGCACGAACCGCTGCTCGTGCGCGACGAACTCACCGGTGAGACCTACCGGTGGGGGCGGTCCAACTACGTACGGCTCGATCCCGGTACGCGGCCCGCGCACGTTCTCGTCCGCCGCACCGCGGACCGCCAGCCCGCCCACGCCGACGCGCCGCCCGCCGGGCACGCGGAGCGGGGCGAGGGCTGCCGACGGTCCGCACCGACCAGGTCAGGAGGATCAGCCGCATCATGATCGTCAACGAGCCCGTACCGGACAAGTTCGAGGACACCCCGGACCGGGACCGGGACCCGGACTGGTTCAAACGCGCCGTCTTCTACGAGGTCCTGGTCCGTTCCTTCCAGGACAGCAACGGTGACGGCATCGGCGACCTCAAGGGCATCACCTCCAAACTGGACTACCTCCAGTGGCTCGGCGTCGACTGCCTGTGGCTGCCGCCGTTCTTCAAGTCGCCGCTGCGCGACGGGGGTTACGACGTCGCCGACTACACTTCGGTACTGCCCGAGTTCGGCGACCTCGCCGACTTCGTGGAGTTCGTCGACGGTGCCCACCAGCGGGGCATGCGCGTGATCATCGACTTCGTCATGAACCACACCAGCGACCAGCACCACTGGTTCCAGGAGTCCCGCAAGGATCCGGACGGGCCTTACGGCGACTACTACGTCTGGGCCGACGACGACAAGCAGTACGCGGACGCGCGGATCATCTTCGTCGACACCGAGGCCTCCAACTGGACCTTCGACCCGGTCCGCAAGCAGTACTACTGGCACCGCTTCTTCTCGCACCAGCCCGACCTCAACTACGAGAACCCGGCCGTGCAGGAGGAGATCCTGGCCGCCCTGAAGTTCTGGCTCGACCTCGGCATCGACGGCTTCCGCCTGGACGCGGTGCCCTACCTGTACGCCGAGGAGGGCACCAACTGCGAGAACCTGCCCGCCACCCACGAGATGCTGCGCCGGGTACGCGCCGAAATCGACCAGCACTACCCGGACACGGTGCTGCTCGCCGAGGCCAACCAGTGGCCCGAGGACGTCGTCGACTACTTCGGCGACTACGCCAAGGGCGGCGACGAGTGCCACATGGCGTTCCACTTCCCGGTGATGCCGCGGATCTTCATGGCCGTACGGCGCGAGTCGCGCTACCCGGTCTCGGAGATCCTGGCCAAGACCCCGGCGATCCCGTCCGGCTGCCAGTGGGGCATCTTCCTGCGCAACCACGACGAGCTGACCCTGGAGATGGTCACCGACGAGGAGCGCGACTACATGTACGCGGAGTACGCCAAGGACCCGCGGATGCGCGCCAACATCGGCATCCGCAGGCGGCTCGCCCCGCTGCTCGACAACGACCGCAACCAGATCGAACTGTTCACCGCGCTGCTGCTCTCGCTGCCCGGCTCGCCGATCCTCTACTACGGCGACGAGATCGGGATGGGCGACAACATCTGGCTCGGCGACCGGGACGCGGTGCGCACCCCGATGCAGTGGACGCCGGACCGCAACGCGGGCTTCTCCTCCAGCGATCCCGGGCGGCTCTTCCTGCCGACGATCATGGACCCGGTCTACGGCTACCAGGTCACCAATGTCGAGGCCTCGATGTCCTCGCCGTCCTCGCTGCTGCACTGGACGCGCCGGATGATCGAGATCCGCAAGCAGAACCCGGCCTTCGGCCTCGGCACGTACACCGAACTGCCCTCCTCCAACCCGGCAGTTCTGGCCTTTCTGCGCGAGGCGCCTTCGGCCGCGGACGACGACGACCTGGTGCTGTGCGTGAACAACTTCTCGCGCTTCCCGCAGCCCACCGAGCTGGACCTGCGCGAGTTCAACGGGCGGCACCCGGTCGAACTGATCGGCGGGGTGCGCTTCCCCGCCATCGGTGAACTGCCGTATCTGCTGACGCTGGCGGGCCACGGCTTCTACTGGTTCCGGCTGCGGCGCGAGCCGGTGACGACGGCGTAGCGAGTCGGGCGGAGCGGCCCGCGCGGGGAGGTGAGCCCGCGCGGGCCGGCGTCCGGCGCGGGCGGCGCGGCGCGGGCCGGTGTGACCCCGGACTCCGTCCGGGGGTACTCCCACCGCGTCGACATGTGCTCATCACACTCTTTCGAGAGACTGATGAGGATTTCATCGGATCGGGCCGCATTCGTTCCTCGCCCATGCGCGCCCCGGAAAGGACGCGAGCCATGCCGGAAGCCGTTGCCCGTACGGGAACCGCCCCCCTCCGGCACCCGGGCCGCGACCACAGCGACACCCAGGGCAACGGCCATGGCCACGGCCTCATCGAATCGCTCGCCCCGCTGCTGCACGAGTGGCTGCCCCGCCAGCGATGGTTCGCCGGAAAGGGCCGCCCCCTCACCGGCTTCGCCCTGGTCACGGCCACCGACCTGCTGCCGCCCTCGGCCGCGCAGCGCCTGATCCATCTCCTGGTCCGCGTCGAACAGCCCCCGGGCTCCACCGAACCGGCCGCCCCGCCCACGGCGGACTGCTACCAACTCCTGCTCGGTACGCACCGGGTGCTCCCCCGCCACCTCGCCCCCGCCCTCATCGGCCGCGCCACCCGGGGTCCGCTGCGCGGCCAGAGCGTGTACGAGGCGCTGCACGATCCGCGGCTCGCGCGGGTGCTCCTGGAGGCGCTGCGCACCCGGGCCCGGATCGGCCACCTGCGCTTCGAGCACGATCGGGACGTGACGATCCCGGCCGGTCTGCCCTCGCGCGTACTCGGCGCCGAGCAGTCCAACTCCTCGCTGGTCTATGGAGATACGTTCATCCTCAAGCTGCTGCGCAGAGTGGTCCCGGGCGTCAACCCGGACCTGGAACTGCCGCTGGTGCTCGCCCGGGACGGCTGCCGCCAGGTCCCCGCCCCGGCCGCCTGGTTCCTCGCCGACGCGACGGCGGGCCACGGCCACGGCCGCGCCGCCGACACCTCGGTCCTCGGGGTGCTCACCCCGTACCTCAGCGGCGCCGAGGACGGCTGGCGGCTGGCACTCGACTCGCTCGCCGCGCGGCGCCCGTTCACCGAGGAGGCGTACGCGCTCGGCCGGGCCACCGCCGCGGTGCACGCCTCGCTCGGCCGGTCCCTGCCGACCGTCGCCCTCGGCCGCCCGCAGCTCGCGGTACTGGCCCGCGCCATGACCGACCGCCTGGAAGCCTCGGCCCAAGTGGTCCCCGAACTACGGGAGTTCGCACCCCGGCTGCGCCGCGCGTTCACCTCCCTGACCGCACTCGATCCGCACCGGGTGCACGGAACGGTGCAGCGGGTGCACGGCGATCTGCACCTCGGGCAGTGTCTGCGCCTGCCCTCCGGCGAGTGGGCGGTGATCGACTTCGAGGGCGAACCCGCCCGCCCGCTGGCCGAACGCCGCCTGCCCCAGCCCCCGTTGCGCGACGTCGCCGGGATACTCCGGTCCTTCGACTACGCGGCCCGCACCAACCGGCCCTGGTCCCCCGACTGGGCGACCGACTGCCGGGCCGCGTACTGCGCCGGGTACGCCGAGGTCTGTGGCCGCGATCCGCGTGCCGACGCCGTACTGCTGCGCGCCTACGAGACCGACAAGGCGGTCTACGAGGTCGTCTACGAATCCCGCAACAGGCCCGACTGGGTCTCCGTACCCCTGGCCGCCGTCCGCCGCCTCGCAGCCGCAGGCGAGCAAGCCGCCGACCTGCCCGCCCCCGAGGAGGCAACCCCGTGACCCCCAGCCCGTTCCCCGACCGCTCCGCCGACCACCGCCCCCTGCCGCAGGACACACCCTCGCCACTACCGGCCACTCCCCCGCCGGTCCGCAGACTCGGCACACTCGACTTCGCCGACCTGGGCCCCGGCACCGCTGCGGTCACGCGTACGGACACCGACCGCGCGGCACCGGCCCCGGCACCGACGCGCGCCGCGCCACCGGAACTCCGGGGCACCCGACAGGAGTTGGGCACCGCACGACCAGTCGCCGGTACGCGCCGCGCCAGCGCCCGCACCTCGGGATCGGCCCCCGGCACCGACGCGATCACCGCCACCGCCCCGGCCATCGGCACCGACAGGTCCGGCACCGCGGCCGCCACCACCCCCGATCTCCCGCCCGCCCCCGAGCCCGGCCCGGCTGCCCTCTCCGGCGAGGACCGGCGGCGGCTGCTCGACGGCACCCACCACGACCCGCACGCGGTGCTCGGCGCGCACCCCGTCGCCGACGGCGTGGTCTTCCGCGCGCTGCGGCCGTACGCCACCTCCGTCACGGTGCTCGTCGAGGGCATGCGGGGCGAACTCCACCACGACGGCGAGGGGTTTTTTTCCGGGGTGCTGCCGCTGCGTTCGGTGCCCGAGTACCGGCTGCTCGTCGACTACGACGGCACCGGGCACGAGATCCAGGACCCGTACGGATTCCTGCCCGCCCTGGGCGAGTTCGACCTGCATCTGATCGGCGAGGGCCGCCACGAGGAACTGTGGAAGGCGCTCGGTGCCGAGCCGATGGTGCACGAGCGGGTGACCGGGACCCGGTTCACCGTGTGGGCGCCGAACGCACGCGGGGTACGGGTCTGCGGCTCCTTCAACTACTGGGACGGCACGGCCGCGCCGATGCGTTCGCTCGGCTCCAGCGGGGTGTGGGAGCTGTTCCTGCCCGCCGTCGGCGAGGGCGAGCTGTACAAGTTCGAGATCACCCGGCCCGACGGTTCCAAGACCCTGCGCGCCGACCCGATGGCCCGCCGCGCCGAGGTCCCGCCCGCCACCGCCTCGGTCGTGCACAGCTCGCACCACGAGTGGCACGACGAGGACTGGCTCGGTCGACGCGGCAAACTCCCCGTGCACGAGGCGCCGTTCTCCGTGTACGAGGTCCATCTCGCCTCCTGGCGGCCAGGTCTGACGTACCGTCAGCTCGCCGCGCAACTGCCCAAGTACGTACGCGAACTGGGCTTCACGCACGTCGAGTTCATGCCGGTGGCCGAGCATCCCTTCGGCGGCTCCTGGGGCTACCAGGTGACCGGGTTCTACGCGCCGACCTCACGCATGGGCACGCCCGACGACTTCAAGTACCTGATCGACGCCCTGCACCGGGCGGGCATCGGGGTCCTCATGGACTGGGTGCCCGCGCACTTCCCGCGCGACGACTGGGCGCTGGCCGAGTTCGACGGCCGCCCGCTGTACGAGCACGCGGACCCGCGCCGGGCCGCGCACCCCGACTGGGGCACCCTGGAGTTCGACTACGGCCGCAAGGAGGTGCGCAACTTCCTTGTGGCCAACGCCGTTTACTGGTGCCAGGAGTTCCACATCGACGGGCTGCGGGTGGACGCGGTCGCCTCGATGCTCTACCTCGACTACTCGCGCGAGCCCGGCGAGTGGGCGCCCAACGAGCACGGCGGCCGGGAGAACCTGGACGCGGTCGCCTTCCTCCAGGAGATGAACGCCACCGTGTACCGCAGGGTGCCCGGGGTGATCACCATCGCCGAGGAGTCCACCGCCTGGGACGGCGTCACCCGGGCCACCCACCACACCGGCCCGGGCGGCTTCGGCGGGCTCGGCTTCGGACTGAAGTGGAACATGGGCTGGATGCACGACTCGCTCGGCTATGTCGCGCACGAGCCGGTGCACCGCAGGTTCCACCACAACGAGATGACCTTCTCGATGGTGTACGCGTACAGCGAGAACTACGTCCTGCCGATCTCGCACGACGAAGTGGTGCACGGCAAGGGCGCCCTGGTCTCAAAGATGCCCGGCGACTGGTGGCAGCAGCGCGCGAACGCCCGCGCCTATCTGGGCTTCATGTGGTCCCACCCGGGCAAGCAACTCCTGTTCATGGGGCAGGAGTTCGGACAGGGCGCGGAGTGGTCCGAGGGGCACGGCCCGGACTGGTGGCTGCTCGACCCGGCCTACGGCGCCGAGCCCGACCACCGCGGCATGCGCGACCTGGTGCGCGAGCTCAACTCCCTTTACCGGCGCGAGCCTTCGCTGTGGCAGCGCGACACCGAACCGTCCGGCTTCTCCTGGGTGACCGGCGACGCGGCCGAGGACAACGTCTTCGCCCACTTCCGCTACGACGCCGCCGGGTCGCCCCTGCTCTCGGTCTCCAACTTCTCACCGGTGGTGCGGCACGCGTACCCGCTCGGCGTCCCCGAGGAGGTCGGGGCCTGGCGCGAGATCCTCAACACCGACGAGGAACGCTTCGGCGGCAGCGGCGTCGCCACCGGCACCGGCCCGCTGCGGCCCGAACCGCTGGGCGCGCACGGCCGTCCGGCGAGCATCCGGCTCACCCTGCCGCCGCTCGCGACGGTCTGGCTGCGCCCCGCCTGAACACCAAAACCGGTGGGCCCGCTCCCGGCGGGCCCACCGTCCCTCACACCGGTACCTCGGCCAGCGCGGCGCGCAGCGGCTCGGGCAACTCCCCGCTGTGGACCAGACCGAGCGACTGGGTGGCCCGGGTCAGCGCCACGTACAGATCGCTGGTCGGCAGGGTCCCCGGCTCGACCACGATCACCCGGTCGAATTCGAGGCCCTTGGCCTGGCGCGGGTCGAGCAGCACCAGATGCCGGGTGAGGTCGGGCTCCTCGCCCGCGCGTACGTCCGGCAGCCGGGCGGCGATCTCCTCGTGCAGGGCGCGCGGGGCGATCACCGCGAGGCGGCCCTCCTCGGGAATCTCCCCGGCCGCCGCCTCGGCCACGGTGGCCGCGAGGTCCGAACTCGCCTTCGCCCAGGGCCGGGTGCCGGTCGCGCGGACCGAGACCGGCGGTTCGAAGGCGGGGTGCTCGGCCCGCAGTACGGCGGCCGCGAGTGCCATGATCTCGGCGGGCGTGCGGTAGTTGACGCCGAGCCGGGTGTGCTCCCAGCGGTCGCCCACGTACGGCTCCAGGATCTCCTGCCAGGTACGTGCCCCCTCGGCGGCCGCGCCCCGCGGGGGCGCCGCACCCGCCCCGGTCGTCTCGGCGGTCTGTGCCGGATCGCCGACCAGGGTCATGGACCGGGTCGGGCAGCGCCGCATGAGCAACCTCCACGCCATCGGCGACAGGTCCTGCGCCTCGTCGACGATGATGTGCCCGAAGGCCCAGGTCCGGTCGGCGGCGGCGCGTTCGGCCGCGCTGCGGTGGTCGTCCTCCTCGTGGCGCTCGGCCATCCGCTCGGCGTCGATGATGTCGTGCGCGGACAGCAGCTCGGACTCCTCGTCCTCGAACTCGTAGCTCTCCGAGCCGCGCGAGAGTTCGAGGACGCCCTGCGCGTAGGCGATCCGTTCCTGGCGCTCCGCCTCGGCGGCAGCGAGGGCGGCGCTGTCGTCGTGCCCGAGCAGTTCCGCGGCCTCGTCGAGCAGCGGTACGTCGGCCGGTGTCCAGGGCGAGCCGGGTGCGCGGCGCAGCGCCTCGGTGTCCTGCTCGGGGAGGTACACGGGGTCGGCGAGGAAGTCGGACACGAACTGCCGCGGGGACAGCTCGGGCCACAACTCGTCGATGGCGGCGTGGACTTCGGCGCTGGCCGCGATGCCCTTGCCGAGCTGGGCGCGGTCGTCCAGGCCGAGGAAGTTCGGGCCGCCGTAGGGGTCGGCGCCGATGCGTTCGACGAGTTGGTCGGTCAGTGAGTCGATGATCCGGAAGGCGAAGTGCGGGCGGGCGAGGTTGTGCGGGAGCAGGGTGTCGCGGGCCGCCTGCCGTGCCTCGTAGGCGGTCTCCCAGTCCAGGATCAGGTCGCCGTCCTCATGGGCGATCACCAGCGGCTGCCCCGGCTCGGGGATGTGCTGCCGGTCGCGCACCGCGAGGGCCAGGGCCTCGGCCATCTCGGTGCGGCCCTTCACGGCGGCGGTGTACGGGCTCTCGGTGCCCCGCGCGCGCAGCCCCGGGAACAGTTCGCCGAGGCTGGCGAGCAGCACTCCCGTCTCACCGAGCGAGGGCAGCACCTCGCCGATGTAGCCGAGGAAGGCGGGGTTGGGTCCGACGATCAGCACGGCACGGCGGGCCAGCAACTCCCGGTGCTCGTACAGGAGATACGCGGCCCGGTGCAGCGCGACCGCCGTCTTGCCGGTACCGGGGCCGCCCTCCACCACCAGCACACCGCGGTGCGGGGCGCGGATGATGCGGTCCTGGTCGGCCTGGATGGTGCGCACGATGTCGCCCATCCGTCCGGTGCGCGCCGAGTCGAGGGCGGCGAGCAGGACCGCGTCGCCGGTGGGGTCCTCGTGGCCGGTGCGGGTGTGGTCCCCGAGGTCGAGGATCTCGTCGTGCAGGGCGGTGACGGTACGGCCCTCGGTGGTCAGATGACGCCTGCGGCGCAGCCCCATCGGGGTGTGCCCGGTGGCCAGGTAGAAGGGGCGGGCGACCGGGGCGCGCCAGTCGATGAGGATCGGGGTGTGCTCCTCGTCGTCCTCCCGGATTCCGATCCGGCCGATGTGGTGGCTCGGCCCCGGGGTGCTGCCGTCCTCCCCCGCGGCCAGGTCGACCCGGCCGAAGCACAGGGAACCGTCCACCGCGTTCAGCGCCGCGAGCAGCCCGGAGCGCTCGGCCACCAGAACGTCGCGTTCCAGCCGGGCCTGAAGCCCCTTGCCGACATCGGTCAGAGCACCGTCCACGGACCGCTCCGCCTCGCCGCGCAGGGCGTCCACCCGCGCATAGAGCCGGTCGACGAATTGCTGTTCCTGCCGCAATTCGACATCCGGACATTCTCTGTTTGACACATTCACTCCCGCCCACATATACTGACCGCAGTCAACTTCCCGAATATGCCGCCCAGATGAGAGCCGCACGTTCGCGAAAGACTCAATGTACGCAGAGAAATCCCCCGGCTGTCAATTCGCCGGGGGATTTCTTTTTGTGCGCGCGGTCCGGCCGCGGTCCCCGGTCCGATGGCGCCGGCGCGTGAGCGCTCAGCCCTCCGCGACCTGCATGACGCCGAACATGCCGCCCCAGGGATCGTGCAGCCCCGCCGCCCGGCCGTAGGGCGTGTCCTCGGGCGGGCCGAGGACCTCGCCGCCCCGCCGGCTCGCGGCCGTGACCAGGGCTTCGACATCGTCACAGGCGAAGGTGGTCATCCAGAACGGCGGCACATGCGGAGCGTGCTCGCCCAGGTCGTCGATACTGCCGACGGGCCGGTCGGTGCCGCTCGGCACCAGGGCGAGGGCGCCCTCGGAGCCCGGAATCCTCCGGCTCTCCAGGCCGAAGACCTGCTCGTAGAATTCCCCGGCGGTCTTCGGATCGCGGGTCTCGCAGCTGTTCCACAGCAATGATCCCGGTTCGTTCACCAGTGCCGCTCCCGCGAATTCACCGGCCTGCCAGAGGCCGAAAATCGCGCCGACCGAATCGGCCAGAACGGCCATCCTGCCGCGATTTCCGACATCCATGCTCTCGACCAATACCGTGCCCCCGGCACTACGGGCACGACGCAGCGACTCGTCCGAGTCCTCGGTGGCCAGATAGGTCGTCCAGACGTGCGGCGGTTCGGGCGCGCCCTCGGGGCTCATCTTCGGCCCGATCCCGCAGACCGCTCGGCCGTCCTTCTCCATCACGGCGTAGCCCTTGAACTCCTCGGGGCCCAACTCGCCGCTCCAGCCGAACAGTTCGCCGTAGAAGTCGATCGCGGCGCGCTGGTCGTCGGCCATCAGATCGACCCAGCAGGGGGTACCGGGGAGGTAGGGCTCTGTGATCTCGGGCATGTGCCACCTCCGGGCATGCGTTCCTCGCCCCCACTTGCCACTGTGGCACGGACCGCCTCGCGCCGCCGTTCCGAGGAGCACCGACCCGACCACGACGAAACGGCGGTGGGCCGGACGGAAGAGGTTCCGTCCGGCCCACCGCGCTGCCCGAGGGCGTCAGCCGACCCCGGCGGGTCGGCTCACCAGGGCCTACTTCTCGGTGATGTCCGAGATGGCGTGGCCGTCGCCCTTCTCCCAGTACGAGATCTCGTAGACCACGACGGTCTTCTGCTTGCCGTCGTTGCCGTACTTGAAGGTGGCCTGCACCTGGCCCTTCTTGCCGCCGCTGTCCGGGAGTTCCTCCAGGACCTCGGTGTCCCAGCAGTTCGGGACGTTCTGCGCGCGGAAGACGCCGTCCGCGTGGTTGCTCTTCTCCCAGTCCTCGAGCTTCTTCAGGTAGTCGGGCATGATGTGGTCCTCGCGGACCTGGTCCGCGCTGCGGCCGGCACCGCTGCTGCCGTCGAGCTTCGCGTCCTTGTAGTTCTGCAGGAAGCCGAGGACCGCCCGCTCCATCGTCGGGATCTTGCTCTCGTGCGGCAGCTTCTCGCAGGTGTACCCGGCCTGGTCCGGGCTCTCGCCGTCCTCGGTCTTGCTCGGCTCGGGGGCCGGGCTCGGCTTGTCCTTGTCGGTGCCCTTGTCGCCGTCGTCCGAACCGCTGTCGCCGCCCGCGGGCTCCGAGGCGTCGGGGCTCGGCTTGCCGTCCCCCTTGTCGCCGTCGGACGCGGCCGAGGACTGGGCGGGGGTGGGCTTCTTCCCGGAGTCGGCGTCGTCGCCGTCGCAGGCGGTGGCGCCGAGCGCGATCGCGGACACGGCGAGCAGCCCCGCGGCGGCCCGGGTGGTGCGGCGGACCGCGCGCGTACGGCGGGATCGCTTGTCGTGCAGCGTGCTCATGGTGACTCTCTCTTCCCCCATGCCCGTGGGCGGGCGTGACCAGGAACCGGCTTGGTTCGGCTGGTGAGATGCCGGTGCCCGCCGGACGGTTGAGCTCCGTGCGGAGCTGTTACGGCTGTTGCGGAACGCGGACATTGGCGCTCCCGCCCCAGGTCAGAGCACCGAACTCGATGGCCCGCGCACGCACTCGGGGCGGGCCGGGGAGCACTTGCAACTCCCCTGGCCCGCCCCGGTGTTGGCAGCGCGGTCGCCGCCGCCGACCGCATGGCCGCTACAGGACCTTCCCGGCCGGCTCCTGCTCCCCGCCACGAGCGCCCGGCAGCGGGGCGTCCTCGGGCTCACCGCCGGACGGGCCGCCCGCGTGCGACCCGTCCTCGGCCCGGTCGAGCCTGGCGTAGTCGAAGGGCGCGTGGCCCGCGAGCACGTACCTCACGCGCTCCTTGTCGACCTCGCCGGTCCAGGTGCCGACGAGCAGCGTGGCGACCGCGTTGCCCGCGAAGTTGGTGAGGGCGCGGGCCTCGCTCATGAAGCGGTCGATGCCGACGATCAGGCCGACGCCGTCGAGGAGTTCGGGCCGGTGCGACTGGAGGCCGCCCGCGAGCGTGGCCAGACCGGCGCCGGTGACGCCCGCCGCACCCTTGGAGGCGATGATCATGAACAGGAGCAGGGAGATCTGCTCGCCCGCGGTCAGCGGGTCGTCCATGGCGTTGGCGACGAACAGCGAGGCCATCGTGAGGTAGATCGCCGTGCCGTCGAGGTTGAACGAGTAGCCCGTCGGCACCGTGATGCCCACCACCGGCTTGCTGACGCCGAGGTGTTCCATCTTCGCGATGAGCTGCGGCAGCGCGGACTCCGAGGAGGAGGTCGACAGGATCAGCAGGAACTCGCGGCCGAGGTAGCCGAGCAGCCGGAAGATGTTGACGCCGGTGAACAGCTTGAGGAGCGTGCCGAGGATCACCACCACGAACAGGACGCAGGTGATGTAGAAGCCGACCATGATCACCGCGAGCGACTTGAGGGCGTCGATGCCGGTCTCGCCGACGACGGCCGCGATCGCGCCGAAGGCACCGATCGGCGCCGCCCACATGACCATCGACAGGACCCGGAAGACGAGCCGCTGGATGTGCTCGATGCCGGTGAGGACCGGCCGTCCCGCGTCGCCGAGCGCCTGGAGTCCGAAGCCGACGAGCAGGGCCACGAGCAGGGTCTGGAGCACCTCGCCCTCGGTGAGCGCCGAGACCAGCGTGGTCGGGATGATGCCGAGCAGGAACTCGGTGGTCGACTCGCTGGCGCCCTCGGCCTGGGCCTCGCCCGCGCCGCGTACCGCCTCGGTGACGTGCAGGCCGCTGCCGGGCTCCAGGATGTTGCCGACGATCAGGCCGATGGCCAGGGCGACCGTCGACATCGCCATGAAGTAGAGCAGGGCCAGTCCGCCGACGGCGCCGACCTTGGCGGCCTTCCGTACGGAGCCCACACCGAGCACGATCGTGCAGAAGATGATCGGGGAGATCATCATCTTGATCAGGTTCACGAAGCCGGTGCCGATGGGCTTCAGCTCGACCGCGGTGTCCGGCGCGAGGAAGCCGACCGCGATGCCCGCCACCACGGCGACGATCACGGCCAGGTACAGGTAGTGGGTACGGGCGCGCTTGGCGCCGGGTGCGACCTTCGTCGGGGCCGTGTGCGGCTCGGCCATGAGGTGCCTCCTTGATCGGCGTGGGTCGGCTTCGGGGCGGGGTCGCGCGAGCGGTGCGGGCGGTGCGTTGTCCGTCCGAGGTACCGGACATCTCCGTACGAGCGGTGTACGGGCCGCGTGTACCCCGTCACGAGTGCGGTACGCGGGGTGACGCCCCGGCAGGGGCGGTACGGAACGCGGCTCGGTCCGGTCACGCCCGGCGACTGCGGTGACTATGCCTGGCCCCCGTGAGCTGGGTCACCCTTGTGTTCATTACGTTCACGCAGGCACCCGGCGCACACTGATGCGCATGGCTGATTTCTCGCCGTCCTCGCCGTTCCGCCTCCTGCGCTCGCGTTCCCTGGCGGGCCAGCTCTTCGCGATGCAGGTCGTGCTCGTGGCCCTGGTGGTCGCGGGCTGCGCGCTGTTCGCGTACCTCAGCGACAGCAGGCAGGCGGAGCAGGCGGCCCGCCGCCAGGCCACGGCCGCGGCCCGCGCGGTGGCCGACTCGCCGTCGGTGCGCGAGGCGGCCCGTACGGAGAACCCCTCGGCGGCGCTCCAGCCGTACGCGGAGCAGGTGCGCAGGCACACCGCGGTCGACTTCGTGACGATCATGGACACCCGCGGGATCCGCTGGACGCACCCCGACGAGCGGCGCATAGGCGAGCGTTTCCTCGGTCACATCGGCCCGGCGCTGAAGGGCGAGACGTTCCCCGAGACGTACACCGGCACCCTGGGGCCCTCGGTGCGGGTGGTCACCCCGATCCGGGACGGCGAGGAGATCGTGGGCCTGGTCAGCGCGGGCATCACGGTCGAGTCGATCAGCGCCCAGGTGCGCGGGCAGGTCGCGCTGGTGCTGCTCGTCGCGGCGGGCGCGCTGGTGATCGGCGGCCTCGGCACGTACTGGATCAACGCCCGGCTGCGCCGCCATACGCACGGCATGAACGCGGCCGAGCTGAGCCGGATGCACGACTACCATCAGGCGACCCTGCACGCGGTACGGGAAGGCCTGCTGATGCTGGACGGACGGCGCAGGATCGCCCTGATCAACGACGGCGCGCGGGAGCTGCTCGGCCTGGAGGCGACCGCCGTGGGCACCCCGGTGGCCGAACTGGGGCTGCCGACCCGGCTCACCGGGGCGCTGCTCGCCTCCGAGCCGCGCGTCGACGAGCTGCATCTGACCGAGGACCGGGTACTGGTCGTGAACACCTCGCCGGTACTCGGCGGGGAGCAGCGCGGCACCGTGGTGACCCTGCGCGACCACACCGAACTCCAGTCGCTGATGGGCGAGTTGGACTCCGAGCGCGGCTTCACCCAGGCGCTGCGCTCACAGGCGCACGAGGCCGCGAACCGGCTGCACACGGTGGTCTCCCTGATCGAACTGGGCCGCGCCCAGGACGCCGTGGACTTCGCCACCGCCGAACTCGAACTCGCCCAGGCGCTGACCGACCAGGTGGTGGCGGCGGTCGCCGAGCCGGTGCTCGCCGCGCTGCTTCTCGGCAAGGCAGCGCAGGCCAACGAGCGCGGCGTCGAGCTGCGCATCTCCCCCGACAGCCGTCTCGACGACGGGCTGCTCCCGGCCGCGCTGCCCGCCCGCGACCTGGTCACCGTCCTCGGCAACTTGCTCGACAACGCCCTGGACGCGGCGCAGGGCTCCCCGCTCGGCCGGGTCACGGTCACCGCCCGTACCGACGAGGGGGCACTGCTGCTGCGGGTCGCGGACAGCGGCCCCGGGGTGGAACCCGCGCACCGCAGCGCGCTGTTCCGGCGCGGCTGGTCGACCAAACCCGCCGGGCCCGGTGGCCGGGGGCTCGGTCTCGCCCTGGTCCAGCAGGCCCTGCACCGCAACAACGGCACCCTGGAGCTGGCCGAATCGGCCGACGGCGGCGCCGAGTTCACCGTACGGCTGCCGCTGTCCCCGGCGGGCGCGGCGGACGCCGGGGCGGTGCGCCGATGAGCGCGGCCCGTTCGCCGGTACGGGTCCTGGTCGTCGAGGACGACCCGGTCGCGGCCGACGCGCACGTCCTGTACACCCAGCGGGTGCCCGGGTTCACCGTGGTGGGCACGGCGTACACGGCGGCCGAGGCGCGGCGCGCCCTGGAGCGGACCGGGGCCGATCTGGTCCTGCTCGATCTGCATCTGCCCGACGGGCACGGGCTCCAGCTGCTGCGCGCGCTACGGGCGGCCGGGCACCGGGCGGATGTGATCGCGGTGACCTCGGCGCGCGATCTGACGGTGGTGCGGGAGGGCGTCTCGCTGGGCGTGGTGCAGTACGTGCTCAAGCCGTTCACCTTCGCCACACTGCGCGAACGCCTGGAGCGCTACGCCCAGTTCCGCACCGCGGCGGGCGAGGCGAGCGGCCAGGACGAGGTCGACCGTACCCTCGCCGCGCTGCGCGCCCCCGGCCCGGCCCAGCTGCCGAAGGGCCTGAGCGCGCCGACCCTGGAGCGGGTCACCCGGATCCTGCGCGAGTCCGGCGAAGGGGTGACGGCCACCGAGACGGCCGCCGCGGCCGGGATCTCGCGGATCACCGCGCGCCGGTATCTGGAACACCTGGTGACCGCGGGCCGCGCCGAACGCTGCCCGCAGTACGGCCAGGTGGGCCGCCCCGAGCTGAAGTACCAGTGGACCAAGGGGTCGTGACGGGGCGTTACATCGCATCCGGGACGGCAACAACGTTGTCGGGCGCCCCCCGCACACCTCTGCACGACCATTGACCCCGTACGACGTGGCCCTTAGGTTCACCGGTCAGAGCGCGCCACCTCACGTGGCGCACCGCACCGGCCACTGTCGGTCACTTGGGAGGTCGCGCCGTGCGCCCCACCGCCCCCGTACTCCTCGGCACTCTGCTCCTCACCGCCGCCACACTGAGCGCCTGCGGCGGCGGTTCGGGCAGCGATCCGGACACCGTCCGGGTCGCCTACAACCGCAGCACCGACAACAAGACCCGGTACAAGGACCGCTATCTGGCGGACATGAAGAAGCAGTTCGAGAAGGAACACCCGGGCAAGAAGGTCGAGTTGGTGCCGATCCAGGCGCCCGACAACGACTACGCCACCAAGGCGCAGCAGATGATGCGCTCCCCGCGCACCGCACCCGACCTCGTCTTCGAGGACACCTTCCGGATCAACGCCGACATCAAGGCGGGCTATCTGCGGCCGCTGGACGAGCAGTTGGCGCAGTGGGACGACTGGAACAAGTTCGCCGACACCGCCAAGGCCGCGGCGAAGGCGGAGGACGGCAAGACGTACGGAGTGCCGGTCGGCACCGACACCCGCGCCCTGTGGTTCAACAAGAGCGTCTTCAAGAAGGCGGGGCTCCCCGAGAACTGGAAACCGAAGAACTGGAACGAGGTCCTGGACGCCGCCCGCACCGTCAAGAAGAAGGTCCCCGGCGTCGTCCCGCTGAACGTCTACACCGGCAAGGCCCCCGGTGAGGCGGCCGTGATGCAGGGCTTCGAGATGCTGCTCTACGGCACCGGCGAGGACCCGCTGTACGACCCGGGTGCCCATAAGTGGGTCGCGGGCGGCAAGGGCTTCGAGGACTCGCTCGACTTCCTGCGCACCGTCTACGGCGAGAAGCTCGGCCCCGAGGTCTCGGACGCGCTGGACGCGAACGTCCCCACCAGCGTGGGCACCGAGTGGCTGCCCGAAGGCAAGCTCGCCATCGCCCTGGACGGTTCCTGGCTCGGCCAGCACTGGACCAAGGGCGGCGGGCGTGAATGGCCCGAGTGGTCGAGGGAGTTGGGGCAGACCCCGATGCCCACCCAGCACGGCAAGGCCCCCGGCACGGTCTCGATGTCGGGCGGCTGGGCGTGGTCGGTGCCGCAGAAGGCGGCCAACCCGGAACTCGCCTTCGAGTTCATCAAGACGATGCAGCAGAAGAAGAACGCGGTGCGCTGGGCCGTCGCCGACGCGCAGATCGCGGTCCGTGAGGACGTGGCGAGCGACCCCGCGTACCTGAAGTCGATGCCCGGGATCGCCTTCTTCACTTCCCTCGTGGAGCACACCCACTACCGGCCCGCGCTGCCGGTCTATCCCCAGGTGTCCACGGCGGTGGGCGAGGCGATGGAGGCGGTGACCACGGGTGACGCGAGCCCGAAGGAGGCGGCGAAGGAGTACGACTCACGCCTGAAGGACATCGTCTCCGGCGCGGTGGTGAACAGGTAGCGGGGGCCGACGATGGCCACCACCGCCGAGACGGACACGACAGGGGCGGGCGAGCCGGGTCACTCCGGCGGGAGCGCCCTCGGGAAGAGTCCGAGGCCCGCCCGCCCCCGCCGCCGGCTCGCCTTCCTGCGCTGGCTTCCGCTCGCCCCCGCGACCGTTTTGATGCTGCTGTTCCTGGCCGGTCCGATCGCGTACTGCGTGTGGATCTCCTTCACCGACATGCAGTTGACGGGTTCCGACCGGACCAACTTCGTCGGCTTCGACAACTTCCGCCGCGCGTTCGGCGACGAGAAGTTCCGCAACGCGGTGTGGCTGACACTGGTGTTCACCTTCCTGTCCTCGCTGGTCGGACAGAACACCCTCGGCCTCGCGCTCGCGGGCCTGATGCGCCGGGCCTCCCGTCCGGTGCGGACCGTGACCGGGGCGGTGGTCATCGCGGCCTGGGTGCTGCCCGAGATCGTGGCCGCCTTCCTCCTGTACGCCTTCTTCCGCCGCGAGGGCACCCTCAACGCCGTCCTGGACTTCCTTCGACTGCCCGACCAGAACTGGCTGTTCACCCTGCCGATCCTGGCGGTGTCGTTCGCCAACGTCTGGCGCGGCACGGCCTTCTCGATGCTCGTCTACTCGGCGGCGCTCGCCGAGATCCCGCAGGAGATCAACGAGGCCGCGGAGGTGGACGGCGCCCGCGGCTGGCGCCGTCTGGTGCACGTCACGCTGCCGCTGATCCGCCGCTCCATCGCCACCAATCTGATGCTCAACACCCTGCAGACGCTCTCGGTGTTCGGCCTCATCTGGGCGATGACCCGCGGCGGCCCCGGCGACCGCTCCACCACCCTGCCGGTCTTCATGTACGACCAGGCCTTCACCAAGAGCCTGATCGGCTACGGCACGGCGGTGGCGCTGCTGCTTCTGCTGGTCGGCGCGCTGTTCTCGGCCGTGTATCTGCGGCTCGTCAGGGATGAGGTGTGAGCGTGGCCCGGACCCAGACCGACGCACCGCCGAAGGAGCCCGGGCCGCGACCGCCGCTGCCCGGGTCCCGGAGCCGTCCGTCCCGCGCCCGGCTGCGCCGGGGCACCCGCCAGCGCCTCGCCGCGAACGCCGCCCTGCTCGCGCTGGCCGCCGCCTTCGCGCTGCCGCTGCTTTGGCTGCTGCTCGCCTCCGTGGACAGCGCCGCGACCTTGCGGGTACGGGCGCCCGACTCGCCCACCGGCGACAACTTCTCGGCGGTGTGGACCGAGGAGATCACCTTCACCCCGATGCGCAACAGCCTGCTGCTGTGCGGCGGCGCCACGCTGATCACCGTGGCCTGCGCCGCGCTCGCCGCCTACCCCCTGTCCCGGCTGCGCTCCCGCCTGACCCGCCCGTACCTGCTGACCGTCCTGTTCAGCACCAGCCTGCCGATCACCGCGATCATGGTCCCGGTGTACGGACTCTTCGTGCGGATCAACCTGGTCGACACCATGTACGGCACCGCGCTGTTCCTCGCCGCCTCCCAACTCCCGTTCGCCATCTGGCTGATGAAGAACTTCATGGACGGCGTCCCGGTGGTCCTGGAGGAGGCCGCCTGGACCGACGGGGCCTCCGCCTTCCAGTCACTGGTACGGGTCGTACTGCCCCTGATGGGCCCGGGCCTGACCGTGGTCACCGTCTACTGCTTCGTCATGATGTGGGGCAACTTCTTCGTCCCCTTCATGCTGCTGCTCTCCCCCGACCAACTCCCCGCCTCGGTCTCGGTCTTCAGCTTCTTCGGGAACTACGGGACGGTGGTCTACGGCCAGTTGGCGGCCTTCTCGATCCTGTACTCGACGCCGGTGATCCTGCTGTACGTACTGATCGCACGCAGGCTCGGCGGCGGCTTCGCGCTGGGCGCGGCGGTCAAGGGATGACCGCCAACGGCCTTGTACGGCCCCGGACTTGAGGAGCACGCAAAGAGGCCGGGCCCGGACACCACACACTGTGTCCGAACCCGGCCTCCGCGCGAGGGCCCCGGTCAGCCGACGAGCCACCGCCGACGGCTGCGCGCCGCGTCGAGAAGTTCCCCGACCGTGGCGAGCTTGGCCCTCGGGCGGCCCGCACGCTGCCCGTTGCCGATCTCGGTCCGGTTGATCGCCGCCAGACCGCGCGCGTCGACCACCTTGCGGTTACGGCTGCGCGCGAGCCGCTGGAAGGACTTCGGCCCCTCGGCCGGGGCGGTCAGCCGTCCCTCGATGGCGTCGGCGAGCAGCGAGCCGACCGTCTCATCGGCACAGGACCGGTTGGCCCCGATGCCGCCGGAGGGACCACGCTTGATCCAGCCGACCACGTACGTACCCGTCGAACCGGCCACCCGCCCCGCCTCGTTGGGCACGACGCCTGCGGCCTCGTCGAAGGGCAGCCCGGCCACCGGCACACCCCGGTAACCGATCGCCCGCAGCATCAGGCCCACCGGGATGTCGAGTCCGTCCTCGCCGTCGCCGCCGGTGACCCGTACCGCGCGGACGCCCCCGCCGTCGCCGCCGAGCACCTCCACGGAGGTGGAGTGGAAGCGGAAGACGATCCGCTTGCCCGGCGCGGGCGCCCCCGAGTGGTCGAGCGCCTCGCGGGTGACGCCGCGCAGCACGGCCGCCTTGGACTTCGACTCCGCCGCGTCGATCGCGGCCGCGATCCGCGGATCGTGGTCGTCCACGACCAGGTCGACGTCCTTCAGGTGCTTGAGCGCGAGCAGTTCGGACCGGGTGTACGCCGCGTCCTCGGGCCCGCGGCGGCCGAGGACGACCACCTCGCGGACCTTGCTGGTACGCAGTGCGGCCAGGGCGTGGTCGGCGATGTCCGTCCCGGCCAGGTCCGCCGGGTCCGCGACCAGGATCCGGGCGACGTCCAGGGCCACATTGCCGTTGCCGACCACCACGACCCTCTCCGCGGACAGGTCGATGGCGTCCGGCGCGACCTCCGGGTGGGCGTTGTACCAGGCGACGAAGGAGGTCGCCGAGATGCTGCCGGGCAGGTCCTCGCCCGGTATGCCGAGCCTGCGGTCGGTGGAGGCGCCCACCGCGTAGATCACCGCGTCGTGGTGCGCGGCCAGTTCCTGGGCGCTGATCTCCTTGCCCACCTCGATGCCCAGGTGCATCCGCACCCGCGGGTGCCCGTGGAAGCGGGAGAAGGTCTCCCCGACCTTCTTGGTGTCCGGGTGGTCCGGCGCCACGCCGTACCGCAGGAGCCCGCCCGCCACCGGCAGCCGGTCGATCAGGGTCACCTCGGCACTGGTGTGCAGCAGCAGGTCCTCGGCGGCGTACATACCGGCCGGCCCGGTGCCCACCACCGCGACCCGCAGCTTGCGGAAGTCGGGCGGCAGCACGCGGTCGAACGAAGGCGCGCCCCAGGCATGGAAGTTGGGCCCGTGGTCGTCGACCGGCGAGGTCTCGCGCTCGCGGGCGACGTCGTCGTAGTACGCCGCGTTGATCCGGGCGTACTCCTTCTGCGACGGGAGCAGGGACTCCACCGGGAAGACGGCGTCCACCGGGCAGGCGTCCGCGCAGGCACCGCAGTCGATGCACGACTTCGGGTCGATGTAGAGCATCTCGGTGCTGCCGAACGCCCGCTCCTCGGGCGTCGGGTGGATGCAGTTGACCGGGCAGACGGCGACACAGGTGGCGTCGCTGCAACAGGTCTGGGTGATCGCGTAGGTCATGTACTCGGCTCTGTTCGGCTCAGGTCGGCTCGGATCGTCAAGGCCGCACGGCTCAGATGAGGTTGGCGCGCTTGTAGAACAGGAGCGCGGGCTTGGTGAGCAGGCGGGCCGAGGTCAGGAACTCCATGAGCCCGGCGCAGCTGGAACGCATCATCGACTTGTGGTGCTCGTTGGCCCGCGCCTCGGTGAGCGCGCGCTCCTGGTCGAGCCCGGCGTTCTTGTAGACCTTCTTGTTCACCATGCTGGTGACGATCAGGTACGCGGCGACCGAGATGACGAAGGCCTGGATCTGGCGGCGCACGAAGCCGGTCCCGCGCATCCGGCGCACGGTCTCGTCCCGGGCGAACTTCATGTGCCGGGATTCCTCGACCACATGGATGTTGTTGATGGTGCGCACGAAGGGCACCACGCGCTCGTCGCGCATCCAGTCGCGCTGCATGACGTCGAGGACTTCCTCGGCGACCAGGATCGCGGCGTAGGCGGCCTCACCGAACGCGATGGTCTTGAAAGCCCGGCCGAGTTCCATGACCAGGCGGTTCGGCTTGTACGGCGGGGCCTGGAGCTTCTCGGCGCCGCGGGCGAACATGATCGAGTGGCGGCACTCGTCGGCTATCTCGGTCAGCGCCCACTGGAACTTGGGGTCGGTCGGGTCCATCGAGTAGATGTCGCGCAGCACCATCTGCTGCAGGATCATCTCGAACCAGATACCGGTACTGGCGACCGAGGCGGCCTCCTGCCGGGTCAGCTCCTTGCGCTGCGCCTCGGTCAGCTCGTTCCAGTAGTCCGTGCCGTAGAGCGTGCTCCACTCCGGGCTGGCGCCGTGGAAGTCCTTGTCGAGCGGCGTCTTCCAGTCGACCTCGGTCACGGGGTCGTAGGAGAGCTGCTCGGCGGAGTCAAGCAGACGCCCGGTGACCTCTCGGCTGCTGGCCTGGGCCGGCGTCTCGGGCTTGGCGATGCTGCTAGCCATGACGGCACTCCCTTCCTCGGTTTACCTGATACTAAGCAGTTACAGTTACCTGAGGTAATGGGTATGCCTGTGGCGCGCGTCACATTGCTGGCGGGTCCTACGAGGCCTCCCGGCCACGACCGCGCAGGCACTTCTCCAGGTGGTCGATGACCCGGTCGACCGGGCCGAGGCTGGTGGTCCGGTCCGTCAGTACGGAGTGCCCCTCGTACCGGAGCCGGTACTGGAAGCCGTCCCTGAGCTGTTCCGAGATGCTGCGCGCGGGGACCTCGCCGAAGTCGACCTCGGCGAGCAGGGCGGCCAGCGTGCGCTGTTCGGTTCCGTCCAGCGCTCTCGCCGTGCGTTCGCCCTCGCGGGACCTGACCCGCACCTCACCGTCCGGCGTGACGGTGATGCCGCGCCGTACTCCGGCGAAGCCACCACTGACGTCGAGACTGACAGCGCCCGCGATCACCCCCTGCTCGCCCTTCCCTTCCTTCTCTTCCTGCTCTTCCTGCTGGCCCGTGGGCTTGGCGGAGCCGCTCGGTGGCGCCTCGGCGCTCGTGGAGCCGCGGTCGTCACCCGCACCGTCGGCCCCCGCGCACCCCACGGATCCCAGGAACAGCACACCTCCGGCCGCCAGACTCAGCAGCCGCGCCGCGATCCTCGTCAACGCACCCTCCTCATGGCCCGGTTGGGCTCAAAATAGCGCCCGGAGCGACACCTTGACCCGTGTTTCACACGCCGGGCGCAAACAGGAATCCGCGAAATAAGTCCGCTGTTCACCCGCGCTCGGCCATTGGCGTCCGTCCGACAGTACGAACAGTGCCCCGAAAACTTCATCCGGGAAAGGGTCCGGGGGCGCGGAATTCATGTGCCCGCCCACCGCGCAGGGGACATTCCCGCGCCGCCGGACCGCACCCCGAAAATCACCCGTGACCAGCGAGGGGGTGCGGGACAAGAGGGAACTCCGGCGCACACGGCCCGCGATCCCCTCATTCCGCTCCGGGGCGCAACTCCCCGTTGTTTCGTGCTCATATGAAAAGCGCTGGATTCCTTTCGGCCCTTGTCCTCGGGCGGCGGTTCGACGGGTGAGCCCCGAGGGATAACCCTGACGAACACGGAAAGAGAGCCGTATCGAGCGGCTCCGGAGCGGAAAGGAGCACACTGCATGGCCGCCATCACCAAGATCGACGCGTACGTCTACACCGCGGACGTCGCGAACGCGGGCACCAATGGCTGGGTCTATCTCGGCATCGCGGGCCGGGAGTTCCACCTGGACTCGACCGAGGACGACTTCGAGCAGGGGAAGGTCTTCACCTACACCCTCGGCGACGGAGCCAACGTCAAGGACCCCGCCTACAACGACCCGCGCAGCCCGCAACTGGACACCGACGACCTGGACCGCTACCCCGCCTACCTCCGGTTCGAGCCGGCGGGCAGCGACCCGGCCTGGTGCCTGGAGCGCGTCATCGTCACCGTCAACCCGGGCAGCCAGACCCCGCACCGGTTCGACAACCCCCGCCTGGTGGGCAGTTCGGACAACCAGCGGATCTGGCTCGACCAGCAGTACGGAAAGCAGGTGGGCCTCAAGCGTTTCGACGGCTGAACGCACGGCTGACTCGACAGCCGATTCGACGGCTGAAACGGGGCGCCGCCACCCCCACCAGCCGGTGACACACCCCAGGGAAAGCGCGGCCGGAGCCATTGGAGCTGGCTCCGGCCGCGCACCCGTATTTTACGTCCCGGCGGCACGGCCTACGCGCGCCACCGCGCAAAACGACCGGTAATTCGCCCTCTGCGCCCGCTACGCCCTCGCGGAACAAGCGAATTTCGGTCCCGGAGCAACTCCCGTACCCCTACGGATCGTTGACCGAACGACACCACCCCGCCCCCGAAAACACCGCCCCCACCGGCGCAATCAAGAACTCCGCCAACCCCAACAACCCCTTCCCACCCACCACTTGAAGCCACTCTTACCGGCCATTTCCCCGTGGGCCCCGCGGTGGAGATCCATGCGCCACCGCACCGGATTTCCCGTGTTCAAGAGGTTACGGAAATCAGCGGCCCCGGAGCGCCGAACCGTCTCGCTCTGCCGCCCTCTGTCCGGTTCCTGACGCGCCGTCCGTTCAGAGCATGGACGCGCCCTCATGGATCAGGTAGCGCAATAAGGACCGGAGTCGCACTCCCCTCACCAGAGGTGATCTCTGCCCATACACACCTGATACGGAGGCCCCGATGAGTTCCGAAGGAAACGGAAAGCGGTGTCGCCGGCGGTCTCGGCCCAGAACGAGAAGCACACCGCCGACCAGACGGCCCCGACACAGCCACCGGCACCGCACCCTCCTCGCCGCAGCACTCGCGAGCACCGTCGTAGCCGCGCTGACCGCCACCGCCGCAAGCCCCAATTCCCATGCCCCGAGCGGGAGTTCGCAGGCGCGGCAGGTGACCGGGACCCTCCCGGACGGCGCCACGTACGTGATGGACGTGCCCGCCGACTGGAACGGCACCGTGCTGCTCTTCAGCCACGGCCTGGTCGTCGAGGTGCCGGGCGACCAGCCCAACCCGGCCCGGAACGCGCCCGGTTGGGGCCGGACCAAGGACCGCCTCCTCGCCGAGGGCTACGCGCTGATCGGCTCCTCGTACGTCTCGCCGGGCTGGGTGGTCGACACCGCCGTGGACGACCAGCTCGCGACCCTGCGGATCTTCCAGGAGCTGTTCGGCCCCGCACGCCGGTCCCTCGCCTGGGGCGAATCCCTGGGCGGCATGATCACCACCAAGCTGGCGGAGACGCACGGCGAGGCGATCGACGGCTCGCTCTCGCTCTGCGGCACCCAGGCGGGCGGCGTCGCACGCTGGAACAACCAACTGGACCTGGCCTTCGCCCTGCGCACCCTGCTCACACCGGACGCGGACACCCCGCTGACCGGCTTCGCCGACCGCGCGGAGGCCGACGCCTCGGCCACGGCACTCAAGTCGGCTACGCGCCAGGCGCAGGACACGGCGGCCGGACGGGCACGGATCGCCCTGGCCGCCGCGCTCGCGGGCGTCGCCGGGTACAACTCGCCGAGCCAGCAACGCCCCGGCCCACACGACTGGGCGGTCATGGAGGCCAACCAGTACGCGGCCATCTCGGCGACACTGCTCTCCTCCACCACACAGTGGCGGCAGGACGCCGAGTCCCACGCGGGCGGCTCGATGTCGTGGAACACCGGCGTCGACTACGCCGCGATGCTGGCGCGCTCCCCGTACGAGGACGAGGCCAAGGCCCTGTACAAGGCGGCGGGCCTGTCCCTGACCCGGGAGCTGGCGGCCCTGAACGCCGCACCCCGCATCCCGGCCGACGCTCCCGCCATCGACTTCATGGCCCGCACCGCCTCCTTCTCCGGCAACCTCACCAAGCCCCAACTCAACGTGCACAACGTCCACGACGGCCTGGTCCCCGTCCAGAACCAGCACGCCTACCGCGAAACGGTCCGCAGGGCAGGCACCACCGAGCACCTGCGCCAGGCGTACATCGCACGCGCGGGCCACTGCAACTTCACCGAGGACGAGGCACTGACAGCGGTCAGAACCCTCAACGCACGTGTGGCGTCCGGCAGTTGGGGCGACACCAGCGCACGGGCACTGAACGAGTCGGCGGCCGCGCACGGGGCGACCACGGAGACGGCGTACGTGGAGTACGGGCCGCCGGGATTTCCTCGGCCGTATGACCTGGCGGGCAAGCGGGCGGACCGTCCCTAGAAACCACTGCCGCCCGCCCCGGTTCTCCTCAAGTACACCTGGAGTACGGTGTGTTGCCATGTCCCGTCCGGCTGCGGAGCACCGCGCCCCGGCGGGACATCGTGGCAGGTCCGCCGCGTAACGGCGGGGCACGGTACGGGGGAAGGATCGCCGGACATGGGCGAGTACACGAAGATCGACGACCTCGAGGTCATCCGTTCGATGGGGCAGGGCCTGACCGAGATCAAGGCAGCCTTCGACGGCCTGGACAAACTGAAGGGCCAGTACGAGGACGACTTCGGGGAACACGATCTCGCCTGGCAGTTCGGCGACTTCGCGGGCAACTGGGACCACCACCGGGAGGAACTCGGCGAGGAGGTCAAGCGGCTCGGCGAGATAGCGAAGGGCGCCGCGAAGACCTACGACGAGGTCGACCGCGAACTCGCCAAGGCCCTGCGGGAGTCCGACCGCAAGGCTGCCGACAAGAAGAAGGGGAAGTCCTGATGGGGCGCCCCGCCGACTGGCAGCCGCTCGCGGACAGCGATCCGATACCCGGGAACCCGGAACGCCTGGAAGAGCTCGGCAAGAAGCTCCGCAAGACCGCGGACGAGCTGGAGAAGCAGCTACGGCACATCAAGGCCGCCGCCGAGGTCGAGTCCTGGGACAGCAACGCGGGCAAGGAGTTCCGGGAGAAGGCCAAGAAGTGCCGGGGCCGCCTGGAGGCCGCGCACAAGCGGTACGACACGGCGGCGGACGCCATCGGTGACCGGATAGCCGACCACGGCGCCGACTACGAGTCCAACGCCTCGGCGACGCCCGGGACTTACGTCACCGAACTCAAGCGCGCCCAGAAGATCGCCGAGATCGCCCGCCAGGACGCGCAGCAGGCCGAGAGCGACCAGAGCGCGGCCAAGAAGGGCCTGGACGCCCTCGACAAGTCCGGCAAGGACAAGAAGAGCGACAAGGGCGACGACAAGAGCAAGACGAAGCTGGAGGACCAGGAGCGCGCCGCCGGTGCGGCCCTGGGCTCGGCGCGCGACAAGCTGGAGAAGGCCAAGAGCATCCGCGACGCCGCGGCCAAGAAGGCACGCGACGCCATCGACGACGTCATCTCCGGCGATGCCCTCAAGGACGGCTTCTGGGACAACTTCGCGGACGTCGTCGACAAGATCTCCAGCGTCACGGAGCTCGTCTCCAAGTGGGCCGGGATCGCCGCCCTCGCCGTGGGCTGGATCCCCATCATCGGCCAGGGCCTGGCCGGTCTCCTCGGCGCGATCTCCATGGTCGCCACGCTCGTCAACATCGCCTGCACGGTGATTCAGGTCGGGATGGGCGACGCCTCCTGGACCGAACTCGCCTGGTCCGCCGTCGGCCTGCTGATGATGGGTGCGGGCAAGGTCATGGCCAAGCTCGGCGGGAAGTACGTGGCGCGGACACTCACGCGGATGAAGAAGGCCAAGAGCGGTAACCAGACCGGCAAGCAGGTCAAGCGGAACCGGCAGAAGTTCAACCGCGACTCCGGGAAGCGGCCCAAGCTGGAGAAGGGCGACATCCCGAAGGCGATCCGGGAACCGGTGACCGAGATCTTCAAGAAGTCCACCTGGAAGGACGGATTCCAGGGCGGTTATCGTCAGGCGTACCGGGAGCTCAAGAACCGTGGTGACGGAAGCTTCGTCAAGGGGAGCTTCAAGTCCATGTCGCTCGCCGATGCCTCGGTCGCGTCCGACCTCAAGGAGATCAAGCACTTGGGCAAGAGCATGAGCGAGCACTTCGCCGTCAACCAGGCGTCCCGGATGGCCACCGGGCTCAGCGTGGCGGGCAGTGGGGTCACCGCGGCCGGTCTCTTCATCGACGAGGTGCACTGATGACACACGAGTACGAGGCCGACGCGCCCGAGGACGACTACACGGTCGCCTTCGCGGACGACAGCGACTGGTTCGACCTGCTGTTGCACGAAGGCACCCGGGAAGAGGCCGAGCAGCTGGCGGCACGGCACGTCGCGGGGTTCAACCCGCTGCACCTCTCGGTCGGACGCGAGGAACTGCACGCCGAGTTCCTCCGGCTCGCGCGGGAGGTCCACGAGGACGGAGCCGTCAACGCCGGTGCCTCCTTCACCGAGGACGGCACCCTGCTCGCCCTGATGACGGTGCACTCCCTGGGCGAGGACGGGGTCACCCGCCCCGACCGCGAGGCGTTCCTTCCCCAACTGCTGCGCTGGGACGGCGCCAAGGCCAAGGCCGAGCCGGAGATCCAGCGACTCGACCTCGGCCCCGGCCCCGCCCTGCGCGTACGGCTGCTGCTGGCCGAGAAGCGCCTCCTCGGCTTCGGCAGCAGGATCCTCGAAGCCGTCCGGTACGCGGTCTGGCCGACCGGCCAGGAGGAGATCATCACCATGGACGTGTGGTGGCGGCACCCCGAGCGTGGCGACGAACTCGCCGCCATGGCGGACGCCCTCGCCCAGGGCATGCGGATCGTGCCGGATTCGGCCGCCGGTACGCAGGACTTCGGCCCCGGCGCCGAGGGCAAGCGTGGTGAAGCCCGATGACCCTGAAGACCGACTGGGACACCCCGCCCACCGACTACACCGTCCTCGTCCCGCACGGCTGGTTCCAGCTCCCCCTCGATCCCGAGCAGCGGGACCGGAGCATCATCGCGCTGGCCGACCAGCAGTTCGCGGGCGTCGACAACGCACCCGTCCTGAAGCAGCGCATGATGCGCGACCTCCAGAAGCAGTGCAAGGCCGCCCACCGTGCCGGGGGCCTGGAGCTCTACCTCTCGCTCATCACCGTCGGCGGACTGCCGCTCGCCTCCTCGCTCCTGGTCAGCCTCGTGGCGGACGGCTACCCCAACTGCCGTACCCCGCACGACCTCGCCTCCCGGCTGCGCCAGATCGGCCGCGAGGCCACCGTCGCCCCACTCGACGGCTCGGGCGACGCCGTACGCGAACAACGCACCGAAGCCCCGGACCCCGACCGGCAGATGGGCAACACCCTCGCCACGACCACGGTGGTCTACAACATCCCGGTACCCGCGAGCGAGAAGTGGCTCACGCTGACGTTCTCGACGCCGTTGGAGACGATCGCGCCGCGGATGGTGGAGCTGTTCGACACTGTGGCGGGGACTCTGCACTGGGAGTAGCCAGGGTCAACTGGGTCTGGCTGCCTGGGGCGTTGGGGATCAGCGACGATCCCAGGGGCCAGCCGCGCCCGCCCCACTGCGAGGCATGGGCCTGCGCCACAGCGTCCCAGTCTCAGTCGACACTTTCGTCGCGCGAGACCTCCGTGCCCACCTCGCCCTTGCCCCCGCCGCCGTAAACCCCCGCCAGCGCCCCCACCGTCTCCGCCATCACCCGTCGCAGCTCAACCGGTGCCACAACTTCGACGTCGACGCCGAGCCTCAGCCACTCCCCACAGGCGTGCGGGGTGCTCTCCGTCGGGACGACCGCCTCGATCCACCCCGCGTCGCCGACGGGGGTCGCGGTGGCCTCCACGGCCCGCACCACCTCCGGGGGCACGTTGTCCGGCAGGCGCCGACGCCCTTGTGGGGAGAGGCGGATGGTGGCCGTGCCGGTGTAGCGGCGGGATGCGAAGTCGTCGAGGTAGGACGCCCAGTAGGTGCTCAGGTCGAAGTCCCCGGGCCGGTCGAAGTGCTCGTCGGTCGGCTCGGCTTCCAGGAACTGGGACACCCGGTAGGTCGCGATCCGGGACGTCGTGGCGGACGCGGCAACGACGTACCAGGTACCGGACTTGAGCACCAAGCCGTAGGGACGCAGTAGGCGGCGCACCTCCTGTGGCGCTCGCCAGCGCCGGTAACGCGTGTCGACCGCTTGCCGGTTGAGCACCGCGTCGACGAACAGCGGGAGATACGGGGCCTGTTCGGGCTCGCGGTACCAGCCGGGCGCGTCCAGGTGGAACACCGCCGTAGTGCGTACCGCTTCCTCCCGCAGTCCCGTCGGCAGCGCGGCCAAGAGCTTCAGGCGGGCCGCCGTCACCTCCGGTGCGAGCCCCAACTCGGCGGCGGGGCCCGGCAGTCCGGCGAGGAACAGGGCCCGCGCCTCGCCCTCGCTCATTCCGGTCAGCTGGGTGCGGTAGCCGTCGACCAGTTGGTAGCCGCCGCCCCGTCCCGCCTCCGCGTAGACCGGCACCCCGGCGGCCTGCAACCGCGCGAGGTCCCGGTAGGCGGTACGTACGGACACGCCCAGCTCCTCCGCGAGCCCGCGCGCGGACACACGGCCACGGGATTGCAGCAACAGCAGCATCGACAGCAGTCGACCGGCGGACATGAGCGCATTCTCCCCGAACTCCTGGGCACGCCCACGGAGTTGCCGAGGACTCCCCGTGGTTGCCGAGGGCTCCAGGGAGTCGCCGAGGACTCCCCAGATCTCCGCGGCAAACCCTGACAGCACCTGGCACACGGCTCGCCTACTGTCGGCCCGCGCCGCCCGAGCGGCAACGCAAGCCCCCCACCCCCAACCTCCCACCACCACCGAGAACCCGTAGGAACCAGGACAGGAGCCTCCCGTGCACCCCACCGACGCCGTCGGCCGCCCCACTGCGAGCGAGCCGCCCACCGTAATCGAGCCACCTGCCGTGATCGAACCGCCCACCGTCATCGAACTGCGCCAGTACACCCTGCGCCCAGGCCGGCGCGACGAGCTGATCGAGCTGTTCGACCGGGAGTTCGTCGAGACCCAGGAGGACGTCGGGATGGTCGTCCTCGGCCAGTTCCGGGACCTCGATGATCCCGATCGCTTCGTCTGGCTGCGCGGCTTTGGGGACATGGCGGTACGGCACGACGCCCTGGCCGCTTTCTACGGCGGCCCTGTCTGGGCCGAGCACGGCCCCCGGGCCAACGACACCATGCTCGACTCCGACAACGTCCTTCTGCTGCGCGCCCTGTCGGACACGACCGGCCTCAGCCCCGCCGCCGCCCCGTTGGACACGACAGGCCTCACCCGTGCCCTCGCCTTCGCCGTCTCCCCGTCCGAGCGGCCCTGCCCGGGCGCCCCGGCACCGGACCGATTCGTATCCGCAACCGTGTGGTCCTTCCCGCCCGGGCGCGAGGGCGGCCCCGCGCTGATCCGGGACGGGCTCGTCCCCGCACTCCGCCGAACAGGCCCCGGGCCACTCGCCGTTCTCACTACCGAGACGGCACCCAACACCTTCTCCAGGCTGCCGGTCCGCACCGGCGAGAACGTCGCCGTGGTCGTCGGCTCGTACCCGGACGAGGAGGCGTATCGGCGCCAACTCGCCGCAGTTCAGGCCGATTCGCTCGTACGGGACGAGATCCTGCCCGGCGTCGAGCGTGAACAGACCGCCGCGCCCCGGACCTTGCGGCTGGCGCCCACCGGCCGTTCACTCATCCGCTGAGCAGAGCCGAACTGAAGGTGCTGAGCAGAAGTTGCCGTGTCTCGACCGGCTCAGAAACCCGTGGCCCGACCCGGCTCAGAAAACCGACTCCGCCTCGTCCATCCGGTCCTTCGGCACCGTCTTCAGCTCCGTGACCGCCTCCGCCAGCGGCACCATCGTGATGTCGGTGCCGCGCAGGGCCGTCATCATGCCGAACTCGCCGCGGTGGGCGGCCTCCACGGCGTGCCAGCCGAAGCGGGTGGCGAGGACCCTGTCGTACGCGGTGGGGGTGCCGCCGCGCTGGACGTGGCCGAGGATGACGGGCTTGGCCTCCTTGCCCAGGCGGTGTTCGAGTTCGTGGGCGAGGGCGGTGCCGATGCCCTGGAAGCGTTCGTGGCCGAACTTGTCGATCTCGCCCTTGAGGTAGTCCATGGTGCCCTCCACCGGGTGGGCGCCCTCGGCCACGCAGATCACGGCGAACTTCTTGCCGCGTGCGAAGCGCTCCTCGACCATCGCGACCAGGTCGGCGGGGTGGAAGGGGCGCTCCGGCAGGCAGATGCCGTGGGCGCCGCCGGCCATGCCGGACTCCAGGGCGATCCAGCCCGCGTGACGTCCCATCACCTCGACCACCATGACGCGCTGGTGGGACTCGGCCGTGGTCTTCAGGCGGTCCATGGCCTCGGTGGCGACGCCGACCGCCGTGTCGAAGCCGAAGGTGCGGTCGGTGGCCGAGATGTCGTTGTCGATCGTCTTCGGGACGCCGACCACGGGCAGTCCGCTGTCGCCGAGCATGCGGGCCGCCGTCAGGGTGCCCTCGCCGCCGATCGGGATCAGGGCGTCGATACCGAACTCGACGGCCATGTCGGCGACGTTCTCGCAGGCCTCCTGCAGCCGGTTCCGCTCCAGGCGGGAGGAGCCGAGGACGGTGCCGCCGCGGGCGAGGATGCCGCTCACTCCGTTGAGGTCGAGCGGGCGGTAGCGGCCTTCGAGCAGGCCCGCGTAGCCGTCCTCGAAGCCGATGACCTCGTCGCCGTACTGGGTCACCGCCCGGTGCACCACGGACCTGATCACCGCGTTCAGGCCGGGGCAGTCGCCGCCCGCCGTCAGTACGCCGATTCGCATCGTGCCGTCTCTCCCACTCGCTGCCGGATCCGGTTGGGGGTGGCCTCGATTGTTCCACGGCTGAACAAGAGGTGGGGCATCCCGTCGTTCAACGCGGCCTCGGGGGCGCGTAAGGCCTCGCTCGACCGGCGCCCGCTCCGCACGGGACCGGGCGCCCCGCGCGCGGGCGCCCCACCGGCGGGCGCCGCAACCGGGCCCGGCGGTATCGTCGTCGACGTCCATGCGGGCCGCGGAGGCGCCCCGGCGCACCGCACGCGACCGGCCGCTCAACCGCCGCACCACCTGCGCAGATGTGCAAGCGTCGGTCGCCCGGAAGCGGCGTCGGGACGGTGTGCCGGAGGTTCGGCGGGGCAGGCACGAGGACGGGCGGAAGCCGGACACGAGGACCGGCGGAAGCCGATGAGCAGTAGCGGATGAGAAGTAGCCGACTGAGCAGCAGCCGATGAAGGGGAACGCCGCGTGACGCGCAGTTTGTACGTGACCGGGACCGACCGCGGAGACGGCCGCCAGGTCGTCGAGCTGGGCGTGATGGAGCTGCTGACCCGGCAGGTGGACCGGGTGGGGGTGTTCCGGCCGCTGGTGCACGACGGCCCGGACCGGCTCTTCGAGCTGCTGCGCGCCCGCTACCGCCTCACCCAGGACGCGGCCTCCGTGTACGGGATGGACCAGCACGAGGCCGCCACGCTCCAAGCCGAGCGGGGCACCGACGAACTGGTCTCCCGGCTGGTCGAACGCTTCCACGCGATGGCCGGTGCGTACGAGATGGTGCTGGTCCTCGGCACGGACTTCGCGGACAGCCAGCTGCCCGACGAACTGGCCCTCAACGCGCGGCTGGCCAACGAGTTCGGCGCCTCGGTCGTCACCGTGGTCGGCGGGCGCGGGCAGAGCGCCGAGTCGGTGGAGGCGGAGGCGCGCAACGCCCACCGCGCGTACGCGGGGCTCGGCTGCGAGGTGCTGGCGACGGTGGTGAACCGGGTCGAGCCCGCGCTGCGCGACGAGATAGAGCGCCTGCTCGCCGGGCATCTGCCGGTGCCCTGTTACGTCCTGCCCGACGACCCCTCGCTCGCCGCGCCGACCGTACGCCAGATCGCGCACGCGCTCGGCGGCACCGTTCTGCTCGGCGACGACGCCGGTCTGTCCCGGGACGCGCTCGACTTCGTCTTCGGCGGCGCGATGCTGCCGAACTTCCTGAGCGCGCTGACCCCGGGCTGTCTGGTCGTCACCCCCGGGGACCGGGCCGACCTGGTGGTGGGCGCGTTCGCCGCGCACAGTGCGGGCACCCCGGCGATCTCGGGTGTGCTGCTCACCCTCGGGGAGCGTCCGAGCGAGGAGATCCTGCGGCTCGCGGAGCGACTCGCGCCGGGCACCGCGGTGATATCGGTACCGGGCCTGAGCTTCCCGACCGCCAACGAACTCTTCGCCCTGGAAGGCAAGTTGAGCGCCGCCACGCCCCGTAAGGCGGAGACGGCGCTCGGTCTCTTCGAGCGGTACGTGGACACCTCGGCGCTGCTCGGCCGGATCTCGGCACCGAGCAGCGGACGGCTGACGCCGATGATGTTCGAGCACCAGCTCCTGGAGCAGGCGCGTGCCACGCGACGCCGGGTCGTCCTGCCGGAGGGCACCGAGGAGCGGGTGCTGCGGGCCGCGGACGTGCTGCTGCGGCGCCGGGTGTGCGCGCTGACCCTGCTCGGCCCCGAGGAGCAGATCCGCAAGAAGGCCGCCGACCTCGGGGTCGACCTCGCCGACGCGGAGCTGGTGGACCCGGCGACCTCGCCGCTGCGCGAGCGCTTCGCCGAGCAGTACGCCGAGCTTCGCGCCCACAAGGGCGTCACGGTCGAGCTGGCCTACGACGTGGTGGTGGACGTCAACTACTTCGGGACGCTGCTCGTGGAGTCCGGCCTCGCCGACGGCATGGTCTCCGGCTCGGTGCACTCGACGGCGGCCACGATCCGGCCCGCCTTCGAGATCATCAAGACACTGCCGGGCACCGACATCGTCTCCTCGGTGTTCTTCATGTGCCTGGCGGACAAGGTCCTCGTGTACGGGGACTGCGCGGTCAACCCGGACCCGGGCGCCGAGCAACTCGCGGACATCGCCGTGCAGTCGGCCGGTACGGCACGGCGATTCGCGGTGGAGCCGAGGATCGCGATGCTCTCGTACTCGACCGGCGCCTCGGGCACGGGCGCGGACGTGGACAAGGTACGGGCCGCGACCGAGCTGGTGCGCGAGCGCGCGGGCGACCTGCTGATCGAGGGGCCGATCCAGTACGACGCCGCGGTGGAGCCCTCGGTCGCGGCGACCAAGCTGCCGGACTCCGAGGTCGCCGGGCGGGCCAGCGTGCTGATCTTCCCGGACCTCAACACCGGCAACAACACCTACAAGGCGGTACAGCGTTCGGCCGGTGCGATCGCGGTGGGGCCGGTCCTCCAGGGGCTGCGCAAGCCGGTCAACGACCTGTCGCGCGGCGCGCTGGTGCAGGACATCGTCAACACGGTCGCCATCACGGCGATCCAGGCCCAGACGCCGCAGGCTCGGACCTCACAGCCCCAGACACCGCACGCTCAGACCCCGGCGGACGCGTGAGCACCGCCCCGGCGGACGGGCCCGTCGCCGCCGTCGCCGCCGTCGAGAAAGGCAGTACCCCCGTGACCGCCGCGTCCCGTGTCCTCGTCCTCAACTCCGGTTCCTCGTCGGTGAAGTACCAGCTGCTCGACATGAGCGCGCACGCGCGGCTGGCCACCGGGCTCGTCGAGCGCATCGGCGAGGAGACCTCCCGTCTGGTGCACACTCCGCTGAACGGCGGCGAACGGCGCGAGCGCGGCGGCCGGGTCGCCGACCACGAGGAGGCGCTGCGCGCCGTCGCCGAGGAGCTGGCCGCCGACGGGCTCGGTCTCGACTCCCCCGAACTCGCCGCGATCGGCCACCGGGTGGTGCACGGCGGTTTGACGTTCACCGAGCCGACGGTGATCGACGAGAAGGTGCTCGCCGAGATCGAACGGCTCGTCCCGCTGGCCCCGCTGCACAATCCGGCGAACCTGACCGGCATCCGTACCGCCCGGTCGCTGCGCCCCGATCTGCCGCAGGTCGCGGTCTTCGACACCGCGTTCCACACCACCATGCCGGAACACGCGGCCCGGTACGCGATCGACCGCGAAACCGCCGACGCCCACCGCATCCGGCGCTACGGCTTCCACGGCACCTCGCACGCCTTCGTCTCCCGGGCCACCGCCGCGCTCCTCGGCAAGGACCCGGCCGAGACGAACGTGATCGTGCTGCACCTGGGCAACGGCGCCTCCGCCTCGGCGGTGCGCGGCGGCCGGTGCGTGGACACCTCGATGGGACTCACCCCGCTCGAAGGCCTGGTGATGGGCACGCGCTCGGGCGACCTGGACCCCGCGGTGATCTTCCATCTGATGCGGGTCGCCGGAATGGACGCCGACGAGGTCGACCGGCTCCTGAACAAGAAGAGCGGCCTGGTCGGGCTGTGCGGCGACAACGACATGCGCGAGATCCAGCGCCGCATCGAGCGGAACGACGAGGCGGCACGGCTCGCCTTCGACATCTACGTACACCGCCTGAAGAAGTACATCGGCGCCTACTGCGCGGTGCTCGGCCGGGTGGACGCGGTGGCCTTCACGGCGGGTGTCGGTGAGAACGCGGCCCCGGTGCGCGAGGCTGCGCTCACGGGGCTCGACGGTCTCGGCCTTCGGGTCGACGCCGAGCTGAACTCCGTACGGTCCGACAGGCCGCGGCTGATCTCGCCCCCGGACTCGCGGGTGGCCGTCGCCGTGGTGCCGACCGACGAAGAACTGGAGATCGCACGCCAGACGTACGAACTCGTCGGCACCAAGTGAGACGGGCGGGCGGCAGGGGTGCCCCGCTCGCCCGGATCACCACAGGGCCGACGGGCGCTTCGACAATATTCCGATCAGAAACAAACCGATAGGATCCGCCCCATGCGCCGTTCCAAAATCGTCTGCACGCTGGGCCCCGCCGTCGACACCTACGAGCAGCTTCGGACGCTCCTGGACGCCGGTATGAACGTGGCCCGATTCAACATGAGCCATGGCACGCACGCCGACCACGAGGCCCGCTACCACCGGCTGCGGGAGGCCGCCGCGGACACCGGCCGGGCGGTGGGCGTTCTCGCCGACCTCCAGGGCCCCAAGATCCGCCTGGAGACCTTCGCCGAGGGCCCCGTCGAGCTGGAGCGCGGCGACGAGTTCACCATCACCACCGAGGACGTGCCCGGCGACAAGTCGATCTGCGGCACCACCTACAAGGGCCTGCCCGGTGACGTCTCCAAGGGCGACACGGTCCTGATCAACGACGGCAACGTCGAGCTCAAGGTGACCGGTGTCGAGGGCCCGCGGGTGACCACGATCGTCATCGAGGGCGGGGTCATCTCCGACCACAAGGGCATCAACCTGCCCGGCGCCGCGGTGAACGTGCCCGCGCTGTCCGGCAAGGACATCGAGGATCTGCGCTTCGCCCTGCGGATGGGCTGTGACCTGGTGGCGCTGTCGTTCGTTCGCGACGCGGACGACGTCAAGGACGTCCACAAGATCATGGACGAGGAGGGCCACCGCGTCCCCGTCATCGCCAAGGTGGAGAAGCCCCAGGCGGTGGCGAACATGGAGGACGTGGTGCGGGCCTTCGACGGGGTGATGGTCGCGCGCGGCGACCTGGCCGTCGAGTACCCGCTGGAGAAGGTCCCGATGGTGCAGAAGCGCCTGGTCGAACTGTGCCGCCGCAACGCCAAGCCGGTGATCGTCGCGACCCAGATGATGGAGTCGATGATCACCAACTCCCGTCCCACGCGCGCCGAGGCGAGCGATGTCGCCAACGCCATCCTGGACGGCGCGGACGCGGTCATGCTCTCCGCGGAGTCCAGCGTCGGCGCCTATCCGATCGAGACCGTCAAGACGATGTCGAAGATCGTCGCGGCGGCCGAGGAGGAGCTCCTCTCCAAGGGTCTCCAGCCCTTGGTGCCCGGCAAGAAGCCGCGTACGCAAGGCGGTTCGGTCGCCCGCGCGGCCTGCGAGATCGCCGACTTCCTCGGCGGCCGGGGCCTGGTCGGCTTCACCAAGTCCGGCGACACGGCCCGCCGCCTGTCCCGCTACCGCGCCGCCCAGCCGATCCTCGCCTTCACCACCGAGGAGAGCACCCGCAACCAGCTCACGCTCAGCTGGGGCGTGGAGTCGTTCGTCGTACCGCACGTCGAAACCACCGACGCCATGGTGCAGTTGGTCGACGCCGAACTGGTCAAGCTCAACCGCTTCAACGACGGCGACACCGTGATCATGACGGCGGGCTCCCCGCCCGGAGTTCCCGGCACCACCAACATGGTTCTGGTCCACCACTTGGGCGGCGAGAAGAAGTCCTGACGGGGTCCGGCAATATCCAGGGGCTGTCCTGACGACATCCTGGGGCTGCCGCCGCGCGCGGGGGTGGCGCGGACGTGAACGGGCCGGTGCCGCACGGGAGTTGACCGTGCGACACCGGCCCGTTTCGCGTGAGCACGCCGGGAGCGGCCGGTGTCCTCGCCTACGGCGGCGGCTACGAGGCCGGGAAGGCGGGCGGCGGCGGTGGCGGCGGCCCATAGGGGGAAGCAGAGGGCGCACGCCCGGAGGACTGGTACGCGGGATCGTACGCCGGGGGCGGTGCCGGTGGGGCGAACGGCGAGCGCGGGGACGAGGCGGCGCCGGGCCGGGGCCCGTGAGCCGGTGGCGGGGGCGGCTGAAAGGGCAGCGGGGGCGGGACGTGCAGCGCCAAGGCCGCCTGGCGCGCCCGGTTCTGGGACGCCACCAGGGCGCCTACCGCGAAACCGACCACGATCATGATCAGCAGCACGTACAGCAAGGTCTCCATGTTGTCCGAGGAGCCACCCCCGTACGAGCCCCCGCCACCGTAGGAGCCTCCCCCGTCGTACGAACCACCGTAGGAGCCGCCCAGATGACCACCCCCGACGTAGCCGCCGCCTCGGCCACCGGACCCACCGCGACCGCCCGAGCCGCCCCGGCCACCGGCACCGCCTGCGGCGCCCGCGGCACCCGCGGCGCGGATCAGGTGTTCATAGACGCTCATGACGGACGCGCCGGGCAGTAGACATCGGTATCCATGGTGTTCCCCCGTTGACGCGGCACGAGGCCGCTCTCGCTTGTCACTTCTCGCTTATTGCTTACTGCTTCTTGCCTATTGCTTCTCACTTCTCGCTTCTCGATCGCAATCACAGTCTGCAACGGGAATCGCGCCAACTCACGTTCTCCGGGAGCTTGTTACCGATCAAGTACGGAGAAGGTGCCGTTCCGCCGCCATCTGCACCAGCACCTGCGACAGGGACAGCGACAGCGACAGCGACAGCGACGATGGCACGCTCAGTACCAGTTCGCGCGGCGGAAGAAGGCGGCGGTACGGCCCGCCCGCGACTGCCCTTCGGCCTCAATGAGCCACCCCTGCACAGGAGTTGGCGCCATGGCCCCGGGGGGCGCAGTGGGCTCACCGCCCCGCGAACCGCTCCAGCGCCGCCAGGACATGCTTCCTACTCGCAGACGTAGCGAGATGCCCCCCGTTCTCCACCACGTGCAACTCGCTGCCGGGCCAGGCCTTGTGGAGCTCCCAGGCGGTGTCCAGCGGGCTGCTGAGATCCAGGCGTCCGTGTACGAGTACGCCCGGGATGTCCGCCAAACGGTGGGCCTCGCGCAGGAGTTGGCCCTCCTCCAGCCAGGCGCCGTGGGCGAAGTAGTGGGAGCAGATGCGGACCAGGGCGAGTTTCGCGGCCGGCGGGCGGTCGCCGAACGGGGCGGAGTCGCCGCCGGTCTCGCCGGAGAGTACGGCGTCCTCCCAGGCGCACCAGTCGGCGGTGGCCTTGAGGCGTACCTCGGGGTCGGGGTCGTTGACCAGCCGGGCGTAGGCACCGACGAGGTCGCCGTCGGGGGCCGTGCCGGGGGCTCCGGCGAGGAAGCGTTCCCACTCGCGGGGGAAGAAGCGTCCGACGCCGCGGTAGAGCCAGTCGGTCTCGGAGCGCCGGGTGGTGGTCACGGCGTCCAGGATGATCTCGGTGACCCGTTCGGGATGCGCCTGTGCGTAGGCGAGGATCAGGGTGGAGCCCCAAGACCCGCCGTACAGAAGCCAGTTGTCGATGCCGAGATGGACGCGCAGGAGTTCCATGTCGGCGATCAGGTGGCCGGTGGTGTTGTGCTCCAGGGAGGTGTCCGGCTCGCTCGCGTGCGGGCGGCTGCGGCCGCTGCCGCGCTGGTCGAAGAGGATCGTCCGGTAGCGCTCGGGGTCGAAGAGCCGCCGCACGGTGGTGTTGCAGCCGGATCCCGGGCCGCCGTGCACCACCAGGGCGGGCTTGCCGTGCGGGTTCCCGCAGGCCTCCCAGTAGAGGAGGTTGCCGTCGCCGGTGGGCAGCAGGCCGTGCTCGTAGGGTTCCAGGGGCGGGTGCAAGTCGGAGCTCATCGGGGCAGTCCAGCCGACGGCGTGGGCGGCGTCAAACCGTTCGCGGCGGGGGCGCAGCCGCGCGGTCCGCCGGACGCGACCGTGGCCCGCACCCTCGAAAGGGTACGGGCCACGGCCCAACTGCGGCTCCCGGACGGGTACTTGGCGGGACTAGTTCGTGATGTACGAGTGCAGTCCCGGGACGGTGAGGTTGCCGCCGAACTGTCCTGCCTGGGTCACCTTCACGTTGGTGAAGTAGAGGAAGGGCAGGTTGAGCGGCGGCGGGTGCTCGGCGTCGAAGGTCATCGGGATCAGTCCGAAGAGGTTGCCGGACAGCCTCTCCGTGTACATCGTCACCGCACCGCCACGGATGGTGGAGGTGGTGCCCTTGCCCGCGGCGACGTGCGTCACGTTGCCGCCGTCGGGGATGTCGATGGTCTGGTGCAGATCACCGATGTCGACACCGTCGTTGATGATGTACTTCATGACCTGTTTGGTCTCGCCGTTGGCCGTGGTGACGTTGACGATGCCCTTGTAGTCGGCACCCTTCAACGTCAGCGAGCTGGCCTCCAGGAACCACGGCTGGTTCGGCAGCTGGGCCGGCGTCTGCTCGTCGCTGCCCGCGACCTTCTTCTCCACCGGGCACGGGAACGGCTTCTTGCCGTTCTCGTCCGGGGCCATCGGGTCCTCGGCACCGGGCTTCGCGGCGTCCTTCGCCTTGTCCGCGGCCTCGGTCGCCTCGTCCTTCGCCTTGTCCGCGGCGTCCTCGGCCTTGTCGGCGGCGTCCTTCGCGTCCTCGGCGAGCTTCGCCTTGGCCTCGTCGAGCGCCTTCTTCGCCTCGGTCGCGTCGGCCTTCTTGGCCTTGGCGTCCGCGAGGGCCTTCTTCGCGGCCTGGACGGCCGCGGAGTCACCGCTGTCGGGCTCCTCACCGGCGGGCGGCTCGGACGGAGCGGGCTCCTGCTCGGCGGGCTCGTCGGGCGTGAAGAGGTCCTTCAGCGCCTTGCCGAGACCCAGCGGGTCGAGCGGGTTGAAGTCGTCCTCGGACTCGGACGGTGAGGGGCTCGGCTCCGGCTCGGCGCTGTCGCCGCCGCCTTCACCCTTGGCCGCCTCGTTGGCCTTCTCGACGAGTTCCTTGGCCTTGTCGGCAGCCGTCTCGGCCTCCGACTTGGCCTTGTCGTACGCCTCCTGGAGACGCTTGAGGGGGTTCTCGCCGGAGTCCGCGCCGTCGTCCGCGGGCTTGTCCGTACCGGGCTCGTCCGTACCGGGCTTGTCACCCGGCTCGGTCTCGCCGCCGGTCTGCTTCCCGTCCTCGGCCTTGCCGTCCTCGGTCTTGCTGTCCTTGGCCTTCTCGTCCTCGGCTTCCTTGCCGGCCTCGTCCGGCTGCGTGACGCAGGGACCGTCCTGGAAAGGGTTCTTGGGCTGCGGCTTGGCCTGGGCGAGGGTCGGTGTCAGACCCATGCCCATGAGGACGGCGGTCGGCATCGCGGCGATGGCCATCGCCTTGCCCGCAGGCACATGAAACCTGGTGAAGAGCGGCTTCTTGGGCGCTGCATGCCGCGGCCCTGATCTTGCACGGGACCCTCCCGCCGGGTCCTCGCGCACCTCGTCAGCCGGCACGGTGCCTCCCGTTCGTCCCGTTAGTCGGGCTCGTTCCTGACAGGTCACTCGCCTCGCCCGAACCGTCCCCGGTGGCCGCGTCGGCACCCTTCTCGGTGCGCTCCGCGGCCCGACTCACCGGCTTGCCTTCCGCCCAGGAAATGCCGAGGGCGCCGCCCACGAGGGAGAGCAGGAAGCCGATGACGAGACCACCGAAGTTGGAGACGACCAGCGAGACCAGGGCGAGCAGGATCGTCGCGACACCCGCGAACACGCGCGACTGCTTCTGGAACCACATGGTCAGACCGAGCACGACGAGCAGCACACCGATGATCAGGGATCCGGCGCCGGCGGTGGTCGCCATGCGGATGGTCAGGGTGCCGAGCGTGAGGTTGGCGTACGGCAAGTACATGATGGGCACGCCGCCGAGAATGGTCAGAATGCCCGCCCAGAACGGACGCTGTCCGCGCCAGTTCCGGAACGACCGGCGCCATTCGCCGATCCTGCTGCTGCCCCCGCCCAACCCTGCCTGCGCTTCGGCGCTCATGTCGTACTCCTCGGGTATGGCGTCTGATACTCAGATGGATGCGGTGACGGGCACGGGGACGGCTCGGAGAACCCTCGCGTCCCCGCGCCCGGCCGTTGACGCATCAAGCACTGCTAGGCGGTGAGGCCTAGTAGCACTCGTGCTTGCCCTTCTGGACCTTCATGCCAAGGCCGGAGAGCTTGAAGGTGCCCGCGGTGGTCGCCCACGCACGCTGCTTGACGTCCTCGAAGTGCACCGATTCGGCCTGCTGCGCGAACGAGCCGGGGACGTACTTGTCGCCCTTGCTCGGACCCGGGCCCTTGGTGGTGCTGTCGACGTCGACGCCGATGTCGATGTTGTTGAACGTGGCGTTCGTCTGCAGGTCATCGGCGTCGATGTAAAGCTTCTTCGCCTCAACCTTGGGACCGCCGGGCTTGCCCGCGGTCAGCTTCATCGACACGTCGCCGAACACCGGGACGGGGATGACGACGGACTGGCACAGGTTGGTGATCTCTGCCGAGTCCAGACCGACAACGGCGACCGGGTGCTTGCCCGACTTACCGCTGTCCAGGGCTCCGTACTGAACGAAGCCCTTGCCGTCAAGCGTGTCAGCAGTGACCTTGAACTGCTGACCGGACACACTGAACGATGCCGCGAGCGCACCCTGCGAGAGGGCGACGCCTATCGCGGCGGTCGCCGCGACGCTCGGCACCATGACTACGGCGAACCGCTTCCATCTGGTTCCGCCACGAGCCAGGGACTCCATGACTTTCCTCCTTCTCGGACGTACATCTCCGGCCCTGACTTGCTCCCCGAAGGGCGGCTCAAGCCGGGCAGGGATGGGAGAAGTGCTACGTCCTCGGGAAGGAGAGCGCCCGCTTCGGAGGCGCTGGAGCGTTCCGAACCACGGCGATCACCCCCGAGCGACAACCACCGGCCACGTGTCTGCGCGGCCTTTCTCGGACAGGCCCTGCCGAACGGCAGAGACCCCCCTGTCCTGACCGACGCCACTGCCGCCGGCCACTCGGTGGGGACCCATCGTGACCCTCGATTCCCAACTGGCGTGCGGGCATCGTGGAAATGGACCGAGCTTGGCCGATCGTGGTGCATCTTCGGCGCAGGCACAAGGGGTCTCGTTACCCACTGGTAACGGCTGGATAACCGGGGCGCGACTCCTTGGCACATGATCGCAACGCAGGGTGTTACCCACCGGTCGCTGACATCAACTCAAAATGGGACATCAACTACCTTGTCGCCCGGGATTGTTTACCAGAAGTAACAGCGGCCGCGATTGCCAAGTTTTGGCAAAGCGCGGCCACCGTAACTCTCCGTCGACAAACCTTCACGTGCGCCCCACAAGGGGCCGTGTTTAGCCACTGGTCAGCCGTCGGGCGGCAGTTCGGTCAGAACAGCACCCGGGCCAGCTTGGTGCGGGCCGACATCACACGCGGATCATCCGCCCCGACGACCTCGAAAAGCTCAAGGAGCCTCAGGCGTACGGCATCCCGGTCCTCGCCCGCGGTCCTGCGGACGGTCTCGATGAGCCTGCCGAAGGCGTCGTCGACATGACCGCCGACGAGATCGAGGTCGGCTGCGGCGATCTGCGCCTGGACGTCGGCCGGGTCCTCGGCGGCCGCCCGGCGCACCTGCTGCGCGTCAACTCCCTGGACGCGGCTGAGGAGTTCGGCCTGCGCGAGACCCAGCTTGGCCTCGGTGTTGCCCGGGTCCTCGGCCAGGACGCTCTTGTACGCCTGCACCGCGCCCGCGAAGTCGCCCGCGTCCAGGGCCTGTACGGCCGCACCGAGCGCGGCGTCGTACGGTCCGGCCGGCTCCTCGACGGGGCCCCGCTCGGCCTCGTCCGCGTCGGTGTCGACGACGAGGCCGGTGAGCCCGAAGCGCTCCTCGGCGACCTGGACGAGCTGGTCGAGGGTCTGGCGGATCTGCGCCTCCGGGGCGGCGCCCTGGAACAGCGGCAGCGCCTGGCCCGCGACCACCGCGAAGACGGCGGGGATGCCCTGGACGCCGAACTGCTGCATCAGCATCTGGTTCGCGTCGACATCGACCTTGGCGAGGACGAAGCGGCCGTTGTACTCGACGGCGAGCCGTTCGAGCAGCGGGCTGAGCTGCTTGCAGGGCTCACACCACTCGGCCCAGAAGTCGATGACGACGGGAACCTCGGTGGAGCGCTGCAGTACGTCGCGTTCGAATCCGGCCTCGTTGACGTCGGTGACCAGGCTCGCGGGCGGCACCGCACCGCCGCCGCCCTGTCGTGCCGACTCGGCGCGGGCCTGCTCGGCCTTGGTCTTGGCCTCCTGGGCCGCCTTCACCGCGGCGAGGTCGACGACTCCACTCATGGACATGTTGCGTGGCTGCATGGGTACATCCTCCCCCCTCCGCGCGCGCCGTAGGAAAAGCGCTGGATTTCGGCCGTACGAACCCTGGGTTTCCAGCCGTATGCGGAGCGTCGGGGTCGGTCGGGTCCACGCCCGCCGACCCGCCCTCTGCACGGGTCACGCCCCGCAGTACGCCGTCAAGGCGTCTTCGACACTTCTTCAATGCGTCGTCGTGCGCGGCCCGCTGTGTCGCTTGTCGGGGCAGCTCGCCGGTTCGCGAGGCCTCTCGGCGGTCCGGCGCGGGCCGGAGTTCCTGGCGCCGGGTCCCCACCCGGGCCTGTGTGGTTGTCGCTGGCGCCGTCCGGGAGGGAGGACCTCACCCTTCTAACGCTACGAGTCGTAGCGTAACTGTCCGGGCCTCGGCGCGTACCCCGAATCCGGGTGATCTCCCTCACGGCAGGTCTGGATCCGGCCGGTATGGTCCCCCCATGCACAGCCGCACGTCAGGTCCCACCCGTACGGGACGCCCGCGCAGCGCCGCGGCCGACGCCGCGATCCTGGCCGCCGCCAGGGTCGCCCTCGTCGAACTCGGCTGGTCGAAGCTGACCATGGGCGATGTGGCCACCCGCGCGGGCGTGGCCAAGACGACGCTGTACCGGCGCTGGCCCAGCAAGAGCGCACTGGTCGTGGACACCGTGGCCGCGCTCTTCGACGAACTCGAACTGCCCGACTCGGGCAGCCTCGCCGGGGACATCGAGGGCGTGGTGCTGCAGTTCGCCGAGATCCTGAACCGGCCCGAGACCAGGACCGCCCTGATGGCCGTGATCGCCGAGTCGACCCGGGACGAGCCGCTGCGCGAGCACATCCGCGTCTCGATCGTCGACCGGCAGAAGCGTCTGGTCCTGGAGGGGCGGGCCAAGGCCCAGGAGCGCGGCGAACTGCCCGTGGAGGACGACACCGAGACCGCCGAGGCGACCGCGAGCCTCATCTTCGACGTGGTGGCCGGAGCCGTCGTGCACCGCTCACTGGTGAGCGCCGAGCCGGTGGACGTGGAGTGGGCGCGACAGCTCACCGAACTGCTCCTGGGCGGCCTCGTCGGCCTCGGCGAGGAGCGTGCGGCCACTCGGGACGCCGGGCCCGAGAGGTAAACGGAGACGAGACGGAGGCAGAGACAGAGACGGAGACGGAGTCCAACTCGGCCCTGATTCCGCTCTAACCGCCACCGATCCCACTCGCCCCGCCCTGCCCCGCTACCGCTCACCCGCTCACCGCACGGCGGAACCCAGTGCCGCCAGCACCTTGCGCGCCGCGGTCAGGCCGCCCTCGATCGCGCCGTCGATCGTGCCCGGGTAGCCGGTCGCGAAGTCGCCGCCGGCGAAGTGCACGCGGCCCTCCGGGACCTGGAAGTCGGCCCAGGACGCCGCGAGTTGACCGGGGCGGAACACGGCCCAGGTACCGCGGGCGTACGGATCCGCGGTCCAGGTACCGCGGGCGTACGGATCCGCGGTCCAGTCGTGACCGGTCAGAACCCCGCGGGCTCCGTGTACACGCCCCACTCCTCGCGCAGGACGCCGCAGATCTCGCCGAGCGTGGCCTCGGCGCGTACCGCGTCCAGCATGGGCTCGATCATGCCGGAGCCGTCGCGTGCGGCGGTGCGCAGGGCGTCGAGGGCGGTGCGCACCGCGGCGGCGTCGCGGGCGGACCTGCGGTCGGCGAGCAGGCGCACCTGCTCGTGCTCGACCTCGTGGCCCACGCGCAGGATCTCCAGGTCACCCGTGACCGAGCCGGTGGCGACGTTGACGCCCACGACCCGCTTCTCGCCTTTCTCCAGGGCCTGTTGGTAGCGGAACGCGGACTCGGCGATCTCGTCGGTGAACCAGCCGTCCTCGATGCCGCGCAGGATGCCGGAGGTGACCGGGCCGATCGGGTGCACGCCGTCCGGATGGGCGCGCAGGCCCCGTTCCTCGATCCGCTCGAAGATCCTCTCGGCGTCGGCCTCGATACGGTCGGTGAGCTGCTCCACGTACCAGGAACCGCCCAGCGGGTCCGCCACGTTCGCCACCCCGGTCTCCTCCATGAGGACCTGCTGGGTGCGCAGGGCGATCTCGGCGGCCCGTTCGCTCGGCAGCGCGAGGGTCTCGTCCAGGGCGTTGGTGTGCAGCGAGTTGGTGCCGCCGAGGACCGCCGCGAGTGCCTCCACGGCGGTACGTACGACGTTGTTGTACGGCTGCTGCGCGGTCAGCGAGACACCGGCGGTCTGGGTGTGGAAGCGCAGCCACTGGGCCTTGTCGGTCCGTGCCCCGTAGACCTCCTTCAGCCGGCGGGCCCAAATGCGGCGCGCGGCGCGGAACTTGGCGATCTCCTCGAAGAAGTCCAGATGGGCGTCGAAGAAGAACGACAGGCCGGGTGCGAAGGCGTCGACGTCCAGGCCCCGGGAGCGGCCGAGCTCCACGTAGCCGAAGCCGTCGGCGAGGGTGTACGCAAGTTCCTGCGCGGCCGTCGCACCGGCCTCGCGGATGTGGTAGCCGGAGACGGACAGCGGCTTGTAGGCGGGGATCCGCGCGGCGCAGTACTCCATGAGGTCGCCGATGAGCCGCAGATGGGGCTCGGGCGGGAAGAGCCACTCCTTCTGGGCGATGTACTCCTTGAAGATGTCCGTCTGGAGGGTGCCGTTGAGCACGCCGGGGTCGACGCCCTGGCGCTCGGCCGCGACCAGGTACATGCAGAAGACGGGCACCGCCGGGCCGCTGATCGTCATCGAGGTGGTGACCTCGCCGAGCGGGATGTCCCGGAACAGGGCCTCCATGTCGGCGGCCGAGTCGACGGCCACCCCGCAGTGACCGACCTCGCCGAGCGAGCGGGCCTCGTCGGAGTCGCGGCCCATCAGGGTCGGCATGTCGAAGGCGACGCTCAGGCCGCCGCCGCCCGCCTCCAGGATCATCCGGTAGCGCTCGTTGGTCTGCCGGGCGTTGCCGAACCCGGCGAACTGCCGGATCGTCCAGGTGCGGCCGCGGTAGCCGGTCGCGTACAGACCACGGGTGAACGGGTACTCGCCGGGCCACCCGATCCGCTCGAAGCCCTCGTAGACATCGCCCTCGCGCGGGCCGTACACCGGCTCGACCCGGTCGCCGGAGAGCGTGGTGAAGTCGCCGTCCCGCTTCGCGGCGGCGTCGTAGCGGGCTTGCCAGCGTCGACGGCCGTCCTGGATGGCGTCTGGGTCCATACCCCGAATCTAGTGGCGGGTCGGGCGCACGTCCTTTTGACGACGGCCTTTTGACGACGGCCGTCCGGCGCCGCAGTGGTGTCGTCGCGAGCGGCCGGAGGGAACGACGGAACCCCAACGACGGAACGGCCGCACACCGGGTCGGGTGTACGGCCGTTTCGCGCCCGGAGCCGGTCGGCTCGGGGCTGCACGTATGCGGGTCGGGCGGCGCTCAGGCCTTCGCGGGGGCGCTGTCCTCGGCGGTCCCGGCGACCTTCGCCTCCAGTTCGGCGCTGACCTTGCGCTCCACGAAGAAGGCGGCGGTCGGGATGGTCCCGGCGAGCAGCACCCAGAGCTGCTTGCCCACCGGCCACTTGGCCTTGGAGCCCAGGTCGAAGGCGAAGACCAGGTAGACGACGTAGAGCCAGCCGTGCGCGATGCTGACGACGCGCGTGAAGTCCGCGGCGCCGCCCAGGTCGAGCACGTACTTGGCGATCATGCCGAGGGTCAGCAGGACCAGCAGCACACCGGTGACGTAGGCCATCACGCGGTAGCGGGTCAGCACGCTCTTCTTCATGCCTACGAGACTAACCGCCCGTTTTGCTCGCTCCGTACGCGGGCCCGACCCGGGCCGGGTGGCCTTCGTCTCGTCCGGCGCCGGGACGGCACAGGACGGACAGGACAGCAACAGCCGTAGACCGAGCCCCGTCACGGCCGCCCCCGCGCCCGCCCGGCCCGCCCCCGGCGCCAGAGTTCGCCACCCGGCCCGAAACCGGTCACGCCCCGGCCACTGCCACCAGGAAATCTCCGCGGTTCGCCCCCCGAATTTCGCAGAACTTCCCGCAGACCCCCGAAGGGCTTCTCATGGACCGCAGATCTCTGCTCACCGGCGCCGCAGCCGGTGCCGGGGCCGTGGCGCTCGGCGCCGCGGCCCCGCTTTCCGCCCACGCCGACGGGCGCCGGGCCCCGAGCGCGCCGCTGGCCCGCTTCAACGTCATCAGTGACATCCAGGGCGACCTCACCGACCTGAGCACCGCGCTGAAGGACATGCGCACGATCAACCCGGACAGCGCCGGGCTCGCGGTGGCCGGTGACATCACCCCGCGCGGCTACGACGCCGAGTACGCGGCGGTGAAGGAGGAGTGCGCGAAGCACACCCTGCCGAAGACGGTGGCCTGGGCGATCGGCAACCACGAGTTCTACGTGCCGAAGTGGCGCACCCCGAGCGAGCTGGCCCAGGACACCTGGCCGAACGGCACCACCGAGGACTCGCTGTTTCGCAGCTTCTACAACTTCGCGGGCCGCAACAAGGTCCAGGCCGAGCACTCCTTCGGCGGGATCCCGGTGCTGAGCATCGGCACGGAGCGCTACATGCACTACCACGACCCGCAGCTGTGGGACGAGGTCTGGCTGAGCGACGCCCAGCTCGCCTGGCTGGAGGACCGGCTGCGGTACTGGTCCCGGCAGCGCAAGCCCGTCATGGTGATCACGCACCACCCGCTGCCGAACACGGTCTCCGGCAGCCACAACAAGCTCTACTCGAAGGACTACCTCCAGGCCGACCGCCTGCTGCAGATCCTCGGCCGCCACCGCGACGTCTTCCTGTTCTGCGGGCACACGCACTGGGACCTCGGCCTGTCCGACTGGTACGTACGCCGGGTGGTGCCGGGCACCGCGAACCTGGACGGCTTCTCGGTGGTCAACACCGGCGCGATCCAGACCGGCTACACGGACGACGGCAAGGGCGGCGAGGTGACCGTCGAGGGCGCCTTCAACCAGGGGCTCCAGGTCGAGGTGCACCGGGACCGGGTCGTCATCAAGGCGCGCGACTTCGCCAAGCGCGACTGGCTGAAGCAGATCACGGTGCCGCTGCACACCACCCTCTGACGGCACGGCCCCGGGGCCGCCCGTCCGGCGCCGCACAGCGCCCGGCGGGCGGACCCGCGTCCGCTGCTTCTCCTGCTTCTCCTACTGCTCCTACTTCTCCTCGAAGTCCTGCGCCGCCACCCGCAGCGGCCGGAGCAGCGCGAAGATCTCGCCGCACTCCTCCTCGTCGTAGGCGCGCAGACCGAAGTCCATCTCCATCAGGTCGCGGGTGGCCTCCTCGACCACCTTGGCGCCCTTCGGGGTGATGCTCGCGAGGGTGCCGCGGCCGTCGTTGGGGTTGGGCCGCTTGTCGACGAGGCCCGAACGCACCAGGCGGTCAACGGTGTTGGTGACCGAGGTCGGGTGCACCATCAGGCGCTCGCCGATCTTCGACATCGGCAGCTCGCCCGCCTGCGAGAAGCTCAGCAGCACCAGGGCCTCGTAGCGGGCGAAGGTCAGTCCGTACGGCTTGACCACGGCGTCGACCTCGGCGAGCAGGATCTGGTGGGCGCGCATGATCGAGGTGATCGCGGCCATGGAGGGCGCGGCCCCCCAGCGCTGCCGCCACAACTCGTCGGCGCGGGCGATGGGATCGAAGGACAGGCTGAGCGGTTTCGGCACGCCATGGACCCTATCGGCCGCCCGCCACACGGATCCGCCCCGTCTCGTACTCCGGTACCTTCCGCTCGCGATTCGGTACCTGCCGCGGCGGGCGAGCGGGGTGCCCTCGGCCGGGTCACGGGATGCCCGGTGTCGCATCCCGTACCGATAAGCGGCCTATGTCACGATTGCGGCATTGTCCGTGCCCGGACGGGGCGCGTGCGTGCGCGCACCCGCCGCGCACCGCGACCCCGCCACCGTCGACCGACGCCCGTCAAGAGGTGCTGATGTCCCGGCCGCTGCGTACCGCCGCCCTCCTCCTCGCCCTCGGCTCACTGGCCGCGGGTTGTTCCGGTCTCACCGGCAGTGCCTCCGCCGAGCAGGGCCCGGACGGGCTCGGCAAGACGGACTCGCCGTTCTGGGTGGACCGGCACGGCCCGGCGGCGGAGCAGGTGCGCCAGTGGCGCGATCAGGGGCGCGAGCAGGACGCGAAGGCGATCGAGCGGATCGCCGAGCAGCCGGTGGCGATCTGGCCCGGCGGCAGCGGGGCGGCGGGGGCCGTACGCAAGGTGATGCGGGCGGCGGCCGAGGACCGGCGGACGGCGGTCCTCGTCGCGTACAACATTCCGCACCGCGACTGCGGCCAGCACTCGGCGGGCGGGGCGGACAGCGGCGCGGAGTACCTCAGCTGGATCGCCGAGTTCGCGCGCGGCATCGGCGACGGCAAGGCGCTCGTGGTCCTGGAACCGGACGCGGTGCCGCACAACGTCGACGGCTGCACCCCGCCGGAGTACCACGAGGAGCGCTACCAACTCCTCGGCGCCGCCATCGAGTTGCTGAAGGAGCAGCCGCACACCCAGGTCTACCTGGACGCCGGGAACCCGGCCTGGATCCGCGATCCGGCCAGGCTGGCCGACCCGCTGAAGCGCTCCGGCCTCGCCCGCGCGGACGGCTTCGCCCTGAACGTCTCCAACTTCCAGACCGACGGGACCAACCTGGTCTACGGCCACCGGCTGTCCAAGCTGACCGGCGGCAAGCACTTCGTGGTCGACACCAGCCGCAACGGCCGCGGCCCGCTCGCGGGCCGCCGCGGCGAGGCCTGGTGCAACCCGCCGGGCCGGGCGCTCGGCAAGCCCCCGACCACGGACACCGGGGACAAGCTCGTCGACGCCTACCTCTGGGTCAAGCGGCCCGGCGAGTCCGACGGCACCTGCCGGGGCGGCCCGTCGGCGGGTACCTGGTGGCCGGACTACGCGCTGGGGCTGGCGCGCGGCGCGCAGGGCTGAGCGCCAGCCCGCCCGGGCGGCCTCTCCTCTCAACTGCCCACCCAGGACTGTCAGTTGCGTACGCAAGACTGCGCGCAGCAACCGACCGTCAGGGGGCGCACATGGAGTACGGCTGTCCGGCCGGAGAATTCCTCGGACACGAGGAGCACGGCGGAAAGGACACGGAGCAGGGGGCCGAGGGGCTGCTCGATCTCGACTGGGACGAGCACGCGGACGTCGCGGTCCGTGTCCATCTGCTCGACCGCTGGCTGCGGGAGGACGATCCCGCCGCGCCCACCGTCCTCACTCGCCTGTGCACGGACCAGAAGGACACCAGCCTCACCCCGGACACACTGACGCGCTGCGGCCTGTTTCCGCTGACCGCTCCCGGCGGCGGGGCGCGACGCGAAGTCCGTGAGTGCCGTCCCGTCACCGTGCCCGAAGCGGCCGCCCTGCTGGAACAGGCCCTGTTGGAACAGACCTTCCTGGAACAGGTCCTGTTGGATCAGACCTCGCTGGAAGAGGCTCCGTCGGAACAGGCCTTGCCGGCCCGGGACTTGACGCCGTCACACCGGGTCGCCCTGCTCGCCGCCGACCTGCGCGAGACCCTTGTCTCGACGGGGCAGGAGGCGGCGGTCGTCACGGTGGCCGATCCGGTGACCGGCGAAGTGGTGGCGGGCGAGACACATGTCGTCGTGTCGACCACGGCGTGGTCCACACCCCTCGTCCGCATCAGCGTCATGCCACGCACCGAGGAGGGCGCGCCCGTCAATCCGGCGTGCTCGCTCGCCGCGTGCGCCGACGGGGTCCGGCTCGCGCCCGGGGCGTACCCGCTCGCCGAGCGGCGCGTACGGGCGGTCTGTGCCGGGACCGTGCTCGCGTCCCTGCTGGAGTGCGACGGCCGTGGCGCGTTCCGGGTCGGATGGCAGCCCCACGGGCTCGCCCCGGGGCGCCATCTCGACCTCGCCTCGGTACGCGCCTGGTGGGCGACGACGACCTGGTACGAGCGCTACGACGAGGACCACATCGACCTCCAGTACGACTACGGCGCCGGTGACTGGCTCGGCCGCCACTCCTTCCTGGCGCCCACTCCGGAGGAACTGGACGACGAATCGGGGGACTTGGGCGATCAGGGGATGAAGCACCTTGCCCTCGGCGATCCCGCGACGGAACAGGAGAACGGTGTCTGGATGATCGGCGAGGGACTGCGCCCTCTCCAACCTGCCGCTCTCCTCGACGAGTTGGACGCCTTCGCCGCCGCCTGCGCGCAACAAGCGGGAGCCGGGGCCGAGTTGGTGGAGCACCTGCTTGCCGAGCTGCTCTTCGGCCCGGTCGCCTCGGTCGGCGGACCGGAACGACGGCTGTCCGTGTGGGCCGACTCCGACGACAACGGTGCGTTCTGGCGAGCCGAGGACGGGACGATCGACATCGACGACGACGCGCGCCGCCTCCTCGTCGTGGGCCCGGAACAAGCCCTGTACCTCGTCTTCAGAGGCGACCTGGGCGCCTGACCCCGCGGTGGACCGTGGCCCGCCCGCCACCGGACCCCGCCCGGCTCACTTCCCCACCTTCACCCACCGCGCCTCCGACGGCGTGCCCTCCTTGTCGGTGACGAAGAGCATGTACCAGCCGGGCGGCACCAGGGTCGGGTCCTGGGGCACCCGTACCGTGATGTTGTCCTCGCCGCGCTCCAACTGCAGTGCCAGGGACCGCTGTTCGACATCAGTGGTGTGGGTGACCGCGCTCGGCCGCATCAGGCGGGCGCGGGCGATACGGCCGGGCCGCTCGGCCGGGAAGGTCAGGTGCTCGCCGAGGTCGGCCCGCTCCGGGCCCTTGCCGAGGGCGGGGCGGCCGCTCTTCTTCGCACGGTGCAGCGCGGGCGGGGTGTAGATCTCCATGCGCTGCTCGAAGTGGCCGAGCTTGGTGTTCTGCTGGTCGTCGAAGAGGGGGTCGGAGCCGAAGGTGGCCACCCGGCCGTCGGGCAGCAGCAGCGCCTCGGAGTGGTAGTTGCGGCCCACCTCCGGATCGGCGGCCTTGCTGAAGGTGTTGGTCTTCGGGTCGTAGACCTGCGCCTTGTGGATGTTGCTGGCGCTGCGGCCGCGGTAGTCGCTGGAGCCGTTGGTGGTGAACACGGTGTCGTCCGGCATGATCACGCTGTTCAAGTACCGCGTACCCTGCGGGAGTTCGGGCCCGGTGCGGAAGGCCGGGTTGTCCTTCTTCAGGTCGACGACGGCGGTACGCGCGGTGGACTTCCTGGACTCGCCCACCCCGCCGCCGCCGAGGATCATCACCTTCTGGTCCTGCGCGGGCGGCAGCAGCACCGAGGAGGAGGTCTCGGTCTGGTCGAGGTCCTTCAGGCCGGGCACCTTCTCGAAGGTGTTCTTCTTCAGGTCCCACAGGCCGGGCTCACGGCCCTTGTCGGCGGGACCGTAACCGGCGTTGGAGGCCGGGTAGAAGAGCTTGCCGCCCTTGGTGAGGAAGAGCGCGGGGTAGGTCGGGAAGTAGCGCTCGGGGCCCTTGGACCACTTCTTGGTGCGCGGGTTGTAGATCTCGTTGTCGCCGGGGTCGATCATCCCGACGTCGTCGAGGCCGGAGACCGCGAGCACCCTGCCGTCCTGGAGCCCGACCAGCGTCGGGTACCAGCGGGCCTTGTCCATCGGGTCGACCTTGATGTACCTCTCGGCCCTCGGGTCGAACTCGTAGGCGGCCTTGATGCCCTGGAAGTCCTGCTTGTCCATGGTGATCTTCTCGGAGAGGCCGTAGACGTCGTCGGCCAGGGCGCCCTTGAGGCCGACCACCTCGTACTGCGCCTGCCGGTCCGTCACCGAGCCGCGGCCCTTTCTGACCGCCTCCACGAACACCCGCATCTCGCTGGACTTCACCCTGACCTGACCGGGCTTGCCGCCCTTGACCGGGACCTTCTTCGCCTTGGGCACCCTCACGTCGAAGCGCGAGACGTACTCCACGCCGGACGGCGAGCGGAAACGGGTGCCCTTCTTCAGGAAGACCGCACGGTCCGGGTCCTCGTTCTTGACCCGCATACCGCCGCCCGCGCGCTCGACCTCGCCCTCCAGGAGCTCGTAGCGCGCGGTGCCGCCCGCCACCAGGAGCCGCCCGTCGGGCAGTTGGGCATGACCGGCGCAGAAGAAGTCGTCGGGGGTCTCGATCTTCTTGTACGTACCCCGGACCGGGTCCCACAGCACGGTGTCGAAGGAGCCCGCGTCGAACTTGCGCTGCTCGTTGCCGGAGCCCGCGACGATCAGCACCTTGCCGGTGTGCAGCAGGGCGGCGTGGATCGCGTTCGTACGGAACTTCTCCGGGATGGCGACCTGCTTCCAGGAACCGTACTTCGCCTGGTAGCCGGGCTGCGCGATCTTGTACTCGTGGTACTTGTCCTTGGCGAAGCCGACCGCCGCGGGTGCGTTGAGTCCGGCAAGCACGGCGACCCCGGCCACCCCGAGTGCCGTCTTCTTCAGTTTCTTCGAGGGCGTGTAGGCCATGGCTCAGTTGCCTCCCGTCGTGGTGCCGGACATCTGGGCGGGGGCGCTGGGGACGGCGGGAGCCGCGAGCGCGGGCGCGGCCGTCGCCTCCGGCTCGGGCACGGCGGTCCGCCTCTTCCGGTGCGTCACCCTGCGCCGCAGCTCGCTCAGGATCCAGACGACGATCGGGGCGAGCGCGATCACGGTGGCCAGTACCGACCAGGTCCGCATCGCCGCATGGGTGTGGTCAAGGAGCACCGAGGCGGTCAGTGAGGCGAGCAGTATCGCGGCCCAGCCCAGATGGATACGGAAGGTCAGCAGCCGGTCCGCGCTGGCCTCCCCCTTGGGGGTGACGACGAACCGGCTCGGCCGCCGCAGCACCGCCTCGCACAGCGACTTGGCGTATATCGGCGCGCAGACCGCGGACATCGCCATCCCGGCCAGGCCCCCGGAGCCCTGCGGTTCGTGCGGCGAGACGTTGTGCCGCCGGTTCCACAGGTACAGCCCGATCTGGAGCGCCGCCGCGTCGCTGTACAGCATCAGCCACACCGACGCGGCGACCTGCGTACCGGAGGCCCCGAACCACAGGAAGAGCACACAACTGAGCACTCCGAGCAGCCAGTTGACGGCCGACATCGGGTAGTAGGCGAGCATCAGCGAGTACGAGAAGAACCGCCCGCGCGGCATCGAGAGCGGCGCCTTGCGGTACTGCTTGAGCAACGTCTCGTAGGTGCCCCGGGACCAGCGCATCTGCTGGGTGAAGAAGTCGGTCCAGGAGGCCGGGCCCTCGCCGACGGCCAGCACGTCCGGGGTGTACACGGACTGCCAGGCGTGCCCGGTGGCCGGGTTGCGGTGCCGGTGCAGGTCGAAGCCGGTGGCCATGTCCTCGGTGATCGAGTCGCGCAGCCCGCCGATCTGGCGCAGCGCGCGGATCCGTACGACGTTGTTGGTGCCGACGAACATGGGCGCGCGGTAGCGGTTTCCGGCCCGCTGGATCAGCGCGTGGAAGAGGAACTGCTGCGACTCGGCGGCCTTGGTGACCGCCGAGCGGTAGTTGCCGTAGACCTGTGGGCCGACCACGAAGGCGACGTCGGGGTCGCGGAAGTAGCCCATCATCCGTTCCAGGAAGCCCGGTTGCGGAACGTGATCGGTGTCCACGGAGGCGAAGAATTCGTACTCCGCACCGTGCTTGGCGAGCCAGGCGTTGTAGTTGCCGTGCTTGGTGCGGGCCTTGTGGGGGCCCGTGTCCCGGTTCCACTCGGGGATGCCGTGCCGGGTGAAGTGCCGTACGCCGAGTTCGGCGCAGAGGGTGCGGGCCTGTTCGTCGTCACCCTCGTCCAGGAGCCAGAAGTCCAGCAGCCCGGTGTGGTGGACCTTGACCATGGCCTGCAGCGTGCGGCTCAGCATCTCGAAGGATTCGCGGCCCGGCACGAACGTGGTGAGGAAGGCGACCCGGGTCCCCCGCTCGGGGGTGACCGGCACGGGGTCGCGGGCGACCATCGTGGCGTGGGCGATGGAGATGACGTTGACCAGCATGAACGCCTCGATCAACCCGATCGTGACCAGCATCGTGACGTCACAGGCGACCAGCCAGGTCTCGGCGCCCTCGCGCCGGGTCCAGTGCGTCGGCCAGACCAGGTAGACGAGCAGCACCCCGGTGAGGACCGGGGCCAGCGTCATCAGCAGGACCGCGCGTATCCGGTGCGGTTCGTCGGCGAGCAGCGAGCGGTACTCCACCCGGTAGGCGCTGCCGGTGGGCTCCGTCAGCGGCCCCGCGAGGCGGCTGTAGCTGTCGTAGTCGTAGCCCTCCGGCGGCACGGGCACTCCCGGGTGTGAGGGAACAAGCCAGTACCCACACACAAAGGGACATGCGACGACGTGTCGACCGGAGGGGTCCGTCCGGGCACTCTTCGTCGGGCAAGCGGGGGAAAGAGGGCGCCCGGACGATTACGGCCACGAGGTGGAGCGAGGTGCCGCGGAGTGACGTGCCGTCACGGCGTGGCCGCTCACTCGCCCGTGCCTCCTGCGGCGTCCATGGCGTCCGTGACGAGTACGAGCTTGCCCGTCGTCCGGTTCGTGTCACCGAGTGCGTGCGCCTTCGCGGCCTCGGCCAGCGGGAAGGTCTCCGCGACGGTCGCCCGGAGCGTGCCCGCCTCCGCCAGCTCGGCGATGGCGTTCATCCCGGTGTGGTCGGCCTCGACGAGCAGGAGTTCGGTGCGCACGCCGAGCCGGACGGCTTCCTCGGCCAGGCCCTCGCCCGGCACGGGCAGGATCGAGACCAGCACACCGCCGGGGCGCAGGGTGCGCAGCGAACGGAGCTGGTAGTCGCCGCCGATGGTGTCCAGTACGACGTCGACGTCGTGGACGGCCTCGGTGAAGTCTGCCTCGCGGTAGTCGATCATCTCGTCGGCCCCCAGCGAGCGGACGAACGCGTGCTTGCCCGCGCTGGCCGTGCCGATCACGTACGCGCCACGGGCCTTGGCGATCTGTACGGCGAGGTGGCCGACGCCACCGGCCGCCGCGTGGATCAGGACACGGTCGCCGGGCCGCACCCTGGCTGTGTCGACGAGCGCCTGCCAGGCGGTGAGCGCCGCGAGCGGGAGCGCGCCCGCCTGGACGTGGTCGATCGTCGGCGGCTTGTGGGCGAAGGCCCGCGCGGGCCCGGTGACGTACTCGGCGTGGGAGCCGACCCCGTGGGGGTAGGGCAGCATCCCGAAGACCTCGTCGCCCGGCTTGAACAGGGTGACGCCGATGCCCACCGCCTCGACCACGCCGGAGACGTCCCAGCCCAGGACGAACGGCGGCCGACCGAGAAAGAGGCCCATGGCCCGGTGCTTCCAGTCGGTGGGGTTCACGCCCGCCGCGTGGACCTTGATCAGTACCTGGCTCGGTCCCGGCGCCGGGCGCGCGACCTCGACCTGCTGCAGGACCTCGGGGTCGCCGAGAACGTCCTGGCTGATCGCGCGCATCGTCGGCGCGGTCTCGGTATCGGTATCGGTCTGCTGTGGGGTGTGGGTGGTCTGTGAGGTGTTCGCAGTTGTCATGCGGTCCACACTGCCGCCGCGGGGTGAGCCGAACAATGGCATGATGGTCACTATTCGATGGGATCGTGCCATCGACTATCGGGCGTCGGGCGCCGGGTGGCTCGGGGATCAGCGCGAGCGGGCGGCAACGAGGGTCGGGCATCAACGAGAAACTGAGAGGCGGCGGTGTCATGAACCAGGGACTGGGACCGGGACTGGGACCGGGACTGGAGCTGGGACCGGGACTGGAACCGCGCAGGTCAGCGCCGGCACACCGCGTCGCCGTCCTCGCGCTGGACGGGGTCTATCCGTTCGAACTCGGCATCCCCAACCGGGTCTTCGGCAGCACCAACGGACGCTACGAGCTGCGCACCTGCACCGCCGACGGCCGCCCGGTACGTACCGACGCGGACTTCGAGATCACGGTCGCCCACGGCCCGGAGATCCTGTCCACCGCCGACACGGTCGTGATCCCGCCCTACGACCTGACCCTGGCCACCGGCGAACTCGCCGAACCCGTCGCCGAGGCCCTCGCCATGATCCGCCCCGGCACCCGCCTGGTCTCGATCTGCACCGGCGCCTTCGTCCTCGCCGCGGCCGGACTCCTCGACGACCGCCCCGCCACCACGCACTGGGCCCTCGCCGAACACTTCCGCCGCCTGTTCCCACGGGTCAGGCTCGACGCCGACGTGCTCTTCGTCGACGACGGCGACATCCTCACCTCGGCGGGCGCGGGCTCCGGCGTGGACGTATGCCTGCACGTCGTGCGCAGCGACCACGGCAGCGCGGTGGCCAACCACGTCGCCCGACTGTGTGTGGTGCCCCCGTGGCGGGAAGGCGGCCAGGCCCAGTACATCGAGCATCCGGTCCCCGAACCGGCCACCGCCACCACGGCCCCGACCCGGCATTGGGCCCTGGAGAACCTGCATCTCCCGCTCACTCTCGCCGACCTCGCGGGCCATGCGCGGATGAGCCTACGAACCTTCGCCCGCCGCTTCGGCGACGAAGCCGGGGAGAGTCCGGGACGCTGGCTCACCCGGCACCGGGTCGCCAGGGCGCGCCATCTCCTCGAAACCAGCGATCTGTCGGTCGATCAGATCGCCGGCCAGGTCGGCTTCGCCACCGCCACCTCACTGCGCCAGCACCTCCACGCCGCGATCGGCGTGGCCCCGCTCGCTTACCGCCGCACTTTCCAGGCCAGCGCATCACAGGGCCGGAACGAACCAGAAGGCCGGAAAGGATCAGAGGACCGGAGAGAAGAAGTCGGCCGGAAAGAAGAAGCGGGCCGGAGAGAGGAAGCGGGCCGGAAAGAACCGGTCTAGCTGTCCAGCCGTGCAGCCGCATTACCCCTCGGCGAGGTGCCGCTCCACCGTCGCGACCTTGGAGCTGAGGCCGTCGGTCACACCCGGCCTGATGTCCGCCTTGAGGACCAGCGAGACGCGCGGCGCACGGGCCTCGACGGCGGCGACGGCACGGCGTACGACGTCCATCACCTGGTCCCACTCGCCCTCGATGGACGTGAACATCGCGTCCGTACGGTGCGGGAGTCCGGACTCGCGGACCACCCGCACCGCGTCGGCGACGTACTCACCGACGTCCTCGCCGACGCCGAGCGGCGTCACGGAGAAGGCGACGATCACGTGTTCACGACGCCTTCGCTCCGGGCGCGGGCGGCGATGACGCCGTCCTGCTCCTCGCGGCCGAGCTTGCGGTGCGCGTACAGACCGCCGAAGGGCGGCAGGGCGAGCAGGAAGTAGACCGCGACCTTCTGCCAGGGCCACTTGGTGCGGTACCAGACGTCGGCGAGCAGGACCACGTAGGTCACGAAGAGGATGCCGTGGATCAGGCCCAGCGGCATCATCAGGAAGTCGATGTCCGAGATCCGGCTCAGCAGGGAGCCGAAGATCAGCAGGGCGGGGAAGGAGAGCGCCTCCGGCAGGGAGACGAGGCGCAGCCGGTGCAAGGCGGTGGCGGTCTTGATGTCCACGGTGAACCTTCGGGGTCGCTTCGGGTCGTGAGAACCGATTCGGGGTGGTGAGAGGCGATCTTGTGAACGTGCTCACAAGCTCTCCGGTCATTGTCGCAGCCCGCCGGGCGGCCTCGGCGACGGGGTCCCGCCACACACCCCACGGATCCGGCCGAACCCACGCCCCGCCCCCTCCCGCTCCCCCCTCCCGCTCCCCCTCCCGCTCCCCCTCCGCCCACGGCTCCGGCCCGCCTCCCGGTCCGTAACTCACCCGGGGACGAGGGCAGCCCTGTCGGACTTGCCCGACAGCGGGCTACCTTTTCCGGGTGGCAACGTTCCGACTCCAAGGCAGCAAGGTGCTCGCCGTCGACATGACCGGCGACGCCGTGAAGGCGAAGAACGGCTCGATGGTCGCCTACGACGGCCGGATGGCGTTCAAGAAGATGTCCGGCGGCGGTGAGGGCCTGCGCGGCATGGTCACCCGCCGCCTGACCGGCGAACAGATGGAATTGATGGAGGTCAGGGGCGAGGGGACCTGCTGGTTCGCCGACCGGGCCACCGAGATCAACCTGGTGAATCTCCAGGGCGACAAGCTCTACGTCGAGGCGGGCAACCTGCTCTGCGTGGACGCGGGCCTGCGCACCGGCACCTCGTTCACCGGGGTGCGCGGCGCCTCGCAGGGCAACGGCCTGTTCACCACGACCGTGGAGGGCCACGGCCAGGCGGCGATCATGTCCGACGGCCCGGCGACGGTGCTGCGCGTCAGCGCCCAGTACCCGCTCACGGTCGACCCGGGCGCCTATGTCGCGCACCAGGGCGACGTACGGCAGAGCTTCCAGTCCGGCGTGACCTTCCGCACCTTCCTCGGCGAGGGCGGCGGCGAGGCCTTCCAGATCCGCTTCGAGGGCGAGGGGCTCGTGTACGTACAGCCCAGCGAGCGCAACACGATCGGAGGGGAGGTCTGATGCCCTTCCGCGAGGTCAACTCCAGGATGGTCGAGGCCACCGTGGCGCCCGGCCAGCGGCTCTTCTCGCAGCGCGGCGCGATGCTCGCCTACCGCGGCGAGGTCACCTTCACCCCGAACCGCTCGGGCGGCCAGGGCGGCGTGATGTCGATGATCGGCCGCCGGGTCGCGAACGAGGCCGCGCCGCTGATGACGGTCGAGGGCAACGGCACCGTGATGTTCGGGCACGGCGGCCACCACGTCCAGGTGATCGGCCTGACCGGCGACACCCTCTACGTGGAGGCCGACCGGCTGCTCGCCTTCGACGGGACCCTGGAGCAGGGCACGATGTTCATGGGCTCGCAGGGCGGCGTCATGGGCATGGTGCGCGGCCAGGTCACCGGCCAGGGCCTGTTCACCACGACGCTCAAGGGCCACGGCTCGGTGGCCGTGATGGCACACGGCGGCGTCATCGAGGTACCGATCACCCCGCAGCGCCCGGTGCACGTCGACCCGCAGGCCTATGTCGCCCACCACGGCGACGTCCGCAACAAGCTGTCCGCCGCCCTGGGCTGGCGGGACATGGTGGGCCGCGGCTCCGGCGAGGCGTTCCAGCTCGAGCTGAGCGGCAACGGAACCGTCTACGTCCAGGCATCGGAGGAAAAGCTGTGAACACCTACGGCGCCCCGGCGGGCGGACCGGCCGTCTACGACCCGATGACCCTGCCGGTCGACGACAACGTCAACCACTACACCTTCTGCGTGGAGCTCAAGGGGAGCCAGTGGTTCCTGCAGAAGGGCAAGATGATCGCCTACTACGGCTCGATCGACTTCAACGGCATCGGGCACGGACGATTGGACGCGCTCGTTCGCAGCAGTTTTCATTCACCTTTGCACGCGGGCGACTGGGTCGTCGCCGAGGGCCAGGGCAAGATGCTCCTCGCCGACCGGGCCTTCGACGTCAATTCGTACGACCTGGAGGACGGCAATCTGACCGTTCGCTCCGGCAACCTGCTCGCTTTTCAGCCAAGTCTCTCGCTGAAGCAGTCGATCGTCCCGGGCTTCCTCACCCTCATCGGCACGGGCAAGTTCGTGGCCGCCTCGAACGGCCCCGTGGTGTTCATGGAGCCCCCGCTGCGGGTCGACCCGCAGGCCCTGGTCGGCTGGGCGGACTGCCCTTCCCCCTGCCACCACTACGACCACGCCTACATGTCCGGTCTGATGGGCGGCATCCGCGCGCTGACCGGGACTTCGGGCGCCTCCGGCGAGGAGCACCAGTTCGAGTTCGTCGGGGCCGGCACCGTACTGCTCCAGTCCTCCGAGACACTCATGCCGGAGGAGGCCACGGGCGCGGTCCCGGGGGAGGCCGGAGTGCCCGGCGGTCACGCTCCGTCAGGCGGCGCACCGCAGTCGTCGTCACCGAGGCTTCCCGGACAACTCGGCGACCTCCAGCGCCGCTTCGGGCTGTGAGCGGTAGCCTGCGGAGTGTGACGTCGAACGTGTGCACACCGTCACCCCCCTTGCCATTCGTTCGCTTTTCAACTTCTTAGGTAGAGTCGACTGCATGGGAACCGAAACCGCCACCCTCCCCCAGACTCCGTCCCCCGGGGAGACCCCCTGGCTGACCGACGCGGAGCAGTGCGCCTGGCGCACCCACCTGGAGGTCAACCGGCTGCTCATGAACCAGTTGGAGAAGGACCTCCAGCCCTTCGGCCTGACGATCAACGACTACGAGATCCTGGTCAATCTCTCCGAGTCCACGGACCAGCGGATGCGCATGAGCGACCTGGCGACGGCGACCCTCCAGTCCAAGAGCAGGCTCTCGCACCAGATCACCCGCATGGAGAACTCCGGTCTGGTCCGCCGCGAGAGCTGCGAGTCGGACCGCCGGGGCCTGTACGCCGCCCTCACCGAGTCGGGCCGCGAGACGATGCACAAGGTCGCCCCGCACCACGTCGAGTCCGTACGACGGCACTTCATCGATCTGCTCACCCCGGACTCCCTGGCCGGACTGCGCACGGCCCTGGCGCCCGTGGCGGAGCATCTGCGGGGGCAGCGGGGCAGCCGGGCCTGAGCACACCGGCACACCCGGCCCGGTTCCGTCCGGCCCATTCCGCTTCGGTCCGGCCCCGTCCGGCCCAAGTCATCGGCGCTCCGCCCGAGTTGGCGGGGCGCCGGTCGCGTTCCGGGACCTGCCGCACTCACCGTGCCGCGGGCGGCGGCCTCACATTCCCTTGCCCGCAAGGGCAGTTGACGCAAGTGCGCCGCCCGGACGCGGAAACGACCGCAGCAAGCACGGACCTTGTGCGAAGTCATTGAATTCTGTTCAGAATTGACACTATGTTGCGTTCGCCTGTGAGGCGGATTCACCGCGCGCCAACACGCGCGTCGTGCTTCCCGGCGATGGCGGCGATGGCGGCGACGCGCCCTCACCCATCGCCAGCGGATGTTCGGACTCGACTCGTTCCCCACGAAAGGCGAGCAACGTGCCCAGCAGAACCACCAAGTCCCCCTTCGGACTCGGATCGATACGTCCAACCAATCCCCTGGCAGTGGTCACGGCCCTGGCGTTGGCAGGGAGCCTGTTCGCCACCGCGACGGCCTCCGCCAGCACCGACTCTCCTGCCGACACCACCGGTACGAAAGCCGGTACGAAAGCGGGTACGAAGGCCGATACGAAGGCCGATGCGAAAGCCGCGGCGGGAGGCATCGCCACCACCCCGCCCATGGGCTGGAACAGCTGGAACGCCTACGGCTGCGACATCAGTGACGCCAAAGTGCGCGAAGCGGCCGACGCCATGGTGTCCTCGGGGATGAAGAAGGCCGGATACCAGTACGTGATCATCGACGACTGCTGGTCCGACGGACGTGACGCATCCGGCCAACTGGTCCCCGATTCGGGCAAGTTCCCGAACGGCATGAAGGCGGTCGCCGACTACGTCCACGCCAAGGGCCTGAAGTTCGGCATGTACGCCGCGCCGATGACCACGACCTGCGCCAACTACACGGGCAGCCTCGGCCACGAGAAGCAGGACGCGGCGACCTTCGCCTCCTGGGGCGTGGACTACCTGAAGTACGACTGGTGCGACTCCGGCGGCACCCTGGAGGAACAGCGCGAACGCTTCGCGCTCATGCGGGACGCGCTGAAGGACACCGGCCGGCCGATCCTCTACAACATCAACCCGGGCTCCCGGCACACCGCCGAGTACGCCTCGAAGCACGACTTCGGCGACTACGCCCACAGCACCCGCATCGGCGAGGACCTGAACACGAGTTGGTGGACCGACGGCAGCGGCCCCAGCCACTACCCGATGGGCACCCTCAACAACATCGACCTCGCGGCCCCGCTGTCCTTCCGCAGCGCCCCGCAGCGCTGGAACGACTGGGACATGCTCCAGATCGGCAACGGCGACATGCCCGCGGGCGAGGCGCGCGCCCAGTTCTCCCTGTGGGCGGTGGGCGGTTCACCGCTGATCGCGGGCAACAACATCGCCACCATGAACGACACCACCCGCGAGATCCTCACCAACTCCGCCCTCATCGAGGTCGACCAGAGCTGGGGTGGCTCGGCGGGCCGCCGCATCAGCCGCGTCGGCGACGCCGAGGTCTGGGCCAAGCCGCTCGCCGACGGCGATGTGGCCGTGGCACTCCTGAACCGCGGCAACAGCCCCCGCACCGTGTCGACTTCGGCCGCCGCCCTCAACCTGGGCGGCTCCGCCTCGTACGCGCTGCGCGACCTGTGGACGGGCCGTACCTCCACCAGCTCCGGCCCCCTCTCGGCCGAGGTACCCGCCCGCGACGCCGTCGTCTACCGCGTCGAACGCAAGGGCTCACTGAACGCCCCGCTCCCCGCCGGTGAGCACCGTGCCGGTGACATGAACTGGGCGGCCTCGTACAACGGTTGGGGTCCCGTCGAGCGCAACCGTTCCAACGGCGAGCAGGGGGCCGGTGACGGGCGCACGCTGTCACTGGGCGGCAGGACGTACGAGCACGGTCTGGGCACCAACGCCGAGTCCGCGGTGAACCTGTGGCTGGGCGGCTCCTGCGAGACGTTCACCGCCGAGGTCGGCGTGGACGACGAGGTGGGTGCCGGACGCGGCAGTGTGCAGTTCGGGGTGTACGGGGACGGGAAGCTGCTCGCGTATACGGAGGCGAAGTCGGGGGGTGAGGAGCCGACCGTGCTCTCCGTGTCCGTACAGGGCGTGAAGTCGCTGGAGTTGCGGGTGACGGGGACGGTGGACGGGGTCGATTACGACCATGCGGATTGGGCGGGGGCGCGGGTGAGTTGCTGAGCCGGGCCCGGCTACGGCCGGAGTTCTGACACTCGCGGTACGCGTGGCACGACGGTGGAGCCGCCGTCGTGCCACAGCGGCCGGCGGTACTCAGCTGTAGGCGTCGCGACGGTGCGCCACATCCACCACCGTGACCTCCAGCTTGGAGTCCGTGAGCGTGTAAATCACGCGGTAGTCGCCGACACGTAACCGGTACTCGCCCGCCCCGCCCTTGAGTTTCTTTACATCGTGCTGAGGGGCGCGAGGCTCCTTGGCCAGGGTCTTGAGTGCGTCGAGAATCCTCTTCTGAGTTGTCTTCTCCAGTGCCTTGAGGGCCTTGGCCGCGTGCCGCGTGAAGGTAACGGTGTAGCTCACGCCTCGCCGTCCTCCAGTACCTCGGCCTCGAGCTCATCGAGACTGAAACGGGCCCCGTCGTCGTCGGGACGAGCCCTACGGGCCAAAGCCGCGTCCACCGCGTTCTCGGCGGCCTCGTAGTCGGCAATGGAGACCAGCGCAGCCACGGGCTTGCCGTTCCTGGTGATGGTGATGGCCCCGCCTTGCTCGGCACGGTGGATCGCAGCCTTGAGCAAACCGGGCAGGTCGCCTTCTTCGATTGCGTCAGGAAGATCGGACATCACACCAAGCTATCTCTGCCGTCGGCTACCAACACGCAGATGACGAAGCTGTCACCCTCTCCCCGCTGCCACTCCGGAATCGGACCCGCCGCGCTCCGCCCCCGGAAGCACAAGAACGAACTCCGCGCCGCCCGCCGGGCTTTCGCCCACGGTGAGGGTTCCGCCGTGCCGAGTCGCGACGTCCCGCGCGATCGCGAGGCCGAGGCCCGCGCCGCCGTCGTCGCGGGTGCGGGCCTCGTCGAGGCGGACGAAGCGTTCGAAGATTCGGTCGCGGTCCGCCTCGGGTACGCCCTCGCCGTCGTCCGCCACCGAGAGTCGCACCAGCTCGCCCTCCGTCCGCAGGGTGACCGTGACCTCCGTACGCGCGTGCCGCTGGGCGTTGTCCAGGAGGTTCCGCAGGACTTGGGCCAACTGGCCGCGGGAGCCGGTGACTTCGGCCGGTTCGAGGTCGAGTCGTAGTGCGGTGCGGTCCGCCGGGCGGGACGCGGCTTCTTCGGCCACGAGTTGGGCGAGGTCGAAGTGTGTTCCGGCGGGCCGCTCCCCCGCGTCGAGGCGGGCGAGCAGGAGGAGGTCGGCGGCGAGGCGTTCCAGTCGTACGGTGTCGGTGACCGCGCCGTCGAGGTCGAGCAACTCCGGGTGGGCGGCGGCTACTTCGAGCTGGGTGCGCAGTGAGGCGATGGGGCTGCGCAGTTCGTGGGAGGCGTCGGCGACGAAGCGGCGCTGGCGTTCGACCGACGATTCCAGGGCGGCCAGGGTCTCGTTCGTGGTCCTGGCCAGCCTGGCCACCTCGTCATGGGTGGCCGGTTCCGGCACCCGTCGGGACAGGTCCTCGGAGGCGGTGATCGCGGCCATCTCGCTGCGGATCCCCTCCACCGGACGCAACGCCCGCCGGGTCACCAGCCAGGTCACCCCGCCCACGACGAGCAGAAGTACCGGCAGCCCGATGAGCATCACCGTCAACGCGGTCCGGTTCGCGCTGTGTTCGGCGTCCAGGGAGGCTCCTGCGTACACCGTCACCGGTTCACCGGAGGGCAGCGCCACATGCACCGCGGCGAAGCGGTACGCGGACTTCTCCCCGTCGACGGTCGCAGTGCCCTCGCTCCACTCCGCATCGGGGTCGATCTCACCGGGGTGGCCGCGCCAGTCGTCGTCCGTTTCGCCGTCGTTGTCGTTGTCGTTGTCGCCGTCCTCGGTTACGCCATCGCCTTCGTCGTCGTTCGCGTCGTCCGTATCATTCGCGTCGCCGGCGTCATTCGCGTCATCGTCGTCCGTGTCCGGTCCGCTGTCGTTCCCCTCCGGGCGGGCCGATTCCGTGGGCTCCGGGCGGGACTGCCTCGTGGGCTGCGGGCGTACCGACCCCGTGCCGGTCCCGGTCACCGCCTCCAAGTCCTCGTCCGCCGCGAGCAACCGCCCCTGGTCGTCCACGACTTGTACGGGGCTGTCCTCGGCGTCGGGCAGTTCGAGCCGCGCGGGCGCACGCCCGCCCGCGAGTTGGGCTGCGACGTCGCGGGCGGAGGACTCGGCCCGGTTGCCCGCCTCGGCGGAGAGGCTGGAGCGCAGGGCGGTCAGGACGGTGAACCCGGCCACCACCAGGGCGACGGCGACCACGAGGGTCGCGGCGAGCGTGGCACGGGCTCGTACGGAGGCGAGCGGCCGGCGTCTCATCGACCGCTTTCTCGTCGACGGCTGTCTCATCAGCGGGCCTCCAGGCGGTACCCGGCGCCGCGCACCGTGACGATGAGACCGGCGCCCAGCTTGCGGCGCAGCGTACGGATGTAGACCTCGACGATGTTCGGGTCGCCCTCGTAGGCAAAGTCCCAGACGTGTTCCAGGATCTCCGCCTTGGACACCACCTCACCGGCCCGCAGTACGAGCTGCTCCAGGACCGCGAACTCCTTTGCCGTGAACGGGACTTCCTCCTCATCGAGCCACACTCGGCGAGCGGCCGTGTCCACCGTCAGGCCGTCGAAGCGGTGCACCGGCGCCCGCCCGGCCCCCCGCCTGCGCAACAGCGCCTTCACCCGGGCGAGCAGCACCACGTACGAGAACGGCTTGGTGAGGTAGTCGTCCGCGCCGGTGTCCAGGCCCTCGGCCTCGTCGTACTCCCCGTCCTTGGCGGTGAGCATCAGGATCGGCATCTCGTGTCCCGCGGCGCGCAGGGCGGCGCAGATCCGGTAGCCGTTCATGCCCGGCAGCATGATGTCGAGGATCACCAGGTCGTACGTCCCCTCGGCGGCGCGGTGCAGGCCCTCCCGGCCGTCGTGGACCACGTCCACGGCATAGCCCTCGGCCGTCAGGCCCGCGGCGAGGGACAGGGCCAGCCGCTTCTCGTCCTCCACGATCAACAGGCGCATGCGCACAGCCTCGCAAATCCCTCCTGAAGAACCCTTCAGGTTCCTTCAGGCTGCCTTCAGCGTCGCTCCGGGACTGTGAATGCCGTGGCCGGGACGAGATCCGGTCCACCGGGCGCCGCAAGGCGCTCGGACGCAGAGTCACAAAGTCGCGAAGTCGCAGAGTCGCTGCGACAGACGCACAGACCTGGAGGATTTCCATGCCCATGAAGCGCAAGCTCGTCGTCGCCACCGCCACCGCCGCGCTGCTCGCGGGCGGCACGGCCACCGCTTTCGCCGTGGGCGGCGGCGGCGGCGGTGACGACCGTACGGCTTCCAGCTCGCGCTCCGCGCAGAGCACCGCGCAGGAGCACCCGGTCACCGCCGAGGAGGCCGCTGCCGCCGTCGCCGACCGGGGCAAGGTCACCGGCGTCGAACTCGACGACGAGTCCGGCAAGGCCGTCTGGGAGGTCGAGACGACCTCGTCCAAGGGCGCCGAGCAGGACTGGAACGTCGACGCCACCACCGGCAAGGTCACGGCTGACGCCGAGGACGAGAGCGACGACGACCGGGACGACAACCGCAACGACAAGGCCGACGACCGGGATGACCAGGACGACAAGTCCGACGACCGGGACGACCGCGACGACACCCACGAGGGCAAGGACGACGACCAGGACTGATGTCCCCGCACAGCACTGCGCCCCGCCTCCGGTTGGTTTCGGTCAACTGGGGCTGGGGCGGGGGCAGTTGAGGGAATCAGTTCCCGGTGGCGTACGAGAGGAAGGCCGACCATGCAGTGGCAGGGAAGGTGAGGTGGGGGCCATCAGCGGTCTTGCTGTCCCGGACGTGGGTGGCTACAGGCGTGTTGGCCACTTCCACGCAGTCGGTGGGGTCGCCGCTGCTGCTGAAACTGCTTTTGAACCACGCCAGTTCGGTGACACTCGAATCGGCGGAGGTGCGGGTCATGTCTCTCCAAGCATTCGCTCAATGAGGGCCCTCGACTCTCGTGGGGTGAGGGCCGCCGTACGGATCATGTTGTAACGCAGCTCCAGAATTCGTAGCTGCTTCGGGGTCGTCACGGGGCGCCCGTTGAACGCCCCGTCACTGCGCCCCACAGCCGTCCCGTCCGAGAACTTGAGCACCTCGATCAGCCCGCCCGTCCCGACATGATCTTCCGCGTCGCTCGGCATGACCTGAATCGAGACGTTGGGCAACTTGCCCAGCTCCAAAAGACGTTCAAGTTGGCGCCGTCGAACCATTGTGCCCCCAACCGGCCGCCTCAGAGTCACCTCCTCCTGCACGAAGCTCAGCGACGGCGCCGGGGACTTCTCGAAAAGAGAACTACGGGACAGCCGACCCGCCACCGCCCGCTCCACCTCCGCTTCCGTGGGAGTGGGCAGCCAGACCCCCATCAAAGCCCGCATGTGTTCCTCGGTCTGCAAGAGGCCATGGATGTTGTGGTTGCTGTACAGCCCGATCTCGACTGCCTTCGCCTCCAAGTCCGCGATCTTTCGGACCTTCTTCGGGTACTGGACCTTGGCGACGGGCTCCTTCATCGCCCGGATCAGCCCGCCCGCCCGCAACCGTTCCTCGGCCTTGTCCAGATACTCGGGCCGCGGAATCCGCGTGCCGCCCTCGACCTTGTAGACCAGGTCCTCGCCGTACCCCACGAGGGCCCCGAACTCCCCCGCCCGTAACCCCGCGGCCTCGCGGTGCAACTTGAGCTGCTGCCCCACGGTTTCCAGGACCGCCAGGCCCCATTCGTCGTCCGGATCGACATCCCAAGCGGGATCGTCGTCCTCGCCGTTGAGCCGCCCCGAGTCAGGTTTGTCCACACTCATCTCGCTACCTCCGTCGCGCAGTTGCACCGCAACGCGGATACCCGTACGGCCGGACCGGACAGCCCGGACAGCACCGGACAGACAGCCGACAGTTACCGTACGCAACCGCGATGTCACTGTTCACCGTAGGCATATGCGGCCACGCTAAGTCACGTGAACGAGAAAAAACCCCAACCCCTTGACAACGCCCGGCACTTCAGCGTCCGGCTCTCGGCCACGCGACGCGGTGCTCGCCTTGCCCGGCACTTCTCCGTCGCGTGGATGCGTGTGCGGGGTCTGCCGGTCCCGGTCGTGGAGTCCGCCGAACACGTCGTCGCGGAACTCGCCACCAATGCGGCGACGCACGGTCGGGTAACGGGCCGTGACTTCCTGCTCGTACTGAAGGAGGAGACCGATGTGCTGCGTATCGCGCTGACGGATACGCGGGGTGAGGAGTTGCCCAGGCTCCCCGGACCTCAACTCCCGGACGGGGAAGCCGAGTCGGGGCGGGGGCTGGTGCTCGTGGAGGCACTGGCGGACCGCTGGGGCGTGATTGCGGGGCCAGTGCCGCGTAAGACGGTGTGGGCGGAACTCGATTTGCCGGTAAGGGAGTTGGCGGGTCCGAGGCGGGAGACCCGCTCCGCGACCGGCCCCTGTCAGCCCTGGGTGAGCCCGGTGATCAGCTCGTCCGCCGCACGGTAGGCGTCGAGTTCCCCGCTCACCACGCGCGCGGCCAGGGCGCCCAGGCGCTTGTCCCCGTGCAGATCCCCGATCCGTTCCCGCAGCGCCGTCACCGCGATGGTCTCGACCTCGCGGGCGGCGCGGGCGCGGCGGCGTTCGGTGAGTACGCCGTGTTCGGCCATCCAGGCGCGGTGCTTCTCCAGGGCCTCGACGACCTCGTCGATGCCCTCGCCCCGGTCGGCGATGGTCTTGACGATCGGGGGGCGCCAGTCGCCGGGCCCCCGCGCTTCGCCGAGGCCGAGCATGTGGTTGAGCTCGCGGGCGGTGGAGTCGGCGCCGTCGCGGTCGGCCTTGTTGACCACGTAGACGTCGCCGATCTCCAGGATTCCGGCCTTGGCGGCCTGGATGCCGTCGCCCATGCCGGGGGCGAGCAGGACCACGCTGGTGTCGGCCTGGGAGGCGATCTCCACCTCGGACTGGCCGACGCCGACGGTCTCGACCAGGACGACTTCGCAGCCCGCCGCGTCCAGTACGCGGATGGCCTGCGGGGCGGACCAGGCCAGGCCGCCGAGGTGGCCGCGGGTGGCCATGGAGCGGATGTAGACGCCGGGGTCGGAGGCGTGCTCGGACATCCGGACGCGGTCGCCGAGCAGAGCGCCGCCGGAGAACGGCGAGGAGGGGTCGACGGCCAGGACGCCGACCCGCTTGCCCTGCCTGCGGTACGCGGCCACCAGGGCCGAGGTCGAGGTGGACTTGCCGACGCCGGGCGATCCGGTGAGGCCGACGACGTGGGCGTTGCCGGTGAGCGGCGCGAGTGCCGCCATGACCTCGCGGAGCTGCGGGGACGCCCCCTCCACCAGGGAGATCAGCCGGGCCACGGCTCGCGGCCGGCCCTTCCTGGCGTCGGCCACCAGGGTGGAGACGTCCTGCATTGCAGCTCCGTTTCGCTGTCGCGCTGTACGTGTCGCTCTGGCTGTCGCGCCGTACGGTGCGCGCTCTGCGTGGCGCGCCGTACGTATCGCCGTGGTGCGTACCGGACGGGCGTACCGGACCGGCCTCCTCAGGGGCCGGACCGGCACGCCCGCGGCCGGGTGTCAGGCCTTGGGGACCCGGACGATCAGGGCGTCGCCCTGGCCGCCGCCGCCACACAGCGCGGCGGCACCGATGCCGCCGCCGCGGCGCTTGAGCTCCAGCGCCAGGGTGAGGACCACGCGCGCACCGGACATGCCGATGGGGTGGCCGAGCGCGATGGCGCCGCCGTTGACGTTGACCACGTCGGAGGTGACGCCGAGGTCCTTGCCGGACTGGTGGATGACGGCGGCGAAGGCCTCGTTCATCTCGAAGAGGTCGATGTCCTCGACCGAGATGCCCTCCTTCTTCACCGCGTCCTTGATCGCGTTGGACGGCTGCGAGTGCAGCGAGTTGTCCGGGCCCGCGACGTTGCCGTGGGCGCCGATCTCGGCGATCCACTCAAGGCCCAGCTCCTCGGCCTTGGCCTTGCTCATCACCACGACGGCGGCGGCGCCGTCGGAGATCTGCGAGGCGGTACCGGCGGTGATGGTGCCGCCCTTGGTGAAGCTCGGGCGCAGCTTGCCCAGCGTCTCGACCGTGGTGTCACCGCGGACACCCTCGTCGTGGCTGAAAAGCACCGGGTCGCCCTTGCGCTGCGGGACCTCGACGGGGGTGATCTCCGCGTCGAAGTAGCCCTTCTGCTGGGCGGCGGCGGCACGCTGGTGGGACAGGGCGGCGATCTCGTCCTGCACCTCGCGGGTGATGCCGAGCTTGCCGTTGAAGTTCTCGGTCGAGGTGCCCATCGGGATGTTCTCGTGGGCGTCGGTCAGACCGTCGTAGTCCATGTGGTCCAGGACTTCGAGGGAGCCGTACTTGTAGCCGTGCCGCGCCTTGGGGAGCAAGTGCGGGGCGTTGGTCATCGACTCCTGGCCACCGGCGACCACGATGTCGAACTCACCTGCACGGATGAGCTGGTCGGCGAGCGCGATGGCGTCGAGGCCGGAGAGGCACACCTTGTTGACGGTGAGCGCCGGGACGCTCATCGGGATGCCGCCCTTGATGGCCGCCTGGCGCGCGGGGATCTGGCCGGCACCGGCCTGCAGCACCTGGCCCATGATCACGTAGTCGACCTGGTCACCGGCGATACCGGCCCGGTCGAGGGCGGCCTTGATGGCGAAACCGCCCAGGTCGGTGGCGGAGAAGGACTTGAGCGAGCCCAGCATCTTCCCCATGGGGGTACGGGCACCGGCGACGATAACCGAGGTGTTTCCGGTCGTTCCAGACATCAGGCACGGCTCCTTGGATAGGAGTGAACGAGGGTTTACTCGAATGTACTGAGCAGTAAGAGATGCGTCACCGGGCATGAAGTGTGATGGCGCGCACGTTGCGTAATCACCACCTGTGACGCTGCACTGAAACCATGCTGACGCGAATCGACCACATTGGGATCGCCTGTTTCGATCTCGACAAGACCGTTGAGTTCTACCGTGCCACTTACGGCTTCGAGGTGTACCACTCCGAGGTCAACGAGGAGCAGGGCGTGCGAGAGGCCATGCTCAAGATCAACTCCACCGACGACGGCGGTGCCTCCTACCTCCAGCTCCTGGAGCCCACCCGGGAGGACTCCACCGTCGCCAAGTGGCTCGCCAAGAACGGCGAGGGCGTGCACCACATCGCCTTCGGTACCGCCGACGTGGACTCGGACGCGGCCGACATCAAGGACAAGGGCGTCCGCGTCCTGTACCCGGAGCCGCGTATCGGCTCGATGGGTTCCCGCATCACGTTCCTGCACCCCAAGGACTGCGGCGGGGTCCTGACCGAGCTCGTCACCTCGGCGCCTGCGGCTGGTGAGGGGTCCGGTCACTGAGAGGCCTGACCGGCACATACCAGGGCCGGTAGTCTTGGCTCCGGCCGTCCACAGGCGGGGTGCGACCCTCCGCCTCGGGGACGGCCGTGGGCCGGGGTCCGGGTTTCCGGGGGGCGTGCAGTGGGCAGCAGCCCACGTGTTGCCGTTGATCTGACACCATTCCCCGGGGGCCTCGTTCGGCGTAGAGCGCGGCTCGTAGGAAAGACTGCGACCAGGGGACGGATGGGACCGCGCAGTGCGTGGCTATGAGCGCCAGGAGCGAGAGCGGGCTGAGGACGACCACCTCTCCCGGTTCGAAGCCGAGTTGGAGCGGCTGAAGACCGAGCGGGAAAAGGCCGTCCAGCACGCCGAGGACCTCGGCTACCAGGTCGAGGTGCTGCGCGCCAAGCTGCACGAGGCGCGCCGCAATCTCGCGTTCCGTCCCGCCTACGACAGTGCCGATCTCGGCTATCAGGCCGAGCAGTTGCTGCGCAACGCCCAGCTCCAGGCCGACCAGTTGCGGTCCGACGCCGAGCGGGAGCTGCGCGAGACGCGCGCCCAGACGCAGCGCATCCTCCAGGAGCACGCCGAGCAGCAGGCCCGGCTCCAGTCCGAGCTGCACGCCGAGGCCGTCTCCCGGCGCCAGCAGCTCGACCAGGAGCTCGCCGAGCGGCGGCAGACCGTCGAGTCGCACGTCAACGAAAACGTCGCCTGGGCCGAGCAGTTGCGGGCCCGTACCGAACAGCAGGCGCGGCGGCTGCTCGACGACTCCCGCAGCGAGGCCGACCAGTCGCTGGCCGCCGCCCGCGCGGAGGCGCAGCGGCTCACCGACGAGGCGCGCAGGCGGCTGGCCGAGGAGGCCGAGTCGGGCCGTGCCGAGGCCGAGGCCACCCTCAGGCGCGCCCGCAGTGACGCCGAGCGGCTGCTGGGCGCCGCGTCCACGCAGGCCCAGGAGGCGACCGAGCACGCCGAGCGGCTGCGCAGTACGTCCGCGGGCGAGGCCGACGCGGCCCGGCGGCAGGCGGCCGAGCTGAACCGGTCCGCCGAGGAGCGGATGGCGGAGGCCGAGAAGGCGCTGCGCGAGGCCCGGGAGCAGACCGAGAAGCTGGTGGCCGAGGCCAAGGAGGCCGCGGGCAAGCAGCTCAGCGCCGCCGAGGCCGCGAACGAGCAGCGCACCCGTACGGCGAAGGAGCAGGTCGCCCGGCTGGTCGGCGAGGCCACCAAGGAGGCCGAGGCGACGAAGGCGGAGGCCGAGCAGGTCGTCGCGGACGCCAGGGCCGAGGCCGAGAAGCTGATCGCGGACGCGGCGGAGAAGGCCCGTAACGTCGCCGCCGAGGAGACCGCCTCGCAGACGGCGAAGGCGGCGCGTACCGCCGAGGAGGTCCTGACCAAGGCCGCCGACGAGGCCAAGGCGACCACCAAGGCGGCTGCCGAGGAGGCCGAGCGCACCCGCAGTGAGGCCGAGGCCGAGGCGGACCGGCTGCGCGCCGAGGCGCACGACATCGCCGAGCAGCTCAAGGGCGCGGCCAAGGACGACACCAAGGACTACCGCGCCAAGACCGTCGAGCTCCAGGAGGAGGCGCGGCGGCTGCGCGGCGAGGCGGAGCAGCTGCGTGCCGAGGCGGTCGCCGAGGGCGAGAAGATCCGCGGCGAGGCGCGGCGCGAGGCGGTCCAGCAGATCGAGGAGGCGGCCAGCTCCGCCGAGGAGCTGCTCACCAAGGCGCGGGCCGACGCCGACGAGCTGCGGACGACCGCGACCACCGAGAGCGAGCGGGTCCGCTTCGACGCCATCGAGCGCGCGAGCACCCTGCGCAAGCAGGCCGAGGACGCCCTGGAGCGCGCCCGCAATGAGGCGAAGCAGCAGGGCGACGAGGCCGAGGAGCGGGCGGAGGCCACCCGGGCCGCGGCCGAGCGCGCGGCGACGGAGCTGCGCGAGGAGGCCGAGCGCGGCATCGAGGCCCGCGAGCAGTCGGTCGCCGAGGAACTCGGCCGGGTACGGACGGAGGCCGAGGAGCGGCTCGCCTCGGCGGAGACCGCGCTGACCGAGGCCCGCACCGAGGCGGAGCGGCTGCGCCGGGAGGCCACCGAGGAGGCCGAGCGGCTGCGCACCGAGTCCGCCGAGCGGGCGCGCAGCACGACCGAGAAGGCCGAGACCGAGGCGGACCGGCTGCGCACCCAGGCCGCGGCGGACGCCTCCCGGTCCCGGGCCGAGGGCGAGGCCAATGCGGTACGGCTGCGCACGGAGGCGGCCACCGAGGCGGAGCGGCTCAAGACGGAGGCGCAGGAGTCGGCGGACCGGGTACACGCCGAGGCGGCCGCGGCCGCCGAGCGGGTGGGCGCCGAGGCCGCCGAGGCGCTGGCCGCCGCCCAGGAGGAGGCCGCACGGCGGCGCAGGGAGGCCGAGGAACTGCTCGGCTCCGCGCGCGAGGAGGCCGACCAGGAGCGCGAGCGGGCGCGCGAGCAGAGCGAGGAACTGCTCGCCGCGGCGCGCAAGCGGGTCGAGGAGGCGGAGACCGAGGCGCAGCGGGTCGGCGCGGACGCGGACCGCCGGGCCACCGACCTGGTCGCGGCCGCCGAGCTGACCGCCAAGGAGGTACGGGACGCGGTCGCCGGTCTGCACGAGCAGGCCCAGGAGGAGATCACCGGACTGCGCAACGCGGCCGAGCACGCCGCCGAACGCACCCGGACCGAGGCCCAGGAGGAGTCCGACCGGGTACGCGCCGAGGCGCACGCCGAGCGCGAGCGCGCCACCGACGAGGCCGCCCGGCTGCGCACCGAGGCCCAGGAAACCGCCGACAGCGCCAACTCCCTTGCCGCGCAACGGGTCGCCGAGGCGACGGCGGAGGCCGAACGGCTGCACGCGGACGCCACGAGCGAGGCGGAGCGGGTGCGTACCGAGGCCTCCACCGAGGCGGAGCGGGTACGCGCGGACGCAGCGGGCGAGGCCGAACGCCTGCGCGCGGAGGCCGCCGACTACGCCCAGCGGCTGCGCACCGAGGCCTCGGACGCCACCGCTTCCGCGGAGCAGGACGCCTCCCGTACCCGCGCCGAGGCGCGCGAGGACGCCAACCGGATCCGTTCCGACGCCGCCACCCAGGCCGACGCGCTCATCAACGAGGCCACCAGCGAGGCCGAACGCCTGCGGGAGGAGACGACCGCCGAGGCGGAGCGGGTACGCACCGAGGCCCTCACCGAGGCGGAGCGCCTGACCACTCAGACCCGGACCGAGGCCGAGCGGGTACGCGCCGAATCGGTCGCGGCAGCCGAGCGGTTGATCGCGGACGCCTCCGCGGACTCGGAGCGGCTGCGCACCGAGGCCGCGCAGACCCTGGCCTCTGCGCAGGAGCACGCGGAGCGCGTACGGGCCGAGTCGGCCGCGCTGCGGGCCACCGCCGAGGAGGAGGCCGAGCGGATGCGCAGCGAGGCCAGGGCGGAGTCCGACCGGACCCTGGACGAGGCGCGCAAGGACGCCAACAAGCGCCGCTCGGAGGCCGCCGAGCAGGTCGACACCCTCATCACCGAGGCCGCCGCCGAGGCCGAGAAGCTCACCGGCGAGGCCCAGCGCGAGGCGCACAAGACCACGGCCGAGGCGGAGAGCCGGGCCGACTCCATGGTGGGCGCGGCCCGCAACGAGGCCGAGCGACTGGTCTCCGAGGCCACCGTCGAGGGCAACTCCCGGGTGGAGAAGGCCCGTACGGACGCCGACGAACTGCTCGTCGGGGCGCGCCGCGACGCCGCCTCGATCCGGGAGCGCGCCGAGGACCTGCGCGAGCGCATCACGGGCGAGGTCGAGGAGCTGCACGAGCGCGCCCGACGTGAGTCGGCCGAGGCGATGAAGTCGGCCGGTGAGCGCTGCGACGCCCTGGTGAAGGCCGCCGAGGAGCAGCTGACCGAGGCCGAGTCGCAGGCCCGCGAGATGAGGTCGGACGCGGAGTCCGAGGCCGGGCGGGTACGCATCGACGCGGTCAAGCGGGCCGAGGCGCTGCTCAAGGAGGCCGAGCAGAAGAAGGCCGAACTCGAGCGCGAGGCCCGGCAGGTCAAGTCGGAGGCCGAGGAGGAGGCCCGCCGCTCGGTCGAGGAGGGCAAGCGCGAGCTGGAGGTTCTGGTGCGCAGGCGCGAGGACATCAACGCCGAGATCGCCCGCGTCCAGGACGTCCTGGAGACCCTCGGCTTCGAGACACCCAAGTCCGCGGCGGACGGCGGGGGCAAGGCGCCCGCGGGGGCCGGGGCGACCGGGTCGAAGTCCGGGGAGAGCTGAGGCGGGGGCCGGTCGGCGGCCCTGCTGACGGGGCCCGGGCGGGCCGTGTGCGCGCAGTCCCGGCTGCCCCCGCCCTTCGGGCAAACGGCGTGACGTTGCGAGCACGTCCCGACAGCCGGGGCGGTGGCGACCTGCGTCTTTCCCTTCCGTACACTCCCCTCCCTGAACGCTCCGTGGGGTCCGGCCCGAGTGCCGGAACGTGACAGCGGGGCGCGGATCTTGGGAGTGCGCGATGACCGGACGACAGGTGATCCGTCGCGGTGTCCGGCTCGGTCTGCGTATCGGGACCGTTCCCGCGATCCTCTTCGGTTGCCTGTGGCTCGTCGCCGCCGCGGCCCGGCTCTTCGGCGGTACGTCCGCCGGTAGTGCGGCAGGCCCGCTGAACGGTGTGACGGCGGTGGGCGGCAGCCTGGCGGTCGGTGTCCTGCTCGGTGCGGCGACCGGTGGTGCACTGGCGCTGGCGCCCGAATGGATCGCCGCACGCGCCGCGTTGCGGGGACTGCTCGCCGGGGCCGTCGCGAGCACGGTGTTCCTGGGCGAGGTCGTCGTGGTGGCGTTCGCGACCGAAGGGGGCTACGCCCCGATCATGTTCACGCTGCTCGCCACACCCGCGGTCGGTGCCGCCGCGGCGGCACACAGCGGGGACATCCTGGGCCGTACGCACTACCACCCCTGGCTCTCGCACGCTCACTGAGGCCCGCCCCGGTTGGACACATGCGCCACCTCCCCTCCACTCTGGTGACCCCTGCCGTTCCCGCGAACGTCCCGCGAACGTCCCGCGAACGTCCCGCTACGGGCGCATGGTTCGGATTTCGCGCCCCGGCGTACGCTGGAGCGAAGGGTCGCGGAGTCCCAACTCGGCTGTGCCACCGGCGGATTCAAGACTTTCCGGAGTGTGGACGCGGTAGCACTCACCCCGGGCGGAACGGTAAATTCCGTGCTTTGTAGGGTGCTTGGCGACCACCCCTGGCAAGTGCTCCGGTCGTCAGCCACCCAAAAGAGGTGTCATTCTCCAGATCTAACGGGCATCAGCTCGATGACACGCCGTCCGGACCTCTAGGATTCCCCCTATCACCTCACCGGTCTCTTTCGACAGGAACCCCATGAGCGACACTTCCCCCTACGGCTTCGAGCTTGTGCGGCGTGGGTACGACCGCGCTCAGGTGGACGAACGCATTTCCAAGCTCGTTTCCGACCGCGACAGCGCCCTGACCCGGATCACGGCCCTGGAGAAGCGGATCGAGGAGCTCCACCTCGAGACCCAGAACGCCCAGGCCCAGATCAACGACGCCGAGCCTTCGTACGCCGGTCTCGGCGCGCGGGTCGAGAAGATCCTGCGCCTCGCCGAGGAAGAGGCGAAGGACCTGCGCGAGGAGGCCCGTCGGGGCGCCGAGCAGCACCGCGAACTCGCCGAGTCCGCCGCGCAGCAGGTCCGCAACGACGCCGAGTCGTTCGCCGCCGACCGCAAGGCCAAGGCGGAGGACGAGGGCGCGCGGATCGTCGAGAAGGCCAAGGGCGAGGCGACCCAGCTCCGTTCGGACGCGCAGAAGGACGCCCAGTCCAAGCGCGAGGAGGCCGACGCCCTCTTCGAGGAGACCCGCGCCAAGGCCGCCCAGGCCGCCGCGGACTTCGAGACCAACCTCGCCAAGCGCCGCGAGCAGTCGGAGCGCGACCTGGCCTCGCGTCAGGCGAAGGCCGAGAAGCGTCTGGCCGAGATCGAGCACCGCGCCGAGCAGCTCCGCCTGGAGGCCGAGAAGCTGCGCACCGACGCCGAGCGCCGCGCCCGCCAGACGGTGGAGACCGCCCAGCGCCAGGCCGAGGACATCGTCGCGGACGCCAACGCCAAGGCCGACCGCATCCGCAGCGAATCCGAGCGCGAGCTCGCGGCCCTCACCAACCGCCGCGACTCGATCAACGCCCAGCTCACCAACGTCCGCGAGATGCTGGCCACGCTGACCGGTGCCGCGGTCGCCGCCGCGGGCAGCCCGGCCGAGGAGGAGTCCGGCTCCACCCGCAGCGTCCCGGCGCAGCAGACCCGCTGACCCGGTAGTTCGCAGCTTCACGGAGCGAGTGCTCTCCCGGCAGCCAGCGCTCAGGCAGCCGAGACCGCGCAGAGCCCCCGTCACCGCATCCTCGCGGTACGGGGGCTCTGCGCTGTGCGAGCGGTCTTCGCGCTGTGCGGGTGGTCTCCGCGCTGCGCGAGCGGGGAGCGTGCACCACCATCGAGTGCGCTGCGAATGCATCCGCACGCCCCGATTGCGCGCCCCACCAAGAGGCGGAGCCCGCAACCCCGCCTTAGCGTGGAGCGCATGATCGAGCTGGAAGGGCTGACCAAGCGCTACGGCGAGAAGCTCGCCGTCAACAATCTGAGCTTCACGGTGCGACCGGGCATCGTCACCGGCTTCCTGGGCCCCAACGGCGCGGGCAAGTCCACCACGATGCGCATGATGCTCGGGCTCGACCGTCCCACCGCGGGCGATGTCCGTATCGACGGCACGCACTACGACCACCTCAAGGACCCGCTGAAGTACATCGGCGCGCTCCTGGACGCCAAGGCGATGCACGGCGGCCGCAGCGCGTACAACCACCTGCTGTGCCTGGCCCAGAGCAACGGCATCCCCAGAGCCCGGGTGAACGAGGTGCTCGACACGGTCGGCCTGACCGCGGTCGCCAAGAAGAAGGCCAAGGGTTTCTCGCTCGGCATGGGCCAGCGGCTCGGGATCGCGGGCGCGCTGCTCGGCGACCCGCGGATCCTGATGTTCGACGAGCCGGTCAACGGACTGGACCCCGAGGGCATCCACTGGATCCGCAACCTCATGAAGTCCCTTGCCGCACAAGGCCGTACGGTCTTCGTCTCCTCCCACCTGATGAGCGAGATGGCACTGACCGCCGACCACCTCGTCGTCATCGGCCAGGGCCGCCTGCTCGCCGACACCTCCATGGCCGAGTTCATCCGCCAGAACTCCCGCTCGTACGTACGCCTGCGCTCTCCCCAGTACGAGCGGCTGCTCGACGTCCTGCACCACCAGGGCATCACCGTCGTGGAGGTGGGCGGCGGGGCGCTCGAAGTGGACGGTGTGGGACCGGAGAAGCTCGGCGAGCTGGCGGCCACGCATCAGGTCGTGCTGCACGAGCTCAGCCCCCAGCAGGCCTCACTGGAAGAAGCGTTCATGCAGCTCACCGCCGAATCGGTGGAGTACCACGCGCACAGCGACCCGCGGCTGGTGCAGGGCGCTGCGGCGGTGCCACCGGGCCAGTTCCCGGACTCCGTCCCGCTGGGGCCGCCGCCGGGCGGCGCCCCTCCCCCGGGCGGCACACCCGGCGGCCCGACCACCGGCGGCCCCGGTGCCCCGGGCTGGGGCGCCGGCTGGCGACGCCCCGGAAAGGGGGAGTGAGCGATGGTGGCACAGGTGCTCAGGTCCGAGTGGACCAAGATCCGCTCGGTGGCCTCGACGGTGTGGACGCTCTCCCTCGCGGCGGTCGTGACGATCGCCTTCGGTCTGCTGATCAGCATCGTCGTCAACAACACCTTCGACGACTTGAGCCGCGAGGACCGGCTGGCCTTCGACCCGACCTTCGTCAGCTTCGCCGGGACCACGCTCGGACAGCTCGCGATGATCGTCTTCGGTGTGCTCGTGGTCTCCAACGAGTACAGCACCGGCATGATCCGTACCTCGCTGGCCGCGGTGCCACAGCGCGGGGTCTTCCTGTTCTGCAAGATCGCGGTGGCCACGCTGCTCGCCTTCGCGGTCTCGTTGATCACCGTCTTCGTGACCTTCTACCTCGGCCAGGCGGCGCTCGGCGACCACAGCGCCTCGCTCGGCGACAAGGGCGTCCTGCGCGCGGTGATCGGCGCGGCCCTCTACATGACCCTGATCGCGCTGTTCTCCATGGGCGTCGCCTCGATGCTGCGCAGCCCGATGCTCTCGCTCGGCATCCTGATGCCGTTCTTCTTCCTGGTCTCCAACATCCTCGGCAACGTCAGCGCCACCAAGAAGGTCGGCCAGTACCTGCCCGACCAGGCGGGCAGCCGCATCATGCAGGTCGTCACGCCCCTGGACGACGACAAGCCGTACGGGCCCTGGGGCGGCCTGGCGATCATGTGCCTGTGGGTGGCTGCCGCCCTGATCGGCGGGTACGTGTTGCTGAAGCGGCGGGACGCCTGAGCCCGGAGGGGAGGCCCGGGTGCACGTACCGCGGGAAGAGAAGGAGTCACGCGTGCCGCAGTGGGAGCACAGTCTCGCGGCGCTCGGTCTGGACACCGTGCCCGCGCTGGAGCCGCTGTCCTACCCGGGCCGCCCGGCGCCGGGCCCGGCGCTGCTGGCCGGGGAGGAGCTGTTCGGTCTCGGCGTACGGGCCGGACGGCTCGGGCAGTGGACGGTGGACGGCTTCACCGGCACTCTCGATGAGGTGCTGCGCGAGTTCGGCCAGGCGCCGACCGAGGAACGGTTCCCGGTGATCGCGGTCGGCTCCAATGCCTCGCCCGCCCAACTCGCTTACAAATTCGGCCGGTTCGCGGTGCCCGCACTGGTGCCGATGGTCCCGGTACGGGTGCGCGGTGTGGCGGTCGGCTGCTCGGCGCACATCGGCCGGATCGGCTACGTCGCCTCGGCCCCGTACCTCGATCCGGCCGTGACCGGCACCCTGTGGGCGTCCTGGCTGGAGCCCCGGCAGCTCGACGTGGTCGACGGCACCGAGTTCCCGAACTATCTGCGGGCCCTGCTGCCCGGCGGCGTCTTCGAGATGGTGCTGCCCTCGGGCGAGCGGCTGGCCGGGGCCCAGATGTACGCGGGGGCCCGTGGCGTGCTGGCCGACCCCAGGACCGGGCTGCCCCGGCAGGGCGGCGGTGACCAGGCGGAACTCCTGGCCGAACTCCTCGCGGGCTCGGCCCGGCTGCGCACGCTGTTCGGGCCGGGACCGGCGGACTGGGTGGCCCGGGCGGGACGCGATCCGCATGCCCGCGCCGAGGGCACCCGTGTCTTCGCCGAGGAGGGCTGGGCGGTGCCGCAACCCACTCTCGCCGCGTACACCGAGAACCCCGGGCCCCCGCCCACGTACGCCCAACTTCCCCCGTTGGACGGCTCTTTCGCCGCCGGTGACAGCGAGCTCGGCCTTGTCGCGGAGGTCGGGGAGCGCCCAGGTCACGACTGAGCCTCAACATGCGGCACAGTCGGCGAACAGCGGACAAGAACCGGGACGTAGCATCGTAAAAGTCACCGAAAGCACCTTGGCCGGAACCGTCAGCCTCCAGTTATTCTCCTAACCCTTACGGGGGGCGTGTACTTCTCCGACGTCCCTGAACCTGTCGAATGGGTGCGGAGCATGATCGAGGCGATCGGCCTGACCAAGCGCTACGGCGCGCGGACAGCCGTGCACAATCTGTCCTTCCAAGTGCGGCCGGGCGCCGTCACCGGATTCCTCGGGCCGAACGGTTCCGGCAAGTCCACCACGATGCGCATGATCCTCGGCCTGGACACCCCGTCCGCCGGATCGGTCACCATCGGCGGACACCCGTACCGCAAGCTGCCCAACGCGCCCCGCCAGGTCGGCGCGCTGCTCGACGCCAAGGCGGTGCACGGCGGCCGGCACGCGCGCAACCACCTGCTCTGCCTCGCCCAGCTCTCCGGCATCCCGGCCCGCCGGGTGGACGAGGTGCTCGGCGTGGTCGGTCTGCAGAACGTGGCCAGGAAGCGCTCCAAGGGCTTCTCGCTCGGTATGGGCCAGCGGCTCGGCATCGCCGCCGCCCTGCTCGGCGACCCGCAGGTGCTCCTCTTCGACGAGCCGGTCAACGGACTCGACCCCGAGGGCATCCTGTGGGTGCGCAACCTGATGAAGTCCCTTGCCGCCGAGGGCCGTACGGTCTTCGTCTCCTCGCACCTGATGAGCGAGATGGCGCTGACCGCCGACCACCTGATCGTGATCGGCCGCGGCCAGCTCCTGGCCGACACCAGTGTCAGCCAGTTCATCTCGCAGAACTCCTCGGACTTCGCCCGGGTGCGCACCCCCGACACCGAGCCCGAGCTGCGCGAGAAGCTCGGCTCCGTGCTCGGCGGCGCGGGCGGCCACGTGCTGCCGGAGCCGGACGGCGCCCTGCGGGTGACCGGGCTGCCGCTGCCCAAGATCAGCGACCTGGCCCACGAGTCCGGCATCCGCCTGTGGGAGCTCTCGCCGCACCAGGCCTCCCTGGAAGAGGCGTACATGCGGATGACCCAGGGCGCGGTCGAGTACACCTCTACCGCCGACCAACGCGCGGGCCTCCAGCAGCAGTTGCCCCCCGGCGCCCAGCCCCCGCACCAGATGCCGGTACCCGGCCAGGGCCAGCCCGGCTGGTACGCGCCGCCCCCGCCGCAGGGCGGCGGCCAGCCCTTCGCGATGCCGCAGCAGCCGCAGCAGCCCCAGGGCGCGCCGGGCGGCTACGGCGCCCCGGGCGGCCAGCCGTTCGGCGCCCCCGCCCAGGCACCGGCCGCTCCCCCGGCCGCCTCCGCTCCCCAGTCCGCCCCGACGACCAAGGACGCCCGATGAGCACGCCGACCCCGCCGGCTCCCCAGCCGCAGCAGAGCTACGCGCAGCCGCCCGCGCCCGCGCAGCAGGGCTGGCAGCAGCCGGCCCAGGGCGGCTACACCTCGCCGATCCCGATCGTGCGCACCCACCTCGGGCACGCGCTGACCTCGGAGTGGACGAAGATCAAGTCGGTGCGCTCCACGATGTGGACCATCAGCGTCTTCGTCGCCCTGGTGGTGGGCATCGGCCTGCTCGTCGCCGCGCAGACCGACGACGCCGACTACGCGGACGTGCCGTACTCGATCCCCGCGTTCTTCGGGCTGATCCTCGGCCAGATCTGCCTGATCACGCTGGGCGTTCTGGTGGTCTCCTCGGAGTACGGCACCGGCATGATCCGTACGACGTTCACCGCCTCGCCGCAGCGCTACCGGGTGCTCACCGCGAAGTTCCTCATCTTCTTCGCGGTGGCCTTCACCACCTGTGTGATCTCCATCGGCCTGGTGGGCCTCGCCGCCTCGGGCATGCACGCCGACGCCTCCGAGGAGCCCTGGCTCGGCACGGTGTTCAAGGGTTCGCTGTACGTCTCGCTGCTCGGCGTACTGGCCCTCGCGGTCGGTTCGATGCTGCGGCACTCGGCCGGTGCGATCACCGCCATGCTCGGTGTCGTCCTGGTCCCGGCGATCATGCCCGCGTTCCTGATGATCGCCGACAGCACCCGGTCCTTCGGCGAGAAGATGAACGAGTACAACGCGCCCAGCTCGCTGGCGATGATCTTCCGGGTCGACGCCGAGAGCGGCGACACCGGAAACCCGCAGCTCTTCCTGCTGATCGGCCTGACCGCCGCGGCGGTCGCGGGCGCGTACGCGCTCCTTGAGAAGCGCGACGTCTGAGCCGCACCACCACAGAACACCGGCCCGGGGTTCGAAACCGCTTCAGAACCGGGGCGCGTTACGGGACCGCTGCACCCGCGTGGTGCGGCGGTCCTTCGCGTTCCAGCAGGACTTGTGCCAGTGCCTGCGCTCGTCGACCCCGCCGTACTCGGGCCAGGCCACCACATGCGGCTGCCCCGAGCCGATGCTCTGGTCGCACCCCGGGCAGCGGTAGGTCTTCCCGGCCGAGCTGGCGCCCGCGACATGGCGTACGTACCACTGCTCGCCCTGCCAGGTCTCGGTGGACTCGAAGCCTCCGTACCGGGCGGAACTCTCGGCGCTGCTGTCGTCCGCGTGGCCGCCCCTGCGGGACGGGACACGGTTGCGGCGGGGGGACACGGGCACACCTCACGTGCTCGGGAACGGCGGTTCCACCCAGCGTACGCCTCGCACACCTGGTTGGACGCAAAGCCTCAAATACCCCCAGAACACTCGACGTTGGGGTGGCCTGCGGCTTCAATCACGCACAAGCCGTGCCCTTGTCATGTGTCCTACGTTGTTGCCTTCGAGGGGGAGGCCGCGTCGGCACCGAGGAGGGCATGAGTGCGATGCGTATAGGAAGTTTTGTACTGGCCGCACAGTTTCCGGGCCAGGGACACGGCGAGGCGCTGCACCGCGCGGTGCGGACCGCCGAGGTGTGCGAGGAGGCGGGCCTGGAGTCCGCCTGGATCGCGGAACACCACTTCGTGCCGTACGGAACCTGTCCTTCCGCCGTCACTCTGGCCGCCCTGCTCCTCGGCCGCACCGAGCGGCTGCGGGTGGGCACCGCGGTGACCGTGCTGCCCAGCGCGCACCCGGTGGCCGTCGGCGAACAGGCCGCGCTGCTCCACCTCACCTCGGGCGGCCGGTTCACCCTCGGCGTGGGCCGCGGCGGACCCTGGGTGGACCTGGAGGTCTTCGGCACCGGACTGCCCGCCTACGAGCAGCACTTCCCGCAGTCGCTCGACCTGCTGCTCCGGTGGCTGCGCGAGCCCCGGGTGGCGGGTGACGAAAGGTTCCCCTTCCGCGAGGTCGCGGTCGTGCCGCGCCCGGACGAAGCGCTGCACGGGACCCCGGGGCCGGAGGTGGTGATCGCCTGCACCTCGCCGAAGTCGGTGAAACTGGCCGCCGAACGCGGTCTCGCGATGCTGCTCGGCATGCATGTGGGCGACGAGGAAAAGGCGGAAATGCTCGCCCTGTGGCGCAGTCACGCGCGGGCGAGCGGGCACAGCGCGGAGACCGTCGCCACCACGGGCCACGTCTCGGCCGGGGTCGCCCAGGTCGCCGACGACGGCCCGGAGGCCACCCGCACCCTGCTCAAGTCCATGCCCGGCTGGCTGCGGCAGGGCCTGGCCGCACATGTCACGGTCGACAACCGGCCGCGCGCCATGCGGGACCCGTACGCGTACACCGAACTCCTGTGTTCCCTGCACCCGGTGGGCACGCCGCGGCTCTGTGCGGACCGGCTCGCCGCGACGTCCGAGCGCACCGGGATCGACCGGTTCGCGCTCCTCGTCGAGGGCAGTGGGGATCTCGCGGCGACCGAGGAGAACGTCCGGCGTCTGGGCGCCGAGGTGCTGCCCCGGCTGCGCTGAGGCCGGGGCGGGGGTGGAGCTGTGGTGGCCGCCGCATCTGTAATGCCTGCCGCGCCGAGTACGTACTTACCCGGGATACGGAGCGGCAGGCGGTCACCACAGTCGTCAGCAGTCGCGGAATTCGGGCTTCTGATTGAGGATCTGGCTACGGACCGAGGTGAAGCGGCCGAACCGCTCGTCCACGGAGGCATCCAGCGGGAAGACCGCCACCCGGTGACAGTTCTGGAAGGCGAGGCGCACCCCGAAGTGCCGCTGCAGGGCTCCGCGTATGGCATCGCTGGCGAGCGCGCGCAGCAACTGGCCCCGCTCCTGCTCGGTGGGCGGCGGGGTCTGGTTGTCGGCGAAGGGACCGCCGTCGACCTTCAACTCGGCCACCAGGGAACTGATCATGTCCCATGCATAGGGCAGGGAGGTCCGGACGCAGTCGACGAAGGCGGCTTCGTCGACCTCGCCTCGCTCGGCCTGTTCGAGTAGGGCCGGTGAGACGTCGAGCGACATGGGTTCTCCTCTCACGCCCCCGCGGACGGGGGACGACGGACAAGGCTCAGGACATCGGATACAGAGTGTGCTCGCGCAACGACGTCCTGTCTCCACGGTAAGCATCGCGAGACGCCCGCACCAGGAGAATGCGCGCACAACCGGCCATTGACGAACGGGAGTTGACGGAAAAGGACAGAGGAACGGCAGAGAAGGGACAGAGGGAGGACAAAGGATGGACACGGAACGGGCAGGAACGAGGAGAGAAGAGACACCGGAGGGACGCGAGCGAGGGATGGGGTCGACCGGCGGTCGTTCACGGCCCTTCGCACCCAACAGCCGCCGACGACGGCCGGATCGCGAGCAGCGCCCCGCGTCGAGTAGCGTTGCCGACCATGCGTCTCGTCATTGCCCGCTGCTCCGTGGACTACGCGGGCCGGCTCACCGCCCACCTGCCGTCCGCACCCCGTCTGATCCTGGTCAAGGCCGACGGAAGCGTCTCCATCCATGCCGACGACCGGGCCTACAAGCCGCTCAACTGGATGTCCCCGCCGTGCACCCTCAAGGAGGGCACCGGCGAGGAGGCGGGCGTCTGGACGGTCGTCAACAAGGCCGGTGAGAAGCTCATCATCACCATGGAGGAGGTCCTCCACGACTCCTCGCACGAACTCGGCGTGGACCCCGGCCTGATCAAGGACGGAGTCGAGGCCCACCTCCAGGAACTGCTCGCCGACCGCATAGAGACACTGGGCGAGGGCTACACCCTGATCCGCCGCGAGTACCCCACGGCCATCGGCCCGGTGGACATCCTGTGCCGCGACGCCGAGGGCGCCACCGTCGCCGTGGAGATCAAGCGCCGCGGTGAGATCGACGGCGTCGAACAGCTCACCCGCTATCTCGAACTCCTCAACCGCGACCCCCATCTCGCCCCGGTACGCGGTGTGTTCGCCGCCCAGGAGATCAAACCCCAGGCCCGCGTCCTGGCCACCGACCGCGGCATCGGCTGCACGGTCCTGGACTACGACGCGCTGCGGGGCATCGAGGACGACAAGCTGCGGCTGTTCTGAGGGACACCGGCCCCGGCACGCCCGGCGTACGTCGCTGCCGGGAAGTCGGTCCGTACGGCCCGTACGGCCCGTACGGCAAGAGGAGCGAACCCCCGGTCCGGGGCCCGGCAGGTGGCCGGGCCCCGGACCGGTTCGGTCCCTCACATCCGCCGCGTTCCTCCCCGTCCCCGGCTCAACTCCCCGCGCTCACCCGGAACATCACCGTTCCGTGCGCGGGTACCGTCGCGCCGATACGGCCCTTGGTGACCGAGGTGCGGTGGCGCCATACGTCGCGCAGACGGTAGGTGTCCGCGTCGGGCAACCCCGCGGCCCGTGCCGTGGTGGTCAGTTCCCGTGCGGTGCCGGACTCGTTGAACAGGGCCACCGCCCGGTCCCCGTCGGCGAGTTCGCGTACCAGGATCCAGCCGCCTTTCTCGCTCGCGAGTACCGTGCCCTGCTTGCCGAGGCGGTCCTGGTCGACGGCGAGGACCTCCTTGTTGGCGAGGATCTCCACGGTCGCCGCGTCCGCCTTCGCGAGGTCGGTGCCGACGAGCATCGGCGCGGCCATCATCGCCCACAGGCTGAAGTGGCTGCGGTACTCGGTGTCCGTCATGCCCGAGTTGCCGACCTCCAGCATGTCGGGGTCGTTCCAGTGGCCGGGACCGGCGAACTCGGCCTGCGGGACGGACTTCTTGAAGTTGTCGAGCATGCTGGCCCAGGTGTCGCGGATGTCGACGGTGGTGCGCCAGGAGTGGGCCACGTCGGGGCGCCAGGGGTCGACCGGCAGTTCCGGCTCGGCGTGGATGCTGTAGAGCATGGGGCGGCCGGTCGCGTCGAGCGCGTGGCGCATCTTGGTGAAGGCGGTCTGTTCCTCGACACCGTCCTCGTCGGCCCGGCACCAGTCGTACTTGAGGTAGTCCACGCCCCATGCGGCGAAGGTGCGCGCGTCCTGCTCCTCGTGCCCGAGGCTGCCGAGCCGTCCCGGGTAGCCGTCCCAGATGTTCGCGCAGGTCCGGCTGCCCGGGGTGGCGTAGATGCCGAGCTTGAGGCCGCGTGCGTGGACGTAGTCGGCAAGTGCCTTGATTCCGCCGGGGAATCGCTCGGAGTCGGCGACCAGGGCGCCCTCGGCGTCGCGCTCGGGCTCCTGCCAGCAGTCGTCGATGTTGATGTACTCGTAGCCCGCGTCGCGCAGGCCGAGTGCGACGACGCGGTCGGCCGCCGCCTTGATCTTGTCCTCGTCGATGTCGCAGTGGTAGGCGTTCCAGCTGTTCCACCCCATTTGTGGGGTGCTGCCGAGTCCGTTGTCCGTGGCCTTGGTCACTGACGCGGTCACGGCCGTGGTGCGGGATACGGCGGCCTCGGCTGCCTCGGTCGCCGAGACCTGTACGGCCGTCACGGTCGAGGTCGCCAGTACCGCGAGCGCGGCGATGGGTACCGCCCAGCGGCGGTGCGGTGCCGCGCGCCCTGTCGTCGGTGCGGGCTGTGCGGCGTCGCGGTGCTGAGGAGAGCGGTGTGGGGACATGCGGCATCCACCTCTGGGTCGGGGCACGCGAGAAGCGCGCCGCACACGTCAACTGCGCGACGTGCGCGGGGGGATGCCCAGTGTGTGAAGTGCGTCCGGAGCACGGCCATGGACGGAACGGCGGGAGGCCAGGACTTCTCGCACAGCCGGACGCCGGGCTTTCCTACGTCGTGCGGTACGCCCGGAGGAAGGTTCGCACTCCCGCGACGATGAGCGGCCGGACGCGGGCGTCCTCCGTGGCGTTCGCGGAACCGAGCCTGTCCAGCGCGACGCCGAAGGTCAGCGCGATGAACTGGTCGGCCGCGAGCCGGGGGTCGGGGACGTCGAGCAGCCCGGCCTCGCCGAGGGCGGCGAACCGCTCGGCGACCGCCTCGTCGGGGGTGTCGGCCATGGAGTTGTAGCCCCGGTGCGGCAGGTGGCCGGACTCCGCGCGGACCAGTCGTTGCAGCGTCGCGTACTCCGCCGAGCCGAGCATGTCGGTCGCGATGCGCATCGAGAACGTGACCAGGGCGCCTTCGAGGTCGGTGTCCTCGGCGAGGTCGGTGAGGGTGTCGTCGAGAGTGCGCCGGATCGTGGTGATCATCGACTCGCCGACGTCGTCGACGACCGCGCGCAGCAGCGTCTGCTTGTCGCCGAAGTAGTCGTAGACCGTCCTCTTGGAGACCTCGGCCCGGGCGGCGATCGCGTCGACGCTGGACCGGTCGAAGCCGTCGGCGAGGAACAGCTCCCGGGCCGCGGTGAGGATGGCGGCCCGCTTCCGGGTGGACCCCTCGCGCAGTGTCTTGGTCGTCGGTGTCTTCGTCGTCGGCATGAGCCCATCCTAGCGGTTCTACACTGCACGGTGTAGTGTAGTTTTTATGAGCGGCCGCACTCGCCGCCCCGCCTCGCCCAGCGACCGCGCCTATGCCAACTCGCCAACTCGCTTACCCCTTCGACGAGTTCACCCGTCGGGCTGCATCGGACCGCGACGGACTCCCTCCGACCCGACCCTCCACGACGCACGCCCACCACACGCACCACCACGCACACCGCGCCCCGCGTGAAGGGCCGCTGTGTCCGCGCCGGGCGCGGCGGAAGCGGCAGCACCACGCGGACGGCCGACCCTTGCTCGCCCGGCACTGACGGAAAGGACCACCATGACCGCGACTCTGGCTCCTCCCCCTCCCCCGGTTCGCATCGGCAAGGCCGCTGTCTGGGCCCTGGGCGCGCTGGCCGTCGCCACCGGTGCCCTGGAGTCGGTGGTGACACCGACGCTTCCGCTTCTGCAGCGCGAACTGGACATGAGCACCTCCGAAGGGGCGTTACTCAGCGTCGTGCTGCTCATCACCGGCGCGCTCGTCACCCCGGTCGCGGGCAAGTTCGGCGACCGCTACGGCGGAAAACGGGTCCTGATCCGGCTGATGGCGGTGGTCTGTGCCGGTGGTCTGGTGTCCGCCATGGCGCCCAACCTGCCGGTGCTGCTGCTCGGTCAGGTGCTGCAAGGGGCGATGGTGGGCGCGCTGCCGCTGTCGTTCATCCTGGTGCGCGCCCATCTGCCCGCGAGCGAGGCGAAGGTGGCCATCGGGGTGGTCAGCGGGCTGTTCGTCGGGGGCGGGATGGCGGGCACGCTGTCGGCCGGGCCGGTGGCCGAAGGGCTGTCCCGGCACTGGATGTTCGCGCTGCCGACGATGGCGGTCATCGGGTCCACCGTCCTTGTGAACAGGCTGATACCGCACGATCCGCCGGGCCGGTCGGACGGCTCCGGGGTCGACTGGCCCGGTCTGGGTCTGCTGAGCGGGACGCTGGTCACGCTCATGCTCGTCCTCCTGCTGGCACCCGAGGCGGGCTCGCAACCGCTCGTACTCGGCGTCCTCGTCGTGCTCCTGGCCGCGTTCGGGACCGGATGGGTCGCCGTGGAGCGTCGGGCGGCCGCGCCGATGGTCGATCTGCGCATGCTCGCCCTGCCCGCGGTGTGGAAGTCGTGCGTGCTGACGTTCACGATCTGCGCCGGTACCGCGATGGCGGTCCATCTCGTTCCGCAGCTCCTCTCGCTGGAGGACGCCGAGCACGGCTTCGGGGCGAGCGCCACCGAGATCGGCTTCATCCTGCTGCCCGGCGCCGTGGCCGCCTCGCTGGCCGGGCCGCTCAGCGGGATCGGGGCGCGGCGCCTCGGCTCGCGTGCCGTGGTCGTCAACGGGATCGTCCTCCTGGTCGTCGCGCTGCTCGCCCTGGCCGCCGTACACACCGCGATCTGGCACCTGGTCATCGGCAAGATGCTGATCGCGCTCGCCAACGGCCTGTGCGTCACGGCGATGGTGACCAGCACCGCCGTGTCCGTCGACCGGAGCGACACCGGCATCGCCACCAGCCTGGTCCTGGTGACCCGCGTGACCGGCTACGCCGTGGGCGTGCAGCTCAGCGGCGCCCTCCTCGCCGCCGGAACCCCCTCCGGATCGGATGTCCCGGACGAATCGGCCTTCGTCGCCGGCTTCGTCACAGCAGCCGTCGTCACGGCGCTGTCCCTGCTCATCACCCGCACCCTGCCCAAAGGAGCCAAGGCATGACCCGCACCGATTCGTCGAGGGACCTGCGCACCGGACCGCGGCGCACGGTCCTGATATCCGGGGCCGGCGTCGCGGGGCCCGCCCTCGCGTTCTGGCTGAACCGCCACGGGTTCGCGGTCACGGTGGTCGAGAAGGCGGGCGCGGTGCGCAGCGGCGGCTATCCCGTCGACGTACGCGGCACCGCACTCGAGGTCGTCCGGCGGATGGGCATCCTGCCGAGGCTGCGGGAGGCGCACATCGATCTGCGCAGGCTGACCTTCCTCGACGCGGACGGCGGCGAGGTGGCCTCACTCGACCCGCACGCCCTCACCGGCGGTGTCGCGGGTGAGGACCTGGAGGTACGGCGCGGGGATCTGACCGGCGCCCTGTACGCGGCGGTCCGCGACGACGTGGAGTTCCTGTTCGACGACTCCCTCGACACCCTCGACCAGTCCTCCGGCCACGGCGTCGACGTCCTCTTCCGCGGGGGCGCCAGGCGCAGGTTCGACATGGTGGTCGGGGCGGACGGTCTGCACTCCCGTACCCGCGCGTTGGCGTTCGGCCCCGAAAGGCCGTTCCACCGGTATCTCGGATACTGCTTCGCCGGGTTCACCATGCCCAACACCTTCGGGCTCCGCCGGGAGGTCGTGCTGTGGAACGTCCCGGGCAGGGCCGCGGCGCTCTACGCCGTGGAGGACAGCGACGCCGTACACGCCCTCCTGAACTTCGCTCGCCCGGAGCCGCCGTTCGACGCGTTCCGCGACCCGTGCGCCCAACGGGACCTGGTCGCCGGGGTCTTCGCCGACGCGGGGTGGGAGGTGCCGGGCCTGCTCGCGGCGCTGCGCGACGCGCACGACCTGTTCTTCGACTCGGTCAGCCAGATCCGTATGCCCCGCTGGTCCAGCGGCAGGGTCGCGCTGGTGGGCGACGCCGCGTACGCACCCTCGTTCCTCACCGGACAGGGCACCAGCCTCGCGCTCGTCGGCGCCTACATGCTCGCCGCGTCCCTCGCCGGCCGGGACCACGCCGCGGGCTTCGTCGCCTACGAACACTCGACCCGCGAGTTCGTGACCCTGAATCAGGATCAGGTCGGCACGGGCGACGCCACCCTCTTCCCGACCACCGCTCGGGCCCTGGAGCAGCGCAACGCCATGCTGCGCGACCTGCGCGCCAGGCCCGCCTCTCAGGGGCGACCGGCCCATTCGGCGCTGGCGCTGCCCGAGTTCACGTATGTGACGTGAGGCCGGGCGCACGCAGCCACGTCAGGCCAGGGTCTCGGACTCCGAGCCGGACCCCGCCCCCGCCGCCTCGGTGGTCGGCTGCGTCTCACCGTCCCCCGGTGCCGTCCGGGTCGGCAGGGAAGCACTCGCCTGGGGCGTCGTGGGACCACTGGCCGAGTCGGAGGTGCCGGGTTCGCCGGGGGTGGTGGTCGGCGGGGTGGTCTCCGGGTCGGTGGTGGGCGGCTTGGTGGTCGGGGGCTTGGTGGTGGGGGGTGCCGAGGTGGTCGGCGGGTTGGAGGTCGACGGGGGTGCCGAGGTGGTGGGCGGCTCGGAGGTCCGCGTCTCACTGGGCGTGGGGCTCTGCGATTGGGTCTCGCTCGGCGTCGGCGAGGTGGACTCGCTCGGCGTGGGGCTCTGCGAGGTGGGGGGCTCCTCGACGGGCGCGCTCGGGGACTCGGTGAGCTCGGTGTCCTCGGGGAAGCTCGGCTCGCCCGGCTGCTCGGTGGCCGACGGGTTGGTGGAGACCTTGCCGGGGGTGTCCTCGCCGTCCGAGAGGGTGCCGAGGGCGACCACGGTGCCGAGTACGGCGACCAGGAGTACGCCCGCGCCCGCGCCGACCAGGTTGCGCCGGGCACCGCCCAGGAACCCGCCGCGCCGCCGCCCGTCGTCCTCCGTACCGGACCGGGCGGCCGCCGAGGCCGAGGCGCTGCCGCTGTCGCGGGCCACCAGGGTGATCGGTTCGAGCGGGGTCTCGTCCGGCTCGGCGGGACGCGGAAGTCCGAAAGCGGGGGTGGCGGGGGTGGCCTTCGGCTCGCCGCGACGGGGCACCTGGAGCGCCACCGTCCGGTCGTCCGGCGGGAGTTGGAGTACCGGCGGCAGGCTTCCGGTGCGGTCGGCGACGAGCGCGAGGGCGCGGCGCCCGGCGACGGTGCCGCGCTTGTCGGAGAGCGCGCCGCGCAGGCCGATGGAGGCCTCCAGCTCGGTACGGGCCCGGTCCGGGTGGCCCGTACACAGCGCGAGCACGCCCAGCTCGTGGTGGAAGTAGGCGTCCTCGGCGACCTCGCCGGTCAGCCGGGCGGCCTCCTGTCCGGAGCGCAACAGGCGTTCCCAGGCGCCCCATTCGAGGGCGGCGGCGAGCGCGGGCGCCGCCGTACGGGCGAGGGCGACCGAGACGTGCTGGGCGCCCTCCTCGGTGCGCGGGGCGCTGCCGGGCGCCGGGACCACGGCCGCGAGCGCGGCGAGCAGGGCGGCCGACTCGGCGGCCACCCGTGCCGGGTCGACGGAGGGGTGCCCGGACCACCAGGCGTAGTACTGGGCCGCGGTGTGCGCCCGGGCGGCCGCTTCCTCGGCGGTCCCGGTGTACCCGGCGGCGACGAGCTGGCCGAGCACGCCGGGCGCGAGCCGGTGACTGCCGCCGGTCACCAACACCAGGGCGGCTTCGGTGAGTTCGGCCATGGCGGCGTCCGCGTGCGTGTCCCCGACCAGTGCGGGCAGATGGGACGGGTGCGGGACCTCGCCGCCGAGCACGACGGCGATCCGCAGGGTCTCGCGGGCCGAGTCGCTCAGCCGGGACGCGAGCAGGGCGACCGGCGCGGCGCCCTCGGCGAGGCTGGGCATCGGTACCGGCGCGGCGAACACGGCGTCCTCCGGCGGGAGGGGCACGCCGTACGCGTCGACCTCCGGGGGAAGCGGATTGCCCTGCGCGTCGGTCTCGGCCGGGCCCGCGAGCAGCCGGTCGCGCTGCCGCAGCAGGGCGGCCGCCTGTACGAAGCGCAGCGGCAGTCCCTCGGACTCGAACCACAGGTCGCCCGCCCAGGTGGCCTCCTCCTCGGTGAGGCGGCGGCCGATACGGCTCTCCAGGAGTTCCAGGCCGCCCGCACGGTCGAGTCCGCCGAGGACGACCTCCTCGACACCCGACGTCGCGGACGGCGCGGGTATCTCGGGACCGGCCGCGAGCAGGAAGGCGCACTCGGGCGCGGCGGCGAGGAGTTCGTCGAGGGCGGCGCCGCCGAGTTCGAGGTCGTCCAGGACGACCACCGCGCCGATGTCCTGGAGGAGCTCCAGCAGCGGGCCCCGGTCGGGACGGTGCCCCGCGCCCCCGTACACGGCGGCGAACAGGTCGTACCAGAGGTCCTGGGCGCCGCGCTGGCGGCCGCCGAGGCGGACCACTCCGTCCGGCGCGAGCTGCGCGCAGTCCTCGGCGACCTGGTCGAGCAGGCTGCTGCGGCCCGAGCCCGGGGCTCCGGTCAGCCGTACCGAGCGGCCCTGCGCGAGCAGCCGTCCGAGCCGCTCGCGCTCCTCCTCGCGCTGGAGCAGTGGCGCGGCGGGCCGCTCCGGCAGTGGCGCGGCGGCGGCCCGTTCGGCGGGGGTGAGCTTCACGGGGCGCTCGGGCCGGGCGCCGGGCGGGCACAGCTCGATCTCGCTGCCGTCCACGGGGTTCACGGTGACCAGGTACTCGCCGCTGACCACGCGCGCCATCCGGGCGGGGGCCTGGGCGGGCTGCCCGAAGTCGGGCGCCAGCGGATCACGGGGCTGGGCGCGGCGGGAAGCCGACTCCTCGCCGTGCTCCTCGAGTTCGCCGTCGTGCGGATCCATGTGCAAAGCCCCCAAAGCTTTGTGTGCCGAGCGTCCGGTACCGGGGCCCTGCCGAAACCCGGCCGGCCGAACGGAGAGGGGGCGGGGCGGACGGGCTGACCCGAACCGCCGCTGCCGACCCGAACCGCTCGACCTGCCTGGTCCGAGAAAAGGCCCAGTGCGCGAATGGGGGGTTACCGGGTGGCACACTACGGGGGTCCACCGGGCAACCCCCCAGCTGCCGTTTTCGTTCCGGTGCCCACCCTTCAGGCCGTGGCGCATTCGTGCGGGCCAGGGCACCCTAGACGGTCCCGGGCACCCGGCGCACCAGTGGGGTACCACCGGGTCCGGGACGTCACGAAGACTCCGGAAACGAACGTGCGTACCTTTTCGCCCGCGTCGCCCCAAGGGCCGGTGGACGGGGCCGGTGGACGGGCACGGCATGCTTCGTACGCGACGGACCACCGCTGTCCGCGGTCGGCCACGAACCGTCGCACCCGGAAATCACGGGCGGGCGACCGCCCGGACGCGGCCGGGTCGCGGCGCGCGCTCAGACGCGGGGCAGGGCCTCGGTCACGATGCCGCCCTCGATGGCGAGGATGCGGTGCAGCCGGGTCGCGACGAGCAGGCGCTGCATCTGCAGCGGTACGCCGCGCAGCACCAGCCTGCGGCCGCAGCGCCCGGCGCGCCGGTGCGCGCCCATGATGACGCCGAGCCCGGCGGCGTCCCAGGACGTGAGCCCGGACAGGTCGAGGAGCAGATCCCCGGTGCCCTCGTCCAAGGCCGAGTGCAGGGCGGTCCGGGCGTCCGCCGCGGTGCGGACATCGAGGCGGCCCCCGACGACCAGCTCGGCGTGGTCGCCCCTGATGTGCATGTGCGCTCCCGGGAGTGCGGGGCGGCACTCGTGCCGGCACCGGGGCCGATGCACGAGTGCCGCAGGACTGGCAGTTCTCGCGTGTGTGCTCGCGTGGGTGTATGTCACAGCACCCGGCCGCCCGGGGGCGGTGCAAGTCGCTGTCCGTAAGCGAACCGATACCGAATTCGCTTTGGGGGACGGGACGAGCTTAGGGCCGACGACCCGTCAGTACGTGTAGAAACCCTGGCCGGTCTTGCGCCCGAGGTCGCCCGCGTCCACCATCCGCCGCAGCAGCTCCGGCGGGGCGAACTTCTCGTCCTGGCTCTCGGTGTAGATGTTGCTGGTCGCGTTCACCAGGATGTCGACGCCGGTCAGGTCCGTGGTCGCGAGCGGACCCATGGCGTGGCCGAAGCCCAGCCGGCAGGCGATGTCGATGTCCTCGGCGGTGGCCACGCCCGACTCGTAGAGCTTGGCCGCCTCGACGACCAGCGCCGAGATCAGCCGGGTGGTGACGAAGCCCGCGACGTCGCGGTTGACCACGATGCACGTCTTGCCGACGGACTCGGCGAACTCCCGGGTGGTGGCCAGGGTTTCGTCGCTGGTCTTGAGTCCGCGCACCAGTTCGCAGAGCTGCATCATGGGCACCGGCGAGAAGAAGTGCGCGCCGACCACCCGCTGCGGACGCTCGGTCGCCGCGGCGATCTTGGTGATCGGGATGGCGGAGGTGTTGGAGGCGAGCACCGCGTCCTCGGCCACGATCTTGTCGAGCGCCGCGAAGATCTCCTGCTTGACCTCGAGCTTCTCGAAGACGGCCTCGACGACGATGTCCGCGTCGGCCACCGCCTCCAGATCCGTGGAGGTCGTGATGCGCGCCAGGGCCGCCTCGGCGTCCGCGGCCTCGAGCTTGCCCTTGGCCACGAACTTCTCGTACGACTTCTCGATGCCGTCGGTGCCGCGGGTCAGTGCGGCGTCGGTGACATCACGCAGCACGACGTCCCAGCCGGCCTGGGCGGAGACCTGCGCGATGCCGGACCCCATGAGTCCGGCGCCGATGACGGCGAGCTTCCTGGCCACTGCGACACCCCTTGCACGCTGTTGACGTATGTCCGTTGACGTACGCCTGTTGACGTATGCCTGTTTTCGGTGATCTGTTCGCTGATCGGTCACGCACGCCTGACGGCGGCGTATGCCTGCGATGGCGTATGCCTTTCGGCGGACATTAGCGGTAGCGGGGCGTCCGTTGGGCGCATAGAGATGCGAGTCACGTCTCAAAGGACGGACATCACACCGGGCCGGGTGCCGGTGTGACCCAGTTGGCAGTCACGGGCGGGCAGTTGAGGCTCCGGCGCCCCTGTCGGGGGAACGGGAGCGGGCACCGGCGGGCGGCCCCGGGGAGTGTGGCGCAGCCCTCGGTTGCGTACGGCCGGACGGCTCCGGTCGATCGGAGCCCGCGCACTACCCTTGGCCGCATGGTCAATCTGACGCGTATCTACACCCGGACCGGCGACAAGGGCACCACGGCGCTCGGCGACATGAGCCGCACCGCCAAGACGGACCTCAGGATCTCGGCGTACGCGGACGCCAACGAGGCCAACGCCGTCCTCGGCACCGCCATCGCGCTCGGGCGGCTCGACGCGGAGGTGGTCCAGGTCCTCACGCGCGTGCAGAACGACCTCTTCGACGTCGGCGCCGACCTGTCCACGCCGGTCGTGGAGAACCCGGAGTTCCCGCCGCTGCGGGTGGAGCAGTTCTACATCGACCGGCTCGAGGCGGACTGCGACCGCTTCAACGAGCAGCTGGAGAAGCTGCGCAGCTTCATCCTGCCGGGCGGTACGCCGGGCGCGGCCCTGCTGCACCAGGCCTGCACCGTGGTCCGCCGCGCCGAGCGCTCCACCTGGGCCGCCTTCGAGGCGCACGGCGAGACGATGAACCCGCTCACCGCGACCTACCTCAACCGGCTCTCGGACCTGCTGTTCATCCTGGCCCGTATCGCCAACAAGGAGACCGGCGACGTGCTGTGGGTGCCGGGCGGCGAACGCTGACGAGCGCTGAGCGCCACTGAACACGACTGAACACGACTGAGCAGGACCGCGTACGACTCGGTCCTGCTCAGTACGTCAGCGCTCCTCCGTACGCCCCGCCGCCGGTCAGCCGATCGACGACCGCCGGGCGGAACGCTCCCCCTCTTCGCGCCCGTACTCGCCGTGCTTGTCCGCATCGTGCCTGTACTCGCCGTGCTTGTACTCGTCGCGCTCGTACCCGTCGTACTCGTCCCGCGCCCCGCTCTCCGCGCGCAGCCCGGCCGGTGCCTTCTTCGGCCAGATCGTGTACGTGAGGGCGATCAGTCCGTGGATCCCGGCGATCCGCAGCGCCGACCACTGCCAGTCGCGCAGCGAGTCGGTGGCCCCGTCGCCGCCGACGTACCAAATCGCGCACTGAAGGAGCGCCACCGCGACGCCGACCGCGAGCACGGTGCGCAGCCACAGCACGCCCTCGTGGCGGGCGCGGGCCAGTCCGTAGCGCGGGGGCTTGACCGGGCGGGGGCCCTTGCCGAAGCGGTACGCGGCGTGGGCGTCGAGACGGCCGATGGTGTAGTGGCCGTAGCCGACGGTGAAGCCGATGTAGAGGGCGGCGAGACCGTGTTCCCAGCTGGGGTCCGCGCCGTTCTTGAGGTCGATCGCGGTGACCACGAGCAGCACCAGCTCCAGGAGCGGCTCGCAGAGCAGCAATGCCAAGCCCGTGCGGGGCATTCGCAGCAGATAGCGCACCGCGAGTCCGGCGGCGAGGAGCACCCAGAAGGCGACCTCGCAGATGATGATCAGGGTGACGATCACGGCTCACTCCCAGCGCTCTCGCGTCCTGCCCGTCCTGCCTGTCCTGTCCGTCCTGTCCGGGACGGCCTGCGCCGCCTCGTACGGAACGTTCTTCGCGCCCCGTCGAGGACGCCCTTCCAGGCTCCCGGCAAAGGGCCCCCGGGGTCGTCGTCGGCAGTGAGGAACCGGGGCTGCATCCTTCGATGTAGCCGTGGGCGGCGGGCCGCCGGGGCGCGGCGCGTGTCCGGCTGCCGCAGTACCCGGTTCGATGTAGCGCGCGGCCCGCGGCTCCTCCCCCGGGGGCAGGCACGAGCCCGGTGGGCCGTGTTGGATGGGAGGCATGTCCGCGCGCCCGCCCCGCCCGCACCGCCACGATGTGATGATCGCCGTGGTGGGGCTGTTGAGCGGCCTGCTCCTGTGGGGCATCGGCCTGTACAACAAGACCGAGCCCGCCCCGCTGGAACACGGCGCCTGGGTGCTGCCCCCGCTGATCGTCACCGCGGCACTGGAGCTGCTGCGCCGCACCCGTCCGCAGTTCGCGCTGGTGGTCGGGACCCTGGCGCTGGTCGCGGACCAGTTCACGCCGGGCAGTCTCGCCACCGTCGTGATGTTCACGGACCTGATGTACGCGGCCGTGGTCTACGGCTCCCCCGCCGCCGCCCGCCGTATCCCGGTGACCACCGGACTGATCACGATCGGTGTCACGCTGGGCTTTCTGGCCTGGTTCCGCAAACCCGAGGCCCTGCTCGTCGGTGTGGTCACCGGCCTGGTGAGCTTCGCGCCCGCCTGTACCGGCGCGCTGCTGCGCAACCACCGCGACGCCGCCGAGTCGGCCCGGCTGCGGGCCGAACAGACCGCGCTGCTCGCCGAGATGGACCGGGCGCAGGCGGTGGCCGCCGAGCGCGCGCGGATGGCCAGGGAACTGCACGACATGGTGGCCAACCACCTCTCCGCGATCGCCATCCACTCCACCGCCGCGCTGTCCCTGGACAACGAACGGACCACCCGCGAGGCCATGGTGGTCATCCGCGAGAACAGCGTGGACGGCCTGGCCGAAATGCGCCGCCTGATCGGGATCCTGCGCGACGACAGCGGGGAGCACGAGCCCGCCGCCGCGCCGACCCTGGAGGGGCTCGGCAGCCTGGTCGAGGGCGCGCGTACCAATGGTCTGGACGTGGTGCTGAGCGACCGGCGCCCCACCGGCGCGGACGGTACGCCCCTGCCGCTTCCGGCGCCGGTCGAGCTGGCCGCGTACCGGATCGTGCAGGAGTCGCTGACCAACGCGCTCAAGCACGCCGCCCCCGGCAAGGTCACGGTGGGCCTCGCACACCGCGACGAGAACCTGGAGGTACGGGTGAGAAGTCCCTACGCGGACCGGGACGGACCGAGGGCGCCCGGCAGCGGCGCCGGTCTGGTCGGTATGCGGGAGCGGGTCGCCCTGCTGCGCGGAGACTTCGCGGCCGGGGCGGGCCCGGACTCCGCGAACGGCGGCCGCGTCTGGGAGGTCCGTGCCGCCCTGCCGCTGGGGGCCGAGGCCTCCGGCGCCGCCCCGAACACGAATGAGGAGCCGAAGGCATGACGATCCGGGTACTGGTCGCCGAGGACCAGTCGGCGGTCCGCGCCGGACTCGTACTGATCCTGCGCAGCGCGCCGGACATCGAGGTGTGCGGGGAGGCCGCGGACGGCGAACAGGCGGTGGAACTCGCCCGCGAACTGAGGCCCGACCTGGTGCTCATGGACGTACAGATGCCCCGCCTCGACGGAGTCGCGGCCACCCGCCGGGTGGTCGCCGAGGGCCTGGCCGACGTCCTCGTCCTGACCACCTTCGACCTCGACGAGTACGTCTTCGGCGCCCTGCGCGCCGGTGCCTCGGGTTTCCTCCTGAAGAACACCGAGGCCGGTGACCTCCTCGAAGCGGTACGGACGGTGGCGCGCGGCGAGGGGCTCATCGCGCCCGCGGTCACCCGGCGGCTGATCGCGGAGTTCGCCGCCGGGCCCGCCGCCGAGGAGTCCCCGGCGGCCGACCTGGAGGTACTCGAACGGCTGACCCGGCGCGAGCGCGAGGTCCTGTCGAGCCTGGGCAAGGGCCTGTCCAACGCGGAGATCGCGGTACGCCTCGACATGGCGGAGGCCACCGTGAAGACCCATGTCAGCAGGCTCCTGGCCAAGCTGGAACTGCGCAGCCGGGTCCAAGCGGCCGTACTGGCACAGGAGTTGGGGGTCTGACGGCCTGCGGGGCCGAGGCGGACGCGGACCCCGCGGGCGAGGGCCGGCCGCCGAACTGCCGGTCGGCCGCCCGGACATGAAGTGTCGTCATGTTCTCTGGTCCAGACCTCTTGACCGGTGGTACAGACCTTTCTATTCTCGCGGCACTGCGGTGAGCAGTGCATGACAGGCGGGCGGCCGCACCTCCTCGCGGCCCTCGCCGTCGCGCCCCGCTCACGGGCGGCGCAGGTTCCTGGTTCCACCCCCACAACCGGACCTCACCCCGAGGAGGCGCAGCATGCGCTTCGGACACAGAGCCGCCGCAGGGATCACCGCCCTGCTCCTCCCCCTCGCCGCCGCGGTCGGACTCGTGAGCGCGTCCGCCGCGGCCGAGACCGGCCAGGAGACCCGGCAGGAGACCGCCACCGCACGCACCGGCCCGGCCGCGGCAGCCCCCGCTGCCTCGAACGTCAAGCTCGGCTACTTCACCGAGTGGGGCGTCTACGGCCGCAACTACCACGTCAAGAACCTCGACACCTCCGGCTCCGCGGCCAAGATCACCCACATCAACTACGCCTTCGGCAACGTCACCGGCGGCAAGTGCGCGATCGGCGACTCCTACGCGGACTACGAGAAGGCCTACAGCGCCGAGCAGTCCGTGGACGGCAAGGCCGACACCTGGGACCAGCCGCTGCGCGGCAACTTCAACCAGCTGCGCAAGCTCAAGGCCAAGTACCCCGACCTGAAGATCCTCTGGTCCTTCGGCGGCTGGACCTGGTCCGGCGGCTTCACCGAGGCCGCGAAGAACCCGGAGGCCTTCGCCGAGTCCTGCCACAAGCTCGTCGAGGACCCCCGCTGGGCCGATGTCTTCGACGGCATCGACATCGACTGGGAGTACCCCAACGCCTGCGGCCTGAGCTGCGACTCCAGCGGCCCGGACGCCTACAAGAAGCTGATGCAGTCGCTGCGTTCGAAGTTCGGCAACGATTACCTGGTGACCTCGGCGGTGACCGCCGACGGCTCCGACGGCGGCAAGATCGACGCCACCGACTACGCCGGCGCGGCCCCGTACGTCAACTGGTACAACGTCATGTCCTACGACTTCTTCGGCGCCTGGTCCGCCCAGGGCCCGACCGCACCGCACTCCCCGCTCACCCCGTACGAGGGCATCCCGCAGAAGGGCTTCACCACCGCGGAGGCCATCGCCAAGTTCAAGGCCAAGGGCGTCCCCGCGGACAAACTCCTCCTCGGCATCGGCTTCTACGGACGCGGCTGGACCGGCGTGACCCAGGCGGCACCCGGCGGCACGGCCACCGGCCCGGCGAGCGGAACCTACGAACAGGGCATCGAGGACTACAAGGTCCTCAAGTCGAGCTGCCCCGCCAACGGAACCGTGGCCGGGACCGCGTACGCCCACTGCGGCAACAACTGGTGGAGCTACGACACCCCGCAGACCATCGGCTCCAAGCTCGCCTGGGCCAAGCAACAGGGCCTGGGCGGCGCCTTCTTCTGGGAGTTCAGCGGCGACACGGCCAATGGTGAACTCGTCAGCGCCATCGACAGCGGTCTGAGGTAGCCGGTCGCCGTACCGGAAGACTGGTCAGCCGGTACGGCGACGAACCTCCCGAGTACGAAGCCGGGAGAACGGGTACGCCCCCCGTTCTCCCGGCTTCCTCGGTGTGCGCGGCGCCCTCATCGCCTCGCGTCCGCACCGCCCGCGCCATGTCCGCACTCTTGTACGGGAGTTGTGGAGGCGGCCAGAATGCCCCATGCCCCATCCGAGGTTCGCTTCCGGCCTCGGACCCTTCGGTACCACAGAGGAACCCCCCACATGAAGAAGTCCCTTCTCGGCGCCCTCTTCGCCGTCGTCCTCAGCGGCGCGAGCGCGGCCCCCGCGCTCGCCGTCCAGGCCCCGGACGCCCCGGCCAAGAAGCCCGCTCCCCGCGCGGTGAACTTCGCGGGCACCGTGGCGCTCAGCAACTGTTCCGGCTCCGTGGTCCGGATGCCCGACTCCCAGCCCGGCGACCCGGCCCTGGTCATGTCCAACGGCCACTGCCTGGAGGGCGGCATGCCCGGCCCCGGCGACGTCGTCGTGGACCAGCCCTCCAGCCGTACGTTCACGCTGCTCGACGCCAAGGCGCAGGACGTCGCCACGCTCAAGGCCTCCAAGGTCGTGTACGGCACCATGACCGACACGGACGTCTCCCTGTACGAACTCACCACCACGTACCAGGAGATCGAGCAGCAGCACGGCATCAAGGCGCTGGAGCTCCAGGACCAGCACCCGGAGCAGGGCAGGGCCATCACGGTCGTGTCCGGCTACTGGAAGAAGACCTACAGCTGCAGCGTCGGCGGCTTCGCCCACGAACTGCGCGAGGGCGACTGGACCTTCAAGGACTCGCTCCGCTACACCTCGGAGTGCGACATCATCGGCGGCACCTCCGGCTCGCCGGTCCTGGACGACGAGACCGGCAAGGTCGTCGCCGTCAACAACACCATCAACGAGGGCGCCGAGGACTGCTCGGTGAACAACCCCTGCGAGGTGGACGAGAACGGCGAGGTCACCGTTCACAAGAACATCGGCTACGCCCAGGAGACCTACGGCATACCCGCCTGCATCGGCGAGGGCAGCAAGCTCGACCTCGACGCCGAGGGCTGCACCCTGCCGAAGCCTTCCGGCCGCTGAACCCGAAGCACGCACCACTGAGACGGCCCCGGCCGCTCCGTGACGTCAGCCGCCGCCCGGCTTCGGCCGGGCGGCGGTCGTCGTCGTCGCCCGGTCACGTCCACCGGTGAAACGACAACTGCCCCGTCACGGCGGGGCAGTTGAGAAACACGTACGAAAGCTGATGACCCTCAGGCCACATTGACCCTCCCCCAGACTCCGTCCGGGGGGACCCCCATCCAAAGAGACTCTTCTTCTCAGGCCACATTGACTCTCCCCCAGACTCCGTCCGGGGGGACCCCCATCCAAAGAGACTCTTCTTCTCAGGCCACATTGACTCTTTGGCCCGGAGGCGCCGCCTCCAGCCACGCCAGGAACCCGGTCAGGGCATCCTCGCTCATGGCCAACTCCAGCCGGGTGTCCCGATGCACGCAGGTCAGCACGACCGCGTCCGACAGCAGGGCGAGTTCCTCCTCGCCCTCCGGTGCCCGGCGGCCGACCACCTCGATCGTGGCCCGCTCCAGGATCCGGCGCGGGCGCGGCGCGTACGAGAAGACGCGGAACCACTGGACCCGGTCGCCGCTGTACCGGGCGATGCCGTACGTCCAGCCCTTGCCCGAGCGGGAGGACTCCTCCGGCGTGGGCGCGTCCCAGCGCAGGCTGCAGTCGAACGTGCCGCCCGAGCGCTGGATGATCCGGCGCCGCAGCCCGAAGCAGAACAGGCCCACCAGTACGAGCACGACCAACGCGATACCGCACACCAGCAAAGCGAGGACCATCAGTATCGACCTCCTCGCCTCATCAGTAACACCACGGTCAAATCCGATCCCGCATTCACCTCAGCCGCGACCCGGTCCGGAGAGGCTCCGGACCCGGCCGCGGCTGAGTCACAACAGGTGGTACGCCTCGTCAGCGCACCGCCACCGCGCGCAGGCGGACATCGGCGCGACGCTCGGCCGAGGCGTCCGCCTCGGACTTCGCGCGCTCCAGCGCCCGCTCGGCACGCTGGACATCGATCTCGTCGGAAAGCTCGGCGATCTCCGCGAGCAGCGACAGCTTGTTGTCCGCGAACGAGATGAAACCGCCGTGCACCGCGGCGACGACGGCCTGGCCGTCGCTCGTGCGGACGGTCACCGGGCCCGATTCCAGCACACCGAGCAGCGGCTGGTGACCGGGCATGACGCCGATGTCGCCGGACGTGGTGCGCGCGATGACCAGGGTGGCCTCTCCGGACCAGACCTGGCGGTCGGCGGCGACCAGCTCGACGTGCAGCTCAGCAGCCAAGGGTGGCTCCTCGGGTCACCACCCGGCGGGATCGGTGCCGGGTGTTGGGTCGAATTCTAGAAAGACTAGAGGGAAGTACCGAGAGGGACGGACGCACCTGGGGTCCGCCGGAGCGAATCCGGGGCGTGCCGCCCCTCTCGTCGAAAGCCGGTGCCTCAGGAGACGCCGAGCTCCTTGGCGTTGGCCTTGAGGTCCTCAATGCCACCGCACATGAAGAACGCCTGCTCGGGGAAGTGGTCGTACTCGCCGTCGCAGATCGCGTTGAAGGCCGCGATCGACTCGTCGAGGGACACGTCCGAACCGTCGACGCCGGTGAACTGCTTGGCGACGTGGGTGTTCTGGGACAGGAAGCGCTCCACGCGACGGGCACGGTGGACGACGAGCTTGTCCTCCTCGCCGAGCTCGTCGATACCGAGGATCGCGATGATGTCCTGAAGATCCTTGTACTTCTGCAGGATCGTCTTGACGCGCATCGCCGCTTCGTAGTGGTCCTGCGCGATGTAGCGCGGGTCCAGGATGCGGGACGTGGAGTCCAGCGGGTCCACGGCCGGGTAGATGCCCTTCTCCGAGATCGGACGGGAGAGCACCGTCGTCGCGTCGAGGTGGGCGAAGGTGGTGGCCGGGGCCGGGTCGGTCAGGTCGTCCGCGGGGACGTAGATCGCCTGCATCGAGGTGATCGAGTGACCACGGGTCGAGGTGATGCGCTCCTGGAGGAGGCCCATCTCGTCGGCCAGGTTCGGCTGGTAGCCCACCGCGGAGGGCATACGGCCGAGCAGGGTCGAGACCTCGGAACCGGCCTGGGTGAAGCGGAAGATGTTGTCGATGAAGAACAGCACGTCCTGCTTCTGCACATCGCGGAAGTACTCCGCCATGGTCAGACCGGCCAGGGCCACGCGCAGACGGGTGCCCGGGGGCTCGTCCATCTGGCCGAAGACCAGCGCGGTCTTGTCGATGACGCCGGACTCGCTCATCTCCTCGATGAGGTCGTTGCCCTCACGGGTACGCTCACCGACGCCCGCGAACACCGACACACCGTCGTGGTTGTTGGCCACGCGGTAGATCATTTCCTGGATCAGCACGGTCTTGCCGACACCGGCACCACCGAACAGACCGATCTTTCCACCCTTGACGTACGGGGTGAGCAGGTCGATGACCTTGACGCCGGTCTCGAACATCTCGGTCTTCGACTCGAGCTCGTCGAAGTTCGGCGCCTTGCGGTGGATCGTCCAGCGCTCACCGTCGTACTTCTCGTCGACGTTCAGCACCTCACCGAGGGTGTTGAACACCTTGCCCTTGGTGAAGTCGCCGACCGGGACGGTGATGCCCGTACCGGTGTCGGTGACCGGAGCCTGGCGGACCAGGCCGTCGGTGGGCTGCATCGAGATCGCGCGGACCAGGCCCTCACCGAGGTGCTGGGCAACCTCGAGGGTCAGGGTCTTCAGGGCGCCGTCCTGGGCCGGGTCGGCGACCTGGACCGTCAGCGCGTTGTAGATCTCCGGCATCGCGTCGACGGGGAACTCCACGTCGACGACCGGGCCGATGACCCGGGCGACGCGGCCCGTGGCAGCGGCCGTCTCAACTGTCGTCGTCATTACTTGTCACTCCCCGCGGTCGCGTCGGCCAGGGCGCTCGCGCCACCGACGATCTCGCTGATTTCCTGGGTGATTTCGGCCTGGCGGGCCGCGTTGGCAAGACGGGAGAGGTTGTTGATCAGGTCTCCCGCATTGTCGGTCGCCGACTTCATCGCGCGGCGGGTGGCGGCGTGCTTGGAGGCAGCCGACTGGAGCAGCGCGTTGTAGATACGGCTCTCGACATAGCGCGGCAGCAGGGCGTCGAGGACGTCCTCCGCCGACGGCTCGAAGTCGTAGAGCGGCAGGATCTCGTCCTTGGCGGGCGACTCCTCCGCGACCTCGTCGAGGCTGAGCGGCAGCAGACGGTTGTCGACCGCCGTCTGCGTCATCATCGAGACGAACTCGGTGTAGACGATGTGGAGTTCGTCCACGCCGCCCTCCGCCGTCTCCTTCTCGATCGCCTCGATCAGCGGTCCCGCGATCTGCTTGGCGTCCGCGTACGTGGGCTCGTCCGTGAAACCGCTCCACTGCGCCGCGATCTTGCGCTCGCGGAAGTTGTAGTGGGCGGCACCACGACGGCCGACGATGTACGTGTCGACCTCGCGGCCCGCGGCCTGCAGGCGCTCCGTCAGCTGCTCGGCGGCCTTGATGGCGTTCGAGTTGAAGGCACCGGCCAGACCGCGGTCGCTCGTGAGGAGCAGGACCGCGCTGCGGGTCGGGTTCTTCGACTCGGTCGTCAGCGGGTGATCAGTGTTCGAACCGGTACCGACCGCCGTGACCGCGCGGGTGAGCTCGGTCGCGTAAGGAGTGGAGGCCGCCACCTTGCGCTGCGCCTTGACGACGCGCGAGGCGGCGATCATCTCCATCGCCTTGGTGATCTTCTTGGTCGCGGTGACGGATCGGATGCGACGCTTGTAGACCCGGAGCTGGGCTCCCATGAGTCAGGTCCCTTCCTTACGTCACTTGGAGGCGCTGGTCGCCTTCGGGGCCGCCGGAGCGTCCTCGCCGAGCAGCTTGCCGTCCGAGGTCTCGAACTGCTTCTTGAAGTCCGCGATCGCCTCGGCGACGGCCTGCAGGGTGTCGTCGGACATCTTGCCGCCCTCCTTGATGGAGGTCATGAGGCCCTGGTGGCTGCGGTGCAGGTAGTCCAGGAGCTCACGCTCGAAGCGACGGATGTCGGCGACCGGCACCTCGTCCATCTTGCCGGTGGTACCCGCCCACACGGAGACGACCTGGTCCTCGGTCGGCATCGGCTGGTACTGAGCCTGCTTCAGCAGCTCGACCATGCGCTGACCGCGCTCCAGCTGGGCCTTGGACGCGGCGTCCAGGTCGGAACCGAAGGCGGCGAACGCCTCCAGCTCACGGAACTGGGCGAGGTCCACACGAAGACGTCCGGAGACCTGCTTCATGGCCTTGTGCTGGGCCGAACCACCGACGCGGGAGACCGAGATACCGACGTTCAGGGCCGGACGCTGACCGGCGTTGAACAGGTCGGACTCCAGGAAGCACTGGCCGTCGGTGATGGAGATGACGTTGGTCGGGATGAACGCCGAGACGTCGTTGGCCTTGGTCTCGACGATCGGCAGACCGGTCATCGAGCCCTTGCCCTCTTCGTCCGAGAGCTTCGCGCAGCGCTCGAGCAGACGGGAGTGCAGGTAGAAGACGTCACCCGGGTAGGCCTCACGGCCCGGCGGGCGGCGGAGCAGCAGGGACACGGCGCGGTAGGCGTCGGCCTGCTTCGAGAGGTCGTCGAAGATGATGAGGACGTGCTTGCCCTCGTACATCCACTGCTGGCCGATGGCCGAACCGGTGTACGGCGCCAGGTACTTGAAGCCGGCCGGGTCGGACGCCGGGGCGGCGACGATGGTCGTGTACTCCAGGGCGCCGGCCTCCTCCAGCGCACCGCGCACGGACGCGATGGTGGAGCCCTTCTGGCCGATGGCGACGTAGATGCAGCGGACCTGCTTGTTCACGTCGCCGGAGCGCCAGTTGTCGCGCTGGTTGATGATCGTGTCGACGGCCAGGGCGGTCTTGCCGGTCTGACGGTCACCGATGATCAGCTGACGCTGGCCACGGCCGATCGGGGTCATCGCGTCGACGGCCTTGTAGCCCGTCTCCATCGGCTCGTGCACCGACTTGCGCTGCATGACCGTGGGGGCCTGCAGCTCGAGGGCGCGGCGACCACTGGTCTCGATCTCGCCGAGGCCGTCGATCGCGTTGCCGAGCGGGTCGACGACGCGGCCGAGGTAGCCCTCGCCCACCGCGACGGAGAGGACCTCACCGGTACGGCTGACCGGCTGCCCCTCCTCGATGCCGCTGAACTCACCGAGGACGATGGCACCGATCTCGCGCTCCTCGAGGTTGAGGGCGAGGCCGAGGGTGCCGTCCTCGAACTTCAGCAGTTCGTTGGCCATGGCCGAGGGCAGGCCCTCGACCTTCGCGATGCCGTCGCCGGCAAGGGTGACCGTACCGACCTCCTCGCGCGAGGCCGCGTCCGGCTTGTACGACTGGACAAAGTTCTCCAGCGCGTCCCGGATCTCCTCCGGCCGGATCGTGAGCTCCGCCATCTGGGTTCCCTGCTCTCCTTGTTGGGCCCGAAGTTTCTTATGGGGTCTGGGGCTTTCTCACCTTGCGGCTCGGCCGCAGGCCCCCCAGAAACATTCACTGCACGGCCCAACGCGGGCCGTAGTCTTGCTCTTCTTCTTTGAAGCTGTACGGCTGTCACGGCCGCCACGGCTTGGGTCGCCGTGGCCGTCCGCTCGTGGTGCCGCGGTTGTCAGCCGGCCATCCGGCGGTTCGCGTCCTCGATGCGGTCCGCGATGCTGCCGTTGATGATCTCGTCGCCGACCTGCACCCGGATCCCGCCGAGGACCTCGGGGTCCACGTCGAGGTTGAGGTGCATCTCGCGCCCGTACAGCCGCGCCAGGACTCCGCCCAGACGCTGCTTCTGCTGATCGCTCAGCGGTACGGCCGAGGTGACGACGGCCACCGTACGGTCGCGACGCTCCGCGGCCAGCCCGGACAGGTCGAGGAGACCCGCTTCCAGGCTACGTCCACGGGGCTGGGACACGAGGCGCCCGACCAGCCGGACGGTCGCCTCCTGGGCCCGGCCGCCGAGCAGGCTGCGCAGCAGCTCGCCCTTGGCGGCGCCGGTCGCGGACTTGCTGGACAGCGCGGCACGCAGTTCGGTGTTCGAGGTGAGGATCCGGCCGAACCGGAACAGCTCGTCCTCGACGTCGTCCAGCGCGCCGGACCGCTGCGCCGCGGTGAGGTCGGCGATGTTCGCCAGCTCCTCCAGCGCGTCGACCAGGTCGCGGGACTGCGACCAGCGCGACCGCACCATGCCGGAGATCAGGTCGGCGCTCTCGCCACCCACCTGTCCGCCGAGCACCCGCGCGACCAGTTCGGCCTTGCCGTCTGCGGACTGCGCCGGGTCGGTGAGGACCCGACGCAGCGACACCTCGCGGTCGAGCAGCGCGGTGACGGCGGCCAGTTCGTCGGCGAGTGCCACCGCGGAGACGGACGTGTTGTCCGTCAGCGCGTCAAGGCGCTCACGTGCGGCAGCCAGTGCCTCGCGGCTCGCTCCGTTCATCGCGCGGCCTCGGCCTTCTCCTCGAGCTCGTCGAGGAAGCGGTCGATGGTCCGGCTCTGGCGAGCGTGGTCCTCGAGGGACTCGCCGACCAGCTTGCCGGCCAGGGTCGTGGCGAGCGTGCCCACGTCCTGACGCAGCGACTGCGCGGCGGCCTTGCGGTCGGCGTCGATCTGGGCGTGACCGGCGGCGATGATCTCCTCACGCTGCCGCTGGCCTTCCGCGCGCATCTCGGCGATGAGCGTGGCGCCCTGCTCCTGCGCCTCCTGGCGCAGCCGCGCGGCCTCGTGACGAGCCTCGGCGAGCTGAGCCTTGTACTGCTCGAGCACGCTCTCGGCCTCGGTCTTCGCGGCCTCGGCCTTCTCCATCCCGCCTTCGATCGCCTCGCGGCGCTCTTCCAGAACCTTGTTGATGTTCGGGAGGAGCTTCTTGGCGAGGAAGCCGAAAACGATGACGAAGGCGATCAAGCCGATGATGAGCTCGGGGATCGGAGGAACGATCGGGTTCTGCGGTTCCTCCTGCGCGAGCTGAACCAGAGGGTTCACATCAGTGCCTTTCGTCTCTGCGGACTGATCGTCTGTACGTCAGCCGGCGATCAGGAGCCGTAGACGAACGGCATGACCAGACCGATAAGGGCGAGCGCCTCACAGAAGGCGAAACCGAGGATCTGGTTGTTACGGATCAGGGAAGCAGCCTCGGGCTGGCGGGCGAGCGCCTCGGTGCCCTTACCGAAGATGATGCCGATGCCGACGCCGGGGCCGATGGCGGCCAGGCCGTAGCCGATGGAGCCGAGGGCCTTGATGTCACCGGTGAGGCCTTCGGCGGCGAGGGTCTGGAGAGCGGACATGCCGGTTCTTCCTTCTCTTTCATGGGCCGGTGGGGGTTGGCCACCGGACGATATGTGGGTCCTTGCGGAGCAGGGGCTCAGTGGTGCTCGGCGAGCGCGCCCTGGATGTAGGAGCAGGCCAGGAGCACGAAGACGTATGCCTGCAGCGCCTGGATGAAGAGCTCGAAGGCCGTCATCACGATGACCATCACGAACGAGACACCCGCGTAGGCGATGCCGATGCCGTTCAGCAGGTACCAGCTTGCGATCGTGAAGAGCACGAGCAGGGTGTGGCCGGCGAACATGTTGGCGAAGAGTCGCACGGCGTGGGTGAAGGGCCGAACCAGGAGGTTCGAGAAGAGCTCGATGGTCATCGACAGCGGAAGGACGGCGCCCAGCGACTTGTCATAGCCCGCGATGTTCTTGAAGGCGCCCACAAAACCGTGCCGCTTGAAGGTGAGGCTCACCCACGTGATGTACACAATCAGTGCGAGCCCTGCCGGGTACGCGATGATCGACGTCACCGGGAATTGTGCGAGTGGCACGATCGACCAGAGGTTCATCATCCAGACGAAGAAGAACATCGAGACGATGAGCGGTACGTACTTCTCGCCCTCGCGCTTGCCGATGGTCTCGTAGACGATCCCGCGCCGGATGAAGTCGTAGCCGGCCTCGGCGACCATCTGCAGCTTGCCGGGAACGACCTTCGGCTTGCTGAACGCGGCCCAGAAGAAGCCGAGAATGATGATCGAGCCGAGCAGGGCCAGCAGCATCGTCTTGTTGAAGTAGACGCCCGGCCACAGGGCCGCGCCGCCGGCTTCACCCACGATGGGGTCGAACATGAACGAGTGCAGGCCAGGAGCGGGAAAGCCACAACCGTCGAAGATGTGGCAGTCGGTCTCGAAGGCGAGCACCTGAGACGGTTCAGCACTCACCGCGGGCTCCTTCAGCGTGGCGCATGGGTACGGCAACCTCGTTGTGTCGGCGCGGCGCGAGGCCGCGGTTCGGCACTGGACTGGTGTTACGGATGTGGGGGCGGCGAATGGGCTCAGAGCCTCGCGTTGGGACAGGCGTCAGCTCGGATGCCCGCGCCCGCAGTGCCGCAGTTGGCACCGGACGATAGCAGGATCCCGAACGCGCCTTTATCCCGCCCCTACCTCTCACGACGGCGACCCCACCTTGTTCGCCGCGGGAGCCTGATCCGATTCGGGTTCTACGTAGAGGGTCTTGGCCGTCATGTGAGCGCGGGCCTGAGCCGCCATCCACACGATGGTCGAGACAACGAGCGAGACCGCGAACGCCTTCGGGTTGAAGAGGCTGGTGTCCTTGAACACCGCCACGAAGATCATGAGCAGCAGCAGTTGAGCGACGTAGAGCATCATGCCCATCGCCTGGAACAACTGCGGGAGCGACTTCGCCGTGCGCTGCAGGGCATACAGGCCGAGGCCCATGAACGCGATGACGACCAGGGTGCCCACCACTCCACCGAGCGCCCCCTTGCCGCCCGCGATCACACCGCTGGCAACAGTGGTGAGCGCACCCACGATGGCCGTGGGCACCGCGGCGTGCAGAAGATTCCGGGCGTCATTGGAGGGCATGGCGGCAACTCCGCTTACTGGGAGGGGGCAGGGTGTCGTCATGGACGAGCGTAGTGCGGTGCAAGGGGTGGACCTCGGCCCAATTGACCCGCGTAAAGCGGGCCTTCAGCTCTGGTTCCGGGGTCTCGTGAACGCTATCACAAACTATTTGATGAGACCTTTACCTGTAAAGTGTGCTGGCTGTCACACATGAGAAGCAAGGTGCGCGTCTGTGCAGCTTCGCGGCCAACTTATGTGCTATGGCGCCGATTTGTCACATCGCGCGGGTGATCGACAAGGCCCCGCGACGAGGCTCTCGGGCGGTCAGCTGGAGCTTCCCGCCCTGCTCCGGCCGCCCAGCGCGGTCGCCCCCGCAGGGCGCCCCGCAGCCGGGTTGTCGCGGTTTGTGTGTTCTTCTTCACCGTTGCGCGAGGCCGCATCGCTCGCGGACCCGGACCCCGTGCCGTCGGTCGTCGCGAGCCCGCGAGTGATCAACGACCCATCGGCGCCCGCCGGTTCCGCCACGACGGCGGTGGCACCGGCAGCGGCCGTGACGCCGGTGCTGTCGTCGGAGCCGGAGCCGGAGTCCGAGTCGGAGCCGGCAGTGCCGCTGTCCTTCCCGTCACGGTCACCGTCACCGCTGTCGCCGCCCTCCTCCTCGTCCCGGTACCGCGGCGGCACCATCCCCTGTGCCCAGCGCGGTGCCCGCGGCTGGAAGCGCGGCAGCAGGAGCAGCACCAGGCCGACGAAGCTGAGGATCACGACCGTGAGCACGATCCACAGCGACGCGGAGTTGACCGAGTACGCGAGGGCGCCGAAGGCGATCAGGGCCGACCAGAAGTACATGATCAGGACCGCGCGGCTGTGCGAGTGCCCGATCTGGAGCAGCCGGTGGTGCAGGTGACCGCGGTCGGCGGCGAACGGCGACTGGCCGCGCCAGGTGCGCCGGACGATGGCCAGGATCAGGTCGGCCGCGGGGATGGCGATGATCGTCAGCGGCAGCAGCAGCGGGATGTACACGGGCACCGTCTGGTGCACCGAGTTGCGCTCCGAACCGGAGAAGAGGTTCATCGCATCCGGGTCGACCTGTCCGGTGATGGAGATCGCCCCGGCCGCGAGCACCAGGCCGATGAGCATCGAGCCCGAGTCGCCCATGAAGATCCGCGCGGGATGCATGTTGTGCGGCAGGAAGCCCAGGCACATGCCCATGAGGATCGCCGAGAAGAGAGTGGCGGGCGCCGCCGCCTCCAGGCCGTAGCCGTACCAGATGCGGTACGCGTACATGAAGAAGGCCGCGGTGGCGATGCAGACGACTCCGGAGGCGAGGCCGTCCAGACCGTCGACGAAGTTGACCGCGTTGATGGTGATGACGACCAGGGCGACGGTGAGCAGGGTGCCCTGCCACTGGGTGAGCGCGACCATGCCGACACCGGGGACCGGCAGCCACAGGATGGTCAGGCCCTGCATGACCATGACGCCAGCGGCGATCATCTGGGCGCCGAGCTTGATCAGGGCGTCGATCTCGAACTTGTCGTCCAGGACGCCGACGATCCAGATCAGCGCGGCGCCGGAGAGCAGGGCGCGCGGCTCGTTGGAGTTCTCGAAGACCTCGTTGAGGTTCGGCAGGTGGCTGGCGGCGAGCAGACCCGCGCACAGCCCGAAGAACATGGCGATGCCGCCGAGGCGGGGCGTGGGCTCCTTGTGCACGTCGCGGGCCCTGACCTCGGGCATCGCCCCGGCCACGATCGCGAACTTCCGCACCGGGCCGGTCAGCAGATAGGTCACCGCGGCCGTGATGCAGAGCGTCAGGAGATATTCACGCACGGGCTTCCCCACAGATGTCGCTGGCGGCCTGGGCGGGCAGGTCCGACGTGCTCTCGCGCACCGTCGCCGAGGGCGGCGCGGGTGCGTCGTCGGACTGTCACGCCTAGTCCCACACCCTAGACGAGCCGAGGTCAGGTCTTTGCCGGAGCCCGGACCGGACCCTCCGCCACCGAGGGCGGCCACTCGGGAACGCAGGCCCCCTGACTGTGACGGCCGGGGACCTCCGAAGGTTGCACTTCCCGCATTCCGGTCTGTATTCCGCTCTGCATATCGGTCAGCATTCCGGTCTGCATCTCGGCCTGCATTCCGGTCTGCATCCCGCTCTACGGGAGGCCCGCGCCGCCGGGCTCAGGAGACTCCTCCGCTCCCAGGACACTGCCGCTCCCAGGAGACTCCCCCGTTCCCAGGAGGCCCGCTCTCAGGCCGCTCCCCCGCCCACCTCCGCGAACGCCGCCCCCGGCGGAAACCGCGACGTCAGTTCCGCCACCTCGGCCCGGGCCGCCCGGCTGTCCAGCCCGCCGCGCAGCACCGCGGCGAAGAGCACCGCGATGCGGACCATCTCGGGCTCCCTCATGCCCTGCGTGGTGACGGCGGCCGTGCCGAGCCGCAGACCGCGGGCGCCCGGGTGCGGCAGGGCGCAGGTGTCCAGGACCAGTCCCGCCGCGGCCAGCCTGCTGCGGGCGGTGCGGCCCTCGACGCCGAGGGGGCCCACGTCGGCGAGTACGAGATGGGTGTCCGTACCGCCGGTGACGACGTTCAGGCCCTCGGCGGTGAGGGTGTCGGCCAGGGCCTGGGCATTGGCGACGACCTGCCGGGTGTACGCGGCGAAGGCGGGCGTCGCGGCCTCGCCGAAGGCGACCGCCTTGGCGGCGATGGTGTGCATCTGCGCACCGCCCTGGGTGAACGGGAAGACCGCGCGGTCCACCCGCTCCGCGTACTGCGTGCCGCACAGGATCATCCCGCCGCGCGGTCCGCGCAGCACCTTGTGCGTGGTGGCGCAGACGAGGTCGGCGTACGGGACGGGGCTCGGCGCCGAGCCGCCCGCGACCAGGCCCATGGGGTGCGCGGCGTCGGCGATCAGATAGGCGCCCACCTCGTCGGCGATGTCGCGGAAGGCCGCGTAGTCGAGGTGGCGCGGGTAGGAGATCGAGCCGCAGACGAGGGCCTTGGGGCGGTGGGTGCGGGCCAGGGCGCGTACCTGCTCCATGTCGAGCAGTCCGCTCTCCGGGTCGACGCCGTAGCCGACGAAGTCGAACCAGCGCCCGGAGAAGTTCGACGGCGAGCCGTGGGTCAGATGGCCGCCGGCGGGCAGCGCCATCGCGAGCACCGTGTCGCCGGGGCGCAGCACGGCGGCGTAGGCGGCGAGCACGGCGGAGGAGCCGGAGTGCGGCTGGACGTTGGCGTGCTCGGCGCCGAACAGGGCCCTGGCGCGGTCGATCGCGGTGCGTTCGGCGACGTCGACGATCTCGCAGCCGCCGTGGTGGCGGGCGCCCGGATAGCCCTCCGCGTATTTGTTGGCGAACGGGGAGCCGAGCGCGGCGAGGACGGCGGGCGAGGTGAAGTTCTCGGCGGCGATGAGCTGGAGTGTGACGGCCTGGCGTTCGCTCTCGGCCGCGAGGATCTCCGCCATCTCCGGGTCCTGGCCGCGCAGGACCGCGTCGTCCGCGCTGTCCGCGCCGCTGGCGGGCCGCGTCGCGGCATGGGTGACCGGCATCATCGACTCCGGACCTCACCGGTCCCCCGCCCACCACCCCCGGCGGGCACCGGGGCGACACAAGGTTGCTGGGGACAGGCGAATGTTCGCAGGTCCACTCTAGGCCGGGGCCCGACCGGCCGCGCGGCAGGAAACCGCTCGCCGTACGGCGAAAACCGCCCGCCGGAAGACGGGCATCGTGCGGGACCCGGCTCGGCGCCCCGCTCATGACCGCCCACCCCGGTCAGGCGCGGGCCCGTACCCCCGTCAGCGCCGTCACCACCGGATCCAGCGCCTGGTTGATCTCCTCGCCGATGGAGCGGAAGAACGGCAGCGGAGCGCCGTAGGGGTCGTGGACCTCGTCCGCCTCGGCGGTCGGGGCGAGCAGCCACCCGCGCAGCGCGGCGGCGGCGCGCACCAGGGCGCGGGCGCGCTCGACCACTCCGCCGTCGAGCGGATCGGGCAGGGTCGCCGGGTCGATGGCCCGTACGAGCCGGGTGAACTCCTTGAGCGTGAAGGTGCGCAGGCCCGCGGAGTGGCCCATGGAGATGACCTGGGCCCGGTGGTCCCGGGTGGCGGTGAGCACCAGGTCGGCCCGGATGACGTGGTCGTCGAGCAGCTCGCGCCCGGTGAAGCCGCCCGCGTACGCGCCGAAGTCGGCGAGTACGGCCTCGGCGTTGGCCTCCATCGGGGCGCCCTCGTGGCCCCAGGTGCCCGCGCTCTCCACGATCAGACCGCCGATCACCACCGGATGGCCGCCCTCGGGCACGGTGGCGGGCAGCAGCCCGAGCCGGTGTGCCAGGGCATGGCGGGTCAGCCGCTCGGTGATCGGCGAGCGGCAGACGTTGCCGGTGCTGACGTGGAGGATTCTGAACGTGTCGCCGAGGGCGGCGTCAGGTATGCCACGCCCCTCAGGGGTCGTCAATTGGCCACCTCGAGGTCGGGCACGACCTTGCGCAGTTCGTCCGCGTCGAGGGCACCGGCACGCAGCAGGACCGGCACCTCGCCCGTGACGTCGACGATCGAGGACGGCACGATGCCCGGCGTCGGGCCGCCGTCGAGGTAGACCGAGACCGAGTCGCCGAGCATCTGCTGGGCGGCGTCGCAGTCCTCCGGCGCCGGGTGCCCGGTGAGGTTGGCCGAGGAGACGGCCATCGGGCCGACGTCGGTGAGCAGTTCGATGGCCACCGGGTGCAGCGGCATCCGTACGGCGACGGTGCCGCGGGTGTCGCCGAGGTCCCACTGGAGGGAGGGCTGGTGGCGGGCGACCAGGGTCAGGGCGCCGGGCCAGAAGGCGTCGACGAGTTCCCAGGCCCGCTCGGAGAAGTCGGTGACCAGGCCGTGCAGCGTGTTCGGGGAGCCGATGAGCACGGGGGTGGGCATGTTGCGGCCCCGGCCCTTGGCGTCGAGCAGGTCACTGACGGCCTCGGCGGTGAACGCGTCCGCGCCGATTCCGTACACCGTGTCGGTGGGCAGTACGACCAGCTCGCCCCGCCGGACGGCGGACGCGGCCTCGCGCAGGCCCGTCAGGCGGTCGGTCGCGTCGTTGGTGTCGTATCGCCGTGCCATCGTGGCCGGGCCTCCTCGGTCGGGGTTTCCCGCTGGGGTGCGTCAACTCGGGGGAAGGATCGGGGGCTTGGCAGCCCGGAAGGGGTGGGGGGCGAGGCGTCCGCCGCTCAGGGCAGCGCCTTGCGGGCGGTGGCGAAGCGGGGACGCTTGTTCAGGTCGGGGTGGTCGGCCGCGTCGGCCCAGCCCGACTCCTCGTTGAAGATCCAGGGCACCTGCCCGCCCTGGGTGTCGGCGTGCTCGACGACGACCACGCCGCCGGGGCGCAGCAGCCGGTGCGCGGTGCGCTCGATGCCGCGGATGGTGTCGAGCCCGTCCTCACCGGAGAACAGGGCGAGCTGGGGGTCGTGGTCGCGGGCCTCGGGCGCCACGTACTCCCACTCGGTGAGCGGGATGTACGGCGGGTTGGAGACCACCAGGTCGACCTGGCCGTCGAGTTCGGGCAGGGCGCTGAGCGCGTCGCCCTGGTGCACGGTGACGCGGGAGCCCTCGGCGTTCTTGCGGGTCCACACCAGCGCGTCCTCGGACAGCTCGACGGCGTGCACGCGCGAGCGCGGCACCTCCTGGGCCATGGCCAGGGCGATCGCCCCGGAGCCGGCGCACAGGTCCACGATGAGCGGTTCGACGACGTCCATGGCGCGGACCGCGTCTATGGCCCAGCCGACGACGGACTCGGTCTCCGGGCGCGGTACGAACACCCCCGGCCCGACCTGGAGTTCCAGGTAGCGGAAGTAGGCGAGTCCGGTGATGTGCTGGAGCGGTTCGCGGGCCTCGCGGCGCGCGACGGTCTCCCAGTAGCGGGCGTCGAAGTCGGTGTCCGGGACCATGTGCAGCGCGCCCCGCTTCACGCCGTGCACGAACGCGGCGAGTTCCTCCGCGTCGTTGCGCGGCGAGGGCACACCGGCGTCGGCCAGCCGCTGGGTGGCCTGGGCCACCTCCGCGAGCAGCACACTGCGGGGGCTGCTGCTTGGGGGGCGCTCCCCAAATTGTTGCGGCACTGGTCCTCCGGGGCTGAGCTGGTATTCCGGTGGGCACGGCGGTGACTCCGCCGTGCCCGGTCCGCCTCAGGCGGCGGCGAGCTTGGCGGCCGAGTCGGCGTCCACACAGGCCTGGATCACGGCGTCGAGCTCACCGTCGAGCACCTGGTCCAGGTTGTAGGACTTGAAGCCGACGCGGTGGTCGGAGATGCGGTTCTCCGGGTAGTTGTACGTACGGATCTTCTCGGAGCGGTCGACCGTACGCACCTGGCTGCGGCGGGCGTCGGCGGCCTTGGACTCGGCCTCCTCCTGTGCCGCGGCGAGCAGCCTGGAGCGCAGGATGCGCAGCGCCTGCTCCTTGTTCTGGAGCTGGCTCTTCTCGTTCTGGCAGGAGGCGACGACCCCGGTGGGCAGGTGCGTGATGCGTACCGCGGAGTCGGTGGTGTTGACCGACTGGCCGCCCGGCCCGGAGGACCGGTAGACGTCGATCCGCAGGTCGTTGGGGTTGATCTCGACGTCGATCTCCTCGGCCTCCGGGGTCACCAGGACTCCGGCCGCCGAGGTGTGGATACGGCCCTGCGACTCGGTCGCGGGCACCCGCTGCACCCGGTGCACGCCGCCCTCGTACTTCAGGCGGGCCCAGACGCCCTGGCCGGGCTCGGGGGTGACGTTGCCCTTGGTCTTCACGGCGACCTGGACGTCCTTGTAGCCGCCGAGTTCGGACTCGGTGGAGTCGATGATCTCGGTCTTCCAGCCGACGCGCTCGGCGTAGCGCAGGTACATCCGCAGCAGATCACCGGCGAACAGGGCGGACTCGTCGCCGCCCGCGCCCGCCTTGATCTCCAGGATGACGTCCTTGTCGTCGCTCGGGTCGCGCGGCACGAGCAGCAGCCGCAGCTTCTCGGTGAGTTCCTCGCGCTGCTGCTCCAGGTCCTTGACCTCGGCGGCGAAGTCCGGGTCGTCGGCGGCCAGTTCGCGCGCGGTGACGAGGTCCTCGCCGTGCTGCTTCCAGGAGCGGTACGTGGCGACGATCGGGGTGAGCTCGGCGTACCGCTTGTTGAGCTTGCGCGCGCCCGCCTGGTCTGCGTGCACGCCGGGGTCCGCGAGCTGCTTCTCCAATGAGGCGTGCTCGCCGACGAGGTCCTCGACCGCCTCGAACATCTGGGGCTCCTGGGTTGGGGGGTCTCCGGCGCTCCCGGGGAGCGCGGAGAGGTGCGGAAGAAGGGTGCGGCACGCGCCGTACGGGCCGCGCGCGCCGGTGTGCGGGCCAAGAGCCCGGGTCACCGGCAGCGACGCGGCGCGTGCGTGCCGTGCGCACAAGCCGAGCAAAAACGCCGGTCCCGGCGCCCTCGAAGGGGCGGCCGTGGACCGGCGCGGACGCCTCGCTACTTGGCGGCAGCCTTCTTGCCGAAGCGGGCCTCGAAGCGGGCCACACGGCCACCGGTGTCGAGGATCTTCTGCTTGCCCGTGTAGAACGGGTGGCACTCGGAGCAGACCTCGGCACGGATGGTGCCGCCGGAGAGCGTGCTGCGGGTGGTGAACGACGCGCCGCAGGTGCAGCTGACCTGGGTCTCGACGTACTCGGGGTGAATTTCGCGCTTCAAGGGAATCTCCTGTGTTCTCGGGAGGGCTCCGGGTCGTCTGCGCGGATTGCGGGACGTGAACCGGGGCCGACGTATCAGTCTGCCAGGACTGACCGCATCTCCCAAAACCGGGGTGGGAGCGGATCTATTCCGCACACCCGTACGTGACCGGTGGCGCGGGAGCGCACGACGGCAGCGCGGGAGCGCACGACGGCCCGGACCGCGCGCGGCGGGGGTGCGTGCGCCCGCCCGGACGGTGCGTGGGGCGGGCGCGTGCGCCGTGCCTACGGAACACGGGGCTGCGGAAGAGAAGCGGGCGGCCGGAAATGCGTGAGCCCGTCGGCCCGTCAGCCCCCGTCGACGACCGCGCCCACCGAGCCCTTGTCCCCGGCGGAGTCCTCGGTGGCCGAGGCGGGGATGGGGCGGTCGGCCCGGAGCGCGGCCCAGACCTGGGCGTCGGCCTTCTCCTGGGGCAGTACGCGGTTGGGGTCCGCCGGGTCGTACTGGACCGGCAGCGTCACCATCTTCATGTCGCCCCCGCCGATGCCGCGCAGCCCGCTGGCGAAGGCGGCGAGGTCCTTGACCGAGTCCAGCTTGGAGTCGGTGGTGATCGCGCTGGTCGCGGTGTCGGCGAGGTCGTACGACTTCTTCCAGCTGCTGAACAGGCCGACGTCCTTGACCTGGTCGATCAGTGCCTTGACGAAGGCCTGCTGGAGCTGGATGCGGCCGAGGTCGCTGCCGTCGCCGACGGCGTGCCGGGTACGGACGAGGCCGAGCGACTGCTCACCGTCGAGCGTGTGCGGGCCGGGGGCCAGGTGCAGATGGCTCTTGGGGTCGTCGATCCGCTCCTTGGTGGTGATGTCCACGCCACCGAGGGTGTCGATGAGCTTCTTGAAGCCCGTGAAGTCGACTTCCAGGTAGTGGTCCATCCGGATCCCGGACAGCGACTCGACCGTCTTGACGGCGCAGGCGGGACCGCCCACCTCGTAGGCGGTGTTGAACATCTGCCGCTGTCCGCCCGCCGCCGTGCCGCCGTCCCGGCCGGGGCAGTCGGGGCGAGTGATGAGGGTGTCGCGCGGTATGGAGACGACGCTGGCCTTCTTGTGGCCCTCGTAGACGTGCACGATCATCGCGGTGTCCGAGCGGGCACCGCCCTGGTCCTGGCCGTACTTGGCATTGGCGCCGGAGCGGGAGTCGGAGCCCATCACCAGGATGTCGAGAGAGCCGTTGTCGACGTTGGGCGGCCGGTCGTCGTCACGGAGCTGGTTGTCGATGTCGACGCCGGTGAGGTTGCCGTTGAGCTGGAAGTACAGGTAACCGGCGCCCGCGCCGCCGAGCACCGCCAGGGCGGCGGTGGTCCAGGCCGTGGAGAGCAGGACCTTGCGGCGGGTGGTGTGCGGCTTGCGTCGGCGGCCCTTCACGCGGCGCGCGCCGGGCGCACCTGTGGCCGGTGTACTGGGCTCGGTCATGCGCTCCCTCGGTCCTCCTGCGGTCGGCCACCCCCTGTGTCCAGGGCCTGATGACAACGGCGTTGGTCCTGCCGCTCTAGACGGCAGGACGGGAAGAAGGGTTGCACAGCACTCTGTGCAATCGGCGTGACCAAGAATGCACAAAAAGTGACCGAATCGTTGTCCGATCCGGTCCTCACCTGCGAATTCCCGACGAAGAACAGCCGTACGGAGGGCATCGCCCCGTTTCTGCGGCTGTGGTGAAGATCTCCGGCGCCACCTGTGCGCGCCCGCCCACGACGCCCCCGCAGTCATGGACCGGCGCGCACAGGTCCCCCCGTGCAACCGGCAGGCTGCTCGCAGGGGACGACCCGCTCCCCCGTTCTCCCCCGTTGGGCGGTCCGGATTCTCCGCCCGCGAGTTCGTCCCCCGCGGCAACCTCTGCCATGAATACTGCGCCACCCGGGGCCTCTTGTCGTTGGCGTACAGCGCACAGAATCCTTGACACTGCGCGCACTCGCCGCGGGGCGAAGGGGAACCGAATCGTCCGCCGACGCGTGACACGTAAGCGGAACTTGCGGGGCGGGTACGGCAGTTGTCCCCTCAAGCGCACACATCCTTGACGTGAGGGGTCCGATGCAGGTCACAGGCCGGATTTCGGAGCGCGCACGGGGCACTGACCGGAAGGTCGCCGCATATTCCGCGAACGCTCGCCCCGTGGGTGTTGAACGATGCCCCGCACACCGGCGAGGATGCCCGCACGTCACAGGGGGGCAAGGGGGGCCGTATTGATTCGGATGGAGTTCCGCGCGTGCCGCGCACACCACCGCCGACCGGTGCTCGCAGAAGAGTGCCGACGCCTGCGGAAAGGCACCGCGCCCCGGGGACCACTGCCGTTTCCCGGGCCCCCCACCCCCCACACCTCCACCGATCGCCCGCCCCATCTTTTCCAGGACAGTGGATTGACCGTCGGATCAAGTAGTCAGCAGCCGCACCACAGCCGGTGCGGCAGGCGCCGGGCGGCCCCATGCCCGTCGCTGACGCCTCGTCACCTCAAGGGCATGCGCCGTACGCCGCGGTCCGCACCGGCGCACACGCGGACCGGGGGGACGACGCGGACCGCAGGGGGGAAGCAGCACGGTGTGCGCCCGCGACAGGGGTGCTCGGCCGGATTCGGGGGACAGCGGGGCGCCGGACCGGGCGGCCCGGCACAGCAGGGAAGCGGGCCCCGCCCGTCGGCACGAAAAGGGAGCACACCGTGATCGACGATCTCGAGTTCAACGGGGAAGAGCTGACCCGCGCCGAACGCTTCGACGCCTGGATGGACATGGCGCGCGCCAGCATCATGCCCGCGAAGCTGACCTCGGACGCCCCGCTGGACTGCGACAGCCTCTTCGACGGTGCGATGCTCGGCCCGGTGATGCTCCTGTCCGCCAGCGCTCCCCCGCTCAAGGCCGTCCGTACGCCCCGACTGATCACGGCCGACGACCCGGAGATGTACGAGCTGGCCATGCCCTACCAGGGGCAGGGCATCCTGGAACAGGCGGGACGTACGGCGGTCTACGGACCCGGCTCCCTCATGGTCGCGAGCACCTCGCTGCCCTTCGAGTCGCACGGACGGCTCGTCGACGGACGGCTGGCCTTCACCAAGTTCTACCTGCCGCGCAAGATGGTGCCGATCCCGCCGGACAAGGTGGAACGCCTGCTCGCCACCCCGCTGTCCACGAGCGAGGGCATGGGCGCCCTGTTCGCCAAGATCCTGCGGAACATGGTCACCGACGCCGCGAGCCTCGGCGACTCCGACCGGGCCCGGCTCGGCACCGTGGTGACCGACATGTTCACCGCCTTCGTCGCGCACCACCTCGAAGAGGACAGCAAGCTCCCGCCGGAGAGCCAGAGCCGCACCCTCTTCCTACGCGTCAAGGACTTCATCCGGCACAACCTGCACGACCCCGAACTCTCCGCGGACACCGTGGCCGCCGCCCACCACATCTCCTCGCGCTACCTCTACCGCCTGTTCCAGGAGAACGGCCTGACCGTCCGCTCCTGGATCCGCACCCAGCGCCTGGAGGAGTGCGCCCGCGCCCTCGGCGACCCGGTCCAACTGGCCACCCCCATCAACGAGTTGGCGCTGCGCTGGGGCTTCAGCCACCCGGCCGCCTTCAGCCGCGCCTTCCGTGAGGCCTACGGCGTCTCGCCGCGCGACTACCGCATGCGACAGGTGGCACGGGCGGTGGCCTGACCGGTCGGGTACGGGGGCGGTGTACGGGGACCAGCCGCCGGGCCGCCACCTCGGCGGCCCTCCCGTGCACGGGCGCCCGTGCCCCGGTTCCCGCGTCCCCGGACCGCGCACGCCGGTGCGCGACAGCCCGCGCGCGCACGGCGCACCCCTGGCACCCGGGTGCCCCGCGTGCCACCCCTATCCCCACGCCACCCGCCCGTGACCGTGCCAATCCGCCCTGCACCGGGGCCGGTTGCGCCTATCCTGCGGGTGTTCGCGGCTTTACGGGGGCAGCATGATCGCACGTGAATTCAGGGGCGAGGCACATACCGGCCCCGAACTCTTCGCCTGCTGGCAGGAGTTGGCGCGCTCCTCCCCCACACCGACCGAGATCCGTACGGAGGACCCCGACGGCTTCGACGCACGGGTGAAACTGCTCCAACTCGGCGAGACCCAGGTGTCGTACGCGCACTGCGGCTCCCTGTGGTCCGCACGCACCGAGCGCCTCATCCGCGACCGCGACGCCGAGCTCTACAAACTCTCCCTGCCCCTTCAGGGCCACTCCGTCCTCGTCCAGTCCGGCCGCACCGCCGTGGCAGCCCCCGGCCAATTCGTCCTGGCCAGCAGCTCGTTGCCCTACGAGGGCGGCAACACCATGGCCCAGGGCCCCTCCCGTATCGTCCAAATCCGGGTACCACGCGGTCAGTTGCCGCTGCCCGCGCGTACGGTCGACCGGATGCTCGCCACCCCGCTGCCCGCGAAGGCGGGCTTCGGCCACCTGCTGCACCGGTTCCTGACCACCCTGGAGACGGACAGCGGACAGTACGGGCCGAACGACGGCGTCCGCCTCGGCATGGTGCTGCTCGACCTGTGCGCGGGCCTGCTCACCCACTTCGCCGAGGACGAGAGAGCGCTGTCGCCCGAGGCCCACCGACGCCAACTCTTCCTGCGCACACAGGACTTCGTCCGCCGCAACCTCGGCGAACCCGACCTCTCCCCGGAGACCGTGGCCGCCGCCCACCACATCTCGGTCCGCCACCTCTACCGGCTCTTCGCGGAGCACGACCTCGCCGTCGGCTCCTGGATCCGCCACCAGCGCCTCGAACACTGCCGCCGCGACCTGGAGGACCCGGGCCAGTACCACCTCCCGGTCCAGGTCTTCGCCGCCCGCTGGGGCTTCAGCCACCCCGCCGCCTTCAGCCGCGCCTTCCGCACGGCCTACGGGACGGCGCCGCGCGAGTACCGCGAGCGCCTGCGGGCCCACTACATACGCATCACGGCCTGACGCCCGCTCCGGCGCACGTCCCGGCCGGGATGCTCAAGAGACGTTGACGCGCGGGTGGTTGGGCGGCCGCCGATCGGTTGAGCGACCGGTGCCGGCCCTGGACACGAAGGGAGACACCATGGCCGAGACAGCGAGCCGAGGCGACGACATCTCCTGCGCCGAGTGGTTCGACACCTGGCGGCAGGTGGCCCTGCACGGCATCTGCCCCGCCGAGCTGCACACCGAGCGGCCCGGCTCCTTCGACGCACAGGACCGGGCCGTATCGCTCGGATCCATCGAGGTCACCTCGACCTCGGCAGGCGGTCTCCAGGTGTGCCGTACACCGAGACTGATCCGGCGCTCGGACCCCGAGATGTGGGTCATCCACGCGCCCCTGCGCGGAGAGTTCTCGGTGGACCTGGGCAGACACCAAATCCGGCACGGGCCCGGGACGGTCATGGTGATCTCCACCTCGCTGCCCTACACGCTGAGCGCGAACAGCGACTACGCCGGGGTCAAGGCGTATCTGCCGCGCGGACTGCTCCCGGTGCCCGAGAGCGTCGTACGGCGGACCCTGAGCACCCCGCTGACCGGCGGCGCGGGCTTCGGCTCGCTGCTCACCCACTTCCTGCGCGACGTGGCAGCGCCGGGCCCCGGGCACCGCCCCGACGATGCCGCCCGGCTCGGCACCGTACTGCTCGATCTCAGTGCCGCCCTGCTCGCCTCCTGCGGCGACGCCGAGCGCTCGCTGCCCGCCGAGAACCGGCGCGGCGCCCTGTTCCTGCGGGCCCAGGACTTCGTCCGCCGCAACCTGGCCGACCCCGGTCTCGCACCCGCGACCGTGGCGGCCTCCCTCGGCATCTCCTCCCGGCTGTTGCAGCAGATCTTCCGGGAACAGGGGCTCGGCGTGGCCGGGTGGATCCGTGAGCAGCGCCTGGAACGGTGCCGCAGGGAGCTCGCCGACCCGGCGCGGGCGGGCGTTACGGTGCGCGAGATCGCCGCCCGCTGGTGCTTCGGCCAGCCCGCCGCGTTCACCCGCGCCTTCCGCAGGGCCTTCGGCACCGCGCCCGCCGAGTACCGGGCCATGGCCCTCTCCCACGCCCTGCGCGAGCCGCCCCGCTCCCCCGGGCCCGGAACGGGACTCGGAGCCGGACTCGGGGCCGCACCCGGAACCGGCCTCGGGACCGCTCAACTCCCGCTCGCCCCACGCCGGTTGGCTCCCACATGACCGGCATCGTGCTGCGCTCCGGCCACCTGCCGGACGCCCAACGTCTCGGAGACTGGCGGCGCCTGGCCCGCGACAGCGTCCTTCCCACCGAGCTGCGCACCGACCGTCCCGAACAGTTCACCGGCACCCTGCGCTGCTACCGCCTCGGCCTGATCACCGGCCTCGGCGTCACCTGCGGCGCCCTCACCGCCGACCGCCCGGCCGCCCTGATCGCGGCCGCCGATCCGCGCTGCCACCAACTCCTCGTGCCACGGCGGGGGTTGACCTCCCTGGAGCTCGACGGACGGTACGCCGAGTGCGGCCCGGGCACTCTGCTGCTCGGCACCACGTCCCGCCCGAGCACCCTCCGTACGCATCCGGACCCGGGCGGCACCGCCTCGGTGACCGGACTCCTCGTCCCCCGCGAGCTGGTGCCCCTGCCCGAGCACGCGACGGACGGGCTGCTGGCCACCGCCCTGCCCGCCGATCAGGGGCCCGGCGCACTCCTCGCCCAGCTCGTGCACCGCCTGGACGAGGACGCCGATCACTACCGCGCGGTGCACGCCGACCGCCTGGAGACGGTCGTGCTCGACCTCTTCCGGTCCTTCCTCGCACATCACCTCGGCAGCGGCACCGCGCCCACCGCCGAGAGCCGCCGCCGCACCCTGTACCTGCGCGCGCGAGAACTCGTCCTGCGCGACCTGCACGACCCCGCGCTCACCCCGGACCACATCGCGGCGGCCCTGCACATCTCCACCCGCTACCTCTACCGCCTGTTCCAGGAACACCAGCGCCTGCCCGTCCGCGCCTGGATCCGCGCGGAGCGCCTGGAACGCTGCGCACGCGCCCTCGCCGATCCCGCCGAACACGCCACCCCCCTCAACGAGTTGGCGCTGCGCTGGGGCTTCACCCACCCGGCCGCCTTCACCCGCGCCTTCCGCGAGGCCTACGGGCTGCCGCCGTACGCGTACCGCCGGGCTCATCTGCCCCCGTACGACGACCCGTACGACAGCCGGCACGAAACCCCACACCAAAGCCCGCACAACAGCCGCTAGAAACGCCGCAGGGGCCGCCCCCACACGCTCATCACGTGGTGGAGACGGCCCCTGCGAAAGACGCGTCGGCGGCAGTCCGGAGACTAGTCGTTGCCGTTGCCCGGAGTGGGCGTCGTCTTCTGGATCTGCAGCAGGAACTCGCCGTTCGACTTCGTCTGCTTCATCTTGTCCAGGAGCAGCTCGATCGCCTGCTGCTGGTCGAGCGCGTGCAGCACCCGGCGCAGCTTCCAGACGACGCCCAACTCATCGGCGCCGAGCAGGATTTCCTCCTTGCGGGTGCTGGACGCGTCCACGTCCACCGCCGGGAAGATGCGCTTGTCGGCGAGCTTGCGGTCGAGCTTGAGCTCCATGTTGCCGGTGCCCTTGAACTCCTCGAAGATCACCTCGTCCATGCGCGAGCCGGTGTCGACCAGCGCGGTGGCGACGATGGTCAGCGAGCCGCCGTCCTCGATGTTGCGCGCCGCACCGAAGAAGCGCTTCGGCGGGTAGAGCGCGGTCGAGTCCACACCACCGGACAGGATGCGTCCGGAGGCGGGGGCCGCGAGGTTGTACGCGCGGCCGAGGCGGGTGATGGAGTCGAGCAGCACGACGACGTCGTGACCGAGCTCCACGAGGCGCTTGGCCCGCTCGATGGCGAGCTCGGCGACCGTGGTGTGGTCCTCGGCGGGACGGTCGAAGGTCGAGGAGATGACCTCGCCCTTCACCGACCGCTGCATGTCGGTGACCTCTTCCGGACGCTCGTCGACCAGGACGACCATCAGGTGGCACTCGGGGTTGTTGTGCGTGACGGCGTTGGCGATCGCCTGCATGATCATGGTCTTGCCGGTCTTCGGCGGGGCCACGATCAGACCACGCTGGCCCTTGCCGATGGGCGAGACCAGGTCGATGATGCGGGTCGTCAGGACGCCCGGGTCGGTCTCCAGACGGAGCCGGTCCTGCGGGTACAGCGGCGTCAACTTGTTGAACTCCGGCCGCCCGCGGCCGTGTTCGGGCGCCATGCCGTTCACCGAGTCCAGTCGCACCAGGGCGTTGAACTTCTCGCGGCGCTCGCCCTCCTTGGGCTGGCGGACCGCACCGGTGATGTGGTCGCCCTTGCGCAGGCCGTTCTTGCGGACCTGGGCGAGCGAGACGTACACGTCGTTGGGACCGGGCAGGTAGCCGGAGGTCCGGATGAACGCGTAGTTGTCGAGGATGTCGAGGATGCCCGCGACGGGGATCAGCACATCGTCCTCGGAGACCTGCGGCTCGCTGACCTCGTCACGGCCGCGGCGGCCCCGACGGTCTCGGTAGCGGCCACGGCGTCCGCGCCGACCGCTGCCGTCGTCGTCGAAGTCGTCGTCCTTGCGGCCGCCCTGTCCGCCCTGCTGACGGTCCTGCTGGCGGTCCTTGTTGCCACCGCCCTGCTGGTCCTCGCCCTTGCCGCCACGGCGGTCACGGTCGCGGTCACGGCCACCGCGCTCACGGCGCTCGCGACGGCCCTGACGGCCCTCGCCCTGCTCACCGTCGCCCTGCGGGGCCCCGGCGTCCTGCTTGGCCTCGGCCTTGACGGGCGCCTCGGTCTTGCCCTCGGCGGTGTCGGCGGCCTTCTCGGCCTTGTCCGCCGCCTTGTCGGCGCTCTCGCCGCGACGGCGACGGCCGCCCGGCTGCTCGTCGCTCGCGCCCTGACCGGGAATCTCGATCTGGCCGCTCTTGCCGGACGCCTTCTCGGCCTCCGGCTCGGCGGCGGGCGCGCTCGCCTCGGCCTTGGCGGAATCGGTCCCCTCACCGGTACGCGCCCGCGAGGTGGTGCGGCGCTTGGGCTTGGTCTCGGCATCCGACTCGGCGCCCTTGGCGGCGCCCGCCGTACCGGAACCGGCCTGTGCCTCCTTGATGACCTCGATCAACTGGCTCTTGCGCATCCGCGCGGTGCCCCGGATTCCGAGGCTGGAGGCGACCTGCTGCAGTTCGGCCAGCACCATGCCCTCGAGGCCGGTGCCGCGGCGGCGCCGCGTTCCGGTCGCAGCGCCGGAGGCAGGCGCGGCGGAGGCGTCCGTGGCGGGAGTGGCGGCGGAATCGACGCTGCCGTCAGTCACGCCCATCAGATCGGTGGTGTCGCTCACGAAGGGTCCTTCCCTGGAGCGGACGTCGGCCTTCTGGCTCGGCGACCGGTTGTGCTGTCCGGCGGGTGGTCCTTGCTCGTCGGACCGTGCCGGGGCGGTGGTCCCGCCGATGAGGCGGAAGAGAAACAACTGGTGAGTGGCGATTCCCCGAGCCGTGCCACGGAAGACTTGCTGTCACGCGGCCCGGTCACGCCGTTCCGGAGCGTGCTCGACACCTCTCAGTGCACGGCACCGAGCAGGTTGGGAGGCTCCCGGAAGAATGGGTGTCCCAAACGGGGACTGGAAGCACCATCTCCATGGTAGGGCCATGGTGGGTTCAGGTGCAGACTTGAGGTTAACACTACCGGATCCAACAAATATTCCCCCCTCTCGATTTCCGGCAATCGTGTATCAGGGCGCAAGCGGCAGCACGCTCGCTCCCGAGTCGTCCATGCTCAGGCGGTTCGCGGCCCAGCCCTCACCCGCGAGGGCGGCGACCTTGTCGGCGGTCGCCGCGTCCACGAGCGCGAGAACCGTCGGTCCCGCTCCGGAGATGACCGCGGGCACACCGTCCCCGCGTAGCCGCTCGACCAGGGCGGCGCTCTCCGGCATGGCCGGGGCGCGGTAGTCCTGGTGCAGCCGGTCCTGGGTGGCGGGCAGCAGCAGCTCCGGACGCCGCGTCAGGGCCTCTACGAGCAGGGCCGCGCGGCCCGCGTTGGCGGCGGCGTCGACGTGCGGCACCGTGCGCGGCAGCAGGCCGCGTGCGGTCTCCGTGAGCAGCGGTTTCCCGGGCACGAAAACCACCGGGACGAGGGAACTGTCCGGCTCCATCCTGATCGCCCGCGCGGATCCGCCGTCCATCCAGGACAGCGTGAAGCCGCCGAGCAGGCAGGCCGCGACGTTGTCGGGATGTCCCTCGATCTCCGTGGCGAGTTCGAGCAGCGCCGCGTCGTCCAGCCGCGCCTCGGCACCGATGGTCACCGCACGCGCGGCGACGATGCCCGCGCAGATGGCGGCCGAGGAGGAGCCGAGGCCCCGGCCGTGCGGGATGCGGTTGGCGCAGACGATCTCGAGCCCGCGCGGCTGTCCGCCGAGCAGGTCGAAGGCGGTACGCAGCGAGCGCACCAGCAGATGGCTCTCGTCACGCGGCAGGGTCTCACTGCCCTCACCTGCGATGTCGATGTCCAGACCGGCGTCCGAAACGCGGACGACGACATCGTCGTACAGCCCCAGCGAGAGGCCCAGGGCATCGAAGCCGGGGCCGAGATTGGCGCTGGTGGCGGGGACGCGCACCCGTACGGCGGCGGCGCGGAAGGCGGGACCGGCCATCGCTGGATGACTCTCCTTGAAACGCGGGCGTGTGCGAGGTGGGGGGCAAGTTTCCAGGCTTGCCGCAAGAGGGCTGGGCTTGTTTTGGTCCGTATGCGGAAAACCCGAAGGCCGCAACCCAGGCGGCACCGCGGCATATGCGGCGGGGCGGGTTCGGTACAGCCTATCGAAGGACGCCTGGCGGGCGACACAGGGCGCACGGGAGGCGCACGATGCGTGTCGGAGGACCGTCGTGCACCCCCCGTGGGGAGGCGTGATGTTCGGCTCGGCCTCGTTCGCGCGGAACTTGGCCGAAACGGGCTCAGTCCAGGCCGAGCCGTACCGCGGCGGCGGCCGCGTCCACCGGCACGGTCACCGGCTGCGGGGCACCGGCGACGGCCCAGTCGGGGTCCTTGAGGCCGTTACCGGTCACGGTGCAGACGATGCGCTGGCCCGGGTCGACCTTGCCGAGTTCGGCGGACTTCAGCAGACCGGCGACCGAGGCGGCCGAGGCGGGCTCGACGAAGACGCCCTCCTGGGAGGCCAACAGCCGGTAGGCGCGCAGGATCTCACGGTCCGTCACCTCGTCGATGAAGCCACCGGACTGCTCCTGCGCGGCCAGCGCGAACTGCCAGGACGCCGGGTTGCCGATCCGGATCGCGGTGGCGATGGTCGACGGGTCCTTGACCACCTCACCGCGCACGATCGGCGCCGAACCCGAGGCCTGGAAGCCCCACATACGCGGCGTACGGGTGGCCGGACCGCTGTCCTTGTACTCGCGGTAGCCCTTCCAGTACGCGGTGATGTTGCCCGCGTTCCCGACCGGCAGTACGTGAATGTCGGGGGCGTCGCCGAGCGCGTCCACGATCTCGAACGCGGCCGTCTTCTGGCCCTCGATACGCACCGGGTTCACCGAATTGACCAGCGCCACCGGGTAGTTGTCGGAGAGCGAGCGCGCGAGCGTCAGGCAGTCGTCGAAGTTTCCGTCGACCTGGAGGATCTTGGCGCCGTGCACCAGCGCCTGGCCCATCTTGCCGAGCGCGATCTTGCCCTGCGGCACCAGGACCGCGCTGACCATGCCGGCCCGTACCGCGTAGGCGGCGGCCGAGGCCGAAGTGTTGCCGGTGGAGGCGCAGATGACCGCCTTGGCGCCCTCCTCCTTGGCGCGGGTGATGGCCATCGTCATGCCGCGGTCCTTGAAGGACCCGGTCGGGTTGGCGCCCTCGACCTTGAGGTGGACCTCGCAGCCCGTGCGCTCGGAGAGCACCTGCGCGGGCACGAGAGGTGTGCCGCCCTCACGGAGGGTGATGACCTGTGTGCTGTCCGAGACGGGCAGCCGGTCCCGGTATTCCTCGATGATTCCGCGCCACTGGTGGGTCATTGCTGGTTACTCTCCTTCAACCCGCATGGTGCTGGCGACGCCACGCACCGTGTCCAGGCCCCTGAGCGCCTCGACCGTCCCGCTGAGCGCGGAGTCGGGCGCACGATGAGTGACGACGACGAGGGAGGCCTCGCCGTCGCCGTCCTGACGGCTCTGCTGCCGGACGGTGTCGATGGACACCCCGTGCTCGGCGAAGACCGTCGCCACCTGGGCGAGTACGCCCGGCTTGTCGGCCACGTCAAGACTGATGTGGTACCGCGTGACGACCTCGCCCATCTGGGAGACGGGCAGGTTCGTGTACGCGGACTCGCCGGGCCCCGTTGCCTCGCCGAGCTTGTTGCGGCAGACCGCCACCAGGTCTCCGAGCACGGCCGAGGCGGTGGGCGCACCGCCCGCGCCGGGCCCGTAGAACATCAGCCGCCCGGCTGCCTCCGACTCCACGAAGACGGCGTTGTAGGCCTCGCGTACGGAGGCCAGCGGGTGGCTGAGCGGCAGCATCGCCGGGTGCACGCGGGCGGTGACCGAGCCGTTGTCGGCGGCGCGTTCACAGATCGCGAGCAGTTTGATGGTGCAGCCCATCTTCCGGGCCGAGGCGAAGTCGGCCGCGGTCACCTCGGTCATGCCCTCGCGGTAGACGTCGTCGAGGCGCACCCGGGTGTGGAAGGCGATACCGGCCAGGATCGCCGCCTTGGCCGCGGCGTCGAAGCCCTCGACGTCGGCGGTCGGGTCCGCCTCCGCGTAACCGAGCGCGGTGGCCTCGTCCAGGGCCTCCTGGTACCCGGCGCCGGTGGTGTCCATCTTGTCGAGGATGAAGTTGGTGGTGCCGTTGACGATGCCGAGGACCCGGTTGACCTTGTCGCCGGCCAGCGACTCGCGCAGCGGCCGGATCAGCGGGATCGCCCCGGCGACGGCCGCCTCGTAGTACAGGTCCCGGCCGTTCTTCTCGGCCTCGGCGTGCAGCGCCGCGCCGTCCTGGGCGAGCAGCGCCTTGTTGGCCGAGACGACCGAGGCGCCGTGCTCGAAGGCCGCGGTGATCAGCGAACGCGCGGGCTCGATACCGCCGATGACCTCGACCACCACGTCGATGTCGCCGCGTTTGACCAGGGCGGTCGCATCCGTGGTGATCAGCGCGGGGTCGATGCCCTCGCGCACCCGGTCGGGCCTGCGCACCGCGACTCCGGCCAGCTCGACCGGGGCGCCGATACGGGCGGCCAGGTCGTCGGCGTGCGTCGTCATGATGCGCGCCACCTCAGAGCCCACGACTCCGCAGCCCAGCAGCGCCACCTTCAACGGACGCGTACGCATCATCCGACCTGTGCCTTTCCTCGTACCGAACGCCAGCTGTCAGGGAGCGCCGGGCCCTGCCGGAGACCCGGCCGACGGGCCCGTACACGCCCCTCAATCCACCCAGTCTCACCCACCGGACGGGACTTTCTGCACCACGTCCGGATCGTGAGACTTCTATTTCACCTATCCGACATCGAGCCGCAGAAGATCTTCCTCCGTCTCCCTGCGGACGATCACGCGCGCCTCACCTTCCGAGACGGCCACCACCGGCGGCCGCAGCGCGTGGTTGTAGTTGCTGGCCATGGACCGGCAGTACGCACCGGTCGCGGGCACCGCCACCAGGTCCCCCGGCGCCAGGTCCGCCGGAAGGAAGGCATCGCGTACGACGATGTCGCCGCTCTCGCAGTGCTTGCCGACCACCCGCACCAGCATCGGCTCCGCGTCCGAGACGCGCGAGACCAGCGAGACGCTGTACTCCGCGTCGTACAGCGCGGTCCTGATGTTGTCCGACATCCCGCCGTCCACGGACACATAGGTCCGCAGGCCCTCCAGCGGCTTGATGGTCCCCACCTCGTACAGCGTGAACGCCGTGGGTCCCACGATCGCGCGCCCCGGCTCCACCGAGATGCGCGGGGCGCGCAGCCCGGCGGCCGCGCACTCCCGTCCGACGATCTCGGTCAGCGCCTTGGCGATCTCCTGCGGCTCGCGCGGGTCGTCCTCCGAGGTGTACGCGATACCGAGGCCGCCGCCGAGGTCGATCTCCGGCAGCTCGACCCCGTGCTCGTCGCGCACCGCGGCGAGCAGCCCCACCACGCGCCGGGCGGAGACCTCGAAGCCGGCCATGTCGAAGATCTGCGAGCCGATGTGGCTGTGGATACCGATCAGTTCGAGGCTGTCCAGCTTCAGCGTCCGCCGTACCGCCTCCGCGGCCTCGCCGTCGGCGAGCGCGATACCGAACTTCTGGTCCTCGTGCGCGGTGGCGATGAACTCGTGCGTGTGCGCCTCGACGCCCACGGTCACCCGGATCTGCACCCGCTGCCGCTTGCCGAGCCGGTCGGCGACGTGCGCCACCCGCACGATCTCCTGGAAGGAGTCGAGCACGATCCGCCCCACCCCGACCTCGATCGCCCGCTCGATCTCCGCGACCGTCTTGTTGTTGCCGTGGAAGGCGATCCGCTCGGCGGGCATCCCGGCCGCGAGCGCGGTCGCGAGCTCACCGCCGGAGCAGACGTCCAGGTTCAGCCCCTCCTCGTGCAGCCAGCGCACAACGGCGCGCGACAGGAACGCCTTCCCGGCGTAGAACACGTCCGCGTCCGGCCCGAACGCCTCCCGCCAGTCACGGCACCGCGCCCGGAAGTCGGCCTCGTCCAGGAAGTACCCGGGGGTACCGAACTCCTCGGCCAGCGTGGCCACATCGATCCCGCCGACGGTCAGCACCCCGTCCGTGTTGCGGTCGACGGTGCGCGACCAGACCTTCGCGTCCAGGGCGTTGAGGTCGGTCGGCGGCGCGGTGTAGTGCCCCTCGGGCAGAACATCGGCGTGGCGGGGTCCGGCAGGGTGGGCGGAACGGCTCATGTCGTCGTGCGCTCTCTGAGAGTGGTGCGACCGCGGTGGTTCATCTCGTCCACGGCCTTCACAGGTGTGCGGGGGCTTCGATGCCGAGCAGGGACAGGCCACCGGCGAGCACCGTCCCGGCGGCTTCGGCGAGTGCGAGCCGGGCACGGTGGGCGGCCGAGGGTTTCTCGGGGCCGAGCGGCAGGACGCGGATGGCGTCGTGGAACCGGAAGAAGGCGTCGGCGGTGACGACAAGGTGCCGGCAGAGGCGATCGGGAGCGTAGCCGGTACGCAGGGCGGCCAGCAGCACGGGGTACGCGGACAGCGCGTCGAGCAGGTCGGCCTCGGCGCCCGGAGCCGGGTGCGTCCCGGCCCGCAGGGGACCGGGTTCGGCGCGGAAACCGAGGTCATGGGCATTGCGTACGAGGGCCTGGCTGCGGACGTACGCGTAGCGCACCCGGAACAACGGGTTGGACTCGCGCTGGGCGAGCCACAGGTCCGCATCGAGCCGGGGCCGGTCGTGGGCGGGCGGGTGGAGCAGCGCCCAGCGGGCGGCGTCGCGGCCGAGGGGAAGGGGAGATGCGGGGGCGGGGACCGGGATGGGGAGGGGGAGAGGGTGGAGCGGCGACTGATCTCCCGGCGGCGGCGCAGGTGAAGCCGACTCCGGCTGCGGCTGCGCTGCCGTGCCGTCGACATGGATATCGAGGTGGATGTCTAGAGGACCGATCCAGTCGGGGGCCGGGCCATCGGTGCCGCTGTCGGTCATGACAAGGCGGGCGTCGACGCCCTGTGACCGGAGGATGCGCCGGACGGAGTCACCGATCACGGCGGCGCGGACCTCGCGGGGCACCTGGAGAGTCACGGCGGTCGCGGTACGTCCGTGCCCCGTGCCGCTGGCCGCCGAAACATGCCCGTATCCGCTTCCCTGCCGCAGCACTTCCCGTACGAGCGACTCCTGACCGCCCTCGCGCAGGCTGAAGTTGAGGAACCCGGGCCCGGTGACGTGGACGGCGGCGACCGAGGCACGGCCCCCGTCACTCGTGACCGCCGGACCGGCGAGGAACCGCTCACGCAGGATGTGGGCCACTGTCAGCGGCGGGCGCCCGGCTTCCTTGGCGAGGCGCAGGGCGAGACCGCTGGCGTAGTCGCCGGTGCCGCCGGGCCGGGACCGTTCCACGACGATCCGCTCCGGTACGGCCACACTGAGCTCCCCGTCCTCGACAGCGCACCGCACAGCCACGGCGAGTGCACGCGAGAGTTCGACGGGGGTCACAGGAGAAAGGGTATGGGAGGGGGGTGGGGTGGAGGGAAACGAGATACGGAGTGCTTCCGGTCACACGACCCCGGCCCCGCCCCAGCTCACCGGCTCAGCTCACCGGCTCAGGCGCTGCCCGCCCGCTCGGATGCGTCGGCCCCGTATCCCCCGCCCGGGGTAAGCAGATCCTTCACGATCTCGACGAGCTCACTGGGCTCGAAGGGCTTGGGCACAAAGGCATCGAGCCCGAACTCGAGCCCGCGCTCGACCTCGTACCGCGTACAGGAGGTCACCATCGCGATCGGCAGGTGCCGGGTGCGCGGATCGGCGTGCAGATACGTGGCGGTCTGAATCCCGTCCAGCCGCGGCATCACCACGTCCAGGGTGACCACATCGGGCCGCACCTCGTGCACGACCTCCAGACATTCGGCACCGTCGGAGGCGGTCACGACCTCGAAGCCCTCCAGCTCGAGGTTGACCTTGATCAGCTGCCGGATCACCTTGTTGTCATCAACAACAAGCACCCGACCGGACACGCCTGGCACACATCGAGAGTAGGACGCCCCCCACCCCGCCGTCCGGGTTTTCCCTTTTTCCACCCGCGAGGGGGAGGGAGGGGTTCCGGACCGGAGGACGGGGACGGGGTGCCGCACAGACCCTCCGAGGGCCACTGCCGGACGCCGGACGATCATGGCCCCCACCCGTAAATACCTGTTCATGAGGACCCTCTTGGAGCTGGTAGGGTTCTACTCGTCGCCGCGCAGAGCGCGAGACACGCCCCCGTAGCTCAGGGGATAGAGCAACGGCCTCCGGAGCCGTGTGCGCAGGTTCGAATCCTGCCGGGGGCACTCGCCGAGGAACAGCAGAAAGCAAAGCGCTGACCAGGGCGGATGCCGACAGAAGAGAGCGGGAACCAGTCTCACTGGGTCCCGCTCTTTCTCATTGCTTCGCACTGATCGCGACAGACCTGCGATAGAGGCAAGCGCCGCTCCATCAAGTCCAGGAAGGCGAGTCCTTCAGTCGCTCCAGGCTGAGTTGATAGGCGTTCCTCAGCCGCGTGAAGTCGTAGAAGGTGCCCTGCGGCTCGCGCTTGACGGTCAACAGTTCCTGGGCTTCCAACTCCTTCCGGCCCTTAACAAAGGCGTTGGACGTGTCGGTGGGTGATGAGGCATGTGGCGAGGCCGAGGAAGGCTTCGTGGATGTCGTCGCGTCGTTCCCACCGGATTCGCAGGCGTCTGAAGCCGTGGAGCCAGGCGATGGTGCGCTCGACGACCCATCGGTGAATGCCAAGGCCGGATCCGTGTGGGACGCCGCGGCGTGCGATCACGGGTTTGATGCCCTGCGCCCAGACAAGTCGGCTACTTGTCGTGGTCGTAGCCCCGGTCGCCGAGCAGGGTGTCGGGCCGTCGTCGTGGTCGCCCGACCAGACCGGGGACGGACGGGACCTTCGCGAGCAAGGGCATCAGCTGAGTCACGTCGTTGCGGTTTCCTCCGGTCAGCGACACCGCGAGCGGGATGCCCTACCCGTCGACGAGGACGTGGTGCTTGCTGCCCGGCCGTGCGCGGTCGACCGGGCTCGGTCCGCTTTTGGGCCTCGCCGAGCGGCCCGCACATGGCTGGAGTCGATCACCGCCCGGGACCAGTCCAACTGCTTCGCCACCCGCAACTTCGTCAGAAGGACTGCATGCAGTCGCTCCCACACGCCAGCCTCGTTCCAAGCGGCCAGACGCCGCCAGCACGTCATGCCAGAACCGAAGCCGAGTTCCTGAGGCAGGTACTCCCACTGGATGCCGGTGTGCAGGACAAACAGGATCCCGCAGAGCGCCTGACGGTCAGGCACCCGCGGCCGTCCCGCGACCAGCTTCGGCCCAGGCTTCGGCAGCAACGGTTCGATCAGTGACCACAGTTCGTCCGAGACGATCCACGGCCGAGCATCCCTCTTTCCCACGAACAGGCCAACGAACATCCGAGCCGACAGTCACACCATCAACGGGTTCTGTTAGGACCTCTAAGAGGGCATCTGATCAGCGTTCACGCGGTTTTGAGTGTCTGTTTCGATTCGCCAGGTTGGTGCGGATTCTCCGGTGAGTTCGCGGCTCATTTTGTTAGCCATGGCCCAGTGGATCATCGTTCGGGATCTCTGCGGTAGGGCTTCGTAGTCGCGCGCCAGGCGGCGGTGCTGCATCAGTCAGCCGAAGGTCCGCTCGATCACCCACCGCTTGGGCAACGGCTGGAAGCCCTTCACCCTTGGTCGCTGCACCACTTCGACGTCGATTCCGAGGCGGGCGCCGTGCTGGATGACGCTGGTCTGGTAGCCGCCGTCGGCCCAGACCTTGGTCACAGTCGGATGGGTCGCCGCCAGCTCGGTCAGTGCCTGCTTGCCGCCGGTGGAGTCGTGGACGGAGGCGGCGGTGATGAGGACGGTCAGGACCAGTCCGAGGGTGTCGGTGATCAGGTGGCGCTTGCGCCCTTTGATCTTTTTGCCGGCGTCGATGCCCTGGCTGTCTTCGGCAGCATTGCTCGAGGTCTTCACGCTCTGCGCGTCCACCACCGCCGCGGACGGTGCCCCGCTTCGGGCATTCGCCCGGCGGGCCTTGTCCCGCAGCAGGTCGTGGACCTGCTCGGTGGTTCCGTCCGCTTCCCACTTGGCGTAGTAGTCGTAGACGGTCTTGAACGGCGGGAAGTCGTGTGGCAGGTACTCCCGCGGGATCCCGGTGCGGTTGACGTAGAGGATCGCGTTCACGATCTCTCTCAGGTCATGCACTCGTGCGGCCGTTCCGGGGCCAGTTCGCCCAGCACGCCAAGCCGTGAACACCGGCTCGAGCAAAGCCCATCGGGCGTCGGATACGTCGCTGCGATACGGGCGCCGAGAAGTCACTCGAGGTGCAACGACTCATGGCAGGCTTGGTCACAGCAAAAGGATCAAACCGCCCACAACGTAGATCAGATGTCCTCTAAGGCCCTGCCCATCGGAAACGCCGGTCAGGGCCTTTCTTGCGCATGCCAAAACAGCAACCTACTTGGCCGTTTCGCTTTCGCGGTCACGGTGCGCGCGACGGTCGGCCTGGTCTCGGCCATCGCTGGCCAGGAGTCTGCGAAGGATCTCCGTCGCTGATTGGCAAACTTCAGTGGCTACCGACGGCTACTTACTGCGCCCCCTACTTCTGACATTGCGCCATGTCGCGACAGCTTCCCTTTCCCAGTAAATAGGACAGCAGAAGATGACGTTAGCGGTCTCCGGGTCCGCGATCGAGGAGCTTGAGGCGCGAGATCGAATACTTACTCGCCTCAAGCTCCTTCAGGACTCTCTCCCAACTTCGAGATAGTCACCCACCGTTCAGAAACTCAGGTCCATCGGGAACGATTCGGAGAAGCCTCCGACTAAATACTACCGGCGGCCTCGGAAGCCGACGAGACGCCGCCCTCCGACGAGGGATCACCGATCACTGCGATCGCGAACCGACTATTCCTTGAGATGACCCCCGCCTCGCCCCTCAGCCCTCACCAGGGCTCTCCCATGCCGTTCTGACTACGCCGTCCGAATCCGGCACCACGGCGCACCACCCAGCCAATACCACTTCCGCCAGCATGAACGACAATCCCCTGTCCGTTACTTCGGCGAGACTATCGACCCCTCCTGGGTAGGCGCAGTAAATGAGCTGGCCAGGCGTGAGTGGGGCTTCGAACGCAGTGAAATCTTCGTCCAATAGTCCCGAGTCGAGCCGCAGGTTCGGGTTTGCCACAACGCAGAGGAGCGAGCGAGGCCGTACAGCCTGTGCCACCTCCGCTACATTTCCCGCGGTCACCCGGAACCATCGGCAGCCGTAAGCACCGTGCGCCCAGCGCTCACACAAGAGGACCATCCCATCGGTCGCCGCTCCAACCGAGCCCCAAAACTCGTCATCCACGACGTCATCGACAAGTCTTGGCTCCTCCTCAGGCTCCGGTTCCGAGGCGCGCCACTCAAGAGACAGGTTGTCGCCAGCGAGCCCGGTAAGCGAATTGGCCACCGCTGGATCCATTGAGAGATGGATCGCCCCATCCCATCCCGACTCGACGCGAAGCCGCCCCGGCGTGATCAGCCGGCAGTATGGTCCGAACCCAGCCGCCATCCGCTCAGCGAGATCTATCGCCTCCGCCGGCTTGGCCTGCATCCCGTTGCGGAGCCTCCAGTAGCGGTCAGGGAGCGGTTGGCTGACCAGCAACTCACTGACCTCAAGACGGTCAGCTCCGCATTCCTCGATCACCACGTTGAGCAACCTCCGCAAATCCACCGCGTAGGCACTCCAGGCCGACGCCTCAGCCAGGGAGGCTCGCACATGTTGGTCGCTCGGGCTGACGACAAGCTCGGCTGTCATTTGGCTAGCCACTTGAGACCCAACACCTCTCCTGTCGGGGATACATCCAGCCCATACGTTCCGTCCCGAGCCGAATCCTTCGTCGACTGGAAAGGATTACGGAAGCTGGCACCCTTGAATACCGCCTGCTTGTTATGCCCGGTCCGATCGTAGGTGATATACCGAGGTTGACCACCTCCAGCCTTCTTGTTCTCCCAAATCGGGGCCCCGCCTGCAGATTTCATTTTGGTCTTCGTGTATCCCAAGAAATTGGCAACATCGTCAGACTGTGCACGCGTGAGCGAGTTGCAGTTGATGTTGCTGTTGTGAACGAGTACCGGCGTCTGACCAGCGAGTACATAGTATGTATGCAACCCCTCCACCGTGAGGTTGTACGTCCTCGCATGCTTGGTGAAGGGCTTGTTGGCGGTGACGATGACCGTTTCGCCCTTGTCGGTGCGGAGGGTCATTCCCGGCTTCAGGCCGCGGGCCGGGATCCAGTCCTTCTCGGACGGGGACCAGAAGGGGTGCTCGTGTGTCGCAGTCAGGGACTCGATCCCCTGATCGGTAGCGATGGAAAGCTTGTTGAACTTCTTGTCCGCTTCGGTGCGGATCAGATGCGTCACTCGGCGGGGCTCTGTCTTGCCCGTCATGGGATCAGTCGCCAAGACCTTGTCGCCTACGTCAACGTCTTCGATGTCGGCGGTCGAGCCGTCGGCCATGAGGACGTCGGTGCCTGCCAGGAAGCACTTGCAACCCACCCCCTTCTTAGAAGCCATCTCATTTGGCTGGCTCGGTAGGCTGTCGGTCGTGGTGGGGATCGTTGAGCGGCTAGTGCCGGAAGAGTTGTGGGAGTTGTTCCAGCGGGTGGTGCCGGAGACGCCGACCCGGCCGCAAGGGGGAGGTCGGCGGCGGCATGGTGACCGGGAGGTCCTGGCTGCGATCGTGTTCGTGGCCACGTCGGGCTGCACCTGGCAGCAGCTGCCGTCCGCCTCATTCGGGCCGTCGGGAGCGACAGCTCACCGGCGCTTCACGGAGTGGTCGAAGGCCAGGGTGTGGGCGAAGCTCCACCGTCTGGTCCTCGACGAGCTCGGCTCCCGCGGCGAGTTGGACTGGTCCCGCTGCGCAATCGACTCCGTGAACATGAGGGCCCTGAAAAGGGGGATCTGACAGGCCCGAATCCTGTCGACCGGGGCAAGTACGGGTCGAAGATCCACTTAATCACCGAGCGGACTGGTCTGCCTCTGTCCGTCGGAATCTCGGGGGCGAACCTGCACGACAGCCAGGCACTGATTCCCCTGGTGTCCGTGTACTTGGTTTTGTCCCCACTGACGTACGAGTGAACGTCCCCAGTTGTTAGGCCACTTCGTTCTCGCGCTCGATGGCCTGGAGGCGGTTCTTGAGCCGGTAGCTCGGGCCGTTGATGGAGACCACGTCGTGTCCGTGTACTTGGTTTTGTCCCCACTGACGTACGAGTGAACGTCCCCAGTTGTTAGGCCACTTCGTTCTCGCGCTCGATGGCCTGGAGGCGGTTCTTGAGCCGGTAGCTCGGGCCGTTGATGGAGACCACGTCGCAGTGGTGCAGGAGTCGGTCGAGGATTGCGGTGGCCAGGACTTCGTCACCGAAGACCTGGCCCCATTCGCTGAAGGTCTTGTTCGAGGTCAGGATGATCGAACCCTTCTCGTAGCGCTTGGAAATCACCTGGAAGACAAGGTTCGCCTCCGCCCGCTCCAGGGGCTGATATCCCACCTCGTCGACGACGAGGACGCCCGGCCGCAGGTAGGTGGTGAGTTTGCTGGTCAGCCGTCCGGCGGCCTCGGCGGCCTTGAGCTGGCGGACCATGTCGTCGAGGCTGGTGAAGTAGATGGAGTAACCGGCTCGACAGGCGGCGACGGCCAGCGCGACCGCGATATGCGTCTTGCCGACCCCCGGCGGACCCAATAGGGCCGCGTTGGCCTTGGCCTCGACGAAGGACAGCGTCGCGAGGTCTTTGACCTTGCGCGGGTCGAGCTCTGGCTGGAACGAAAAGTCGTACTCATCGAGCGTCTTGTGGTGCGGCAGCTTGGACAGCCGCAGGCCGTTGCGGAAGCGGCGGTCATCGCGAACGGCCAGTTCCTCCGAGAGGACCAGGTCGAGGAAGTCCAGGTAACCGAGCTTTCCCTCGTCGGCGCGGCGAATGCACTCGTTGATCGTTTCCGCCAGGTGGGGCAGGCCGAGCTTGCCGGCCGTGGTGCGGATGCGGTTGCCGGTCAGCTCGCTCAAGAGGACTCCTTCTTCGTGGGGTTGGTGGTGAAGGGGCGAGTCCCGGTCAGTTCGTCATAGACCGACAGGGGCCGACGGCCGACCTCGATCCGAGTGGCGGCAGCCCGGTTGAGCAGAGCCTGCAACGGCCCCATCTCCTCGCCGCGGGGCTGCGGCCGGGGTCGGGGTGCAGTGTCGCCGGTGGTGGTGCGGCGGTTCTTGCCAGTGGGGAGTCCGTCCCAGTGCGTCTCCTCAACCACACGGGCTCCGCGGCCAACTGCCCGCGCGTGCATGGCCAGCAGCGTCTCGCCGGATGCGTCGGTGGAGTGCAGCATGATCTGCGATTTCGTGGCCCTGATCTCCACCAGTTGACGAGGACGGACCTTGCGGGCCGGGACCGAGTAGAGATTGCCGGCGAAGGCCACCAGACAGTCCTTCCCGACCGGCCTCAGATGCCGTTCCGTCACGAGATACGGCGCCGGCGGCAGCGGTCGCAGAGCTGCATGATCGCGGGCAGCTCGCTCGCCGATGATCTGCTGGTGCGTCCGGTGGGCCTGAGCCCGGCGCTGCGGCACCCAGGCCACGAAGGCGGCGTCCATCTCCTCGATCGAGGAGAACGCCCGGCCGGACAGCACGTGATCACGGACGATGAGGACCTGCCGTTCGACCCGGCCTTTGCCCTGCGGCCGGTAGGCAGCCAGAACGTCGATGTCGAAGTCGTAGTGCCCGGCGAAGCCGACCGCTTCCGGGTGCAGCGGGACCGCCTCGCCCGGGGCGACATGACGGCGCACGACGGTCTTGGTGCGGTCGTAGACGATCGTCATCGGGACCCCGCCGAAGTGGGCGAATGCCCTGCGATGGCAGTCGAAGAACGTCTGCAGGTCCTGACTGGTGGTGAAGCAACAGAACGGATCGCGGGAGTACGACAACGTCATATGGAACGAGTAGACCTTCGGCGATCCCATGTGGGCGAGGATCTTGCCCTCGTCGCCCCAGTCGACCTGGGCCTGAGCGCCCGGGATCACCTCGAAGCGGCGGTGCATGCCCGCCAACTGCTTCGGCGTGATGCCCAGTTCATCCGCGATCCGAGGCCGGGCCTCTTGAACGTAGAGTTGTCGGGTAGCCGGAGTCCATTGCTGGACCCCGGCCCCCTAAGAACCGGCCATGCGGGCTTTCCCCGCAGCTCGGCTCAAGCAAGCCCCGAGGGCTTCGCAGGTCAGCAGGGTTATGTGGTCCGTTGACCGTCGCCAGCATGGTGCTGGCGATGGCATTCGGAGTGCACGAGGCGAAGATTGTTCCGCTCGTCCGTGCCGCCGTCTCGCCGGTAGATGAAGTGATGCTTGTGGAGCATCTTCTTCGAGGCCGCGAACCAGTTGATCCACTCGCGTGGACTGTCTGGTTCGTACTCGGCTCCGACGATCAGCGCCTGTTTGCAGAGAGGACAAAGCCCCTGCTGCCGGACCGCCAGGAGAAGACTGGTCTTATCCATCGGCGGCGGCGCCTTCCTGCGGCGGCGGTCCTGCCAGTACTCGGTAAGCGCGGGGTTGTCCGGGGACGCCCCACCCTTAACGAGTTGGTGACGGACGATGCCCGTCCAGGCGAACTTGGTGAGAAAGGCACCGCTGTCGCGGTCACCGAATACCCACTGGTCTTGCCGGGACGGGTGGAACTGGCCGAAGTACCGGTTCATAATCCAGTTCCCCGACTTGTTGCAGTGACGACGCCTGGCCCATTTGAAGACCAGCCGCCACATATAGTCATCCAGCGACGTGAAGGTCGTTGAGGAGGCCACTGCCCGGTAGTAGGCGGCCCAACCGCGAACGATCGGGGTCAGCCTGCGCAACACGGCTGCGGCGTTGGACCCGTGCAGGCCCTTCGCCTCGGTCCGTAGTCGCAACCGAAGCCTCGCGCAAGCCGCTGTGCTCGGTTTGATGATCATCTTGCCGCCTGTGCGGCGGACAGTGAATCCGAGGAAGTCGAACCCTCTGTTGAGGTGGACGACCTGGGTCTTCTCCGAATTGAAGCGAAGACCCCTCGACTCCAGCCAGCCCTCCAACCGGGCTCTGACCTGGTGCACCTCGATTTCGTCGTGACACAACACGACGAAGTCATCGGCATACCTCACCAGCACCGGGGTGCCCGGCATCGCACCGGGCTCGCGCCCGGACTTCGACACTGAGTATTGGCACCCTGCGGCCTGTTCCAGCCCATGCAGAGCGACGTTCAGCAGCAACGGGCTGATCACACCACCTTGAGGAGTGCCCTCCTCGGTCGGTGCGAACCGGCCGCGTTCGATCACGCCCGCCTTCAACCACCCGTGGATCAGTTCCCTGGCCGGGAACCATCCGAGCATGGTCATGAGGTGGGTGTGGTCGATGCGGTCGAATGCCGCCGACAGGTCCGCGTCCAGGACCCACAGACGTTTCGGGTTCTTGCCCTTCACCGTCCAGAAGATCGCAGATATCGCGTCCTGGCAGCTGCGGCCGGGCCGGAAGCCGTAAGACCTCGGCTCGAACCGCGCTTCCCACTCCGGTTCCAGCGCGTTCTTCACGCGAGCCTGGAGAACCCGGTCACGAATGACCGGGATACCGAGCGGCCGCTGTTTCCCGTTGCTCTTCGGGATGAACACTCGCTTGACCGGTCTGGCCTTCCAGGGCTTCGACGACCGATGGGTCTCGGCCGCCAGCGTGCCTCTCGCCTTGGGCGTGAGGGCTCGTTCCCCGTCGATGCCAGCGGTCTTGCGACCACTGCTCTGTTGCGTCACCCGCTTCACGCTGACGAGCGTGTTGCTGCGGCTTCGCAGCATGAGCTTCTGCAAGTTGCGGACCCTCTTGAGGTCCCCGTCCTGCGTCGCCTTGAAGATCCTCTGCCTCAGCCGCCGTACGTTCTCCTCGCACGTGGCCCAGTCGATGCCGTGCCAGTCGAGTAAGCCGTCCTCGGGTCCGTTCACCGCAGGCAAGGGCATCACAGCAGATGCCGTGATCTCCATGTTCGCCTCCGGTGTCTAACTTGTCCCTCAGTTCGAGCGGTGTTGCAGTGGTGGCTTCAAAGGCTCACCTGATCCACGTGGGCGCCCTTTCGGGCCGGACCACCAGGGCCCGTATCCGGCGAGTTATGCGAGAGACAAGTGAAGGTCCTGTCTCCCGGTTTCCTCGGGCCTTTCGACCTGCCGGCATTCGCTTCTTGGATCTTCCTTCTCCCGCCGGGGAGTTCAGCCTTCCTCGCGGTCGGCCTACCAAGCCGGGTGGCTTGGACCTCGTCGGGGTTTTCATGTTCCGCACCAGTAAGACGCAGCTGGGGTGGGCGCCTCCTATACCCCGGGACCAACGGTGTCCTGTCTCAGGCGAGTCAGATCCTGAGATCGCTTGGTGCCTTGCAGCACCGGGTCCTGTGACCGCCGCCTGCATGCCATCGCGCGGCCTTACCATCACGGGGCCTCATCAGAGGTTCACTTGTGTTCGCCCGTCCAGCCTTCTCCTCGCCTGTGACTATCCGATGGCCGGAATGTTCTTGGGCTTGAATGCTCAGCTTCACACCCCGCCGTTACCAGCGACGCATGTGAGCGCGGAGACGGGCATTGGACACTGGCCCGAAGATCAGTCGACCCTTCCCTCCTTCACCTGACTGTTCTCACTTCCCTGGAGCGACTTCATGTCGCACTGACGCGCTGGTAGTTGCCGGTGAAGCCGTACTCGCCGACCAGCCGCTCGTGAATGACCGAAGCCTTCATGAGGATTTCGGCTCGCAGTATCGAGTCGACCAGCGGCGCGAACGCGTCGATCTTCCGCTCCAGCGACCGGCCGTTCACTGAACGGCGTGGCGGTTCCGCCGGCCCTGAGATGTACTTGCGGACTGTCTTGCGATCCAGCCCTGTCTCCCGGGCAACCTCAGACAGGCTCATCGCCCCGGACTCCAACAACCCACGGAAACGGCGCAGTTCCGACCAGCGACGCGGATCCAGAACCACAACCGACCACCCCCTGCCGCCGCACACTGACTACGCAGCAGAGTGCCCAGCAGCCCGACTCAGCACATCAGGAACTGGCCGCGTTCATCCGTACGCGGGTGAGGACGTTCACGTGTACGCCGACACCGGCACCTTCTATCCCGTCCTGCTCGCCGGGGTCTTCCTGCTGCCCGCGCCCGCCGCCGCCCTGGTGGCGGTGCCCGGCGCGCTCCTGGACCGGGTCGAGCAGCGGCCGCGCTGGGCGCGCCGCGTCTGGCGGGCCGCCGGGCTCGCCCTCGCCGCCTGGGCGGCCGCACGTGCGCACGCGGCGCTCGGCGGGCGGCAGGCCGTGGCGGCGGCCGACTTCCCGTACGTCCTGCTGCCCGCGCAGGCCGCGGTGCTCGCCTTCTGCGTCGTACTCACCCTGCTCGACGGCACGATCCTGCTCGCCGCGGAACGGCTGCCGGTGCGCACCGCCTGGCGCGGCCTCTTCGCGCGCTCGCTCGGGCCGGTCGCCGTGCACGGTCTGGCCGGTCTGATGATGGCGGTGCTGTGGCGCAGTACGTACGGGCCGCTCGCGGCGCTGCTCGTGCTGCTGCCGATGCACATCTCCAGCTGGGTGTTCGCGCAGTACCACCGGGAGCGGGCCGCGCACCAGGCGACCATCAGGGCGCTGGTGCGGGCCGTGGACATCAAGGACGGCTACACCCGTGGCCACAGCGAACGCGTCGGGCACGCCTCGCAGTTGATCGCCCGGGAACTCGGCATGGACGACGAGCGGGTGGAGATGCTGCGGTTCGCCGGGATCCTGCACGACGTCGGCAAACTCGGCGTCCCCACCCGCCTGTTGCGCAAGGACGGCAAGCTCACCCCCGAGGAGCGGCGGATCATCGAGCTGCACCCCGAATACGGTCACGAGATGGTGCGCGGCATCGGCTTCCTCGGCGAGGCGCGCGCCGCGGTACTGCACCACCACGAGCGCCTCGACGGCACCGGCTACCCCTACGGCCTGGCCGGACTGCGCATCCCCGAGTCGGCCCGGGTGGTCGCCGTCGCGGACGCCTTCGACGCCATGACCTCGACCCGTTCCTACAGCCGCGCCCGCCCGGTCGAGGTCGCCCTCGCCGAACTGCGGCGCTGCTCCGGCTCCCACTTCGACCCGCGCATGGTGCACGCCCTGATCCGCGCCCTGGAACGCCACGGCTGGCGGCCCGCGGTGACCGCCGACGGGCCCGACGGTCCGGGCGGGGCCCGCCGAAACGTGCCTGCGGCGCGGCCTGCGGCCGCGGCGCCCAACGGCAACGCCCCTCACCAACTCACCCCCCGCCCCGCCCAGTTCACCACCCCGAGTGGTGAGCGCACCCCATGAGTCACGGCGGTTCCTCGCACGGTGTCCGGCCGGGCCGTCACCGGCGCGCGGATGAGGGTGGCCCGCGCCGGGGTGCGCTGCCCCGGCAGAGTGCGCCCCCGCCGGGCTCCGGCCGCCGCCGTCGTGCCGGGCCCGGCGGGGACGGCCGCATTGCCAAGGGCGCCGCGGCCGCCGCCGGTGGTCTGCCGGGACGGCTCGCGCGGCGGCCGGTGCTGGTCGCGGTGCACACGGCCGCCGGGGCGCTCGCGCTGTTCGCGCTCGCGGCCACGCTCCGCGCGGGCGTGGCCGACCGCGGCACCGCCTTCGCCTTCGGACTGCTCATCGCGCTGGGCGAGTTCACCCGCTGGCGCGCGGACGACCCGCGCCCCGCGCGCGAGCCCGCGCCGCTGGGCGCCGCCGGGGCGCTGGCGTACGCCCTGCTCGGTGAGGTCGGCGGACGGCCCACCGGACACGGGGTCCTCCAGGTGGTCGCCATCGTCTTCGCGGCGACGCTCGCCGGTGCCGCGCCCCATGTGGCCCGCGGCGCCGCACCGGCACCGGACCATGTGGCGCGGCGGGTGCTCGGCGTCGCCTTCGCGGCGGTGTGCTTCCAGCCGCTGCACGCAGCGCTGCATCCCGAACACGGACCGGAGCACGGCCCGGGGCGCGGCGCCTACTACGCGCTCGGCGTGGTCGTGGTGGTCGCGCTGAGCGCGCTGTGGGACGCGGTACTGGCCGCCGCGCTCGCCCGGGCCCGTACCGACTGGCCTTTCGGCCCGCTGCTCCGCGACGAACTGCGCGCGCTGACCGGGATCGGCTCGGCGGTGGGCGCGACCGGCGCGGTGATCGCGCTCGGCGTCGCGGTGGCCGCGCTGTGGGCGCTGCCCGTCTTCAGCCTGCCGCTGCTGCTCACCCAGCTCGCCTTCCGCCGTTACGCGGCGGCCCGTACCACCTACCGCCAGACCATCACCTCCCTGGCCAGGGCCACCGAGATCGCCGGGTACACCCCGCCGGGCCACGCCCGCCGGGTCGCCGTACTGAGCCGTGCCGTCGGCCGTGAGCTGGGGCTGACCCGGCGTGAGCTGACGGTGCTGGAGTACGCGGCCCTCATGCACGACATCGGGCAGCTCTCGCTGGTGGACCCGGTGCCGTCCGGGGCCACCGCCTTCCTCGGCGCGGAGCAGCAGCGGCGGATCGCGCTGCTCGGCGGGGCCGTGGTCCGGCAGACCGGTGGCGCGGCCGAGGTCGCGCTGGTGGTGGAACAGCAGGCCGAGCCCTACCGTGACCAGCCGCTCGCGGCCCGTATCGTCCGGGCGGCCAACGCCTACGACGAGATCGTCCGCGCGGAGGGCCCGGCCGGCGCACTCACCGCGCTGGAACGCCTCCGGCTCGCCACCGGCCGCGACTACCAGCCCGAGGTCGTGGAATGCCTGGCCCGGGTCCTGGCCAAGGAGGGCGGCGGACCGTAGCCGTAAGGGAGTGGACCGTAGCGGTAAAGAGGGGGGCGAGGGCGGCGGCCCGATTGCAGGTGCGGCAGGTGCGGCAGATACGCCGGGTGGGACAGCCGGCCGCATCCGGGCAGCGCCGGTGGCACTGGTCACAGCGATGCCTGCAGACGTCTTGACAGGGTACGGACCGGATGGCCTGATCCCGGGAGGGGCTGGGTAACCCATGGGTAATGAGCGGCGGCTGGACCGTCCGTGGTTGGATGCGAAGACGAAGCAAGGTGAGCGGGGGAGCATGCCTTGAGTACCGGCAGGCGGGAATCGTGAGGATCTTCGGCAAGGGAAGGCACCGGCCCTCCGCCTCGTGGCGGCAGGCCACCGACCGTGCGTTCACGCTCATCGGGGACGGGCGGTACGAGGACGCGGGCGCACTCCTGACCCGGGCTGCCGATCTGGAGCCCTGGCTCTCGGAGTCGTGGTTCAACCTGGCGCTGCTGCACAAGTTCCGGCACGACTGGGAGCAGGCACGCGCGGCCGGACTGCGCGCGGTCGCCCTCCTGGACCGGTCCACCGGCGCCCCCGACTGGTGGAACGTCGGCATCGCGGCCACCGCCCTGCAGGACTGGCCGCTGGCCCGCCGCGCCTGGCAGGCGTACGGCCTGAAGGTGCCCGGCGACACCGCCGCCTCCGGACGGCCGGTGGCCATGGAGCTCGGCAGCGCGGCCGTACGGCTGTCGCCGGAGGGCGAGGCCGAGGTGGTCTGGGGCCGTCGTCTGGACCCGGCACGTATCGAGGTCCTGTCGATCCCGCTGCCCTCCTCCGGGCGCCGCTGGGGCGAGGTCGTGCTGCACGACGGCGTCCCGCACGGCGAGCGGACCACCGCCGCCGGGCACGCCTTCCCGGTCTTCGACGAGATCGAGCTGTGGGCGCCCTCGCCGGTGCCGACCTGGGTGGTGCTGCTCGAAGCGGCCACCGAGGAGGACCGGGACGCGCTGGAGAGGCTCGCGGCCGACGCCGGGTACGCCGCGGAGGACTGGTCCTCCTCGGTGCGGCTGCTGTGCCGGATGTGCTCGGAGAGCCGGATGCCCAGCGACGAGGGCGGCGACGGCGAGCACCTGGACCCGCACGACCACAGCGAGCCGGGTCACCCGGGGCCGCTCGGTCACCGCACCGACGGCCAACTGTGGGTGCCCGAGCGCGAGTGCGGCGTCGCGGCCCCCGCGGGCCTGGTCCGCGGGCTGCTCGACAGCTGGGTCGCGGACAGTCCGGACTCCCGGAACTGGCGAGACCTGGAAGAGGTCTGCTGAGCGCGCCGTAGGCTAGTGGGACGGCACGGCACGCTTGTGGTGCCGCAGGTTTTCCAGGAAGGCGAAACGGCCACCATGGCGCAGCAGGACACTGAGCAGGAGCAGACCACGGGCGCGGGGGTGCTGCCCGTGGACGACGAGGGCTTCGTCGTCGACACCGAGGACTGCGAACAGCGGGAGAGTGCCTACCGCGAGCGCGGCACCTCCCGCCCGATCACCGTGGTCGGCAACCCGGTGCTGCACAAGGAGTGCGCGGACGTCACCGAGTTCGGTGACGAACTGGCCCGGCTCGTGGACGACATGTTCGCCAGCCAGCGCACCGCGGAGGGCGTCGGTCTCGCCGCGAACCAGATCGGTGTCGGCCTGAAGGTCTTCGTCTACGACTGCCCGGACGACGACGGCGTGCGGCACGTGGGCGTGGTCTGCAACCCGAAGGTCCAGGAACTGCCCGCCGAGCAGCGCAGGCTGGACGACTCCAACGAGGGCTGTCTGTCGGTGCCCACCGCCTACGCCTCGCTGGCCCGCCCCGACTACGCGGTGGTGACCGGCCAGGACGAGAAGGGCAACCCGATCAAGGTACGCGGCACCGGCTACTTCGCCCGCTGCCTCCAGCACGAGACCGACCATCTGTACGGCTCCCTGTACATCGACCGCCTCTCGAAGCGGGAGCGCAAGGACGCCCTGAAGCAGATGGCGGAGGGCGAGCCCAGGTACCCGGTGGTGGCCAACGCCTGAGGGCGCGGTGCGGCGCCGGAGCGGGTGGCGCCGGTCCCGAGAGACCCACTACTTCCGGGGTTCAACTACTCGGTAACAAAAGACAGTTGAATCTCATTCAGAGTGCATTCGGGCCCGGCCGTGGGACTTCCCCCCGGTCGGGTCCGTGTGTCCGTGTCCTTGTTGTGATGATCCAAGTGGTCACGTAAGGGGACGTTCTCGGCAGGGAGGGGTAGTGAGTGGAGCAAATCTGTTCCCTTAACGGTCAGTTGTGGTGCTGAATGGAAAGCGCGGGGTACGCATCTGCGCGCGCCGTGCGGCGGAGTGGTGCGCGCACTCAAGCGGCGAGAGGGGTTTCTTCATGCCGGCTTATCCACCCACCACCAAACAGTCGGAGCAACCACGCGGGACGGTAGCGGTACCACCGGCACTGCGGCTTCCGGTGATCGAGAACGCATTTCCCCGGCACCTGCACGCGTATTGGCCGAGACTCCAGGAGAACTCGCGCACCTGGCTGCTCGAAAGGCGGCTCATGCCGCCCGCCAAGGTGGCCCGCTTCGCCGACAGTCTGTGCTACACGGACCTGGTCGCCGGCTACTACCTCGGTGCGAGCGACCAAGTCATCGGCGACATCGCCGACTTCAGCACCTGGTTCTTCGTCTGGGACGACCGGCACGACCGCGACGCGGTACACGGCCGGGACGGCGCCTGGCAGCGCCTGCGCGGACAGCTGCACGCGGCCCTGGACGAGCCGCACGGCCACCTCCACCACGCCGACCCGCTGGTCGCGGCCTTCGCGGAGTGCGTGATCAGGCTGTTCGGCACGCTGGGCGAGGACTGGAACGCCCGCTTCGCGCGGCACTTCCACGCGGTGATCGAGGCGTACGACCGGGAGTTCGCCAACCGGCGCGGCGGGAGCGTGCCCACGGTGGAGGAGTACGTCGAGCTGCGCCGGCACACCTTCGGGCACCACGTGTGGGTGGACCTCCTCGAACTGGCCGCGGCCTGTGAACTGCCCGAGAACGTCCGGCGGCACCCGGCATATCGGCGGGCGGCTCTCGCCTCACAGGATTTCTCCGCCTGGTACAACGACCTCTGCTCGCTACCCAAGGAAATAGCGGGCGACGAGGTGCACAATCTGGGAATCAGCCTGATACAGCACGAGGGATTATCGCTCGAACAGGCGGTCACCGAAGTGCGTCGGCGAGTTCGCATCTGCATCGCCGAATTCCTGGCGGCGGAGGAGGAAGTCCTCCAGTATTCCAGGGAGTTGTCGGGCCAGAAATCACCACGGGCGCGCGAGGTGAGTACGGGCCTTCAGTCGTGCCTGTTCAATCTGCGGAACTGGTTTTCCTCGGTCTACTGGTTCCACCATGAATCCGGGCGTTATCGCATGGAACTCTGGGAGGACAGTTCGACTCCTCCCTATCTGAGTGATCCCCTTGAACCGGCAGGTGAGGAATGAGCGTCGAATCCCCGGCAGGACCCGACACCGCCTTCGTCCCCGAGCCCCCACCGCTCACCCCGCCCCTGGTGCCGGGCGGCGCCCCGCTGCTCGGCCACGCCTGGAACCTGGTGCGCGACCCGCTGGGCTTCCTCGCCGCGCTGCGCGACCACGGCGAGGTGGTGCGGATCAGGCTCGGTCCCCGTACCGCGTACGCGGTGACGGCCCCCGCTCTCGTCGGCTCGCTGCTCAAGAGTCCCGACTACGAGGTCGGCGGACCGCTCTGGGACACCCTGGAGGTGCTGCTCGGCAAGGGCGTGGCGACCAGTAACGGCCAACTGCACCGCCGTCAGCGGCGGATGATCCAGCCCGCGTTCCGGCCCGAGCGGATCGCCGAGTACGCCGAGGTCATGGCCGAGGAGGCGCGGGCGACCGCGGAGCGCTGGCAGGACGGGCAACTCGTCGACGTCGACGCGGAGATGTTCCGTACCGCCGTGCGTGTCGTCTCCCGCTCGCTGCTCAAGGTCGGCTCCATCGGCGAGAAGGCGGACCGCATCAGCGAGTCGCTGAACACCGTCTTCGAGGGGCTCTACCGCCGGATGGTGCTCTCCGTGGGACCGCTGCACCGGGTGCCCACACCCGCCAACCGCCGCTTCGCGAGCGCGCTCGCCGATCTGCACACCCTCGTCGACGAGATCATCGCCGAACGCCGCGCGACACCTGTCGACGGCGAGGATCTGCTCGCCGTATTGCTCGCCGCCACAGACGAATCGGGTGAACCGCTCAGCAATCAGGAGATCCACGACCATGTGGTCTCGCTGGTCGTCGCGGGGGCCGAGAATGTCGCTTCCACTCTGTCCTGGACATTCTGGCTTCTGACACAACATCCGATGCAGGAAAGCCGGTTGGTGGCGGAAGTGCAGTCATTCGTGCCGACCGGGCAGGTGGCATTCGCGGACCTCAAGAAGCTAGTGCACACCCGCAATGTCATCACCGAGGCGATGCGCATACGTCCGGCGGCGTGGATATTCACCCGACGTTCCGTGGCTGATACCAGGCTTGGCGGGTACGGCATTCCGGCCGACGCGGACATCGTCTACAGCGCCTACGCATTGCAGCGGGACCCGCGTTCGTTCGAACGGCATCTCGACTTCGACCCCGACCGCTGGCTGCCTGAACGGGCCGCCCGCGTACCGCAGTTCGCGATGATGCCGTTCAGTGTGGGCAACCGGAAGTGCCCCGGCGATCACTTCAGCATGACCGAACTCGCCCTGATTCTGGCCACGGTGGCCCCGATGTGGCGGTTGGTTCCGGTCGAGGAGACCGATTCCACCACCAAGATCGGGATCACCCTGCATCCACGGCAGCTCGTGCTGCGTGCCGAGCGCCGGTGAGGTCCCTGCTCGCGCCCCTCCGCGGGGCGCGAGCAAGGCCTCGGCGACCGGCCGGGCGGCCCGGCGATGCGAGCAGCAGCCGTCAGAACTCGTCGTCGAACGAGACCGACCCCTCCACGGCCACCTGGTACGCGGAGGCGCGCCGTTCGAAGAAGTTGGTCAGCTCCTGGACGCCCTGCAACTCCATGAAGGAGAACGGGTTCTCCGAGCCGTACACCGGGGCGAAGCCGAGCCGCTGGAGCCGCTGGTCGGCGACGCACTGGAGGTACTCGCGCATCGACTCGGTGTTCATGCCGGGCAGCCCCTCCCCGCACAGGTCGCGCGCGAACTGCAACTCCGCCTCCACGGCCTCCTTCAGCATCTCGGTGACCTGGTGCGCGAGGTCCTCGTCGAAGAGGTCGGGCTCCTCCTTGCGCACCGTGTCGACCACCTCGAAGGCGAAGCTCATGTGCATCGACTCGTCGCGGAAGACCCAGTTGGTGCCGGTGGCCAGGCCGTGCAGCAGTCCGCGCGAGCGGAACCAGTACACGTAGGCGAAGGCGCCGTAGAAGAAGAGGCCCTCGATGCAGGCGGCGAAGCAGATCAGGTTGAGCAGGAAGCGCCGTCGCTCCGCCCGGGTCTCGAGCCGGTCGATCTTCTCGACCGAGTCCATCCAGCGGAAGCAGAAGGCGGCCTTCTCGCGGATGGAGGGGATGTTCTCCACCGCGGCGAAGGCGGCGGCCCGGTCGTCGGGGTCGGGCAGATAGGTGTCGAGCAGCGTCAGATAGAACTGGACGTGCACGGCCTCCTCGAAGAGCTGACGGCTCAAGTACAGCCGCGCCTCGGGGGAGTTGATGTGCTTGTAGAGCGTCAGGACCAGGTTGTTCGACACGATCGAGTCCCCGGTGGCGAAGAAGGCCACCAGACGGCCGATCAGATGCCGCTCGCCGGGCGAGAGCTTGGCCAGGTCGGCCACGTCCGAGTGGAGGTCGACCTCCTCGACGGTCCAGGTGTTCTTGATCGCGTCGCGGTAGCGCTCGTAGAAGTCCGGGTAGCGCATCGGGCGCAGGGTCAGCTCGAAGCCGGGGTCGAGCAGGTTGCGCGGCCGGTCCGGGTCCGCAGCGGTGGCCGCCGGGGACCCGGCGGAGGCGGCGCTGGGGGCGGAGTCGGGGTGTACGGCGGTCATTACTGGCAGGCCTCGCAGGACTCGGGGCTCTCCAGGGAGCAGGCGATCGCCTCGGCGTCCGGGGCGCTCGCCTGCGCGGGCGGGGTGGCGGTGGCGGGCGCGCTCGCCCGGGCGGCGCGCGCGATCCGGGTCGCGGGGCGCGAACGCAGGTAGTACGTGGTCTTCAGGCCCTGCCGCCAGGCGTAGGCGTACATCGAGGAGAGCTTGCCGATGGTCGGTGTCTCCATGAAGAGATTCAGCGACTGGGACTGGTCCAGGTACGGCGTACGGGCGGCCGCCATGTCGACAAGTCCGCGCTGCGGGATCTCCCAGGCGGTGCGGTACAGGCGCCGCAGCTCCTCGGGGATCCAGGCGAAGTCCTGTACCGAGCCGCCCGCCTCGCGCAGCGCCTCCCGGGTCCGCGCGTCCCAGACACCGAGCTGCTTCAGCTCGTCCACCAGATAGGAGTTGACCTGGAGGAACTCACCGCTGAGGGTCTCGCGCTTGAAGAGGTTGGAGACCTGCGGCTCGATGCACTCGTAGACGCCCGCGATGGAGGCGATGGTCGCGGTGGGAGCGATCGCGAGCAGCAGCGAGTTGCGCATGCCGGTGCGGGCGATACGGGCGCGGAGCGCGGCCCAGCGCTCCGGCCAGTGGTGCTCGGCCGCGTAGTGGTCGGGGTGCAGGACCCCGCGTGCGGTACGGGTCTTCTCCCAGGCGGGCAACGGGCCGTTCTTCTCGGCGAGTTCGGCCGAGGTCTCGTAGGCGGTGAGCATGATGCGCTCGGCGATCCGGGTGGAGAGCTCCCGTGCCTCGGCCGAGTCGAAGGGCAGCCGCAGCCGGAAGAAGACGTCCTGCAGGCCCATCACGCCCAGACCCACCGGGCGCCAGCGGGCGTTGGACCGGCCCGCCTGCTCGGTCGGATAGAAGTTGATGTCGATGACCCGGTCCAGGAACGTGACCGCGGTGCGCACCGTCGCGTCGAGCCGCTCCCAGTCGATGCCGTCCCCGGTCACCAGGGCGCCGAGGTTCACCGAGCCGAGATTGCACACGGCCGTCTCGCCGTCGTCGGTGACCTCCAGGATCTCCGTGCAGAGGTTGGAGGAGTGCACCGTGTGGCCGGGCTCGGCGGTCTGGTTGGCGGTGCGGTTGGCGGCGTCCTTGAAGGTGATCCAGCCGTTGCCGGTCTGCGCCAGGGTCCGCATCATCCGCCCGTACAACTCCCGCGCGGGCAGCGTCCGTTGGGCGAGGCCCGCGGCCTCGGCCCGGCGGTAGGCGGCGTCGAACTCCGCGCCCCACAGGTCGACGAGCTCCGGGGTGTCCGAGGGCGAGAACAGCGACCACTCGGCATCCGCCTCGACGCGGCGCATGAACTCGTCGGGGATCCAGTGCGCCAGGTTCAGGTTGTGGGTGCGGCGCGCGTCCTCGCCGGTGTTGTCGCGCAGTTCGAGGAACTCCTCCAGGTCCGCGTGCCAGGTCTCCAGGTACACGGCCGCCGCGCCCTTGCGCCGCCCGCCCTGGTTCACGGCGGCCACCGAGGCGTCCAGCGTCTTCAGGAACGGCACGATGCCGCCGGAGTGGCCGTTGGTCCCGCGGATCAGCGAACCGCGGGCGCGGATACGGGAGTACGAGAGGCCGATGCCGCCCGCGTGCTTGGAGAGCCGGGCCACCTGGTGGTAGCGGTCGTAGATCGAGTCGAGCTCGTCCTGCGGGGAGTCGAGCAGATAGCAGGAGGACATCTGCGGGTGGCGGGTGCCGGAGTTGAACAGGGTGGGGGAGGAGGGCAGGTACTCCAGGCGGCTCATCAGCCGGTACAGCGCGGCCACTTCGGCCAGCGCCGCCTCGCCGCCCTCCTCGGGGGCCAGGCCGCAGGCGACCCGCAGCAGGAAGTGCTGCGGGGTCTCGGTCACCCGGCGGCTCAGCGGGTGGCGCAGCAGATAGCGGCTGTGCAGGGTGCGCAGGCCGAAGTAGCCGAAGCGGTCGTCCGCCTCGGTGTCGATCAGGGCGTCCAGGCGCGCCGCGTGCGCCGCGACGAACGCGGCCGTGGTGTCGGCGATCAGGCCCTCGCGGTGCCCGGTGGCGATCGAGCCGGAGAAGTCGTGCACGCCCGCGCTCGCCGCCTCGTCCCGGATGGCCAGGGTGAGCAGCCGGGCCGCCAGCTTCGAGTACACCGGGTCCTCGGAGATCAGCCCGGCCGCCGACTCCGTTGCCAGCGCGCGCAGTTCGGCCTCGTCGGCGGTGGCCGAGCGCCCGCGCAGCGCGGCGGCGGCCACCCGTCCGGCGTCGGCGTCGGGGAGGTCGGCGGTCAGCCGGGTCAGGGTACGCAGCAGGCCCGCACCGGGTCCCTCGGCCTCGCTGTGAGTCGCAGTCGCCTCATGGGCGGGCGCGATGGTCACGTGTCACTCTCCCTCGCTCGACGGAACCCGCGCAGGAGGGAGCACACGTCTGCCGGGTCACACGGCAGTACGCGTCCTTCGCCCTGTCCGCGGGGCCGGGACGTCTGGCACCCGGAACAGGGCGCGCCGGGTGCGCCGTCGGCAGGTCCTCGGACTCACGGGCAGGTGGAAACGGCCCGTTCACCGTTGCGGGACAGTTCCGGATTCGCACCGGATTCCCCTGCGATGACAGCGAGCATGAGCATACATGTGGTGGGTGCCTGCTGGAGAACACCCCATATCTTGTGGTGTGTTGGACGCGGGGTGTCGGAGCACTGTGCAAGGTGCGGTATACGCCGACGGGCCGCCGGATGGCTCCGGCGGCCCGTCGGGTACTGCTCGCTGCGCTCCGCTCAGTGCGCCGAGCCCGCGGTGGCGGGCGGCAGTTCGCGCTCCACGCCCGGGTCGCCCGCGTCCGCGGTGTAGTCCTCGGGCGAGGTCTCGTCGACGCCCTCGGGCGCCTTCAGGGCCCGCATCACAAGGGTCAGGACCACCGTCACCACGACGTTCAGGACGAACGCGGTGAGACCGATGTACCCGATCTCGCCGATGCCGGGGATCTCCTTCGAGGAGCCGCCGAAGTGCTTCTGCGTCGGGCTCGCCACACCGTACGCGGCGATCGTCCCGTAGAGCATGCCCACGGCCCAGCCCGCGATCAGCGCCCAGCGGTGGAACCAGCGCGTGAACAGGCCGCCGACCAGGGCCGGGAAGGTCTGCAGGATCCAGATGCCGCCCAGGAGCTGGAAGTTGATCGCGACGGTCTTGTCCATGCCGAGCACGAAGACCAGCGCACCGACCTTCACGAGCAGTGAGACCAGCTTGGAGACCTTGGTCTCCTGCTCGGGGGTCGCGTCGGGCTTGAGGAAGTCCTTGTAGATGTTGCGCGTGAACAGGTTGGCCGCGGCGATCGACATGATGGCCGCGGGCACCAGCGCGCCGATGCCGATGGCCGCGAAGGCGACGCCGGTGAACCAGTCCGGGAACATGTCCTCGAAGAGCTGCGGGATCGCCAGCTGCCCGTTGTCCACCTTGACTCCGGCCGCGATCGCCATGAAGCCGAGCAGCGCGAGCAGGCCCAGCATCAGCGAGTACAGCGGCAGGATCGTGGTGTTGCGGCGGATCACCTCACGGCTGCGCGAGGACAGCGTGGCCGTGATCGAGTGCGGATACATGAACAGCGCGAGCGCCGAACCGAGCGCGAGTGTGGCGTACGTCCACTGCCCGGCCTCGCCCGGGACCAGGCCCGCCACGGGCTTGCCCGCCGCCTCGTTGCTCGCGTTGAACTTGTCCCCGGCCGCGGCGAAGATGTCGTCGAAGCCGCCGAGCTTGATCGGGATGTAGATCACGGCGACCGCGATCACCAGGTAGATCAGGGTGTCCTTGACGAAGGCGATCAGCGCGGGCGCGCGCAGGCCCGAGGAGTAGGTGTACGCGGCCAGTACACCGAAGGCGATCAGCAGCGGCAGGTCCTTGATGAACCAGTTGGTGCCCTCGCCGCCGCCGATGCCCATCACGTCCAGGACGGCCTGGATGCCCACCAGTTGGAGGGCGATGTACGGCATCGTGGCGAGGATGCCGGTGACCGCGACGGCCAGCGACAGACCGCGCGAGCCGAAGCGGCCGCGCACGAAGTCCGAGGTGGTGACGTAGCCGTGCTTGTGCGAGACCGACCACAGGCGGGGCAGGAAGGTGAAGATCAGCGGGTACACCAGGATCGTGTACGGCACCGCGAAGAAGCCGGCCGCGCCCGCCCCGTAGATCGCCGCGGGTACCGCCACGAAGGTGTACGCCGTGTAGAGGTCGCCGCCGAGCAGGAACCAGGTGACCCAGGTGCCGAACGAGCGTCCGCCCAGGCCCCATTCGTCGAGGCTGTTCTCGTTCTCCGCCTTGCGCCAGCGCGCGGCGAGGAAGCCCATGACCGTGACGGCCAGGAAGAAGAAGATGAAGACGGCAAGTGCCACACCGTTGACGTCGTCGTTCACTTGGCCGCCTCCCCGGTGCTCCGGCGGGCCTCGGCCGCGGCCTTGCGTCCGCGCTGGTCACGCCGCCACAGCTGGAAGGCGATCATGGTGAGCGCGGTCGAGATGAGCACCCAGGCCATCTGGTACCAGTAGAAGAACGGGATCCCGATGAACGTCGGATCCGTCTTCGCGTACGAGCCGACCCACAGGGTCGCCACGAACGGGGCGATCAGACACAGGGCGATGACCACACGGGCCGGTGTCACCACCGGCTCTCTGACTTCGGATGTGTCCGTCATGGGCGGCTCCCGTTCCCTCACCTCGTATTGATCCGACGAAATGTAGGTGACCCGTCCCGCACTACGAAACCCCTGGTCCGGATGGCGGGCGTAACGTTTCGGTGTCGGGGCCCGGCCGTACGGGAGTTGACGGGAGAGGGCTCAGTCCGCCGGGCGCTGGAGGCGGGCCACGAACTTGTAGCGGTCGCCGCGGTAGACCGAACGCACCCACTCCACCGGCTTGCCCTCCTCGTCGAAGGAGTGCCGCGAGAGCATCAGCATCGGCAGGCCCACATCGGTGCCGAGCAGCCCGGCCTCGCGCGGGGTGGCCAGCGATGTCTCGATGGTCTCCTCGGCCTCCGCGAGCTGCACTCCGTAGACCTGGTCCAGGGCCGCGTACAGCGAGGCGTGCTTGGCCAGCGAACGCCGCAGCGCGGGAAAGCGCTTGGCGGACAGATGGGTGGTCTCGATGGCCATCGGCTCGCCGCTGGCCAGGCGCAGCCGCTCGATGCGCAGCACCCGGCCGCCGGGCGCTATGTCCAAAAGCTCGGCGAGCCGGTCGTCGGCGGTGATGTAGCCGAGGTCGAGCAGCTGCGAGGTCGGCTCCAGGCCGCGGGCCCGCATGTCCTCGGTGTACGAGGTGAGTTGAAGGGTCTGCGAGACCTTGGGCTTGGCCACGAAGGTGCCCTTGCCCTGGATCCGTTCGAGCCGCCCCTCGACCACCAGCTCCTGAAGCGCCTGGCGCACCGTGGTGCGCGAGGTGTCGAACTCGGTGGCCAGCGTCCGTTCCGGCGGCACCGGAGTGCCGGGCGGCATCGTCTCGGTCATGTCGAGCAAGTGCCGCTTCAACCGGTAGTACTTGGGCACGCGTGCCACGCGTCCCGTACCGGCCGGCTCCGCCGCGACATGCGTGCCCACCTGGGGTCCGGCGCTGTCCGCCTCCGTGCCCGTGCTCATTGTCTGCTCTCCCGGCTGGCCACTGTCGACTTCCGCTGCACCCTCACGCGGCCGCCTCCTCCGGCGGACATCGTGACACGGCCGCCCCCGGCGGCCGCTCGTACCAGACTGCCGCCCGCTTACGGACCGCGAGCCTTCTTATACACCCTTGACACCCCCAAAAGTCCAGGCCAGAGTCACACACTGGTCTACACCATGAGGGAGATCACGTGCTGGGCTTCGGACGCATCGTCACCCGCTCGTGCGGTCCCGCGCTCCGCGCACACGATCTGTGCCCGCACCGCCCGCGTTGCGCCGCCGAGACCCGGGGCCCGGAAAGGAACATGCGCTGATGAATGCCATGGAACCGACCAGCTCGTCCGCTCACAAGAGTCACGACAGCCTGAGCCGTGACGCGCTCGCCGTCCTCCAGCCCGGCTTCACCGGCACCACGCCCCCCGACTGGGTGCTGCGGCGGCTCGGCGAAGGGCTTGTCTCGGTGGGCCTGTTCGGGCGCAACATCACCTCTCCCGCGCAGCTCACCGAGCTGACCGCCCGGCTCAGGGCGGAGCGCGGGGACCTGCTGGTGGCCATCGACGAGGAGGGCGGCGACGTCACCCGCCTCGAAGCCCGCACCGGCTCCTCCTACCCCGGCAACCACGCTCTGGGCGCCGTCGACGACACCGCCCTGACCCGGCAGGTGGCCGCGGCCCTCGGCGCCCGGCTCGCCGCCTGCGGCGTGAACCTCGACTGGGCGCCCTGCGCCGACGTCAACTCCGATCCGCGCAACCCCGTGATCGGCGTACGTTCCTTCGGCGCCGACCCGGATCTCGTGGCCCGCCACACCGCCGCGTACGTCGAGGGACTCCAGAGCGCCAAAGTCGCCGCCTGCACCAAGCACTTCCCCGGCCACGGCGACACCTCGGTCGACTCCCACCTGGCGCTGCCCCGCGTCGACGCGGACCCCGAACTGCTCGCCGCCCGCGAACTCGTCCCGTTCCGCGCCGCGTTGGCGGCCGGCACCCGCGCGGTCATGACCGCCCACCTCGTCGTACCGGCCCTGGACCCCGAGCACCCGGCCACCCTCTCCCGGCGCATCCTGACCGGCTTGCTGCGCGAGGAACTCGGCTATCGCGGCGTGGTCGTCACCGACGGCATCGAGATGCGCGCCATCGCCGCCACCTACGGCATCGAGCGCGGCGCCGTACTGGCTCTGCGCGCGGGCGCCGACGCGGTCTGCGTGGGAGGCGGTCTCGCCGACGAGGAGACGGTACTGCGGCTGCGGGACGCCCTCGTGTCGGCCGTACGCGCCGGAGAGCTGCCCGCCGACCGGCTGGCCGAAGCGGCCGAGCGGGTACGGGAGTTGGCGTCGTGGACCGCGCAGGGGGCGGAGACGGCGGAGCTGTCGGAGACGGTGGCGCGGTCGGAGACGGTGGAGCTGTCGGGGGAGGCCGGGCGGGGCGAGGCCGAGTCGGACGTGGCCGAGGGGGACGTGGCCGAGTGGGACGAGATCGGTCTCGTCGCCGCGCGGCGTGCGCTGGTCCGGCACGGTGGGCCCGTCGCCCCACTGCGGGAGGCCGCCTACGTCGCCTCGCTCTCCCCGGTCGTCAACTTCGCGGTCGGGGAGGAGACGCCGTGGGGGATGGCCCCCGAACTGCGGCGGCTGGTGCCCGGGACCCGGGGTGGCACCTACGGTGAGTCGGCCGGAAGCGCCGGTGAGCTGGCCGAGCGCGTACTGAAGGAGGCGGGCGGGGACCCGCTCGTCGTCGTGGTGCGCGATGAGCACCGGCACGACTGGATGCGTGGGGCGCTCGATGCGCTGCTCGCCGCGCGCCCGGACCTCAGGGTGGTGGAGATGGGCGTACCGCGGTCCGCGCCGCGCGGTGCCCTGTACCTGGCCACCTACGGAGCCGCCCGCGCGTGCGCCCGCGCGGCGGCCGAGGCGCTGGCGGACCCGGCCGCGCGCACGCCCTGAGGTCGCGCGGGGCGCTCGCGTCGTGAACCCGCGCGGGCGCTCGCGCCGCGAACCGGGCCGGGGCGCACGCGCCCCGGCCGGGATGTCCCCGCGCGCTTCGGATCTCCTCAGATCCCTTGCCAGGAAGGTTTGTTGGCGTACGTGTGCCGGAAGTAGTCCGCGTGCTTCAGGCCGGCCGCCGCGGCCTCGTCGACCACGACCGTGGCGTGCGGGTGCAGTTGGAGCGCCGAGGCGGGGACGACGGCGGCCAGCGGGCCCTCCACGGTCTGGGCGACCGCCTCCGCCTTGCCCTCGCCGGTCGCGAGCAGCACCAAGTGGCGGGCGTCCAGGATGGTGCCGATGCCCTGGGTGATGACGTGGTGCGGCACCTGTTCGATGTCGCCGTCGAAGAAGCGCGCGTTGTCCTGCCGGGTCCGCTCGGTGAGCGTCTTGATCCGGGTACGGGAGGACAGTGAGGAGCAGGGCTCGTTGAAGCCGATGTGGCCGTCGCTGCCGATGCCGAGGAGCTGGAGGTCGACGCCGCCCGCCGCGGCGAGCGCCTCGTCGTAGGCGAGGCAGGCCGCGCGTACGTCCTCGGCGGCGCCGTCGGGGCCCATGAACGCGGCGGGGTCGACACCGAGCGGCTCCACGACCTGGCGCAGCACCACGGAGCGATACGACTCGGGGTGGCCCGGCGGCAGTCCCACGTACTCGTCGAGCTGGCACACCCGGGCGCGCGAGGCGTCGACCTCGCCCGAGGAGACCTTCGCCGCGAGGGCCCGGTACACCGGCACCGGGGTGGAGCCGGTGGCCACGCCGAGCAGGGCGTCCGGCTTCTCCGTGAGCAGCCGCCCGATGGCCGAGGCGATCAGCTCGCCACCCGCGGCGGCGTCGGGGACGATGACAACTTCCACGGTGGGCCTGCCGTTCTCTCGGTTCGGATGCGGTCCGGAACGCGGTCCGGAATGGTGTGGCGCGGGCTGGGCACGGTCCGGGCACGGTCCGGGCACGACAGGGCGCCGCGCTGGTATAGACCAATACGAAGTTAGCAGAGCGCGCCGCTGCGTAACAGGCCGACGTGGGAAGCCGCGGGAATCGGCCGAGCCGTATCCATCGCCCGCGGTCAGGGGCCGGGCGCGCGCTGTGACACCGGTCGCCCTGCGAGGGTCCGCCGAGTGCTCCGGCGGTGGTGCGGGCCCCTGGTGAGCGGTATTTCCCACAGATCAAAGCGCACGACCACCCCTATTCACGGCCGGGGACCGCTAGAGTTGCCACGGGCCTGTGGCGGAACCCTCGCCTCCAGGCGCCGCACGTGACCGCACCCGCGGTGACGCGGACGAGCGAAGAGCGTGCGCGGAACACCGGCAGCCGGACGAACTCCGGGGCGGAACGTCACAAAGACTGTGTACGCAAGACCGGCAGGAAAGACTTGCACGACTCGTGGACAGGGTTTCTGGTCTAGTCCACAATCAGGTAAAGCCTCCGTCCTTCCCGCACAGAAGGACGGACGGGGAACCGGGCTCTCTGCCCTGACTGCTCCGGCTCCCCTGCGGCCCGGACCGCACATCCGTGGCCGATGCAACTCCGGGCTGCGGTGCCGGGAGGGTTGAGGGTCCCTCCCAGGCGCCGCGGCCCGCGGGTGTTTTCAGGGGCCCGCCGCGCCCGGTACGGGGAGTCCTGCCGTCGCCGCCTGCGGGTACGCTCGGGCCTGTGCCCTCCATGAACGACCTCGTACGCCAGCATGCGTCCCTCGACGACGCCGATCTCGAGTGGCTGCATCTGCTGGTCTCGGAGTGGCAGCTGCTGTCCGATCTCTCCTTCGCCGACCTCGTCCTGTGGGTGCCGACCCGGGACGGCACCCGGTTCGTCTCCATCGCGCAGATGCGCCCGAACACGGGTCCGACCTCGTACCAGGACGACATGGTCGGCCATCTGGTGCCCCGCGGCCGCCGTCCGATGCTGGACGCCGCGCTCGACGAGGGGCGCATCGTGCGCGAGGGGGATCCCGAGTGGCGCGAAGAGGTGCCGGTGCGCGTTGAGTCCATTCCCGTGCGCCGTGCGGGCCGTGTGCTGGGTGTGATCGCGCGCAACACCAACCTGCTGACCGTCCGTACGCCCTCCCGGCTCGAACTGACGTATCTGCAAAGCGCGTCCGACCTCGCCCAGATGATCGCCGCAGGATCGTTCCCCTTCCCCGGCCAGCAGGTCGACATGGACGCCGCGCCCCGGGTCGGGGACGGTCTCATCCGGCTCGACGCGGACGGCATCGTCCAGTACGCCTCGCCGAACGCGCTCTCCGCGTACCACCGGCTGGGCCTCGCCGCCGACCTGGTCGGCCACCACCTCGGCACCACCTCGGCCGAACTCGCCCCGTCGGTGGGCCCCGTGGACGAGGCGCTGGCCAAGGTCGCCAGCGGCTGGGCGCCGCGCGAGTTCGAGATCGAGGGCGACGACGGGGTGATCCAGCTCCGCGCCATCCCGCTCAAGCCCAAGGGCGTACGGATCGGTTCACTGGTCCTGCTCCGCGATGTGACCGAACTGCGCCGCCGAGAGCGGGAGTTGATCACCAAGGACGCCACCATCCGGGAGATCCACCACCGGGTCAAGAACAACCTGCAGACCGTCGCGGCTCTACTGCGGCTCCAGTCGCGCCGGATGGACTCCGAACAAGGGCGCGAGGCGCTCGACGAGGCCGTACGCAGGGTCGGCTCCATCGCGATCGTGCACGAGACGCTCTCGCAGAACCTCGACGAGCGGGTGGAGTTCGACGAGATCGCCGACCGGGTGCTCGCCATGGTGGCGGAGATCGCACCCGGAAAGGTCACCGGCCGCCGCTCCGGACGCTTCGGCATCCTGGACGCGGAGGTCGCCACCCCGCTCTCGATGGTGCTCACCGAGATCCTTCAGAACGCCCTGGAGCACGGCTTCGGCCCCGGTGAACACGGCACCGTCGAGGTGTCGGCGGTACGCAGCGCCCCGAGCCCCTCATCCGCGACCACCCGGCGCAAGGGCACCGGTCGGCTCCTGGTCACCGTGCAGGACGACGGGGTGGGCCTGCCCGAGGACTTCGACCCGCGCCGGGCCGGGAACCTCGGCCTGCAGATCGTCCGCACCCTGGTGGAGGGCGAACTCGGCGGCTCCTTCGACATGGTGCGGGCCCCGGGCGGCCGCGGTACCCAGGTGATCCTGGACATTCCGGTGCGCACGGCCAAGTAGCCCGGTTCCGGGCCCCTTTGGGGCCTACGGGAACAGACGGACGAAGGGCGAATCGGGCCGCCGGGTTCGAAGTGGCGAGCGGGCGGCGGGACATGCGTACGACGCGGGGGAGTGGCGTGCGGTACGTGAGGTGAACGACAACGAGCCCCGGACCGAAAGTGGTCCGGGGCTCGTCGTGCCTCGTGCTCTGCGGCATCGCCGGGCGGTGCCAAAGGGCGCGTTGGAGGTTCTGCGCGCTGCGACTCGGGAGGCGGATGAGGCGTACTCGCTGTACGCGCCGCCCTGGCCCGGGCTCGTACGGGGCGTGGGCGTCAGGCGCTGGCCTGGCGCGCCCGGTTGCGGGCGGCGCGACGCTTCATGGCGCGGCGCTCGTCCTCGCTGAGGCCACCCCAGACGCCGGAGTCCTGACCGGACTCGAGCGCCCACTGCAGGCACTGCTCCGAAACCGGGCAGCGACGGCAGACGGCCTTGGCTTCCTCGATCTGCAGCAGCGCAGGACCGGTGTTGCCGATGGGGAAGAAGAGCTCGGGGTCTTCCTCGCGGCAAACGGCGTTGTGACGCCAGTCCATGGCTGCTACCTCTCCTTGTGTATGACGTGCGTATTGCTTGTGAATGTGAACGCTTTCACGAATCCCTCGACAAGGGAAGGGCCGACCGCCGGGTGAACCGGTGTGGTCCTTGGATTTGAGGAGGGGTTCCGGTGCTCTGTGGGGCCGATGTTGCGGGCCGTCCCGAGCGCCACGTAGAGATTCGCAAACCTCGGCGGCGGATACAACCCCTTCCGAGAAGTTTTTTTTGATTCCTCGGTGTCGACTAGGTCACAGCCGTACTTCCATGGGGTGGATGCTGGCCTAAACGTTCGACTGAAAGGAGTTTGGCCGGTTCCACTCACACAATCACACGCAGTGCACGGCGTACGCCTGTGAACGTCACGCTCGTACGCAGCCCCAGGTGGTCTCCGTCCATCTGAAGCGGCAGTGGAGCCTTCGAATGCAAGGTGAAGGTGTCCAGATCGTGGTCCGCCACGACCTGCTTGCCTTTCGGTCCGCGCTCGGGGGACGAAGTGAGCAATTGTGTGGCAAGTCGGGTGACGCCGAGAGTGGACAGCTTTCGCAGGCCCAGTACGTCCAGTGCGTCGTCGAACGAGGCGCCGGGAAGCGCGTAGACGGGGCGATTGCCCAGGAATGTCCACGGTGAGGTGTTGCAGACTATGGACAGCGCCAGATCCGTGACCGGGTCCTGGCCGGGCCGTTCCAGCGTGATGGTGCCGTTGCGGCGGTGCTGGTCGTCGAAGAACTGGCGCAGCGCCTGACGCAGATACAGCGAGTGGGTCGATTTCCGGCCCCGCTCGCGCTGCTGTTCGACCCGGCCGATCACTCCGGCGTCGAAGCCGAACCCGGCGCAGAAGGTGAACCACCGCGCGGGGACCGACTCGTCCTCGGTGCCTGGGGTGCCCGAGGCGAGTCCGAGGCCGACCGTGCGCTCGCTCCCCTCGCGCAGGGCCTGCAGCAGCGCACCCGTGGCCTCCACCGCGTCGTTGGGCAGGCCCAGCGCGCGCACGAAGACGTTCGTCGAACCGCCGGGGACCACCGCGAGCCGCGGCAGTCGCTCCGGGTCGGGGCCCTTGTGGAGAAGGCCGTTGACGACTTCGTTGACCGTGCCGTCGCCGCCGAGCGCGACCACCAGGTCGACGTCGCCGGACTGCGCGGCCTGGCGGCCGAGGTCCCAGGCGTGCCCGCGGTACTCCGTGGTGACGGCGTCGAGCTTCATCTCGCTCGCGAGCGCGTGGATGAGTACGTCACGAGTGCGCGCACTCGTGGTCGTGGCTGCCGGATTGGCGACGAGAAGTGCACGCATGCCATGAAGCGTACCTACCGAGTGGTACCTGGTCCCTACCGAGGTGCCGACCCGTGGAGCGCCGGGGCTACCCTGCTGGGGTGAGCAAAAAGCCGAAACCCGCTGCGAAGGGCGCCGCGAAGGGCGCGGGGAAGCCTGCCGCGAAGGGCGCTGAAAAGCCCGCCGCGAAAGGGTCCGACAGCGCCGAGAACGCGCCCGAGGAGACGAACGGGCCCCGCCCGGGCCGGGTCACCGCCGCCGCCGCGCTGGCCGCCCTCGAAGGCCTCGCGCTGATCGTCGCCGGGATCTACTTCGTGATCCGCGGGGCCACCGGCGAACCGGACGACCGTGCCCAGGCGATCACCGGCGGGCTCACGCTCGCAGCGCTCGGCATGATCCCGCTGCTCGCGGGGCGCGGACTGTTCGCGCAGCGCAGCTGGAGCCGCGGGCCCGCGATCATCACGCAGATCATGGCGCTGCCGGTCGCCTGGCAGCTCCTCCAGGCCGACAGCGCGATGATTCCCGCGGGCATCGTCCTCGCGGTCGTCGCCGTGACCGTCCTGGTCCTGCTCATCCACCCCGCGACAACCCGCGCGCTCGGCATCCGCGGACCGGGCCAGGCGGACTGAACCGGGGCGAGCCCGGCCGCGACGGCCGGTGCCCCCTACGCGAACGGCCCGGCCCGCACACGCGGACCGGGCCGAAGCTGTTTCCCGGCGGCTCACTCCTCGACGAGGAGCTTCTCCCGCAGTTGCGCCAGGGTGCGGGCGAGCAGGCGCGAGACGTGCATCTGCGAGATGCCGACCTCCTGGGCGATCTGCGACTGCGTCATGTTGCCGAAGAAGCGCAGCAGCAGGATGCGCTTCTCGCGCGGCGGCAGGTCCTCGAGCAGCGGCTTGAGCGACTCGCGGTACTCGACGCCTTCCAGCGCCTCGTCCTCCGCGCCGAGGGTGTCCGCGACGGCGGGCGACTCGTCGTCGGTGTCCGGCACGTCCAGCGAGAGCGTCGAGTACGCATTGGCCGATTCGAGGCCCTCCAGGACTTCTTCCTCGGAGATGCCCAGCTTCTCCGCCAGCTCGTGCACGGTGGGGGAGCGGCCGTGCAGCTGGGAGAGTTCGGCGGTCGCCGTGGTCAGCGAGAGCCGCAGCTCCTGGAGCCGACGGGGGACGCGGACTGCCCAGCCCTTGTCGCGGAAGTGCCGCTTGATCTCGCCCACCACGGTGGGGGTCGCATAGGTGGAGAACTCCACCCCGCGCTCCGGATCGAAGCGGTCGACCGACTTGATCAGGCCAATCGTGGCGACCTGGGTCAGGTCGTCGAGCGGCTCGCCGCGGTTGCGGAAGCGCCGGGCCAGATGCTCGACGAGCGGCAGGTGCATACGGACGAGCTGGTTGCGCAGCTCGGCGTACTCCCGGGTGGTGTCGGAGAGCGTGCGCAGCTCGATGAACATCGCACGCGCCCCGCTGCGGTCGTGCGGGTCGCGCTCCGACTGATCCCTGTGCCGCTCGTGTTCGCTCATGCTTCCCGCCCTTTCCCGGCCATCGCCGGGAGGTGCCCCCGTGGCGCTGCCGTCGGGGGCTGCCCCGGACCCGCCCGAACCGTCCTGCCCGTTGCGGAGTGCGTCCGCGTCCGCGGGGGCGTGGCCCTCCGGGTGCGGCCGGGCCTGCTGTTCGGGAATGCCGCGCGGGCCGCGCCGCGTTCCGCCGCGGCCCGCGGCGCCGTCGTGACCGCCCTGGCCGTCACGACCGTCACGATTGTTGGAGGGTTGCCCTCGTGTGCCGTGCTCGTCGTCCCGCACAGGCCCGTCCCCGTTCCTCACGCCGGTGCGACTCCCGCGCCGCGCTGCTTGTAGAGGCTGATCGAAACGGTGTTGTCCGCCGCCACCGAGGAGTCCACCTTGCCCGCCAGGGCCGACAGCACGGTCCAGGCGAAGGTGTCACGCTCGGGGGCACGCCCGTCGGTGGTCGGTGCGGAGACCGTCACCTCGAGCGAGTCGTCGACGAGTCGGAAGACGCAGCTCAGCACCGATCCGTCCACGGCCTGCTGAAGCAGGATCGCGCAGGCCTCGTCGACGGCGATACGGAGGTCCTCGATCTCGTCGAGGGTGAAGTCCAAGCGCGCTGCGAGGCCGGCCGTCGCCGTCCGCAGCACCGACAGGTAGGCACCCTCAGCCGGCAGCCGGACTTCCACGAAGTCCTGGGTCGCGGGCTCGCCTGCGATCTGGGACACCCTCACCTCCAAGGTGGTACAAGCTCATCCGGGGACCGGGAGTCGCCTCCCGGTGATGTGATTCGTGGTGCAGCGGTGACGCTATCGCGATCTCGTCCACCGTGTCCCGCGGACCCCGGCCCTACTGTCACTCATAGTAAGTCAGCGAGTACGGACAGTGGCTAGGGGTGTGCGGGGCCAAATACGAAGCGCACGCGCCGGGTTGACGTACCCACGCTACGGCGCGGTGAACCGTCGCACGCCCCCCGGCCACGTCTCGCACGCCCCTTGACCGCCGCTCCCCACGCTTCTCGCGCCCCGGCGCCGACGCTCACTCCGCGCCCCGCCGTACGCGCCGATCCGCCCCCGTCTCGTACGAACTGCGCCAGCGCGAGAGGCGCAGAGACTCAGCGATTCAGTAATACGGCGATACGGCGATACGGCGATACGGCGATACGGGATCCAGGACGTCCGACGCCCAATGGCCGGAGCTCCGGGAACTCAGACCAGCACGTTGTCGACAAAGCACCAGCGCCAGTCCTCACCCTTCTCCAGGGTCCGCATCACCGGATGCGCGCTCTCCCGGCAGTGCGCGGAGGCGTGCTTGAGCGGTGACGAATCGCAGCAGCCGACGTGGCCGCACTCCAGGCACTTCCGCAGTTGCACGGGGTGGCTGCCGGCCGCCACGCACTCCAGGCAGGTTTCACTCAGCGCCGCGGGCTCGGGGTGCGGCAACGCGGCGACGTGCTGGCACTCCTTCATGATGTCCAACGTACGACGCCCGCGCGGAAGGAGCCGGTCGGACATGGACGCCCTGCCTCTTCTGTTGCTGGTCGCGGGCAGTGCGGCGGTCGCCGGAACCGTCCGTCGCACCCGGCTCTCCGCGCCGCTGGTGCTCGTCGCCGTGGGCCTCGCCGTCTCGTACGTCCCCGGCGTACCGCAGTACACGCTCGACCCGGACGTGATCCTTCCGCTGCTCCTGCCACCGCTGCTGTACACCGCCGCGAGCGACAGTTCCTACCTCGATCTGCGTGCTCAAGTGCGTCCGGTGGCGCTGCTCTCGGTCGGCTACGTGCTCTTCGCGACGCTGGTCGTCGGCTGGGTCGCCTATCTGCTGGTACCGGAGCTGCCGCTGACCGCGGCCCTGGTCCTCGGCGCGGTGGTGGCACCGCCCGACGCGGTGGCGGCGACCGCGGTGGCCCGCCGGGTGGGGCTGCCCTCGCGTATCACCACGATCCTGCAGGGCGAGTCGCTGGTGAACGACGCGACCGCGATCACCGCGTACAAGGTCGCCCTCGCGGCCGCCGTCGGTGAGGGGGCGAGCTGGGCGGGTGGTGTCGAGGAGTTCCTGCTCGCGGCGGTGGGCGGGGTCGGTGTGGGGCTTGTCCTGATGGCGCCCCTGCACTGGCTGCGCACACATCTGCGCGAGGCCCTGCTGCAGAACACGCTCTCCCTGCTGATCCCGTTCGTGGCCTACGGGGTCGCGGAGCGCTTCCACGCCTCGGGCGTCCTCGCGGTGGTCGTCGTCGCCCTCTATCTGGGCCACCGCGCCTGGCAGGTCGATTTCGCGACAAGGCTCCAGGAGGCCGCGGTCTGGAAGATGGTCGCCTTCATCCTGGAGTCCGCCGTCTTCGCGCTCATCGGCCTCCAACTCCCCGTCGTGCTCGACGGACTCGGCACCTACGCGGGAGCCGAGGCGGCCTGGTACGCGGTCGTACTGTTCCTGGTCGTCGTGGTGGCGCGTTTCGTATGGGTCTACCCGGCGACCTATCTGCCGCGGCTCCTCTCGCGGCGCATTCGCGAGGGCGAGCCGGATCCGACGCCGCAGGGCGCGTTCGTCGTCGGGTGGGCCGGTATGCGCGGGGTGGTCTCGCTGGCCATCGCCTTCTCGATTCCGGCCACGGTGCACGGCGGCGGCGACTTCCCGGCCCGCAACCTCATCCTGTTCCTCGCCTTCACCACTGTCATCGGCACGCTGGTCGTGCAGGGCCTGACCCTGCCCACCCTCGTCCGGCTCCTGAAACTGCCCGGCCGGGACCGGCAGCGCGAGACGCTCGCCGAGGCGCAGGCCCAGGCGCAGGCGTCCCGGGCGGCGGAGGCGAAGCTCGACGCGCTGCTCGCCGACGAGCGAAACGCCCTGCCCACCCCGCTCGCCGACCGTCTGCGCACGGTCCTCGAACGCCGCCGCAACGCCGTGTGGGAACGGCTCGGCGCGGTGAACCCGGTGACCGGCGAGACCGTGGACGACACCTACCGGCGCCTCGCGCGCCACATGATCGAGGCCGAGCGCGAGGTCTTCGTGAAACTGCGCGACGCCCGCTACATCGACGACGAGATGCTGCGCGCGCTGCTGAGGCGTCTGGACCTGGAGGAGGCCGCCGCGTACCGGGAGGCCGAGGACTGAGTCCCGCCCCGGGCCACGGTCGTACGGCTGTGGCCCGGGGATTCAGTCCTCGTACCCCTGCCGGGGCGGACGTCCCGTGATCACCGCCGCCAGCCGGGTGCCGGGGGAGAAGGCGCCCTCTTCGGTGAGGGTGAGAAGTCCGTACAGCATTTTGGCGACATAGAGATGCTCGACGGGCAGGCCGTGCCGGTGTCCGAAGTCCTCGGCGAAGGAGCGCAGTTCGGCGGGGCGGCGGGCGTAGCCGCCGAAGTCGAAGCGTGCGTCGAGGGTCCAGGAGCCGCGGCGGCCGCCGAATGCGGAGGTCTGCAGGGCCTCGATCTCCGTGCCGAGGAAGCCGCCGCCGACCACGGGTATGCCCAGCGCGCGCTGCCCGGGGCCGAGGCCCGCCGCCAGACCGGCCAGGCTGCCGCCGGTTCCGCAGGCAAGGGCCACCACGTCGGCGGCTCCGCGCAATTCGCGGCCGAGCTCCGTACAGCCGTGCACCGCAAGGGAGTTGCTGCCCCCCTCGGGGACCACGAAGGCACCCTCGGAGCCTGTCGTACGCAGGATCCGGGCCAGCGTGGCGGGTTCGTTCTTACGGCGATACGTGGACCTGTCGACGAAGTGCAGGCGCATCCCGTCGTCCGCGCACCGGCGCAGGGTCGCGTTGAGCGGGCGGTCCGCGAGCTCGTGGCCCCGTACGACGCCGACGGTGCCGAGGCCGAGGAGGCGGCCCGCCGCTGCGGTGGCCGCCAGGTGGTGCGAGTAGGCGCCGCCGAAGGTCAGCAGCGTACGGTCGCCCGCCGCGCTCAGGTTCGGGGCCAGCTTGCGCCATTTGTTGCCGACGATCTCCGGGTGGATCAGGTCGTCGCGCTTGAGCAGGAGCCGTACGCCGTGCCGCGCGAAGCGCTCGTCCGTCACCGGGCACAGCGGCGAGGGGAGCCGTGGGCGCAGGGTGGCGGGATCGGGGGCTTCGGGGTCCGGCATCTCTCCATTGTCGGGGGACGGGTGTGGGGCGCGGGGGAGTGGTGGGGCGGCTGGGGTGGATGAGGGAGGAGACGCGAGGGACAAACGAGATCAATGGGGCAAGAGGGCGAGCGATCTTGGCGCGGTTTGATCCCGGAATCCGCGGGGCGGCGACCCGCGCACGGTCGGGGCGCTCGAGGCGTCATGGGGGCGCACGGGCGGTGCTCGCGCGGGAGAGCGAGGTGCAGAACCGGTTCTTCACATCAATTCGCCGCCGAGACAGCCGATGGGAGCCAATGAATGCCCGTGTCTGGGTTGCTTCAACCCCGCTCGTTTGTGTAATGGCGTCGCCGCGGGGCGTGCTGGAAGGCTTGCGGTCGCAGGTCAGCGCATGATCGGGAGGGCAATAGTCATGTCGGTAGGCGAAGAGATCCGCACGGACGCGGAGCAGCCCAAGCCGCAGCAGAGTCTCGGCACATCGGCCGCGCGGAATCTGGCCACCACCACAAAGTCCGCACCACAGATGCAGGAGATCAGCTCTCGCTGGCTGCTGCACACGCTGCCGTGGACGAATGTGCAGGGCGGTACATATCGCGTGAACCGACGGCTGACGTACGCGGTCGGCGACGGCCGGGTCACTTTTGTGAAGACCGGTGACCGGGTGGACGTGATCCCGGCCGAGCTCGGCGAACTCCCGCTGCTGCGGGGCTTCGAGGACCAGGAAGTGCTCGAACGACTGGCACAGCGGTGTCAGCAGCGCGAGTTCGCGGCCGGAGACGTGCTCTCCTCGTTCGGCAGCCCCGCCGACGAGGTGTTCCTGCTCGCACACGGCCGGATCGAGAAGATCGGCACCGGCCCCTACGGCGACGACGCGGTGCTCGGAGTTCTCGCCGACGGTGCGTACTTCGGCGAGCACGCGCTGCTCGACCCGGACGCCATCTGGGAGTACACCACCAAGGCGACCACCGCCTGCACCGTGCTCACGCTGCCCCGGCGCGACCTCGAACAGGTCGCGGAGCGCTCGGAGTCGCTGCGCGCGCACCTCCAGCAGCTGCGGTCCATCCCGGCGCAGCGCACCAACAAGTACGGCGAGAAGCACATCGACCTGTCCGCCGGCCATGTCGGCGAACAGGACCTGCCGGGCACCTTCGTCGACTACGAGGCCTCGCCCCGCGAGTACGAGCTGAGCGTGGCCCAGACCGTACTGCGCGTCCACACCAGGGTCTCGGACCTCTACAACCAGCCCATGAACCAGACGGAACAGCAGTTGAGGCTGACCGTCGAGGCGCTGAAGGAGCGCCAGGAGCACGAGCTCATCAACAACCGTGAATTCGGGCTGCTCAACAACTGCGAGTACGACCAGCGGATCCAGCCGCACGACGGCGCGCCCACCCCCGACGACATGGACGAGCTGCTCAGCCGCCGCCGCGGCTCCAAGCTCTTCCTCGCCCACCCGAGGGCCATCGCGGCCTTCGGCCGGGAGTGCAACAAGCGCGGCCTGGTGCCCGAGACCATCGACATCGGCGGGCACCGCATCCCGACCTGGCGCGGTGTGCCGATCTACCCGTGCAACAAGATCCCGGTGAGCGACGCGCGGACGACCTCGATCCTCTGCATGCGTACCGGCGAGGCCGAGCAGGGCGTCGTCGGTCTGCGCCAGGCGGGCATCCCGGACGAGATCGAGCCGAGCCTGTCGGTGCGCTTCATGGGCATCAACGAACAGGCGATCACCTCCTACCTGGTCACCGCCTACTACTCGGCGGCGATCCTGGTGCCGGACGCCCTCGGTGTCCTGGAGAACGTCGAGATCGGCCGCTGGTAGTCATCACAGCCCCTGGTGCCGCGCCCCGGTCTGCCGGGCGGGGCGCGGCACCAGGTCGACTCCCGCTTCCCGTTCTCGTTCCCGCTTCAGTTCCAGCCGCCCGAGGTGCCGTACCGGGGCGGACGTTCACCACCTGTGCCGTGCCGCCGGGATGGCACACGGCAGCCCGAGGGGGAGCACATGACCCACGCCGCACAGGCACAGAGCACCAGCCCGCAGGGCTCGTGGCCCACGGACCGAGGAGGACGTGCCGGTCGGCCGCGGGGGCCCGAGGACAGGAGGCGCGGCAGGGGCGCGATCCCGGAACCGGCGCGGCCCCCCGATGACGCCCCGGACGGGCGGCCGGAGCGTACGGCCCCGGAGGAGAGCGGCTGGGACAGCCAGGAGGCGGCCGACGTCCTGGAACGCGCCCGCCGGACCGTCGATCCCGAACTGCGCCGCGCCGTCGACCGGTTGCCCGAGGCGATGCGCCGCATCGCGCGCTACCACTTCGGATGGGAGCACGCGGACGGCACGCCCGCGGCGGGCAACGCGGGCAAGGCGGTACGTCCGGCCCTGGTGCTCGCCGCGGTCGAGGCACTGCGCGGACGTCCGGAGACCGCGGTACGGGCCGCCGCCGCGGTGGAGCTGACGCACAACTTCACCCTGCTCCACGACGATCTGATGGACCGCGACCGCACCCGCAGACACCGGGCCACCGCCTGGACGGTGTTCGGCGAGGCCGACGCCATCCTCGCCGGGGACGCCCTCCAGGCACAGGCCCAACTGCTGCTCGCCCAGGACGGGCACCCGGCCGCGACCTCCGCCGCCGCACGACTCGCGGCCTGCGTGGTCGAGCTCTGCGAGGGCCAGCACACCGACACCGCCCTGGAACGGCGCAGTCTGGACGCGGTCAACCTCGACGAGTGCCTCGGCATGGCGGAGGCGAAGACCGGATCGCTGCTCGGCTGCGCCTGTGCGCTCGGGGCGCTCTACGCGGGCGCGGACGACGAAGTGGTCGACGCCCTGGACGAGTTCGGGCGTGCGGCCGGGCTCGCCTTCCAGCTCATCGACGACGTGATCGGTATCTGGGGCGACCCGGTCCGTACCGGAAAACCGGCCGGCGCCGATCTGATGGCCCGCAAGAAGTCGCTGCCCGTGGTGGCCGCCCTCACCTCGGACAGCCCGTCGGGCGCCAGGCTCGCCGAGCTGTACGCACGGCCGCCCGAGGAGAGTGATCTGGAGCGCACGGTCGCCGCCCTGGAGGGTGCCGGAGGCCGTGACTGGGCGCAGATCCAGGCCGCCGACCACATGGCGCGCGCCGTGCACCACCTCTCGCGCGCCGTCCCCGACCCTCAGGCCGCCGGTGGACTGCTGTCCCTGGCGGAGTTCGTGACCAGGCGGACCGTATGAAGCCGGCCGGTCGTCCGGACCACAGGCGCCTGCCGGACGACGGGTCCCAACGGGCCGAGTGCGCCGGAGAGCGAGGTGAGCCCCGTAGCGGACATACCGAACGCGGACCTGCGAGCCGGGCGTGATCACGTGACGGTGGCCGCCCGGGCCCTTCGGCGAGAGGAGTGCGGTACGCGACGCGGGATGCGGCGACCTGGTCGTCGTCGCGGGCCGCCGTGGTGAGACAGCCGTCGCGAGAACACACGTCGAGCGAACAACCGTCGAGTGAGGTGAGGAAGCGAGGAGAGGAAGGGAGGTGACCGGATCGGATCCGCTCGGACCGGCTCCGCCCCCGGAGTCGGTCCGGGCATCCGTGCGTCCGGGCATCCGTGCGTCCGTGCGGGCCACCGCATGGAAATCGGCCAGTCCGTTCCGCTTCCGCTCCTCGGCGAACGGGAGCGCCTAGGCTGCGAATGCGGTCGGGGTGCGGGCAGCCGAGGTGTGCGAGAGCGAAGGACGGCGCGGTATGGGCGTGACGGTGCGAAGGGCCGAGGAGTCCGACAGGGCGGCCGTGGTCCGACTGCTCGACGAGGCCTTCCACGACGATCCGGTGAGCAACTGGATCTTCCCCGACAAGGCCTCGTACCAGAGCAGGCACCGGCTCCTCATGGGCGCGTTCACGGACCTGGCGTTCAGCCAGGGCTACGTGGAGATCATGGAGGACGGAAGCGGCGCGGCACTCTGGTTCTCCGTACCGGCCGAAGAGGAGCGGGACGGACACGCGCCGGACGCCGGAGCGGACGGCGGACCCGAGGCGTTCGCAGAGGACGACGGACCGGCGCTGGTGCGCGAGGCCGTCGACCCCGCGAACCAGCGGATCGAAGTGGTCGGCCGACTGACCGCAGCGGTCCATCCGGCCGACCGCGCGCACGAGTACCTGATGCTGATCGGCGTCGATCCCGACCAGCAGGGCAAGGGCCTCGGCTCCGTCCTCGTCGAGCACGTCCTGGAGCGCTGCGACCGCGAGGGACTGCATGCCTATCTGGAGGCGAGCAGCGTACGCAGCCGGGGCCTGTACGAACGGCTGGGCTTCGCCTACCTCGGCAGTACGGTCGACCTGCCCGGCGGCCCGCACATGTGGCCGATGTGGCGGGAGCCGCGAGCGGAGCCCGGGAGGGCGTGACCCGGCGGTCGGCGAAGGCCGACCCGTAGCCCCGGCCCGACTCGTCGCCCCGAGCCTGGCCCGTTGCCCTGAGACCGACCCGCGCCCGTAGCGCCCGGGGGAGCAGCCGCCCGTCCCCGGGCGCACGGGACGGGCACCAGGCCCCGTCCCACCAGCTGCGATGTGCCAGGTGCCCAGCGACCGAGACCGGCTTATCCTTGCCATATGGTCGGTAAGGGCAGTATGTCCGCCGGTCCGCAGGATGAGGCCACGTGTCCCGTGTGCGGGAACTGGGTCGGCGCGGCGGTTCGACGGCACAAGACGCTGGGCGCCTACGTACCGCTGTGGGGAACGGCGCCCTGCCGGAACCCCGAGTGCAGCGCCTACGTGGACCCCGACGAGCCGGAACCCGAGCCGCACCCCTACCACCGGCCCGACCGCCACCAGGTCATCGAGCACTTGGCGCAGATCGAGGGCACGACGGGCCCGTACGCGAAGCACTCCGGTGCGACCGCGAAGGGTGCGCCGAAGCCGGGGCCGGACACCACGCCAGGGGCGGGAACCTCGGGCAGCACCGCCGAGCCGAAGCGCCGCGGCCAGGAGCCGGAGGCTCCGGAGCGGTGACGTTCCGCGACAGAACGAGGGCACGGGTACCGTCCTGTGCCCTTTTCGTCGTCTCTGCGCCAGGCTCACGAAGCCAACGAAGCCGACCAAGCCAACGAAGCTGATGAAGCTACGGAGAAGGAGCGGATCATGAAGTTCCTGATGATGGTGCGTTGTTCGCAGGCGGACTACGAGGCGATGGGCGGGAAGGGTTCCGCGGGGAGTCCGGCCTGGTCGGAGCAGGACATGCAGGCGATGTTCGCCTTCATGGGCCGCCTCAACGAGGACCTCACCAAGTCCGGCGAAATGGTGGACGGGCAGGGTCTCACCGAGCCCGCGAAGGCCCGGTCGGTCGGACTCGACGAGAACGGCAAGGTCGTGGTGACCGAGAATCCGTACGAGGCGACCGAGATGGTGATCGCCGGATACTGGGTCCTGGAGTGCGACAGCTACGACCGGGCCACCGAGATCGCGGGCCGGGTCCTCGAGTGCCCGGTGCCGGAGGGAACGCCGATCATTCCCGTGCATCTCCGCCCGATCGACGCCGGGCCCGAGCGCGCGAGCTGACCTTCCGCTCCCCGGGTGCCGCGGGTGCGGCAGCCGCCGAGACGCTCGCCCGACGGCCCCGCCCGCCAGCTATCACCTCTTAGCCCGTCGGGGTTGCGTTCCCCCTTGTGACCGTATTGCTTCGGTGTGCCCCGCTGCCGGGGCCCACGCGCGCTGAACGATGTTCTGCATTGCTCGGCGGAAGCGAGGAGAGCGGTCCATGGCCGACCTGTACATCGACGGTGAGTGGACGGCGGCGGCCGCCGGTGGCCGCCGGGAGGTCCTCAACCCCTTCGACGCCTCGGTCGTGCGGGAGGTGGACGAGGCCGACGCCACCGATGTGGACCGTGCGGTGCGGGCCGCCCGGCGCGCCTTCGACGAGGAGGACTGGGCGCGGGCACCGGTCCGGCGGCGGGCCGATGTGCTGCGCGGGGTCGGCGAGTTGCTGCTGCGGGACGTGGAGGAGATCGGGCGTACCGAGACGCTCGACACCGGCAAGACGCTCACCGAGGCGCGTATCGATGTCGAGGACGTGGCCAACGCCTTCCGGTACTTCGCCGAGATCGCGGGCAAGGACGGCGGCCGGGTGGTCGACGTGGGGCCGGGGGTGCTCAGCCGCGTCGTGTACGAGCCCATCGGGGTCTGCGCCCTGATCGCTCCGTGGAACTACCCGCTGCTCCAGGCCTCGTGGAAGGTGGCCCCCGCGCTGGCCGCGGGCAACACCTTCGTCCTCAAGCCCAGCGAGGTCACCCCGCTCTCCTCGCTCCTGATGATGCGTCTGATCGAGGAAGCGGGTGCGCCGCGCGGCGTGGCCAACCTGGTCCTCGGCTCCGGCGCGGGCGTCGGCGCGGCCCTGACCGCACACCCGGACGTGGACCTGGTCTCCTTCACCGGAGGCCTGTCCACCGGCCGCAACATCATGGCGAGCGCGGCCACGGACGTGAAGAACATCGCCCTGGAGCTGGGCGGCAAGAACCCCAACATCGTGTTCGCTGACGCCGACTTCGACGCCGCGCTCGACTACGCCCTGGACGCCGCGTTCCTGCACTCCGGCCAGGTGTGCTCGGCGGGTTCCCGGCTGCTCGTACAGGACGAGCTGTACGAGGAGTTCGTGGCGGCGCTCGCCCGGCGGGCCGAGGCGATCCGGCTCGGCAGCGGACTGGATCCGGCCACCGAGAGCGGACCGCTCAGCTCGGCCGAGCACCGGGCGAAGGTCGAGGGGTATCTGGAGATCGCCCGTACCGAAGGGGCCCGGCTCGTCACCGGCGGCCGTCGGCCCGACGACCCCCAACTGGCGCGTGGCTACTTCCTGTTGCCCACGATCTACGCGGACTGCGACCGCTCGATGCGGATCGTGCAAGAAGAGGTCTTCGGACCGGTGGTGACCGCCGAACGCTTCCGCGACGAGGCGCACGCGGTGTCGCTCGCCAACGACACGCGCTACGGACTCGCCGGAGCGGTGTGGACGAGCGACGCGAGCCGCGCCCAGCGGGTGGCCAACGCGCTGCGGCACGGCACCGTCTGGATCAACGACTTCCACCCCTACCTTCCGCAGGCCGAGTGGGGCGGCTTCGGCCGCTCCGGAGTGGGCCGCGAACTCGGTCCGACCGGCCTGCACGAGTACCAGGAGACCAAGCACATCTACCAGAACCTCGACCCGGCGCCGTCCGGCTGGTTCAAGGGCTGAGACCGGGACCGGCGGTCCCCGGGACCGGCGAACCCCGGGACCAGCCGACACCGAGACCGGCCGACACCAGGACCAGCCGACACCAGGACAAGGAGAGGAAGCCAGGCGTGACGAGTCAGCACAGCGGCGACGGTAAGGGCACCGGTTCCACCGACCACGAGAGTACGTACGACTACGTGATCGTCGGCGGCGGAACGGCGGGCTGTGTGCTCGCGGCCAGGCTCTCGGAGGACCCCTCGGTGCGGGTCTGTGTCGTCGAGGGCGGCCCCACCGACGTCGGCGACGACCGCATCCTGAAGCTGCGGAACTGGATCAACCTGCTCAGCTCGGAGTTCGACTACGGCTACACCACCGTCGAACAGCCGCGCGGCAACTCGCACATCCTGCACTCCCGGGCGCGCGTGCTTGGCGGCTGCTCCTCGCACAACACCCTGATCAGCTTTCTGCCGCTGCCGCAGGACCTCGACGAATGGGTCGCGCACGGCTGCACCGGCTGGGACCCGGGCACGATCCTGCCGTACCGGGAACGGCTGCTGACCCGGATCGTGCCGGTGGCCGAGCAGGACCGCAATCCGATCGCCCGCGACTTCGTGACCGCCGCCACGAGGGCCCTCGGCGTGCCCGTGGTCGAGGACTTCAACGCACAGCCCTTCGCCGACGGCGCCGGATTCTTCTCCCTCGCCTACGAGCCGGAGGGAAATCTGCGCTCCTCGGCCTCCGTCGCGTATCTGCATCCGGTGCTCGCCCGCCCCAACCTGACGCTGCTGCTCGAGACGTGGGCGCACCGGCTCCTTCCGGACGAGGACGGCAGGCTGACCCGGGTGCGGGTACGCGAGGCCGACGGCGGCAAGGCGGTACTGCGCGCGGAGCGCGAACTGCTGGTCTGCGCGGGTGCCGTGGACACCCCGCGGCTGCTCCTGCTCTCCGGCATCGGCCCCGCGGACCAGCTGCGCGAGCTGGGCATCGAGGTACGTGCCGATCTGCCAGGCGTCGGCGAGAACCTGCTCGACCATCCCGAGTCCGTCATCGTCTGGGAGACCGACGGACCCATTCCGCCGAACTCGGCGATGGACTCGGACGCGGGCCTGTTCCTGCGCCGCGACGGCTCGGGCCCGCGCCCGGACCTGATGTTCCACTTCTACCAAGTGCCGTTCACGGTCAATACGGAACGTCTCGGCTATCCGGCCGTGGAGCACGGAGTGTGCATGACGCCGAACGTGCCGCGGGCGCGCTCGGTGGGGCGCATGTGGCTGCGAAGCGCCGACCCGACCACACAACCCGCCCTGGATTTCCGCTACTTCACCGATCCGGAGGGCCATGACGAACGCACGATCGTCGACGGCCTGAAGATCGCCCGTGAGGTGGCGGCCACCGCACCGCTGAGCGACTGGCTGGTACGCGAGGTGGCACCGGGACCGGATGTCCGCAGCGACGAGGACCTGTCGGAGTACGGACGACGCGCGGCGCACACCGTCTACCACCCGGCGGGCACCTGCAAGATGGGCGCGGACGACGACCCGATGGCCGTCCTGGACCCGCAGTTGCGGCTGCGCGGCCAGGAGGGCATCCGGATCGTCGACGCGAGCGTGTTCCCGAGCATGCCGACCATCAATCCGATGGTGACCGTGCTGCTCGTGGCCGAGCGCGCCGCGGACCTGATCCGGGGCGGCGGCGGTCCGCCGGGACGCCCACAGGTCTCCGGCGACGCGGCGGCGAGCGCCTGATGGCCGGGGCGAGCGCGGCCGGGCAGGACGGCCCGGGGCAGCCGCGTACGACACCGGAGCGGACCTCGGAGTTCCGCAAGGACATGGGCCCCTGGGCCAACTTCGCCCTCGGCTTCACCTACCTCTCCCCGGTGGTCAGCACCTACACCCTCTTCGGCACCGCACTCGCCGAGGGCGGCCCGCCGATGATCTGGGCGTTCGTCCTCGCGGGCGCGGGGCAGTTCCTGGTGGCGCTGGTCTTCGGCGAGGTGGTGGCGCAGTACCCGATCGCGGGCGGCGTCTATCCCTGGGCGCGCCGCCTGTGGGGCAAGCGCTGGGCGTGGATGACCGGCTGGGTCTACATGTGGGCGCTCCTGGTCACCATCACCTCGGTCGCCTACGGCGCGGGCCCCTACATCGCCATCCTCTTCGGCTTCGACCCGACCGTGCACACCACCGTGCTGTGCACCGTCGTCCTCATCCTGGTCGCCATCGTCATCAACTACGCCGGCACCCGGGTGCTCTCCTGGGCCGCGGTGATCGGCTTCGGCGCGGAACTCATCGGCGCGCTCGTCGTGGGCATCTACCTGCTGGCCACCCACCGCCACCACAACCTCGGCGTCATCTTCGACACCTACGGCACCGAGGGCAACGGCTCGTACCTGCCGGTCTTCCTGGCCGCGGCGATCATCGGCTTCTACCAGTACTACGGCTTCGAGGCCTGCGGGGACACCGCGGAGGAGGTCGCCCATCCGGGCAAGGTGATCCCCAAGGCGATGCGCCGCACCATCTACGTGGGCGGCGCGGCGGCCACCTTCACCTGCCTGACCCTGCTGCTCTCGGTCGCCGACTACCAGGCGGTGCTCTCCGGGGAGGACACCGACCCGGTGGTGAAGGTGCTCTACGACGCCATGGGCGAGACCGGCGCCCGGCTCGTCATGGCCGTCGTCCTCATCTCCTTCCTCTCCTGCACCGTCAGCCTCCAGGCCGCGGCGGGCAGGCTCATCTACGCCTACGGACGCGACGAGATGATCGTCGGCCACCAGTTCCTGCGGAAGTTCGCCCACGCCCGCGCCGTCCCCGGCTACGCCCTCCTGGTGGCCGCGGTGATCCCCGCGCTCATCGCCTTCGCCTCGCTGCTGTCCACCGACGCCCTCACCAAGATCGTCTCGTTCGCGATCCTCGGCATCTACGCCTCGTTCCAGATGGTCGTCCTCGCCGCCCTGCGCGCGCGCCTCAAGGGCTGGAAACCGAGCGGCGAGTTCACCCTCGGACGCTGGGGCCTCCTGGTGAACTTCGGCGCCCTCGCCTACGGCATCTTCGCCATCATCAACATCTGCTGGGCCCGCACCCCCGAAGTCGCCTGGTACGACAACTACGTTGTGCTCCTGTGCGGTGCCGTCGTCCTCGGCACCGGCCTGCTGTACATGGTGATCACCCATCACTACGGGCGAGGCGAGGCCCCGGCCGGGGACGCGATCCCGGAGCGGCGGCGGGGGGCTCATGCGCGGGACTGAGCGCGCGGCCGGGCGCCTGACGGGCCTGACCGAGTACGTGGCCGAGTGCCTGACCGAAGGCATGATCGGGCGGGTGGCCCCGGTGCGGAACGGTCGGTTCCCGTGGCGCTCGCCCGGCCTGGTGCATCGCGAAGGCGCGCGGCTACGCTCCGGTTGACCGTCCGACGACGAGAGGGACCGCCATGCCCGACGGCTTGCTCCGGGCCAAGTACGCGTACTTCTTCGATCTGCTCCTCCTCGACGCGGACGCCGCCGGCTCCGGCTCGGTGGCGGACGGTGGTGACTCAAGTTCCGTTCCCGGTACGGGAGTTCTGGACCGGCGCTGCCTGGAGCTGCGGGGTCGTGCCTGCGCCAAGGCTCTCGGGCACGCACCCGGTACGGAGGAAGCGGCCACGGTCCAGGGGTACTTCACCGCGCTCTGGGACGACGGCCTCGCCACCCTGGCCCCGGCTCCCGGTGAGCGCCTGACCAGGGAGCAGTTCGTGCACGCCTGCGAGAGCGGGCTGCCCGAGAACCCCCGGACCCCCTTCCTCGACAAGGTGCGCGAACTCGCCTTCGGCCTGTCCGACCCGGACGGCGACGGACTCCTGAGCGAGGCCGACTGGGTCGCCTTCCTCACCTGCGCCTTCGGCATCGCGGAGGCGGACGCCCGTACCGGATTCGCGCTGCTCGACACCGACGATGTCGGTCAACTCGGCCGTATGCACGTAGTGTTCGCCCTCGACGACTACTTCCGCAGCCCCGAACCGCAACCCGCGGGCAACCGGGTGTTCGGACCCGGAGCGGTCGGCGCCCGGGAGGGCGAACAGGGCTGAGCGGGACCGGGACCGGGAGCGGGGGCTGGGTGCACGTGGGGGCGATGAGCGGCGCGGCAGAGACGCGCGGGGCGAGCACGGGCGGTGCGTCCGACGAGCACGTAGTAGTGACGGCCGGTGCGCCCGACGAGCACGTGGCAGTGACGGGCGGTGTCTCCGACGCGCGCGTGGCGGTGGCGGCGGCGCGAGCCGGGGCCGCCGTGGTTCGTGAGATGTACGGGGCGGCGCTGACGCGGTACGAGAAGGGCGCCGGTGACTTCGCGACCGCGGCGGATCTCGCGGCGGAGAAGGCCATCCTCGACGTGCTGCGCACGGCCCGGCCCGACGACGCCGTCACGGGCGAGGAGAGCGGTCGGACCGGACCCGTCGGCGCGTCACGCCGATGGCTGGTCGACCCTCTGTGCGGCACGCTCAACTACGCGGTGCACAACATGCTGGTCGGGGTGAACGTCGCCCTGCGGGTGGGTCCCGACATCACGGTGGCGGCGACGGCCGACCCGTTCAGCGGGGAGGTGTTCTGGACGGACGGGGAACGTGCTCGCGTTCAACGACCCGTGCCGGAAGGGGACTTGGAGCGGGACGGTGTCGGTGACGGTGCCGGGGAGTACGGCGAGGAGTTGACCCCCTCCGCCGCCTCCCGTCTGGTCGACCTCAACCTCGACCCGCCGTTCCCCAACGCCCCGGACTTCTCCGCCGCCCGGCTCCTCACCGCCCCGGGATTCACGGAACACTTCCGGCCGCGCGTGGTCTCCACCACCCTGGCCGTCGCCTGGGTCGCCGCAGGCCGCAGGGCCGCGTACGTCACCGACGGCCACCTGCGCGACAGCGTGCACTTCGCCGCGGGCATCGCCCTGTGCCGGGCATCCGGCTGCGTGGTGACCGGCATCCACGGCCAGCCCCCGCACACGGGCGCGGGCGGACTCGTGGCGGCGGCCGATGAACAGACGCACGCCCGCTTGCTGGAGCTGATCGCGCGGCAGGCCACCGCCGACCGGTAGGCGAATCCGCTCCGGAGCCCGCCTACCGGTAGGCGAATCCGCTCCGGAGCCCGCCGGGCCCGAGAACGGCCCGTTCGGGGTTCTTCTCGCTCATACGGCTCGTCTGGGAGTGCCGTCCCGCCGTGGTGCCACGGAAATGGAGGCAGGCGACCACCCAGCAGCCTCGGAGCGCACATGACCGGCCCCCATGAATCGTCCGAGCCCGGCACCGCCCCGAACGGCGGCGCAAGCGCGGCGGCACCCGGCGGGCACAAACGAGGTTCGACACCTGCCCGGGTCGCCAGGAGCATCGTCTCCGGGGTGCTCCTCGTTCTCACCTGTGTCCTGGTGCCGCTCGCGCTCATCGGGGTGTGGCTGCACGGCATCGCGCTCGACACGGACCGGTACGTCGCCACGGTCAAGCCGCTGGCCTCGGAACCGGCGGTCGAGGACGTGGCGGTCAGACGCATCACCCACGCCGCCAACGTGCGGGTGGACGGGAACCGGACCGCCGCGGACATCGCCGCCTGGATGGAGTCACGGGGACTGCCGCCGAGGGCCGCGGAGGCCGTGAAGGGCCTGGGCCCCCAGCTCGACGCGGCCGTCAGCAGCACAGCGGAGAAGGTGGCCACACGCTTCGTGCGCAGCGACCGCTTCGAGCGGATCTGGGCGGCCTCCAACCGGAAGGCCCATGCCGCGGTCGTGGACGCGCTGACCGGCGAGGGCCGTGGCGCCGTCGGCGTGAACGACGGAACGGTCACCCTCGATGTCGGCCAAGCCGTCGACCAGGTGAGGGAGACGCTCGTCGACGCCGGCCTGTCCCCGGCCGCCAAGATCCCCGACTCCCACAAGCAGATGGTGCTCGTCCAGTCCGACCAGCTGGAGAAGGTCCGTGACGGTGCCCAACTCCTGGACGAGATCGGAAACTGGCTTCCGGCGATGGCCGCGGTGACCGGTGCCGCGGGCCTGCTGCTCGCGCACCGACGCCGCCGCGCCCTGGCACGCACCGCCCTGGGCGCGGCCTTCGCCTGCCTGGTCGTGGCCATCGCCCTGGTCGTCGCGCGCCGCTACTACCTGGACCACCTCCCGCCCCGGGTGCAGTCGGACGCCGCCGCGGCGGTCATCTTCGACACACTGCTGCGCTTCCTACGGGTCAGTCTTCGCACCGCGATCGTGCTCGGCGTGGTCGTCGCACTGGCCGCCTATCTGGTCGGCCCCGGCCGACTGCCACGCGCCGTCAGAGGTACGTCCGAGCGGGCCGCGGACTCCGCCGCCCGGTGGGCATTCGCCCACCAGATCCGCACCGGCCGGGCCGGAACCTGGGCACAGACCCATCGCCGGTGGCTCACCACGGCCGCACTGCTGATCGTGGCCCTGGTCTTCGCTCTCTGGAACCACCCGACGGTCGCCAGCGTCCTGCTGCTGCTCGTCGTCCTGCTGGCGCTGCTCGCCCTGGTCGCGCTGCTCGCCGCTTCGGGCCGCGCCACGATGCAGGCGGAGAGGGGTGCGCCGTCAGGGCCGGGGGAAGTCCCGTGAGCCTCTTGGACATCTGCGTCGCGGGCGGAGCGGCAATCGGCCGGGGTGTGGTGGGGTACGTAGGGCCGGGGTGCGGTGGCGGGCTCGTACGGATGGGGTGCGCTGGCGGGAACGTACGGCCGGAGTGCGCTGGCGAGCACGTACGGCCGTCCGAACAAGACCGCACCCGGACCGCATTGGCCGCCGTGTTGGGCGACCCGCGATCCGGGTGCGGGGGGTGGCTACCGCCAACGAGGCCGTAGCGCGAAGGAGTTGACCGGTGGTCAGGCCTTCTTCGTCTCCCAGAAGATCTTGTCGATCTGGGCGATGTAGTCCAGAGCCTTCTGACCGGTGGCCGGGTCCTTCGAGCCCTTGGCGGCCGAGAGGGCCTTCAGGGTGTCGTTGACCAGCTGGTGCAGCTCCGGGTACTTCTCGAAGTGCGGGGGCTTGAAGTAGTCGCTCCACAGCACCGAGACGTGGTGCTTGGCGAGTTCGGCGCGCTGCTCCTTGATAACGGTGGCGCGCGCCTGGAAGTGGGCGTCGTCGTTGGCGGCCATCTTCTCCTGGACGGCCTTGACGGACTCCGCCTCGATGCGGGCCTGGGCCGGGTCGTACACACCGCAGGGCAGGTCGCAGTGCGCGCTGACCTTGACCTTGGGAGCAAACAGGCGGGAGAGCATGGAGCTGTCCTTCCTCGTGATCGTCTTCTCAGGTGGGACATTACTCCGTGGGAGGCGAGTTTTCGCGGCCACCCCCGCGGGCTTAGGTCGAAAGTCCGGGACACTGGTGCATCGAGGGAGCCGACGGGGCGACTCAGGGACCGGGAGGATTTCTGATGCCACAGACGCCGGAAGGGCGCGACGTCCGGGCGCTGTTCGGGCTCGCGGAGGTGGAGGGGCCTTCCATGGTGCCCACCCTCTACCAGGGCGACCAGGTGCTCGTGCGGTACGGCGCACGGGTGCGGGCCGGCGATGTGGTGATACTGCGTCACCCTCTCCAGCAGAACCTGCTCATCGTCAAACGCGCGGCCGAGCGCCGGGAGACGGGCTGGTGGGTGCTGGCCGACAACCCGGGGGCCGGGGCGGACAGCACCGATTACGGCACGGTGCCCGAGGAGTTCGTACTGGGCAGGGTCCTCGGGCGTTACCGGCCACGGGGTCGGAAGGGGGCTCAGCGGCCGGGGTTGCTGCCCTGGCTGTTCTCGGCACTGCGGCCGGTGCTCGCCGACCGGTCCGCCTCCAAGCGCTTGCGGGCGCGGTAGGCGGCGACGTTCGCGCGGGTCGCGCACCGGTCCGAGCAGTAGCGGCGGGAGCGGTTGGTCGAGGTGTCGAGGTAGGCGTTGCGGCAGGGGCTCGCCTCGCACAGGCCGAGCCGGTCGACGCCGTACTCGGTCAGATGCATGGCCAGGCCCATGGCGGCGATGGCGGCGTAGCCCGCGGTCGCGTTCGAGGGATGGTCGGCCAGATGCATGTGCCAGAGCGGGTTCCCCTCGTCGTCCCGGTAGTCGTGCCCGGAGATCTGCGGGCTGACCGGGAACTCCAGGAGCAGTGAGTTGAGCAGGTCGACCGCGAGGGTCTCCTCGCCGGAGTCGGCGGCCTCGAAGACGGACCTCAGCCGGGTGCGCACCGACCGGAAACGGGTCACGTCCGCGTCGGTGGCCCGGCGGGCGGCCGACGCGTTCCCGCCGAACAGCGCGCGTACGGATTCGACCGAGGTGAGCGTGTCCTTGCCCCGGCCCGGCTCCTCGCTGTTGACGAGACGCACGGCGTAATCCGAGTAAGAGGCCAGTTCCACTTGTAGTCCTTACGAGGGCGGTCTATGGTCGTGCCTTGAGGGAGTAATGGGTGTTACGGCATCCAGGGTATTACGTGGAGGGGTTTTCCTTGACCGAGACGACGGAAGCGACACTGGCGGTACCGGCCCCCGGGGACTGGCGCGCCTGGCAGGACAGCTGGGACCGGCAGCAGGAGTGGTACCTGCCCGACCGCGAGGAGCGGTTCCGGGTCATGCTGGACATGGTCGAGGCACTGGTGGGCCCCGCGCCCCGGGTGCTGGATCTGGCATGCGGTACAGGGAGTATTACGGACCGGCTGCTCCAGAGGTTCCCCGAGGCCGTCAGTACGGGTGTCGACCTGGACCCGGCGCTGCTCACCATCGCCCGCGGCACCTTCGAGGGCGACGACCGCGTCACCTTCGTGACGGCCGACCTGAAGGACCCGGACTGGACCGCGGCGCTGCCCCACGAGTCGTACGACGCGGTGCTCACCGCCACCGCCCTGCACTGGCTGCACAGCGAACCGCTCGCGGTGCTCTACGGGCAGCTCGCCGGGATCGTCCAGCCGGGCGGCGTCTTCCTGAACGCCGACCACATGCCCGACGAGTCCACCCCGCTCATCAACGCCGCCGCCCGCACCCACCGGCACGGGCGGCAGGACCGGGAGAAGGCCGCGGGGGTCCTGGACTGGCTGGCCTGGTGGGACGTCGCCGCCAAGGACCCGCTGCTGGCCGGTCCCACCGCCGAGCGCTTCGCCATCTACGGGGAGCACGCCGACGGCGACACCCCCAACGCCGAGTGGCACGCCCGCACCCTGAAGGAGAGCGGCTTCTCCGAGGCGCGGCAGGTGTGGTGCTCGCCGGAGGACGGGTTGGTGCTCGGGTTGAAGTAGGGGGCGGGCCCGGGCGAGAGGCCCGGGTGACGGGCCCGGCCGTGAGCCGGAACGCGCACGGGGGCGGTACGCAGTCGCGTACCGCCCCCGTGCGCGTTGTCGCGCCCTCGCCTACAGGACCTTCGAGAGGAAGGACTTGGTGCGCTCGTGCTGGGGCTTGGTCAGTACGTCGCGCGGGTGGCCCGACTCGACCACGACGCCCTCGTCCATGAAGACGAGCGAGTCGCCGACCTCACGGGCGAAGCCCATCTCGTGGGTGACGACGACCATCGTCATGCCGGACTCGGCGAGGTCGCGCATGACGTCGAGGACGTCACCGACCAGCTCCGGGTCGAGTGCCGAGGTCGGCTCGTCGAAGAGCATCAGCTTGGGTTCCATGGCCAGCGCGCGGGCGATCGCCACGCGCTGCTGCTGGCCGCCGGACAGCTGCGAGGGGTAGTTCTTCGCCTTGTCGGCCAGGCCCACCCGGTCCAGGAGCTGGAGCGCGCGCTCCCGCGCCTCCGACTTGGACTGGCCCTTGACCTGGACCGGCGCCTCCATGATGTTCTCCACCGCGGTCATGTGCGGGAAGAGGTTGAAGCGCTGGAAGACCATGCCGATGTCGCGGCGCTTGAGCGCCACCTCGTTGTCGCGGAGCTCGTAGAGCTTGTCGCCCTTCTGCCGGTAGCCGACCAGCTCGCCGTCCACGTACAGGCGGCCCGCGTTGACCTTCTCCAGGTGGTTGATGCACCTGAGGAAGGTCGACTTGCCGGAACCGGACGGGCCGATGAGGCAGAAGACCTCACCCGTGGCCACTTCCAGGTCAATGCCCTTCAGGACCTCGACATTGCCGAAGGACTTGTGGACGCCCTCGGCCTTCACCATCGCGGTCATCAGCTGACTCCCCTCGGGCTGCCGAGAGACAGCGTGTGGGCCTTGATCTTCTGCAACACGGTCGGCGGCAGGGCACGGGACGCACCGCGCGCGTAGTGCCGCTCCAGGTAGTACTGCCCGACGCTGAGCACGGAGGTCATGATCAGGTACCAGGCCGCCGCGAGGAACAGCACTTCCACGGTCGCGCCGGATGTTTGGCCGATGTCCTGGGCGTAGCGCAGGAGTTCGGAGTACTGCGTGGCCGCCACCAGAGCGGTGGTCTTCAACATGTTGATGACCTCGTTGCCCGTCGGCGGCACGATGACGCGCATCGCCTGCGGGACCACGACACGGCGCAGCGTCTTGGAGTGGCTCATGCCGAGCGCGTGCGAGGCCTCGGTCTGGCCCTCGTCGACGGAGAGCAGACCGGCACGGCAGATCTCCGCCATGTACGCGGCCTCGTTGAGGCCGAGGCCGAGCAGCGCCGTGAGGAACGGCGTCATGAAGTCCGACCACTCGTCCTTGTAGACGGGGCCGAGGTTGATGTAGTCGAAGACGAAGCCGAGGTTGAACCAGACGAAGAGCTGGACCAGGACCGGCGTACCCCGGAAGAACCAGATGTAGAACCAGGCGATCGACGAGGTCACCGGGTTCTTCGAGAGCCGCATCACCGCGAGCAGGATGCCGCCGCCGATGCCGATGGCCATCGACAGGAAGGTCAGGACCAGGGTGACGCGCACACCGCGCAGGATGCGCTCGTCGAAGAAGTTGTCGGGGATGGCGCCCCAGTTGATGTCGCCCTGTGCGAAGGCGTAGACGATCGCGCCGAGGACCGCGAGCGCGATCACGGCGGAGACGTAGCGTCCGTAGTGGCGCACCGGGATGGCCTTGATGGCCTCCGGGTGCCGGGCGGGCGGCGGGACGTCCTGTGGTCCCGTCTTTTCCAGGTCAGTCACGGGTGATGCCTTTCCCACGGCTCGGTGACGGATGTGCTTTCGGGGTCACTTGCCGCCGTTGACGACAGCCGACTTCACGGCTCCCGCCTGGACGCCCCACTTCTTGACGATCTTGTCGTACGTACCGTCCTTGATGATCGCGTTCAGCGCCGCGACCAGCGCGTCCCGCAGCTCGGTGTTGGTCTTCGCCACGGCGATGCCGTACGGAGCCGCCTCGACCTGCTCGCCGACCAGCTCGAAGTCCTTGCCGCCGCCGGAGGTCTTCACGGCGTAGGCGGCTACGGGGAAGTCGGAGGAACCGGCGTCGGCGCCACCGGAGCGGAGCCGGGTCTGGGCCTGCTGGTCGTTGTCGAAGGCCTCGATGGACAGCTTCTTGCCGCCCGGACACTTCTTCGCCTCGGCCTTGGCCAGGTCGTGCGAGACGGTGCCGCGCTGGACGACGACCTTCTTGCCGCACAGGTCGGCCCAGGTCGTGATGCCCTGGGTCTCGCCCTTGTTCGTGTACAGCGAGACACCGGCGGTGAAGTAGTCGACGAAGTCGACGCCCTTGCCGACCTTCTTGCCGGTCTCGGAGTCCACGCCCTCCTGACGGTCCTTGGTGTCCGTCATCGCCGACATGGCGAGGTCGTACCGATTGGAGCGCAGACCACCGATGAGGTTGTCGAAGGTGCCGTTCTCGAACTCGAACTCCACGCCGAGCTGCTTGCCCATCGCGTCCGCGAGATCCGGGTCGAAACCGACCGTCTTCCCGGAGTCGTCCTTGAATTCGACGGGAGCGTAGGCGATGTCCGAACCGACCTTGATGACTCCCTTGTTGCGAATGTTCCCGGGCAGTTTGTCGGCGAGCGGTGCCGAGCCCGTGGAATCGCCGCCGTCGCCCGCCGCGTCGGTCTGGTCTCCGCATCCGGTGAGCAGGAGCGCGCCTGCGACCGCGATCGCACTGATCGCGGTGATCCGGGATTGCGCGGACCTTGCGGCGGTGCGACGGGTGATGCCTGCGGTCATGGTGGGTTCCTCCGGCTGGGGTGAAGGGAGTAGCCGTCTGGTCGTTACGCGCGCTTCACTGGGCGCTGCGACCACGTGTGATGACGGCATCCTGCCATTCGGATGACGCCGTTCAGCCGTCCTTCCATGTCAAAATCGGATAACGGGAGACCCCCGAACCTCACCCGAAAGCCGCATAGTCGCCGGATCATCTCCGGAATCGCGCACGTTTCACCGGAGGATCTCCGGCGTATCTCACGATGCGGGCTAATCGCTCGCCTGTTCCCGGGTGTCCCTGAGCCGTCGTGCCCACTTCGTGGACGGTTGGGCAGGTGTTCGACTATGAGTCATGTCACCGAGTCGATATTGACTCGTCCCAGGTGCTGTCCGTCCGGTAAGAAGGACCTTTACACCCCTCACCCGGGGCTCAGGGCGCGTGTGCGGCGCGCCCGTCGCGCAGGACCCCTACTACACGGCAGCTGGGTCCCGTGCGGTGCCCGCCCACTTCTCAACCAGGAGTGGTCACCCTCAACCATGCAGATTTAAGGGGTAACACCAGTGGCAGCGGAGATCGTCAATCCTCGCAGCGACAGCAATACGGGTCAGGAAGGTGGCGCAGAGCCCCTGGGCGACTTCGACCCGGCATTCGCGCTGCACCGTGGCGGCAAGATGGCAGTGCAGTCGACCGTCCCGATCCGGGACCGCGACGACCTGTCGCTGGCCTACACGCCCGGCGTCGCGAAGGTGTGCACCGCCATCGCCGAGCAGCCCGAGCTCGTTCACGACTACACCTGGAAGTCCCAGGTCGTGGCCGTCGTCACGGACGGCACCGCGGTGCTCGGCCTCGGTGACATCGGCCCGGAGGCCTCGCTCCCCGTGATGGAGGGCAAGGCCATCCTCTTCAAGCAGTTCGGCGGCGTGGACGCGGTTCCGATCGCGCTCGACACCAAGGACACCGACGAGATCGTCGAGACGGTGGCCCGCCTCGCGCCCTCCTTCGGCGGCATCAACCTCGAGGACATCTCGGCGCCGCGCTGCTTCGAGATCGAGCGCAGGCTCATCGAGCGCCTCGACATCCCGGTCTTCCACGACGACCAGCACGGCACCGCGATCGTGACCCTGGCCGCGCTGCGCAACGCCGCCCGCCTCACGGGTCGTGCGCTCGGCGAGCTGCGTGCGGTCATCTCGGGTGCGGGTGCGGCTGGCGTCGCCATCGCCAAGTTCCTGCTCGAGGCGGGTATCGGTGATGTGACCGTCACCGACCGCAAGGGCATCGTCAGCAGCGACCGCGGTGACCTGACCGACGTCAAGCGCGAACTCGCCGAGATCACCAACAAGGCCGGTCTCTCCGGTTCCCTGGAGGACGCCCTCAACGGCGCCCACGTCTTCATCGGCGTCTCCGGCGGTACGGTCCCGGAGGCCGCGGTGGCCTCGATGGCGAAGGACCCCTTCATCTTCGCCATGGCCAACCCGAACCCGGAGGTCCACCCGGAGGTCGCCCACAAGTACGCGGCCGTCGTCGCGACCGGGCGCTCGGACTTCCCGAACCAGATCAACAACGTGCTCGCCTTCCCCGGTGTCTTCGCGGGTGCCCTCCAGGTGCGCGCCAGCGCCATCACCGAGGGCATGAAGATTGCGGCCGCCGAGGCGCTCGCGGCCGTGGTCGGCGACGAGCTCGCGGCGGACTACGTGATCCCCTCGCCCTTCGACGAGCGGGTCGCTCCCGCCGTCACCGCCGCGGTCGCCGCCGCGGCCCGGGCCGAGGGCGTCGCCCGACGCTGAACCCGACCGCACTATCGGGGGGTGTACGAACCGGAGGGTCCTGCCGCGAGGCGGGGCCCTTCGGGCGTTTGCGGGGTCCTTCGGGCGTTGCCGGAGCCCTCGGCGGGGGTTCGGGCGGGGCACGGCGTGGCAGCGCGGTGCGTGTCACATCCGGTGGGCGTTCCGTCACGGCCCGGCCGCGCCTATCGTCAGGTTCATGTTCGCCGCATACGCCGCCCGCATCGACCGTGACCAGCCGCTCAGCGGACTCGAGTTGGGGGAGCGGCCCGCCCCCGAGAGTCGCCCCGGCTGGACGACCGTCAACGTCAAAGCCGCCTCGCTCAACCACCACGACCTGTGGTCGCTCCGTGGTGTCGGCATCACCGAGGACCGGCTCCCGATGATCCTCGGCTGCGACGCGGCCGGCGTCGACGAGCACGGCAACGAGGTCGTACTGCACTCCGTCATTGGACAGTCCGGGTACGGAGTGGAGCCCGGTGAGCCGCGCTCCATCCTGACCGAGCGCTACCAGGGCACCTTCGCCGAGCAGGTCACCGTTCCCACCTGGAACGTCCTGCCCAAGCCCAAGGACCTGAGCTTCGAGGAGGCGGCCTGCCTGCCGACCGCCTGGCTGACCGCGTACCGCATGATCTTCACCAACGCCGGTGTGCGCCCCGGCGATTCGATCCTCGTCCAGGGCGCGGGCGGCGGTGTGGCCACCGCCGCGATCGCGCTCGGCAAGGCTGCGGGCCTGAAGGTCTTCGCGACCAGCCGGGACGAGGCCAAGCGCAAGCGCGCCCTGGAACTCGGCGCCGTCGAGGCCCTGGAGTCCGGCGCCCGGCTGCCGCAGCGCGTGGACGCGGTGATCGAGACCGTGGGCGCCGCCACCTGGTCCCACTCCGTCAAGTCGCTGCGCCCCGGCGGCACCGTGGTCATCTCCGGTGCCACCAGCGGTGACCGGCCCTCGCACGCCGAGCTGACTCGCATCTTCTTCCTGGAGCTCAAGGTCGTCGGTTCGACCATGGGCTCCAAGGACGAGCTGGAGGACCTGATCGCCTTCTGCGCGAACACCGGTCTGCGCCCCGTCATCGAGGAGAGCCTGCCGCTGGACCGCGCCCGCGAGGGCTTCGAACGTCTCGCCTCCGGCGACCTGTTCGGGAAGATCGTCCTCACTGTGTGAGGTGGGGCGGCGGTCGGGCGGCGTCATGGCGCCTGCCGCCGCCCTTGCCTTGTCTGCGTGTACCGGGCCCCGTTTACGGCAGCGGCCCCGCCCGACCCCTCCCCGCCCCGTTCCGCACCCCGCCCTGTTCCGCACCCCGCCCCGGCGTCAGTGGTGCCAGGCCTTGCCGTCGGTGTTGTGGATCATGCGCTGGAGGACCTTCAGGGTGGTCAGGTACTCCTCGTCGCTGATGTCGTGGTGGATCTGCGTGCGCATCTCGCGCTGCCGCGCGGCGAGCTTGCCGAAGAGCTCGTTGCCCTCGGGCGTCAGGATCAGGCGTCCGTCCGCCTCCTCCATGATCAACTGGGTGGCGATCAGCGCGTCCACCTCTTCGTGAATGGCAGTGGCCCCGGCGTCCAGGTACCCCTTCAGGAGTGAGGCCATGTCCTCCCGGGTGCGCGGGGCCTCGCTACGTGCCACCTGGGCGAGCACCCACCAGCGCGGCTGAGTGAACCCGTACTCTGCCAGCCCCGCCCGGATATAGGTCACGACCGACTTCTGCGCCGCCCAGCCCCAGTAGCCGATCGGCTGCTGGACGAGCTCCCGGTCGCTGTGCGAGTACTCCATGACGTGCCGCCTTCCCTGCTTACGTCCTGCTCTTGCCTACGTGCTGCTTGTGCTGCTCGCGCTGCTCGCCCGGCGGATGCCGGACCGTGGGGCGCCGTGTGGGGCGCCGCGAGAACGACGCTAGAACCTCAACTTTGATTTAGGTCAAGGGTGTTGGCGGGACGGGTGAGAGGGGTGAGCAGGCAGGCCGTGCACAAGAAGTATGGGAGGAGGTATTGGCCGATCACGGCGTGACGCACGCGGCCGTACGCCGAGTGCTGTACGGAGAGGGCGAGTCCGGCGGTGGTGAGTCCGGTGCTGACGAGTCCGGCGCTGACGAGTCCGGCGGTGGCGCGTCCGGCGCTGACGAGTCCGGGTGAGGTGAGTGGGCCGCTCTCAACTCCCGCTGGAGTGGGCCCCCTTCAGGCTGGCGACCATGTGGGCCGCCGCGCTGGACAGATTGCGGCGGGCCTCCTTGAGCTGGTCCGTGGTCACACCGTGGTCGCGGGCCGCGTCGCGGATGTCGTCCCGGAAGCGGTCCAGGAGCCGGTCGAGGTCGCGTGCGGGGTTGCCGCTCGGGGGCTCGTGGGCCCAGGCGGGGTCGTAGGCGAGGCGGAAGTCCTCGTCGTCGCCCGGTGTGATGTGGGGTTCTTCGGCCGGTGTGGTGCCGGGCCGTGTGCTCGGCCGGGTGCCGGTCTTCCCGGGGGAGTCGGCCGTCGTCGTGGTGGGTGACTCCGTGTCCGCCGGGCCGTCGTGGGAGGTGCCCCCGGCGGAGGCGTCGACGGTGGGCTCGGTGCCGAATTCCTTGCTCAGCATCTTGCCGAAGTCGCCGAATTCCCGGGCGAGTTCGCTCAGGCCCTCGCGTACGCCGGTTGGCCAGTCGCCGCGGGTGAAGTGGTCCTGGACCTGCTCCTGGACCTGGCGGGCGATGCGCTGGAGTTCTTCCTGGGCCTCGGTCTGGGCGCGCTCCTGGGCCTCCTTGGCCTGGCGACGGGCGCGCTGTGCCTCCTCGCGGGCACGGCGGCTCTCGTCCTTCGCGCGGCGCGCCTGTTCCTTCCACTCCTGCTTGGCGCGCTTGAACTCCTCCTTCGCCTCGCGCCAAGCCTCCGTGTCGCCCCAGGACGCGTCGAAGAAGTCGGCGGCGCCGGGGGAGTCCTCGGCGGTGCCCCGGCCCCGCCCGCTGCCGTTGGTCCTGCCCTTGCCCGTGCCCGCGCGTGCCTCGGCGGCCGCCGCACGCATGTCGCGGCGCAGATCGCCCGCGGCCCCGCGGACGTTGTCCCGGATCTCGGCGGCCAGCTCGGCCACCGACTCCCTGATCTCCAGCTCCAGTTCGGCGAGTTCGCCACTGCGGTCGGCTAGTTCGGCGCGGCCCGCGTCGGTGATCGCGTAGACCTTGCGGCCGCCCTCGGTGGTGTGCGTGACCAGGCCCTCGGCCTCCAGCTTGGCCAGGCGCGGGTAGACGGTCCCGGCCGAGGGGGCGTACAGGCCCTGGAAGCGCTCTTCCAGGAGCCGGATCACCTCGTACCCGTGGCGCGGGGCCTCGTCGAGAAGCTTGAGCAGATACAGGCGCAGTCGCCCGTGGGCGAAGACGGGGGCCATCTCAGACCGCCTTCCTGTCGCGCGCCGTTCTGGCGGCCGAGGGGGTCGCGAAGTCCTCGCCGGCCGGGCGGCGCAGCAGCGCGATCGGGCCGGAGACCGTGGTCGCCCGCAGGCGGCCCCGGCCCGGGCCGAGCCTGCCGGAGAGCCGTTTCGCGCCCCAAGTGCCGCTGATGCGCAGCTCGTCGAAGGCGTTCGAGACGGTGCCCGAGGTGGTCCCGATCTCCACCTCCGCGTCCGTGGGCTCTGCGAGCCGTAGGGCGATCTCGCCCGAGACGGTGTTGATCCCGATCTGCGCGGGGCGCTGCGAGCGGTCGAGGTCCACGACGACAGAGCCGTTCACCGACTCCGCCGTGACCGAGCCCTCGGCGCCCTCCATCACCGTGAGGTCGCCGGAGACGGACTGGAAGGTCAGGTCTCCGGTGACCCGTTGGGTCTCGACGTTTCCGGAGACCGTCTCGGCGGTCACCGGGCCGGAGAGCGCCACCAGGGTGGTGTCGCCGCTGACTCCCCGGACCTCGGTCGTGGCCCGTACGCCCGAGACCGTCGCGCTCGCCGCGACCACTCCGATCCGTACGCGGGTGTGGGAGGGGACGGCCAGCGAGATGTCCGCGCTGCGGCGCCAACCTCTGGGGTCCAGCCACTTGAGGAAGCCCTTCCAGGGAAGGTCCTCGTAGGCCACGGTCAGGACGCCGTCCTCGTCACTCACCTTCAGCGGAGGTCCCTCGATCCGGGTGACTTCGAGCCGTGCGGAACCCTCCTCGGTGCCCACGACGTTGACCGTGCCGTTGACCACGCGTACGTGCAGGGCCGTTGGTGCGTCGTCGAAGGCGAGCTTGCGGGGCTCGGTGATGGACCACTCGGACATGGGTTCGGACATGGGTACTGACCTCCTCGGCCCGCCAATGCTCATGCTCGGCTGACAACGTCACGCACTATCGCGTCTTGCTCACACGATATATCGCGGTCACGGAAAGTCAAGGTCCGATTTCGGAGACGAGTGGCGCCGCCACTCTCCGTAGCGCCTTCGAGGCGCGGCAACGCCAAGCCAACTCCCTTGTCATCAGGGTGACTTGAGAGAATTTCCGTCAAGTGGCATCCATGGCCGACCGCCTGAAATTTCCCTCCGGCCGTCCCGCGCCGCCCCTCACACCGCGGGCGGTCCCGCCGCGTCCAGTGCCGCGAGTGCCGCCCGGACCCTGGGCACGTCCGCCGGATCGCCGGTGTCGAGTCCGGTGAGCAGGGCGACCTTGCGCAGGCGGTAGTCGACCGTGTTGGGGTGGACCTGGAGACGGGCGGCGGCCACCCGGCGGTCGAGGGAGCTGTCGAGGTGGGTCCGCAGGGTGTGCAGCAGGTCGGGCCGCGCGGACAACGGTTCCAGGAGCGCGGCGAGCCGGGCGCGGGCCGGCCCGGGGCGGGTGAGCTGGTACTCCAGGAGCAGGTCGTCGAGGCGGTGCAGGCCGGGGCCGCGGTCGAACACCCCGGCCACCTCCCGTACTTCGGCGCTCAGTCGCACGGCCTGCGGCACGTCGTCCGGTACGGCCGCCGCCACCCCCGCCGTGACCTCGGCGCCGCAGACCCGGACCAGATGGTCGAGTACGCCCGCGAGCCACTGCCAGTCCCTGGGGCCGAGCTTCTCGGGCAGGGTTCCGTACGGCACGAGGGCCAGGCCGCCCTCGGCGGTCAGCATGGTCAACACCCCGCCCGCGACGTGCCGTTCGAGTTCCACGCGCAGGCGCCGGAGCTTGCGCCGGGCGGCCACCGTGGAGTCGACGCCGCTGGTCAGCTCGTCGGGGTGCGGGCCCACGCCGAGGGACAGCACCAGATAGCACTCCGGGAGGGCCAGACCGGCCCGGGCCGCCGTGTCCTGTGCGGGGCCGCCGTCGAGCAGCGCCGACAGCAGGGCCTGGCGTGCGGTGTACTCCTCGCCGACGGCCGACTTGTGCGCCAGTACATAACCGCCGGACGCCGCCGAGGTCGTCACCTGGAGGAACCGCAGTACCCACGCCGTCCCGTCGAGGACGCTGGGCAGGTCGTCCGGACCCGCCCGGCCGAGCACCTCGTCCAGACAGAGCTGGAGCCCGACGTGGTAGGCGCTGACGACGGCGTCGAGCGCCACGCCCTCCTCGGCCCTGCGGGTCGCGGCCTCGCGCAGCGCGTCGAGCTGCTCGGTGGAGGGCAGGCTGCCGGTGCGCAGGACCTCGGCGCACATGGCCACGTTGAGTTCCACGATGGACGCGATCTCGCCACGCAGTGCCTCGCGGGGCAGGGCCGCGTAGGTGGGCACCGTCTCGGCCAGCCGTACGACGACCAGGCCGACCAGCTCGCGCGAGTGCTCCAGCAGGAGTTCGTGGAGCGGACGCCCGGCTATGGTCAGCGCCTCGCCGTGGGCGAGTGTGCGCGGCACCGTGCCGTGCTCGTTCATCCGGACCACCTCCCTTGGGTCGTACCCAGGGGTAACACGGGCGTGGTGCGTGGCACCAGATCCCGGACGTACGCACGATGCCTGGATGATCATTTGTGATCCCGCACAACACGGAGCGTGCAAAGCCTGTCCGCCGTCCCGGCGCTCCCGTGCGGCCGGCGCGCGAGGATGGCGAGCGCCGGAATCGCTGTGCAGGCGGGGCGCTGTCCCCGGCCTGCCGTCCGGAAATCCCTCATCCTCCGCGCACAGCGCGTCCTTTGGTGTCCCGCACAAGCCGAACCGAGGAGTGCCCATGCCGTCCCGCCCCTTCACATCCCGTTCGACCACCACGGCCGCGCCGCGGGCCCGCCGCGGTGCGCGTCCGCTCGTCACCGCCGTCGCCGGATGCGCGGCCCTGCTCTGCACGGCCCTCGGCGCGGCGCCCGCGCAGGCCCAGGCCTCCGCGGACGCGGCACCTGACTACGTCGCGCTCGGCGACTCCTTCGCGGCCGCGCCGCTGGTGCCCGCGATCGACCTCTCGCGGCCCGCCTGCCTCGCCTCCAAGGCCGGATATCCGGACGTGGCGGCCGAGCGGATCGGTGCCCGGCTCAACGACGTCAGCTGCTCGGGTGCGACCCTCGACCACTTCGCGAGCCGTCAATTCGGCTTCGTCGCACCGCAGTACGAGGCGCTCGGACCCGGCACCGACCTGGTCAGCCTGACCATCGGCGGCAACGACAACGGTCTTGTCACCGCGGCCCTGAGCTGTCTGAACGCGCTGCCGGAGCCGGTCGGGGCCAGCTGCGCCGACCGCTTCACTTCGGGCGGCCGCGACCAGCTGGCCGAGGACATCGCCGACTGGGCGCCCCGGCTGGGCGAGGCGCTGGACGAGATCCACCGCCGGGCCCCGGCCGCCCGGGTCTTCGTGGTCGGCTACGGCGACTACATCCGCAAGGGCGGCTGCTATCCCACCCAGCCGATCTGGGCCCGCGACGCCGATTACGTCCAAGGCACCGTGAACAAGCTCAGCGCCGCCCTGCGCGAACAGGCCGCCGCGCACAACGCCGTGTTCGTGGACGGATTCGCCGCGACCGAGGGCCACGACAGCTGCGCCGCACCCGGCGACCGCCACCTGGAGGGCCTGATCCCGACCAGCCCGGCCGCCCCACTGCACCCGAGCGGCAAGGGCTCGGCGGCCCTGGGCACCGCACTCGCCGAGGCGATCCGGGCGGACGGGGCGACGCCGGGGAACCCGGCCGGGTGAGCTGAGCGCCGGAGCGGGGGAGCGGAGGGGGAAGGGGTACGTGTATCCCTTCCCCTCCGCCCGCCTACTCGTCGTCCTCGTCGTCGTCCAGCCGGGCCAGCCAGGTGGCGAGTCGTTCGACCGGTACCTCGAAGTCGGGGTTCAGGTCGACGAAGGTGCGCAGCTGTTCGGCAAGCCAGTCGAAGCTGACCTCCTCCTCGCCGCGCCGCCTCGCCAGCTCCTCGATGCCACGGTCGGTGAAGTACAACTCATGCTCCTGGTGCCAGAACGTCTCAGACGTTCATGGTAGGCCGCGCGGACTTGGCCGGATTCCGTCGGCCGGAGCCTCGCGGGCAACTGCGCAGGCCAGTACCCTCACGGCAGATCCCTCGCGGACCGCGCGCACGCAACGGACAACGGAGCGTGGGCGTCGTGCGCCGCGGCACCTGGATCGGATACGGACACCAGCGGTCGGGCGCCCCGGTCCGGGGCGCCGCGACGGGGGCGACGGACGGGGGCAGGCCGTGGGGTACGTGCAGCGGATCGAGCTGCCCGGCGGCCAGGTGGTGTACGCCCGGGTCAGTCCGGGGGCCGCGTACGGCGAGGACGACGAGGACGTCGGCGTACGGGACACGGTGGCCGCGCGGGTGGAGGAACTCGGCGAGCTGATCCGGGGCGTGGGTTCGTCCGTCCTGGACGCCGCCGCCGCGGTCGCGCCCGACGAGGCGGCCCTCACCTTCGGCGTCGAACTGACCGCCAAACCGGGCAAGGTCGTGGCCATCCTCGCCGAGGGCGAGGCGAAGGCCTCCGTACAGGTCACCCTCACCTGGCGGTTCGGCGAGCGCGGGGCGCCCACCCGGCCGGGCCGGGACCGGGCGGCTGCGGCATCGGACGCGTCGGAATCGGACACTTCGGCGACGGACTCCTCCGCGACGGACTCCTCCGCGACGGACTCCTCCGCGACGGACTCCTCGGAGGCCGCGGGCACGTCTGCCTCCCGAACTCCCGCTCCCGAGGCCGCTGTGGTGCACGATCCGGCCGCGGGAACGGCCCCCGCCCCGGCGGCCGCCCCGAACCCCGCGCCGCCGCCCGCGCCCGTACCCGCGCAGGCCCCCGAACCGCCCCTGCCGCCCGCGCCCCCGGTGACACCCCCGCCTCCGCCCCCGGCCAGGCCGCCCGCACCGCCGAACGAGCCGCATGCCTGAGCCGGATCCGCGTCTGGACACGCTCGCCCGGGCCGCGACCGTGCACCTCCTGGACGGCGGCGCCAAGGGCGACGGCGCGATGTGGGGGAGCGGGTTCTTCGTCGCGCCGGGCCTGATCCTGACCTGCGCCCATGTGCTCGCACCGGAGATCGCCCGGGATCCGGAGCGTCAACTCGCCGTACGGGGAGCCGACTTCAACGACGGCATCCCGGTGGCCGCCCGGCTGGCCTTCCTCCCGGAGGCCGCCCGGCGGACCCTGCGTGCGTCACCGGAGGGCGCGCACCTGCCGCTGCCGCCGGAGCAGGACCTCGCGCTGCTGCGGCTGGTGGAGGCGGACGTCCCGCACGAGTGTGTATGGCTCGCGGACCGGGCGCTGCGGCACATCGGCGACGTGGTGGCCTATGGCTACCAGCCGCAGGACCTGGAGCCCTGGGCCAAGCCGTGGAGCGCGGACGCCGAGATCAATGTGCGCGACGGTGACTGGGGGCTGCGGTTCAAGCCCGAGGTGTCCTTCCCCAAGGGGGTCTCCGGCGGCCCGCTGCTCGACCCGTACACCGGGGCCGTGGTCGGGCTGATCAAGTCGCGGCGCAAGGAACGCGACGGCGGTATGGCCGTCGCGCTGCCCGCGCTGCGGCAGTTCAAGGAGATCTACGGCGAGGTGATGGACGGGCACGACCGCTGGCACGGCGGCCCGTCCGGTGGCCCCACCGGCTACACCTGGGCGGGTGAACAGCACCGGCTGGCCCGCGGCGACGCCCACCCGGGCCCCGACCGCTGGACCGCCAAGGACCGCCGCAGGGCCCTGCGCCTGCTCGCCGAACTGGCCCCGCCCGCGACGCCGTTGTCGGTCGCCAAGCTGGTCCGCAAGGTGCGCGGCGGCCGGATACCGGGCACCCTGCCCGCCCTGCACACCTGGCGCGACGGCCACGGACTGCTCTACGACACCCCGCAGCCGGGGGACATGCTCCCCTTCCTGCACTATCTGCGGCTGGTCGCGGAGTACGTACGCTGCCGGGGCGGCGACACCGGACGGCTCGAGGAGTTCGTGACGGAACGGCTCGCGGAGGACGAGCGCACGGCGCTGCACGCGCTGGTCACCGACGCACGGCTGCCCGCCGAGCTGCGGCCGCTGCCCGGCGACGGCGACCGCGTGGTGGTGCGTTACCCCGGACCCGGCCAGGGCCCGACCGTAACCGTCCTGCTCGACCCCGTGATCGGCTCCAGGCCCACCCGCTTCCACTGGCAGATCTGGGTCAACGAGGGTGCCCACGGCGGCGAGCGGGAGATGACCGGCGAGGACTACTCGGGCGAGGGCGTGCTGCCGCGCGACCTGCTGCCCGCGCTGCGCGAGCCGTTGCGGGACACCCTCGCCCGCGAGGACGCCGAGGGCGCGGCCGTACCGCTGGAAATCGCCCTGCCCGCCGAGCACTTCGACCTCCAGGCGCACCGCTGGCACCTGGAGGAGGTACCGAAGCTGTACGAGACCGCGCGCCTGGGTACGCAACGCTGTGTCGTGCTGCGCGACCTCGCGCGCCGTGGCGCCGGTGGAAATCCGGCCGAGCCGGACGGGGCGGGCGAGGCCGGCGGTACGGGTCGGGACTGGGCGGACCGCTGGCAGCGGTCCGGTGCCGCGCGGGAGTGGGTCGCGCAGCGGGTGCCCGAGCGGGACCGGGAGCCGCGGGGGCGGTACTTCCACGGTCTCGCGGCCACCAGCGTGCCCGTGATGTGCAGGCCCGCCGGGCGCGGTCTCGGCCGCAAGGTGATGCGGCTGGCGCTGGACAGCGGGCACGGCATGGCGCTGTGGGACATCGAGGGGCACGCGGTCGGCGGCTGCCACGCGGACTGCGAGGACCTGCACGCGGGAGTGGAGCGGTTGTTCGGGGATCTCTGCTCACCGGCCGAACTGCCCGACCGGCTGCGGCACATCCGGCACGACATCAGCCGCGGCCACGACGGGCTGCGCTGGGCCGAACCGGTCGCCCTGCTCTACGACGACCCCGACCGGCCGCTGCCGCCCGAGGACGCCGAGCCCGCGGATTCCCCGCCGTGACGGGCCGCCTCCGCACGCCGCCGCGCACCCGCTCGGGTACGCGCCCCGGTACGTGCCCTCCGTCCCGTACGACCCGGCAGTCCCCCTACGACTCGGACTGCGAAGGGCCAAAACAGCATGGCTGTATGGCCGGAAATCAACTGTTACCTGGCGCTGGGTGGGTACATTCCCAGGGGCCCGTTGTGGGTGCCCGCCGCCCTGTCGGCCAGTTCGTGGTCAGCCACCGACCGTCGACGAGGAGCAAGCCGTGACCGGATGGTTCGTCTACCAGGGCGCAGGCGGCCCCGATCCCGGCCGGATCGGCCGGCTGCCCGCCCCGCCGCCGTGGCGCGCCTTCGACGCCGAGCCGGTGGAGTACGAGGTGCCGCCGCTGGACAGCGCCTCGCTGCGGCGGCTCGGCGAGTCCCCGGTACCCATGCCGGTACAGGAGACCGAGACCCTCGAACTCGTCAACGCCGCCCTCTACTTGCGCCGCCCCCTCCTGGTCACCGGCGAGCCGGGCTCCGGCAAGAGCACGCTCGCCCACTCCCTGGCGCACGAACTCGGGCTCGGCCGGGTCCTGCAGTGGGCCGTGGTCAGCCGCAGCGAACTCAAGGACGGGCTCTACACCTACGACGCGATCGGGCGGCTCCAGGACAACCAGCTCGGCTCGGGCCAGGCCGAGGACATCGGCCGCTACCTCCGGCTCGGGCCGCTGGGCACCGCGCTCCTGGCCACCGACCGGCCCCGGGTGCTGCTCATCGACGAGCTCGACAAGAGCGACATCGACCTGCCCAACGACCTCCTGAACGTCCTGGAGGAGGGCGAGTTCGGCATCCCGGAGCTGGAACGCATCGCCGACCGGCCGGGCCAGGAGACCGTGCACGTGCTCACCGACGACGGCCGCCGGGTGCCGGTCACCGGCGGCCGGGTGCGCTGTCGCGCGTTCCCCGTCGTGGTGATGACCAGCAACCGCGAGCGCGAGTTCCCCGCCCCGCTGCTGCGCCGCTGTGTCCCGCTGGATCTGGAACCGCCGCGCGACCAGCGGCTCGCCGCGATGATCCTGGCCCACTTCGGCGCCGAGTCCTACGACGAGAACCTCGACCTCGTCGGCCAGTTCACCCAGGCCGAGTCGGACGGTGCGCTGCGGCCCACCGACCAGCTCCTGAACGCCATCTTCCTGGCCCAGCACACCGCACGGCAGGAGCCAAGGCGCCGCGAGGAGATCGCGGGGCTCCTGATGCGGCCACTGGACCGCGGGCCACGGTAGCGACGACATGACCGGCTTCCCGAGGGACGAGCGCCCGGCCGGGACGGACACCCCAGGTGGTGCCGCCCCGGCCGCGCGGCACGCCCTGATCGCGCTCGTCGCCCGGCTGCGGGAAGCCGAACTCACGCCCACCGCCGAGGAGTTGGCGGACGCCCTGTGGCTGGCCGCCCGGATGTCGGCGGACGGGGACAGTGGTGGTGACGGCCCGGTGGCCGCCGTTCCGGGGCGTGTCCCCGGACCTGCGGCGGCCTCTTCCGGCGACTCCCCGGAGCAGCCCTCGCCCCCGCTCGTCCCCGCCCCCGAACCCCGTCTCACGGCGCCACCGGCACACCGGGCACGGCTGTTCGTGCCCATGGGCACCGGCGGCGAGGGCGCCGCGGCGCCGGGCGCACCGGTCCCCGCGCCCACCGCCGCCTTGCTGCCCGACCCGCTCGGACTCCAGCGCGCGTTACGACCCCTGCAGCACTACCGCGCCCCGGCCCGCAGCGCCCCGCGCGTACTGGACGAACAGTCCACCGCCGAACGCGCGGCGGACACCGGCCTGGTGGTCCCGGTGCTGCGGCACGCCCGCCGCCGGTCGGCCCGGCTGCTGCTGCTCATGGACCTGTCCACCTCGACGGTGGTGTGGGAACAGGCACTCGTCGAACTGCGCCAGGTCTGCGAACGGGCCGGCGCCTTCCGCGAGGTGCAGGTGCGCTACCTGCACGAGGGCCCCGGCGGACGCCCCGGCCACACCCCGTCCGCCCGGCCCGGCGCACCTCTCCAGGACCCCCACGGGCTGACCGATCCCACCGGACGCCGCCTGACCCTCGTACTCAGCGACTGCGCGGGCCCGATGTGGCGCAGCGGCCATATGCAGCGACTGCTGCACGCCTGGGGCACGCTCGCCCCGGTCGCCGTGGTGCAGCCGCTGCCGCAGCGGATGTGGCTGCGCACCCATCTGCCGGCCCGCCGGGGCGTGCTGCACCGGCGCGAAGGGCCCGCCGGGAGGCTGGACTTCGAGCCGACGGGGCAGCGCGGCGGCACCCGCCAGGGCGCGACCCCGGTACCGGTGCTCGCGCTGCGCCGCTCCTCGGTGGAGGGCTGGGCGCGCCTGGTGTCCGCCGGGGCGACCGGGCAGTCCCTGGAGGCGGCGGCCGGGTTCGCCGAGGCCTGGCACCCCGCCTCGCGCTCCCCGGTCAGGGCCCGCCAGGATCTCGCGGGCGACGCGCGCGTACGGGCCTTCAGGCGCTCCGCGTCCCCGCTCGCCTGGCAGCTGGCCGTCTACCTCGCCGCCGTGCCCACCACCCTGCCCGTGATGCAACTGGTGCAGCGCGCCATGCTCGCGGGCACCGGGCCCGAGGTACTGGCCGAGGTGCTGCTCGGCGGACTGCTCGAACGCGACCGGTCGGCCGAGGAGGCGGAGAACGCCGAGACCGCGGCGGAGGCGGCCGGTGCCGAAGACTCCGAAGCCCCCGTCGCCTACCGCTTCCTGGACGGCGTGGAGGACGCACTCCTCGACCACCTCCCCGAGGACGAGGCCCGCCTGCTGCACAAGTACTGCTCCGCCTACCTGGAACGCCGCTTCGGCCGTACGGCGCACAGCTTCCCGGCGCTCGCGGTGGCCCTCGACACCGAGCCGGGCACCACCACCGCCGCGACCGGTGCCCCCGCCCCGCACCCCCAAGTCCGGGCGTTCGCCGAGGTGTCGGGGCGGGTGCTGCGGCGGTATCTGCCACGCGACGTCGAGCCGGAGACCGCGGGCGAGGAGCCGCGACCGGCCGCGGCGGGGGCGATCCGGGAGGAGGCGCTCGCGGCCTGGGAGCGCTACCGGCTGCACGAGGAGCCGGCCGAACTCGACCGGGCCGTCGCGCTGTTGGCGACCGCCGTCCGTGCGGAAACGGACGCACTCAGGGCGCGGGCGCAGGAGGCGGTCGCGCGCGCGGAGCGCGGTGAGGGGCTGGCCTGGGCGAGGGAGATGGCGCAGGCGGGTGTCACCGAACAGCCGCTCGACGCACTGGCCCTGACGCACGAAGCCCTCGCCCGGGCGCTGCTCCTGCGCTACCGGGTGCGCGGCGACGCGGCCGACCTGGCCGCGGCACGCCAGACGGCCATGGGCATCGGACACCGGGACCCGGGCAGCGCCGAGTGGCTCCGGGCCCGGGTGACGCTCGCCGAGACCCTCGCGGAGAGCGCGGCCCAGGCCCGGCGCCACGGCGTCGGAGCGCCGACGGTGCCCGAGGAGGCCCGGCGGCGCGCACTGGAACTCGGCCCCGACGATCCGCTCGCCGCGCTGTGGGCGGAGTTCTTCCTGATCAACGAGGCGGTGGTGGTACTCGGCGGAATCCTCTCGGTGGCACGGCCCGAAGTCCCCGCCGATCCCGCCTGGCGGGCCACGCAGTTGCTGGTCACCTTGCTGGCCCGGTACGCGGTGATAGGCGCGCGCATCGCGGCCGCGGACGGATTCCGCGCCCGGCCCGACGTACGCCGGGTGCGCCTCAGCGGGGACCCGGAGGACGACTGGGTGGAGGCCGAGGCCGCACCCCACACCTGGTACGAGCAGTACATGGCACGCGCCCTGGCGGCCACCGAACCGCTGACCCGGCCACCCTGGCGGGCACAGGGCCTGCTGCTGCGCGCGCAACTGCGGCTGCGACTGGCGCGCTACGCCTGCGGGCAGGGCGACGTCGAGGTGCCCGCGGGCTCCCTCGCCGGGCCGAACCGCGGCGAGAGTGGCCTCGACCGCCGTGAGCTGGGCCCCGAACTGGCCCTGGGCGCGGCCGCCGACTTCCGGCGAGCGGTGTCCCCGGGCACCCTCGACACTTTCGAACAGTGCTCTGCCCTGCTCGACCGCGCCGACGCCCTCTGTCTGATGAGAACGGCCTACGGAGGAGCGGACCGCCACTGGCTGCTGGCCGCCGAAGCACTGTCGGACGCCCTGGCCGTGGCCGGTACCGAACCCGTCCTGCTCCTCGAATGCCACCGTCGCGCGGCCCACGTCCACTGGCAGCACTACCGCGCCACCGGCAGCGCCGAGGACCGCCAACAGGCCATAGACCACCTGGAGAAGTCCCTCTCCCTGCTCTCCCAGGACGACCCCCGGCACACCCCGCTCCTGGAGCAACTCGGCGCCCGGCTCGCCGCCCAGGGCCTGGCGACCCGCTCCCACACCGACACCGACGCCGCCGTACGCGCCCTGCGCGACGTCCTGGACGCCACCTCCGCCCAGGACCCGGACCGGGACCGGCGCCGACTCGCCCTGGCCCTGGCGCACATCCACCGGTTCGACGTCCAGGAAGTCCTCGCCGATCTGCACGAGGCCGACTGGATACTGGGCGCCGTCGCCCGCGAGTCGCACGACTCGCGGCTGCGTGCCAGGGCCCTGCGCAGCCGTGGCTCCGCCTCCGCCCTGCTCGGGGCGCGCACCAGGACGAACCGGCTGCTGCGCAAGGCCGTCGAGTACTTCCGGGGCGGCGCGGACGCCGCGCGCGAGGCCGAGGACTCCCAGGAGCTGGCCCGCGCGCTGACCAGCCTCAGCACGGTCCTGGAGCAACTCGGCGAGACGGGAAGGGCGTTCGGCGCCTACCGGGAGGCGCTGCGAGAACTGCGCGAGAGCGACCCCGCCGCCTTCACCGGCGGCCAGGGCGCCCTCCTCGCCTCGCTGTCCCTCCCGGCGGACGACTCCTCGCCGACCCCCACCAGCGACGAACTGCGCATGGCCCTGATCCGTCTGCAATCCCTCCTAGGAGAAGCATGACCGTCCTCGACGACGACAGCCGCGGCACGCCCCTGCCCGCCCTGCCCCCGCTCCCCGAGGCGGCGGCGGACGGACACCCCGTGTACGCCGCGCTGCTCGGCGAACTGGCCGAGCGTGCCCGCTCCCCTGAGCCGGTACTCGCCCGGTACGAGGACAGCCCATGACCGCCGCGCCGAACCTGGCGCACCCGACCCACCCGCAGTGGCCGCACCACAGCCTCACCGCCGAGTCGGCGCCCGCCGTTCCCTTCCGGCAGTTCGTGCTCAAGGTGCACGGGCGCTGCAATCTCGACTGCGCGTACTGCTACATCTACCGCTCCCCGGACACCAGTTGGCGCGAGCGGCCGAGCCGGGTGCCCGAGTCGACCGTACGGCGCACCGCGGACCGGATCGCCGAGCACGTACGTACCCACCGGCTGCCCGCGATCCGTATCGAACTGCACGGCGGCGAACCGCTGTTGACCGGGCCCGGGCCGGTGCTCGACTACCTGGCCGCGGTGCGCGCGGCGGTTCCCGGCGACTGCGAGATCACCGCCACCGTGCAGACCAACGGCACCCTGCTCAGCCCCGACCGGCTCGGGCGGCTCGCGGCGGCGGGGATCCGGGTCGGGCTCAGCCTGGACGGCGGCCGGGCCGCGCACAACGCCCGCCGCACCGACCACGCGGGCCGCCCGGCCTGGCCCGCCGCCCGCGCCGCGGCCCGGCTGCTCGCCGCGCACCCCGACGCGTACGCGGGCATCCTGTGCACCATCGACCTCGCCGCCGACCCCGTCGACGTCTACACCTCGCTGCTCGAACTCGCCCCGCCCGGCGTCGACTTCCTGCTGCCGCACGGCAACTGGGCCGCGCCGCCGCCCGGCCTGCCCAGGGACGCGGCGCCCGGGCGGCACCGGCCGCGGCCGACTCCGTACGGGGACTGGCTGGCCGCGCTCTTCGACGCCTGGTGGGAGGCGGACCGGATGCGCACCCGGATCCGGCTGTTCCGCGAGATCGCGGCGCTGCTGCACGGCCTGGACAGCAGCGCCGAGGCGGTGGGGCTCTCCCCGCTGGTGGCCGTGGTGGTCGACACCGACGGCGCCATCGAGCAGGTGGACTCGCTGAAGTCGGCCTACCCCGGGGCGCCCGGCACCGGCCTGGACGTCTTCGCGCACAGCTTCGACGAGGCCCTGCGCCACCCCGGCGTCGCGGCCCGTCAGCTCGGCGTCGAAGGGCGCGCGCCCGAGTGCAGCTCCTGTGCCGTGCTCGGGGTCTGCGGCGGCGGGAACTATGTGCACCGGTACGCCGAGGGCAGCGGATTCCGCCACCCCAGCGTGTACTGCGCGGACCTGGAACGACTCGTGCGTCACATCGCGGGCCGACTCACAAATGCCTCAACCGGCCCTCGTTAACGTGCACTTGACGCACAATTGGCTGCACTGTGCGTAACGGTTGGTCGGTCCGGCGAAGGAGCGGGGCAATGGGGCGGGACAGCGAAGGGCGTTCCCAGGAAGAGCGTGCCCACCAAGAGCGTGCCCACATCACGGTGGTCTTCGCCGGGCAGAGCGAGTCCTGGGCCCACTGGATCGCCCACCAGATCCGGGCGGCGGGCGGCGCCACCGCGCTCATCCGCTGGAACCCGCTCGACCGGCCGCACACCGGGGACGCCCTGGCCGATCTGCTCCGGGCGCCGGGCAAGGTCCTGGTCGTCGTCGACGACTGGCACGAGCGGCTCGGCAGTGAACGCTCCCGCGCCTGGGCCGCCGTGCTGCGCGAGGCCATGGACCGGTACGGCACGCGCCTGGCCGCCGTGAGCATCGCCGCACAGGCGCTGCCCCCGGCCGTGACCGCCCTCGGCCCGGTGCAGTTGCGCGGACTCGATCCGCAGGCGGCACGCCGCCGGGTCCTTCACTGCCTGGGGCTCGGTGGCCGCCCGGCCGAGGTCGACCTCTCCCGCGGGCCCCGCTTCCCCGACGACCACCCGGACGTCTGGAACACCCAGCGCCGCAACCACCGCTTCACCGGCCGCACCCACCTCTTGGAGAGCGTCCACGACACGTTCGCCCAGCTGCGCGCCGACGGCGGCACCGTCGTCCTGCACGGCCCCGGCGGCTACGGCAAGACCCAGCTCGCGCTGGAGTACGTCCACCGCTTCAAGGGCGAGTACGACATCGTCTGGTGGGTCACCGCCGCCAACCGCCGTACCGCCAGGGAGCAGTTCGCCGCGCTCGCCGGGCACCTCGGCGTCGACGCCTCGGGGCAGCTCGACACCGTCATCCACGCGGTCCGCGCCGAACTGGCCGACACCGCCCGGCCCTGGCTGCTCGTCCTCGACGGCGCCACCACCCCCGACAAGCTCGGCGATCTGGTCCCCGACGGCCGCGGCCACGTCCTGATCACCTCGCTGCACGCCGAGTGGGCCGCGTACGGAAAGCCCCTGCCGGTCGGCGCCTTCGAGCGGCACGAGTCCGTCGCCTTCGTCGGCCGCCGCACCGCCCGGCTCAGCGAGGACGAGGCCGACCAGCTCGCCGCCGCCGTCGAGGACGTGCCGCTGCTCCTCGACCAGATGAGCGCCTGGCTCGACATCACGCCCACCGCCTCGGTGCCCGACTACGTCCGCGACATCCGGCGCGGCAAGCCGGACGGCTTCGGTGTCCTGGAGTCCGCCGACTACCCGGAGAGCTTCCAGGTCGCCTGGGCCAAGACACTCAACACCCTGCGCGACGACGCCGCCGACGCCTGGCACCTGCTCAACCTGCTTGCCTGCTTCTCCCCGGAACTGGTGCCCGTACGACTGCTCCAGTCCGCGCGGCCCAGCGACCTGCCGCCCACGCTGCGCGAGCTCGTCGCCGAGCCGAGCGACTGGAACACCGCGCTGCGCAAGCTCTCCGAGGTCACCTCGATGCGCCTGGAGTACGAGCCCGGCAGGCTCGGCATCGAACGCGTCAGCACCCTGCGCATGCACCGGCTCTTCCACCGGTACGTGGTCGGCATCCAGTCCCCGAAGGACCGCGAGCGGCACTCGGCCGCCGCCCGCCAGGTCCTCGTCGCCGCCGACCCGCGCGAACCCGGCCAGGCGGGCAACTGGGCGCGCTACGCCGAACTCATCCCGCACCTGGAGCCCTCCGGCGCTCTGGCCTCCACCGACGAGGACGTCCGCGAACTCGTCCTGAACTGCGTCGAGTACCTGCGGATGCGCGGCGAGTACCACGACGGCTGGTGGCTCAGCCGGATGGCCGTGGAGTCCTGGAGCGCCACCTCAAGACCCACCGACCGCTCCGTCCTGGTCGCCGTCCACCAGCAGGCCAACATGCTGCGCAGGCTGGGCCGCCACACGGACGCCGAGTTCGTGGGCCGCCAGACCCTGGACCGGCTGCGCGAGACACCCGGCGTACGGCCCATCGAACTCATCCGCGCCAAGGACGGGCTCGGCGGCACCCTGATGACGCTGGGCAAGTACGAGGAGGCCCGCGCCCTGTTCGAGGACGCCGCGCGCGGCGCCGGCGTCGAACTCGGCGACACCACGGTGCCGCGCACCCTCAACATCCGCAGCAACCTCGCCGTGGCCCTCGGACTCCTCGGCCGCTACCGCGACTCGCTCGCGCTGCACGAGGAAATCCACGACGCCCGCGAGCAGTTGCTCGGCCCCAAGCACCCGACCACGCTCTACTCCGCCATGGCCAAGGCCTGGACACTACGGCTGCTCGGCGCGTACGAACCAGCCCTGCGCAACCAGGAGCACAACTCCCGCCTGCACAGCCAGATCCTGGACCGCACCCACAGCAAGACCCTGTGGGCGGAACACAACCTGGCCCTGTGCGCCCGGCGCATGGGCGACGTCCACTTCGCGCGCGCCATGATGGGCAAGGTCCGCGAGAAGTCGCTCAAGCGACGCGGCGGCCAGCACCCCGACTCGCTGATGGTCTCCTGCGACTACGCGATGCTGCTGCGCGAACTCGGACAGGCCGAGCAGGCCCGCGAACTCGCGGAGAGCACCGCCACGTTGTACGCCGCCCTCCAGGGCGAGGACCACCCGTACACCATCGGCGCCCGCGACAACGTCACCCTGCTGCTGCGGGACGCCGGTGACCTGGACGCCGCACTCGAACTCTCCCGCCGCAACCGCGACCGGATGAACACGGCGGTGGGCCGCGACCACCCCTGGGCCCTCGGCTGCGCCCACAACGGCGTCGCCGCCCTGGCCCGCGCCGGGCAGCGGGACGAGGCCCTCGCGCTCGCCCACGACGCCCATCCACGCGCCGTCGCCGTCCTCGGCACCGGACACCCACTGACCCAGGGCCTGGAACGCGCCACGCACGCCCCCGAGTCGCTGAGCGGCTGGGACTTCGAGCCGCAGCCGATCTGAGGCCGGGGCCCACCGCCGCCTGCGGGGAAACCCGCTGGACCCGGCCTCCCGGCCACGGAGATCCTTTGGGCATGGAGTTCCTCTGCTACCACCGCGACCGCCCCGGCTCCGCAGCACTGCGCGACAAGCTGAACGAGGACCACTTGTCCTACATGGACCGGTACGCGAAGGAGATGATCGCCCGGGGCCCGACCCTGGCCGAGGACGGCACACCCACCGGAAGCGTGCACATCCTCGACCTGCCGGATCCCGCCGCCGCTCGTGCGTTCGCCTTCGACGAGCCCAACTACCAGGCGGGCGCCTACCGGGACGTGCTGCTTCGGCGGTGGCGCAACCTGCTCGGGCGCACCATGTGGGACTTCCCCGGCGGCCGGAGCGGCGGCAACCGCTACCTGGTCCTCGGCCTGGGCGCGGGAGGGCCCGCCGATCTCGCGGTGCCGCCCGGCCGGGACGAACCGATCGCCTACGGGCCGCTGCTGGCCGACGACGGAACCACCTGGCTGGGTACGGCGGCACTGGTCCGGGCACCGGACGAGGCAACGGCGCGCGCCGTCCTGACCGAGGACCGGTACGCCGCTGTCGAGGTGCACAACTGGCACTTCGGCGGACGGCCTTCCTGACCTGACCTGACCTGACCCGCCCGGACACGGCCGACTCCGGCTGCGACCGCCCCACGACAAGCGGGAGAGCCCGCCCCGCGGATGCGCGGAACGGGCCCTCCCGTACTGCTGTGCGCCGGTCTCTCACCGGCCGCTTCTGGCTCAGGCCTCGAAGACCTCGCGCACCAGCTGCTCCTGCTCGGCCTGGTGGCGCTTGGCGGAGCCGACCGCGGGGGACGAGGAGTGCGGGCGCGAGATACGGCGCAGTCGCTCGTCGTGCGGGATGTCGGCGCCGACCGCCAGGTCCAGGTGGTCGATCAGGGTGAGCGCGATGAACGGCCAGGCGCCCTGGTTCGCGGGCTCCTCCTGGGTCCACAGGTACTTCTCGGCGTTCGGGTACTTGTTGACCTCCGCCTGGAGCTCGGCACCCGGCAGCGGGTACAGGCGCTCGAGGCGGATGATGGCGACGTCCTCGGCCTTGCGCTTGGCGCGCTCGGCTGCCAGGTCGTAGAAGACCTTGCCCGCGCAGAACACGACCTTTCGCACCTTCGCCGGGTCGACCTCGCTGTCCCCGATGACCGGACGGAACCCGCCCGAGGTGAACTCCTCCGTCTTGGAGGCCGCGGCCTTCAGACGCAGCATCGACTTCGGGGTGAAGACGACCAGCGGCTTGTGGTGCGGGTTGTGCACCTGCCAGCGCAGCAGGTGGAAGTAGTTCGAGGGCAGCGTCGGCATCGCGACGGTCATGTTGTTCTGCGCGCAGAGCTGGAGGAAGCGCTCCGGGCGGGCGGACGAGTGGTCCGGGCCCTGGCCCTCGTAGCCGTGCGGCAGCAGCAGGGTGACGCCGGAGGTCTGGCCCCACTTCTGCTCGGCGGAGGAGATGAACTCGTCGACGACGGTCTGCGCGCCGTTGACGAAGTCACCGAACTGCGCCTCCCACATGACCAGCGACTCGGGACGGGCCAGCGAGTAGCCGTACTCGAAGCCCATCGCCGCGTACTCGGAGAGCAGCGAGTCGTAGACGTTGTAGCGCGCCTGGTCCTCGGAGAGGTACAGCAGCGGGGTGTAGTCCTCGCCGGTCTCCCGGTCGATCAGGACCGCGTGCCGCTGGCCGAAGGTGCCACGGCGCGAGTCCTGGCCGGACAGCCGGACCGGGGTGCCCTCGAGCAGCAGCGAACCGATGGCCAGGGTCTCGCCCATGCCCCAGTCGATGGTGTCGTCCTCGACCATGGTCGCGCGCCGCTGCAGCTGCGGCAGCAGCCGCGGGTGCACGGTGACCCGGTCGGGGATGTTGACCTGGGACTCGGCGATCCGCTTGACGACCTCCTGGGAGATCGCGGTGGTCACGGCGACCGGGAACTCGGCCTGCGGGTCCGGGACATGGGCCTCGGAGGAGTGCGAGGTGGCCTCGCGGACCTCGGTGAAGACCTTCTCCAGCTGACCCTGGTAGTCCTGCAGCGCCTGCTCGGCCTCTTCCAGGGTGATGTCGCCGCGACCGATGAGGGACTCGGTGTAGAGCTTGCGCACCGAGCGCTTCTTGTCGATCAGGTCGTACATCAGCGGCTGGGTGAAGGCCGGGTTGTCCGACTCGTTGTGACCGCGCCTGCGGTAGCAGATCAGGTCGATCACGACGTCCTTGTTGAACGCCTGACGGAACTCGAAGGCGAGCCGCGCGACGCGGACAACGGCCTCCGGGTCGTCGCCGTTCACGTGGAAGATCGGCGCCTCGATCATGCGGGCCACGTCGGTGGAGTACATCGACGAGCGCGAGGACTCGGGGGCCGCGGTGAAGCCGACCTGGTTGTTGATGACGATGTGCACGGTGCCGCCGGTGCGGTAGCCGCGCAGCTGCGACATGTTCAGGGTCTCGGCCACCACGCCCTGGCCCGCGAAGGCCGCGTCGCCGTGCAGCGCGACCGGCAGGACCGTGAAGTCCGTGCCGCCCTTGTTGATGATGTCCTGCTTGGCGCGGGCGACGCCCTCCAGAACCGGGTCGACCGCCTCCAGGTGCGAGGGGTTGGCGGCCAGCGAGACCTTGATCTGCTCGCCGTCGAGACCGGTGAAGGTGCCCTCGGCGCCCAGGTGGTACTTCACGTCGCCGGAGCCGTGCATCGACTTCGGGTCGAGGTTGCCCTCGAACTCGCGGAAGATCTGCGCGTACGACTTGCCGACGATGTTGGCCAGGACGTTCAGCCGGCCGCGGTGGGCCATGCCGATGACGACCTCGTCGAGCCGGTTCTCGGCAGCCGAGTCGATGACCGCGTCGAGCAGCGGGATGACCGATTCGCCACCCTCGAGCGAGAAGCGCTTCTGGCCGACGTACTTCGTCTGCAGGAAGGTTTCGAAGGCCTCGGCGGCGTTCAGGCGGCGCAGGATCCGCAGCTGCTCCTCGCGCTCCGGCTTGGAGTGCGGGCGCTCGATGCGGTCCTGGATCCACTTGCGCTGCTTCGGGTCCTGGATGTGCATGAACTCGATGCCGGTGGTGCGGCAGTACGAGTCGCGCAGCACGCCGAGGATGTCGCGCAGCTTCATCATCGACTTGCCGGAGAAGCCGCCGACCGCGAACTCGCGCTCCAGGTCCCACAGGGTGAGGCCGTGCTCGGCGATGTCCAGGTCGGGGTGCTTGCGCTGCTTGTACTCCAGCGGGTCGGTGTCGGCCATGACGTGGCCGCGGACCCGGTAGGAGTGGATCAGCTCGAAGACCCGGGCGGCCTTGGTGACGTCGTCGTCGTGCGAGGCGTCGATGTCACGGTTCCAGCGGACCGGCTCGTACGGGATCCGCAGCGACTCGAAGATCTCGTCGTAGAAGTCGTTCTGGCCGAGCAGCAGGTTCGCGACGTTGCGCAGGAACTCGCCGGAGGCCGCGCCCTGGATGACCCGGTGGTCGTAGGTCGAGGTCAGGGTCATGACCTTGGAGATGCCCAGCTGGTTCAGGGTGTCCTGGGACGTGCCCTGGTACTCGGCCGGGTACTCCATGGCGCCGACGCCCATGATCACGGACTGGCCGGGCATCAGGCGCGGCACGGAGTGCACGGTGCCGATGCCGCCCGGGTTGGTCAGCGAGACGGTGACGCCGGTGAAGTCGTCCATCGTCAGCTTGTTGTCGCGGGCGCGACGGACGATGTCCTCGTAGGCCTGCCAGAACTCGAAGAAGTTCAGCGTCTCGGCGGCCTTGATCGCGGCGACCACGAGCTGGCGGTCGCCGTTCGGCTTGACCAGGTCGATGGCGAGGCCGAGGTTCACGTGCTCCGGCTTGACCAGGGTCGGCTTGCCGTCCTTCTCCGCGAAGGAGTTGTTCATGGACGGCATGGCCTTGATCGCCTGCACCATCGCGTAGCCGATCAGGTGCGTGAAGGAGATCTTCCCGCCCCGGGCGCGCTTGAGGTGGTTGTTGATGACGATCCGGTTGTCGAACAGCAGCTTCACCGGGACGGCGCGGACCGAGGTGGCGGTCGGCAGCTCCAGCGAGGCGTTCATGTTCTTCGCGACGGCGGCCGAGGGGCCGCGCAGGGTCACGAACTCCGGTCCGGCCGGTGCCTCGGCGCCTTCGGCGGCGGGCTTCGCGGCGGGCGCGGCCTTGGCCGGTGCGGGCTTGGCGGCCGGGGCCGGGGCCTGCTTCGCGGGCGCCGGAGCGGCCGGAGCCGGAGCGGGCTCCGCGGGCGCGGCCGGAGCCGCGGGGGCGGCCTGGGCCGCCGGTGCGGCGGGCTCGGTGCTCGGGGGCGCCGTGGCCGGCTTGGCCTGGGTGGCACCGCCACCCGGCTTGTAGTCGGCGAAGAAGTCCCACCAGGCACGGTCTACCGAGTTCGGGTCCTGGAGGTACTGCTGATAGATCTCGTCGACGAGCCACTCATTGGGACCGAACGCGGCAGCAGGGTTCTTGCCCTGCCCGTCTTGGTCCTCGGTAGAGACACTCGGGTTACTGGGGGACTGTGGCGACACGGCGGCAACCGCCCTCTTCCGCTTCACAAGGTGATGGACAGCGGAAATAAAGGCTACGCCTCCCCGGCCCTGAGATGCAGGCCGGGCCGCTGATCCGTCACGTAAGTCACATCGGAATGTGTGTTTCAGGCGTGGAAATGGCGGGAAACAAACGCGGTTCGCCGCAGGTGAAAAGGCCGACGGGCGGCTTCCGGCCACGTTTTCCGGGCCCGCCGCGCTCGCCTGCGGCAATTCCGGACGCCCCGCGTCCGGATCCAGCCGCTCCGCTTCGAACTCTACGTCAACTCAGCGGAGGCGTCAGGCCCGGCAGAGTGACCTGGATCCGGCAGCCCCGAGGTGATTCGGCCACTCCGATCGCGCCGCCGTGCAGATCCACCGCCCAGCGCGCGATGGCGAGCCCGAGCCCGGTCCCGCCGTCGCTGCCCGCGCCCTGCCCCTTCGCCGGGTGGCCGTGGCTGCCCCGGTTGAACCGCTCGAAGACGCGGTGCCACTCGGACTCCGGGATGCCGGGCCCCTCGTCCAAGACCTCCAGCTCCAGGGACTCGGGGTGGTATCCGCGGCGGGCACGTACCGTCACCCGCCCGTGCGGCGGAGAGTGCTTCACGGCGTTGTCGATGAGATTCGCCACCACCTGGTGGATGCGCTCCGGGTCGGCGTGCGCGGTCAGCTCCGGCGGCGAGACGTCCAGGTGCAGATGGACGTCGGTACGGGTGTGGCGGCCCGAGCCCGAGGTCATGCCGCCGCGCTGCGAGGCGGCCGAGCCGCTGAGCTGGGCCTCCTTCAGGACTCCGGAGAGATAGGGCCAGACCTCGAAGCGGCGGGCCTTGAGCGGGACCACGCCGTTGTCCAGCCGCGACAGGTCGAGCAGCGTCTCGACCAGGCGGCCCAGGCGCTCGGTCTGCTTCAGGGCCGTCCGCATGGTCTCCGGGTCGGCGCTGGAGACACCGTCCACGACGTTCTCCAGGACGGCGCGCAGCGCGGCGATCGGGGTGCGCAGCTCGTGCGAGACATTCGCCACCAGCTCCTTGCGCTGGCGGTCCTGTGCCTCCAGGTCGTCGGCCATGCGGTTGATCGTGGAGGCCAGGTCGCCCAGCTCGTCCAGGCGGTCGGCGCCGCGGACCCGCCGGGTGTAGTCACCGTTGGAGATCGAGCGGGCCACGATGTTCATCTCGTCCAGCGGCGCGGTCAGCGAGTGCGCCACGAACTGGGTGATCAGCAAGGTGGCGATCACCGAGAACACCGTGATGAACCGCAGCTCGGTCTCGGTGCGGACGGCGATCATCAGCAGACCCGTGGTGATGAACACGGAGACGACGACCAGCGTGCCGAGCTTGGCCTTCACCGAGAACGGCCGCGGCCACAGCCGGCTGCGGGCCTTGGCGTACCAGGCCGCGACGCCGCAGTGCCGGTCGTCCGCGCCGGTCATGGAGTCGGCGTCTCCAGGGCGTAGCCCACGCCGTGCACCGTACGGATCCGCTCGGCGCCGATCTTCCGGCGCAGTGCCTTGATGTGGCTGTCGACGGTGCGGGTGCCGGAGGCGTCCGCCCAGTCCCAGACCTCGGCGAGCAGCTGCTCACGGGAGAGCACGGCGCGCGGCGTGTTCGCCAGGCACACGAGCAGGTCGAACTCGGTCGGCGTGAGGTGCACGTCCTCGCTGCGCACCCGTACCCGCCGCTGCGAGTGGTCGATCTCCAGTTCGCCGAGCCGGAGGATGCCGCTGCGCGGTGTCGCCGCGGCCAGCGCGGCACGCTCGACCCGGCGCAGCAGTACGTGCACCCGGGCGGCCAGCTCGCGCATCGAGAACGGCTTGGTCATGTAGTCGTCGGCGCCCACGCCGAGGCCGACCAGCATGTCCGTCTCGTCGTCCCGCGCGGTGAGCATCAGCACCGGCACCGGGCGCTGGGCCTGCACCCGGCGGCACACCTCCAGGCCGTCGAAGCCCGGCAGCATGATGTCGAGGATCAGCAGATCGGGCTGCCAGGCCTCCGCGGTGTCCACGGCCGAGGGTCCGTCGCCCGCGGTTTGCACCAGGAATCCCTCGGCGCGCAGCCGGGCGGAGACGGCGTCCACGATCGTCGGATCGTCCTCGACGACGAGAACCCGTCGCTGGGCACCCGGTGCGGCCGTACCGGTGCCGTTGTGGGAGGTCTGTGTCTGCTCCATCGCCCCGCCCCTGACTGTGCTTTCCGGAATCCTGGCATGATTCCACGGTTGCGCTGCACGTCTGAACACGTCTGATTGATCCGGTCGCTCAGCAGAGTACGGGCAGTAACCGCCTCGCGGCTATCCAGGCCTCACCGCGAGGTGCACGGCGTCCGGTACGCCCCGCGCAACCGTGATTTCTTCGGTACGTACCTGTTCGTACCCCGCGTCCCGCAGTGCCGCCTCGAACGCGGGCGAGGGCTTGGCCGACCAGATGGCAAGCACCCCGCCGGGCGTGAGGCGGCGTTTGCAGACGGCGAGCCCCGACGGCGAGTACAGCCCGTCGTTGTCCTCGGTCACCGTCCAGTCCGGACCGTTGTCGATGTCCAGGCAGAGGACGTCGTACCGCGGCGCCCGGTCGTCCCGGAGGTGGGCGAGCAGGTCGGTACGGGCGATCGACGCTCGCGGATCCGCGAGCGCCGCGCGGGAGAGCTCGCCGAGCGGGCCGTCCAGATGCCAGTCGACGATGGCCTGCTCCCGCTCGACCACCGTGATCCGTCCCCAGCGCGGCTCGCCCGCGGCATGCGCCAGCGAGAAGCCGACCCCGAGCCCGCCGATCAGCAGCGCCGGGTCCGGCCGCCCGTCGAGCGCGCCGAGCGCCGCGTCCACGAGCAGCCGCTCGGAGCGCCCGTCGGAGGTGTCCATCAGGAAGCACCCGTTGGCGATGATCTGCAGCAGCCCGCCGTGGCGGCGAAGCACCACCTCGCCGTACGGACCCTCGCGCCGGTCGAGCACCTCCGGCGCCTCGGGCTCGTACGTGCCCGTGCGCGTGCCGCTTTTGGTGCCCGCGACGGAGTGCGCGTTGTTCGCGTTCATGGCCGTCCACTGTGCCGTACGCCTCCGACAGTGGCCGAATCCGTACGACCGCTGTCGCCGGTGCGCTGAGCGGAGTGCGGGTCAGTCCTCGCTGGGGGCCGGGGCGCCGAGGCCGTACCTCACCATCTCCCCGTCCCGGTCGAGCAGGCGCATTCCGGCCTTCTCCAGTACGCGGACGGAGGCCGGATTGGCCGTTTCCACCTGGGCCTCGACGGTGCGCACGCCCGGCGCGGTCAGTCCGTGCGCGGCGAGCGCGCGGGTCGCCTCGGTCGCGTAACCGAGGCCGCGGCGGGAGGCGACGATGCCGTAGCCGATCTCGAGTCGCCCCTCCAAGGGTGGCCAGAACAAGCCAATCGATCCGACGACCAGCCCGGTCTCCCGCTCGCTCACCGTTCGGTGCCCGAACTCCCCGAGAGCCTCCGGCCGCTCCCGCAGGAACCCCGCGATCACGGTGTCCCCCTCGGCGGGAAAGTCCTCGGCCCAGTGCGGCAGCCGGGTATTCGCCACGACCGCGTCCAGTTCCTCGTCCGTCCACGGCCGCAGCTCCAGTCGCTCGGTGACAAGGGGAGCGGGAGCGGAGGGAGAGGAGGGAGGAGGGGGAGAGATCGGAGGGGTGGGAGCGCCAGAGGAAGAAGGAGAAGAGGGAGGAGGAGGGGAAGGAAGGGAGGGCAAGCGTCGCTCCTGTCGCGGATCGGGTGCCGCGCGGAGCGCGGGCGGGCCGAGAGTAGGCGGGGGTGCGCCCCCTCTGCCACGGAATTTCGGCGCCCGGGAGGCGGTGCGAGGTGGTACGCGGAATGCGCCCGGCGAACCCGGACGTTCCCTCCCGTACGCCCCAGTCGTCACCCTCGCCGCCGTAGCGATCGCTCACAGCGAACAACCGTTGGGGAACATCCCCAGGCTCACAAGCATTGAGTGGGTATCGCTCAACTTGACTGCCGAAGGGGAGATCATGGCTGCTGAGTCCGGTGAAAACAGGGTGCCGAGCACGCTCACCCTGCCCGTGCTGCCGCTCGACGACGAGGTCGTGCTGCCCGGGATGGTGGTCCCGCTGGACCTGAACGACAACGACGTACGGGCCGCGGTCGAGGCCGCACAGGTGGCCGCGCGCAACGAGCCGGGCAAGCCGCGGGTGCTGCTGGTCCCGCGCGTCGACGGCACGTACGCGAGCACCGGTGTGCTCGGCACCGTGGAGCAGGTCGGGCGGCTGTCCGACGGTGATCCGGGTGCGCTGATCCGTGGGCACGACCGGGTCCGCATCGGTGCGGGTACCACCGGGCCGGGCGCCGCGCTGTGGGTGGAGGGCCTGCGGATCGAGGAGAAGCTGCCCGAGCCCCTGCCTGGTGCGATCACCGAACTGGTAACCGAGTACAAGGCGCTGGCCACGAGCTGGCTGCGCGACCGCGGGGCCTGGCAGATCGTGGACCGGGTGCAGCAGCTCGCCGACAGCGGCGACGTCGCGCGGCTCGCGGACAACTCCGGTTACTCGCCCTTCCTCAGCACGGCCCAGAAGATCGAACTCCTGGAGACCTCCGACCCGGTCGCCCGGCTCAAGCTCGCCACCGAGCAGCTGCGCGCGCACCTGGCCGAGCAGGAGGTGGCCGAGTCCATCGCCAAGGACGTCCAGGAGGGCGTCGACAAGCAGCAGCGCGAGTTCCTGCTGCGGCGCCAACTGGACGCCGTACGCAAGGAGTTGCGCGAGCTGAACGGCGAGGGCGGCGAGGACGGGTCCGACGACTACCGGGCCCGGGTGGAGGCCGCCGACCTGCCCGAGAAGGTGCGCGAGGCCGCGCTCAAGGAGGTCGAGAAGCTGGAGCGGTCCAGCGACCAGAGCCCCGAGGGCTCCTGGATCCGCACCTGGCTGGACACGGTGCTCGAACTGCCGTGGAACGTCCGCACCGAGGACGCGTACGACATCAGGGGCGCGCAGGCGGTGCTGGACGCCGAGCACGCAGGCCTGGACGACGTGAAGGAACGCATCACCCAGTACCTGGCCGTGCGCAAGCGCCGCGCGGACCGCGGTCTGGGCCTGGTCGGCGGGCGGCTCAACCAAGGGGCGGCGCAGAGCGCCTCGGTCGAGGGTGGTGGCGGGCGACGGGCGGGAGGCGCGGTGCTCGCGCTCGTCGGGCCGCCCGGCGTCGGCAAGACCTCGCTCGGCGAGTCCGTGGCGCACGCGATGGGCCGTGAGTTCGTGCGGGTGGCGCTCGGCGGCGTACGGGACGAGGCGGAGATCCGCGGCCACCGGCGTACGTACGTCGGGGCGCTGCCCGGGCGGATCGTGCGGGCCATCAAGGAGGCCGGGTCGATGAACCCGGTGGTGCTGCTCGACGAGATCGACAAGGTGGGCTCCGACTTCCGCGGCGACCCGGCCGCGGCGCTGCTCGAAGTGCTCGACCCGGCGCAGAACCACACCTTCCGCGACCACTACCTGGAGGTCGAACTCGACCTGAGCGACGTGGTCTTCCTTGCCACCGCCAACGTCCTGGAAGCCATTCCGGAGGCGCTGCTCGACCGGATGGAACTGGTCAGGCTGGACGGGTACACCGAGGAGGAGAAGGTCGTCATCGCCCGGGACCACCTGCTGCCGCGCCAGTTGGAGCGGGCCGGACTGGAGAGTGGTGAAGTGGCCCTGGACGACGGGGCGTTGCGCAAGCTCGCGGGTGAGTACACGCGTGAGGCGGGCGTACGCGACCTGGAACGTTCTCTCGCCCGGCTGCTGCGCAAGATCGCGGCCGAGCACGAACTCGGCAAGCGCGAACTGCCGTTCACGGTCACCGACGCGGATCTGCGGGGCCTGATCGGACGGCCGCACCATGTGCCGGAGTCGGCGCAGGACCCGGCCGAGCGCCGTACGTCGGTGCCGGGCGTGGCGACCGGCCTCGCGGTCACCGGGGCGGGCGGCGACGTGCTGTACGTGGAGGCCTCGCTGGCCGATCCGGAGACCGGTGCCTCGGGTCTGACCCTGACCGGTCAGCTCGGCGACGTGATGAAGGAGTCGGCGCAGATCGCGCTGTCCTTCCTGCGCTCGCGCGGGGCCGAACTGGAGCTGCCCGTCGCGGACTTGAAGGACCGCGGCGTGCACATCCACTTCCCGGCCGGGGCGGTGCCCAAGGACGGGCCGAGTGCCGGTGTCACCATGACGACGGCGCTGGCCTCGCTGCTCAGCGGGCGGCAGGTACGGACGGACGTGGCGATGACCGGCGAGGTCTCGCTGACCGGGCGGGTGCTGCCGATCGGCGGCGTGAAGCAGAAGCTGCTCGCCGCGCACCGCGCGGGCCTCACCACGGTGGTGATCCCCAAGCGCAACGAGGCGGACCTGGACGACGTCCCCGCCGAGGTGCTCGACAAGCTCGACGTGCACGCCGTCTCGGATGTCCGACAGGTGCTCGAACTGGCCCTGGAACCGGCCATGGACGGGGTCGAGCGGATCCCGGTCGCGGCCTGAGCCGTCCGGTCGTGGCCCGAGCGTCCCTCGGTCCACGACCGTGCGTGTCCCCGTCCGTCACCACCCGGTGGCGGACGGGGACACGGGTATGTCCCGGTCGGGGCTCAGCCGTTGGCGAGCGCCACGACGCGGTCGTAGGCGCCGTTGAACTTGTTGTGGTCGCCGACGATCGGTCCCGAGGAGGTGTACTGCCACATCGTCTGGAAGCCCCAGCCGGCCGGGAGCTCGCCCGGGCTGGTGTTGTAACGGGCGATCCACAGTGGGTGGTTGACGGCGAACCCGGCGTAGTTGCCGGTGCAGGTCTTCCACCAACTGGTGGCCGTGTAGATCACTGGGTAGCGGCCGGTGCGGGCCTTGTAGCGGTTCACGAAGTCCCAGATCCAGGCGACCATGGTGGCCTGCGACAGGCCGTAGCACTGCGCGCCGTACGGGTTCCACTCGATGTCCAGCGCGCCCGGCAGCGTCTTGCCGTCCCGCGACCAGCCGCCGCCGTTGTTCACGAAGAAGTCGGCCTGTGCCGCGCCGGAGGCCGTGTTCGGGGTGGCGAAGTGGTACGCGCCGCGGATCATGCCGACGTTGTACGAGCCGTTGTACTGCTGCGCGAAGTAGGGGTTCTCGTAGTACGTCCCCTCGGTGGCCTTGACGTAGGCCCACTTCACGCCGCTGGACCACAGCGCGGGCCAGTTCACATTGCCCTGGTGGCTGCTGACGTCGACGCCCTCGGTCTGTTCCGCCGTGACGCCCAGGGGCAGCGGGCCCTGGCCGTCGTGCGGGATGACACCCATTCCGAGGTGGGCGGAGCCGCGCTGGGGCTTGGCGGCGGGGGAGCCGTCGGCGGCCGCGGCGGGGAGGGTCAGGAGCAGTGAGAGAACTGCGAGCAGGACGCCGAACACGGTGCGGCGTGAGCGGCGGGGGGATCCGGATCTCTGCACGGGCATTCGTGCCTCCGAAGGGCCTCTGGAGCTCGGGAGAGGGGCGAGCTCAGTGGGCGACTGCCGTGGTCCGACGGGCTGTTGGGGGGAGCGCTTGTCGGTGGCATGTCATTACTGAAGCTACGCACGTAGAACCCCATGGGGAAGGGGGCCCGGAGCACGCCGTTGGTCCAGACCTGGGAAATACTGGTAAGAGCTGCGGTGACGTCGGACCGCGGCGGGGATTTTTCCGCGACAGGGCCTCGCGCGGGGCCGGGCAGGATGGGCGCTGACGTGCACGAGAACGAGAACGCCGCGGGACGCGGTGCCGGGCAGGAGGCGGCCGCCGCGGGTGCCGACCCCGAATTCCTCGCCCTGGAACGGGAGATGGGCCTGCTGCTGCGCCGGGCCCGCGCCACCTCCGGCGAGATGGCGCGCGAGATGCACCCCGACCTGGAGCCCGCGGCCTACGGGCTGCTCCAGTGTCTGGAACAGTCCGGCGCCCGGCGGGCCACCGAACTCGCCGCGTTCATCGGCGTCGGCAAGGCCACCGTGAGCCGCCAGCTGCGCGCCCTGGAGGAGCTCGGCATCGTCACCCGCGAGCCGGACCCGGCCGACGGCCGCGCCTCCCTGATCCGGCTCACCGAACCCGGCCGCAGCCGCTTCCGCGCCGTACGCGACGCCCGGCGCAAGCGCTATGTACACCGCCTCGCGGACTGGGACCGTACCGAGGTCGCCGAACTGGCCCGGCTGCTCGGCAAGTTGAACGCCGCGCAGGACTCGGGGGAGGAGTCCCGGCGGTGAGCCGGGGGCGGTGAGGGTGAGGCCGGTGGCGGGCGGGATCGGCGACCCTCCGGTGCCGCGCCGCGCCGCACCACGCGAGGAACCCGTACGAGCGCCCCACTCCCTGGGAGCCCCGGAACCCCCAGAGCCCCCGTGGCCCTCAGAACTCCACGAACCCCACGGCCACATCGTCATGTGTCTTGCCGTGGCGCAGAAAGATCCGTTCCTCGATGTCCGCGAGTTCCAGGGCGCGCACCCGGTCGATGAGCGCCTCGCCGCCCTCCTTGCGGATCAGCGCGAAGCAGTCCCGCCAGTTGCCCTCGCGGAACTTCTCCACCCAGCGGGTCGCGCCGTCGGTCAGCGCGGCGAGGGCGCTCACCTCGGCGCGCGGCAGAACGGCGGTCACCGCGCGGTCCGCGACCGAGGGATCGGCCGCGGCCGTGAAGAAGCCGCCCTCCTTGTTGCGCAGATCCGCGTCCACCCGGGCCGCGCTGGCCAGACTGCCGTGCGGCAGACGGCCGATGCGGTCGTCGAGGTACGCGGTGACGGCGCCGTCCGGGTGCTCGACGAGCAGAGCGGAGTCGGACAGTACGAGAAGTTCCAGATGTGTGTCGTCCCAGCGGGCGAGGACCACGGTCGCCTGAGGGGTGCGGGAGTGAGAAAGGTCACAGGTTTGGGAGTGTGAATCGGCGGTGCGGCGGATTGCCTTGGCCAGAATCTGAGTCAGCGTCAGATCTCGTCGGGAAACGGACAGTTCACCCAGGGCGCCGCCGAGCCGCGCGGTGAACCACGGCACCGAGTGCACACATCCGTAGTCCCCCTTCGGTGGGGTCACCCCGTCCAGCAGGACCAGCGTTCCACCGAGGCCCGACGCGGGAACGGCGATCGACAGATAGTCCTCGTTGGGGCGGGCCGCCTCGCCGGGCCGGGTCGCGAGTTCGATGCGCATGGGGCCAGTCTGCCCGAGCCGGGGTACCGGGTGCCGTTGCCCGGGTCACTGTGGTGCGGCGCCCGGGAATGCAGGCGTATGCACAGGTCAGCCGCCTGGAATGGCCCGGAATGAGACCCTCCGGGAAAAGCGCAAAGGCGCATCCTGCCAAAGCCCGCGAGCCCCGTCCACCCGTGGCTTGAATGAGGGCTCACGGGCGCGCGGGCGCGACTTGCCCGTCAACTCTCGCTCGATGTTCACTCCTTCACGTGGCCGGTGGGGCGATGTGCGTTCACGGTTCACGGGCGCTGGAATGGTCGGGTGCCGTACCGGGTAGGGCGCTCGAGTTGACGGATCGTCACCCGGGCTGAGTGGCGGACGAGTCAGGATTGCGAGCACCGGTGCAAAAAATGCGGCCTCGGAGCAAGGGCGCGCAGGCGGACTCCCAGGAGGCCGCCACGTCCGGCGGCAGGCGTCGCGCGCGAGTGCGCAACAGACTGGTCGTCGCCGTGGCCGTGGTGGCCGCCGCGGTGGCCGGAGCCGGGGCACCCGGGATCCTCGCCGCCTCCGGTGATCTCAGCGACTCCCAGGACCTGTTGACGCTCTCCGAGCAGACCCAGTCCGCGCTGGCCCTCGCCCACGCCCTGGCCGACGAACGCGACGAGGTCACCGCCCGGCTGGCCGCGGGCGAGCGCAACGGTGTCGAGCCCGGCAGCAAGCACCGCGCGCGGGTGGACCGCCAGGTACGCGAACTGCGGGTGGACGCACCCGACGACCTGCGCCGCGCCCTCGACACCCTCCCCGCCGCCCGGCGTACCGCCCAGCAGAAGGGCACCGGGGCACTCGACGCGCACCGCGCCTACACCAAGACCCTCACCGCCCTGCACCAGCTCGCCGAGAGGCTCGCCGAGCGGATCCCCGCCCGGGCCCCCGGCGGCTCGCACGCACTCGCCGAACTCGACACCGCCGTACAGCAGTCCTCGGCCGCCCGCGGGCTGCTGCTCGCCGCGCTGTCGATGCCGCGCGGCACCGAGATCACCGTCATCGACCCGGTCACCGGACTGCCGAGGACCGAGTACGAGGAGTCGCGCACCGACCGCGAGCGGCGCCGCGCGCTCACCGAGGCCGCCCAGCGCGCGCACCAGCGCTCCGAGGTGGCGCTCGCCGACTTCCACGACAACGCGCCCGCCAAGTCGGTGGCCTCCTACGACTCGACGGTGACCGGCTCCCGCGTCGGCGACGCCGAGGACTACCTGGCCCGGCTCACCGACGAGCCCGCCCTCTCCAAGAGCGAACTCGGCCTGGACCGCGGCAAGGTGGACCGGGCCCTGGTCGCCCGTATCGAGACGATGCGCGGCGCCGAGTCCTCCCTGAACGTCCGGCGCAGCGAGCAACTCGCCGAACTGCGCGACGAGGACGTCACCGCCCTGGAGATCCGGGCCGTACTGCTCGGCCTCTGCGTCCTGCTCGCCGCCGGTTTCTCGATGGCCACCTTCCGCTCGGTCACCCGGCCGCTCGCGGTGCTGCGCATCGGCTCGGCGCGGGTCGCGGCCGAGCCCGCGACCGAGGAGCCGATCCGCTTCACCGGCAGGAACGACGAGTTCGCCGGGGTGGTCGACTCGGTCAACGCCCTGCACGCGCACGCGATCGCCCTGCACGAGCGCATCGGCACCCTCGACGGCGAGCGCCGCCACCTCATCGGACAGCGGCAGATGCTCGCCGAGGAGCGCGAGGGCCTGCGCGAGCAACTCGCCCACACCCAGGCCCAGCTGGAGCGGATGGAACACAACGTCCACTCCACCTTCGTCAGCCTGGCGCTGCGCACCCTCGGACTCGTGGAGCGCCAACTGGCCGTCATCGAACGGCTGGAGGACCGCGAGCAGGACCCGGACCGGCTGTCCACCCTCTTCAAGCTCGACCACTTCGCCACCCTGATGCGGCGGCACAGCGAGAACCTCCTCGTCCTCGCGGGCACCGAGCACCGCCAGCCCGACCCCGGACCCGTCCCGCTGATCGACGTGGTCCGCGCCGCCGTCAGCGAGATCGAGCGCTACGAACGGGTCCGGGTCACCGCCCTGCCCGCGCACGCCCACATCGCGGGCTTCGCCGCCGACGACCTCAGCCACCTCCTCGCCGAACTCCTCGACAACGCCGCCGCGTTCTCCCCGCCGGACACTCCGGTCGAGATCTCCGGCTGGCTCCTGGAGAACGGCGACATCATGCTCTCCGCCGCCGACGAGGGCATCGGCCTCGACACGGAACGGCTGCGCGCCCTCAACGCGCGCCTGTGCGACTTCGACCCCGACGAGCCCTACATCAGATCCGAGGACGAGGACCCCGAGGGCGGCCTCGGACTCGGCCTCTACGTGGCGGGCCGCCTCGCCCACCGACTGCGTGTACGGGTGCAGTTGCGGGCGCAGAAGACCGGCGGTGTCGCCGCCGTCCTCGTCCTCCCGAAGACCGTCCTCACCGCGGCCCCCGCCGCCACCAAGGCACCGCAGCAGTCCGCCCCCGTCCCCGGCACCACGCCCGGCCTGCGCCTGCCCGGCTTCGAGGCGGAGTCCAACTCCAATGCGCTGGCGGGGCGTTCGGGGCGGGTGCGGGGCGCCGGGCAGGAGGGGGCGGAGGGCGAGGCCGAGGTCGAGGCCGGAGCGGTGGTGGCCGACGCCGATCCCGAGGCCGCTGCTGAAGTGGTGTCCGAGGACGTGGCCTCCGAGGCCGATGTGGTGGCTGAGGCCGAGACGGTCCAACAGTCCACGTCGGTACGGATGTCCGCGGGTGCCGGAGCCCGGGATCCCCTGATCGCTGCGGCGGAGCGGGCGATCAGGGCGGCTGAGGCCGAAGCTGAGGCGGAGTCCGAGGCCGAGGCGGAGTCCGAGGGCGGTGAGTCCTCGGACGGAGGGTTCTCGGACGGACGGTCCTCGGACCGGGGAGCCGCGGATTACGTATCCGTGGACCGAGAGCCCTCGGACTCTGCACCCCTGGATCACGGGTCCCTGGACTACGGGTCCCTGGACTACGGGCCCCTGGACGACGGATCCCAGGATCACGACTCCCAGGACCAGCACTCCCAGGGCCCCGACTTCCAGGACCCCGACTCCCAGGACCCCACAGCCGTCCCCGAAGAGCACTCCACGGCCGCCTCGTACGAACCCTCCCCCTTCGCCGACGGACCGTACGCCACCGCCCCGCGCACCGACCCCGAGCAGCGCGAGCCCGCGGACGTGCCGATCCCCTCGGACGTCCTGCCCCGGCAGCGCGCCGCCGAGGACGCGTACGGCACGGACGACCCGTACGCCATAGGCCCCGACCGCCACGAGCGCGCCGACGACGAGACCCTGCCGCTCGGGCCGCCGCTGACCGACGCCGGACCGCAGGCGACGGACAGTGGCCCGCAGCCCACGGATGCCGGGCCGCAACCGACGGACGCCGGGCCGCCGTCGAACACCGAGCCGTCGCCGACGGATCCCGCCGAGAGCCCCGAACCCGCGGCCGAAGGCCCCCCGATCCAGGGCACGGGCCCGGAACCCGCCCAGTGGAACCGGGTCACGGACAAGGGGCTGCCGAAGCGGACGCCGAGGATCGCGGCACCCGTTCCGGCACCGGCACCGCGCAGTGGCGGCGTCGACCCCCAGGAACTGCGCCGCAGGCTCGGTGGTTTCCACCGCGGCTCGCTCGCGGGCCGACGGGACGCCGACGCCGAGTTCGCCGAGAAGACCGCCGAGCACCAAGCACCGGGGGACCCAGTCGAGGAGGCAACCAGTTGACTGCTCCCATGCGCACGTCCCGTAACGGCCGATCGGAGAACGGACCACCGCGCGAGCAGCCGAGACTGAGCAGTGAGGCCCAGAACCTTCAGTGGCTGCTGACCAATCTGGTGGAGGAGGTGCCCGGACTGCGCTCGGTGGCGGTCGTCTCCTCGGACGGTCTGCTGCTGCTCACCTCGGACCACGAGCGTGCCGCGCGGGGCGAGCGCGCGGGACGCAAGGAGGCCACCGGCCGTCCGGACCGGTCCCGTCCGCAGGCACCCGGCGGCCAGGGGCCGCAGGGTTCGAGCGGCGACCTCGCCACGCTGATGGCCGGGATCGGCAGCCTCACCATCGGCGCCGCCAAGCTGATGGACGGCGGCAAGGTCAAGCAGACGATGATCGCGATGGAGCAGGGCAACCTGTTCGTGATGTCGATCAGCGACGGCTCGCTGCTCGGCGCGCACGCCGCGCCCGACTGCGACATGAGCGTCGTCGCGTACCACATGGCCCTCTTCGTCGGACGGGCCGGGCATGTCCTCACTCCCGAACTCCGCAGCGAACTGCGTCTGTCGATGGAGAGCGCACAGTGAGCACGCCCAAGCTCCCCTCCCGCGGTGGCGACGCCAAGCCCGCCCGGGTACGGCCCTATTCGCTCACCGGCGGCCGTACCCGCTTCGGGCACGTGCTGCTCGTGGAGACCTTCGTGGCGGCGCTCGAAGCTCCCCCGGAGCGCCCCGAGCTGGTCAGGGGTTCGCTGTCCACCCGGGTCATGCCGGAGATGCGGGCGATCGTCGAACTCTGCCGCCGGATGCGTACTGTGGCCGAGGTCGCCGCCCTGCTGAGGATGCCGCTCGGCGTGGTCCGGGTGCTGCTCAGCGATCTCGCCGACCAGGGAAAGATCCGTGTGTACGGAACCGGTCACGGCCCGGGCCAGCCGGACCGCGCACTGCTTGAAAGGGTGCTGGATGGACTCCGCCGTCTCTGAACTGTCCACCGCCGAGGGCCTGTCCGCAGCGCGGGAGCCCGTGTCCGAGGAGGAACTGCGGTCCTGGCAGCTGGACCGTACCCGGGCGCCGATAGCCACCAAGATCGTGGTGGCGGGCGGATTCGGCGTCGGCAAGACGACGATGGTGACCACGGTCTCGGAGATCACGCCGTTGCAGACCGAGGCTCTGATGACCGAGGCCTCCACCGGTACGGACGACCTGTCCGCGACGCCGGAGAAGACCAGCACCACGGTCGCCATGGACTACGGGCGCATCACCCTCGACGACGACCTGGTCCTCTACCTCTTCGGCACCCCGGGCCAGCAGCGCTTCTGGTTCATGTGGGACGACCTGGTGCGCGGTGCGATCGGCGCGGTGGTCCTCGCCGACACCCGGCGCCTGGCCGAATGCTTCCCGGCGCTCGACTACTTCGAGAGCTGCGGACTGCCGTACATCGTCGCCGTCAACCACTTCGAGGGCACCGAGAGGTTCGACGAGGCGGACGTGCGGGAGGCGTTGAGCGTGCCGACCCGGATCCCCGTTCTCGTGATGGACGCGCGTAAACGGGTCCCGGCCATCGAGACGCTGCTCACCCTGGTCCGTCACGCACTCGAACTCAGCCCGGAGCCGGACACCGACGGCGCGTAGGTCGCGTCGGTATGGGCACGGGTACGGGCATGCGTACGGGCACCGGCACGGGTGTGAGCACGGGTCGGGGCCCGAGGGGGCGCGATCCCTGCCCGCGCGCCCGCGTTCGCGCCGGTGCCCGAGCCCGCGCGCCACACGGTCTCCCGCCCCCACCTGCCCCGTCCCTGTCCCCGTCCCCCTCCCCGTAGGAGAAGCACCCGCCATGCGGAAAATACTCGTCGTAGGAGCCGGTCAGTCCGGACTCCAGCTCGCCCTCGGCCTCCAGTCGCACGGGTACGAGGTCACCCTGATGTCCAACAGGACCGCCGAGGAGATCCGTTCGGGCCGGGTCATGTCGACCCAGTGCATGTTCCCGATCGCCCTCGGCCACGAGCGCGAACTCGGCCTGAACTTCTGGGAGAACGAGGCGCCGAAGATCACCGCCCTCGGTGTCTCGGTCGCGGGCCCGCCGTCCGAGGACGCCCCCGAGGGGCCGCTGCCGCGGATCATCGACTGGGCCGGCACCCTGGACGGCTTCGCGCAGTCCGTCGACCAGCGCCTGAAGATGGCGGGCTGGATGGACACCTTCGCGGACCGCGGCGGCCAGATCGTCATCCACGGCGCCACCGTGTCCGACCTGGACTTCTTCTCCCGTACGTACGACCTGGTCCTGGTCTCCGCGGGCAAGGGCGAGCTGGTCTCGATGTTCGAGCGCGACGCGTCCCGCTCCCCGTACGACGCCCCACAGCGCGCCCTGGCCGTCTCCTATGTGACCGGCCTCGGCTACCGGCCCGAGCTGCCCGACACCGAGTCGGTCCGCTGCAACCTGGTGCCCGGCGTCGGCGAACTGTTCGTGATGCCGACCCTGACCACCTCGGGCCGCGCGGACATCCTGTTCTGGGAGGGCATCCCGGGCGGGCCGCTGGACGTCTTCGGTTCGGTGCAGGACCCCGCCGAGCACCTGAAGCTGACCCTGGCGCTCATGGAGCGGTTCACGCCCTGGGAGTACGCCCGCGCCACCAAGGTCGAGCTGACCGATGCCGGGGGCACGCTCTCGGGCCGGTACGCACCCACCGTGCGCAAGCCCGTCGGACGGCTGCCCTCGGGCGGCGCGGTGCTCGGCGTCGCCGATGTCGTGGTCGCCAACGACCCCATCACCGGCCAGGGTTCGAACTCCGCGGCCAAGTGCGCCGCCGCCTATCTCGCCGCCATCGTGGAGCACGGCGACAAGGAGTTCGACGCGGACTGGATGCAGCGGACCTTCGACCGCTACTGGGACAGCGCCCAGCACGTGACCAAGTGGACCAACGCCATGCTCGGCGCCCCGCCGGAGCACGTCCTGAACCTCATCGGCGCCGCCGGTCAACTCCCGCCCGTCGCCGACCGTTTCGTGAACGGCTTCAACGACCCCTCCGACTTCGAGAACTACTTCTTCGACCCGGCGAAGACTCAGGCGTACCTGGCCCAGGTCGCCGCGGCGGCCCCGCAGGCGTAGCGGGCACCCGGAACCACACCGCCCCCGTAACCCCGGTGGGGCCTGCCTGGCCCATCCGGTCCGCCCGGTCCACTCCCGCCGAACCCCTGATCCGATCCCGCCATGGCGTTCTTCGGCAGGGCAGGGGGGCTCCAGTTCGTGACGGCCGGGGCGCCCGGATCGGGGCGTACGGCGCCGATCGGCGGGTTGGAGGCCAGGGGCGAGACCTTGACGCTCGCCCCGGGGCGCGGGGCCTGGACGACCAGTCCGCCGCCGAGGTAGACGGCGACATGGGTGGCGCCGGGGAAGTACACGACCAGGTCGCCGGGCCGCAGTTCGGACATCGGCACATGGGGCAGCCTGCGCCACTGGTCCTGACTGGTGCGGGGGATGGCCCGGCCCGCGTGCCGCCAGGCCTTCGAGGTGAGCCCCGAGCAGTCGAACGCGCCGGGCCCGGCCGCGCCCCACCGATAGGGCTTGCCGATCTGCCGCACCGCGTACCGCACGGCCCGGTCGCCGGCGCGCGAGGGCAGCCGGTGGCCGCTCTGCGCCCCCGCGGTGAGGAAGGACCGCTGGGCCGTGCCGAGTCCGGGGCCAAGGAGCGGCGGCGAGGGGTGCGCGAGAGAGGACAACTGGTCCGGGCCGAGCCCGGCGAGCAGTTCCTCGACCCGCTTGAGCTGCCCGTGCACCGCGTCCCGCTGGCGCCCCAGACGCCCGGTGAGCTTGCGCTGTTCGCCGAGCGCCTTGCGGGCCTCGTGGCTGAGGTGCGCCGTGCGGTGCTCGGTCCGCTCCAGCCGTTCCACCAGGGCGGTCCGCCGCTCGGAGAGCCGCCCGATCACATGGCTCTCGTCCAGCGCCTGCTGCGGGTCCCGGGCGAGCAGCAGTCGCAGGTACGGGGAGAGTCCGCTGCGTCCCTGGTACTGCTCCCGCGCCAGTTGCCCGGCCTTGAGCCGTCCCTGGTGCAGCGCGGTCCGGGCGGTCGCGAGTTCGCGGTTGAGCCCCTTGACCTTGGTCCGCTGCCGCTTGAGCCGCTCGGCGGCGGACTGGTACCGCTCGGTGGTCTGCTGGGTGCGCCGGTACAGCCCCTGGAGTTCCGTGAGCAGTTCGGCCACCGAACTCTCCCCGGGGCCGGGCACCGCGGGCGCCGCCTCGGCCGTACCGGGCGCGGTGGCGAGGGCACCGGCCACCAGACCCGCGGTGGCCGCCGTGCAGACCCACCGCACATGTCTGCCTGACACGTCATCACCTCCGGAACGGGACGGAGGGTCCGCCCCGCTGCGCCGAGCATCGGTCGGCACACCCGTCCGCGAGCGCACCCGGGCCGGTGCCACGGGTACAGGTCACTCGTCCAGAGGCGGACCGGACGGTGCGAACGCCCGTGTCACCGCCATCCGTGCCGACGGCTCCACGGCCACTTCGGCCCGCCGTCCGGATCCCCCTCGGGGTCGTACTCGTAACGCCATCCGCGGTGCAGCCCGAGCCGGGGACTGGGCGCGAGTGCCACCCGGCGGTAGACGAGCACGGTCGGCTCGCCACCCTCGGGGTGCGGCACGGGCACGCGGTACCACTTCGGCGGATGCCCGGTCGCGCCGACCAGCACGTCGAGCACCCGCCCGTCCAGAGGCCCACCGACGAAGGGGGTCGCTTCGCTTCTCACGGGTCCAGTGTCACAGGGCGAGGGGTGGGGCGGTGCCGGGGCCCGAGCCGACCGTATGGACCGCCGGTCGGCCCGAGTGAGATTCTTCGGCCATGACGACGCCGCTACGACGGACCCAGGCCGAACGGGACGAGAGCACGGTCGAGATCGGCTACGCACTGCTGAGCGCGTGCTTCCTCGGCGCCGTCGTCTTCGGAACGATCGCCGGACCGGCCGCTGTCTGGGACCTCCCGCACGCCGTCGAGAGCGCGCTGGTTCTCGCGGGGGCCTGGGTTGCCGGAGCGCTCGCGGTGGTCCGTGTCGTTCATGTCCTTTGGCGACATGGGAGGCACCGCGGAGATGCCTCAGGCCCACGATTCAGTACGGCTGTTGAAGCCAGGCGCCGAGGGTCGCGAAGTCGCGGGTAACCGCCCCGATCCCACAACGCCCACACCCTCGACCGCCCCCCTGCCCCACCCTCACACCAAATGCGCCGCACCCGTCACCAGCGGCAGAAGCCTGCCCGCGAGGTGGCTCATGCGACCGTCCTCGACTTCCAGGGAGAGGGCATAGCGGACCACGTCGGCCGTCTGCCGGTCGCGGCCCGCGGTCACCGCCAGCATGAGCATGAGGTTCTCGACCATCCAGTCGCACAGTTCGTCGCGCGGTACGGACTTGTCCTCGTCCAGCCAGATGAGGGAGGCGCCCTCGACGGCGGTGATCCACATCCGTACGGTCATCCGGAGCTGGCGGCCGGGCTCGCGGGCGCCGAGGTGGCTGAGGATGTGCTCGGCGGCGGCGCGGCGGACCTCGTCGACGATGGCGGTGGTACGCGAGGTCTCCGCGACGCTGCCGCCCTGGAGCAGGGCGCTGAACCCGGCGTCGTGCTCGTCGACGAAGGTCAGGTAGCGGGTCAGGGCCCGGGCCAGGCGCTCGGTGAGCGGGCCCTCCTCGGGCTCGGCGAAGCAGTTCTCCAGGACGTCGGCCGCCGAGCGCAGGGCGGCCTCGTACAACTGCTGCTTGCCGCCGGGGAAGTAGCGGTAGACGAGCGGGCGGGAGACTCCGGCGGCCTCGGCCACGTCGTCCAGTGAGACGTCCTCGGGGACGCGGTGCGCGAAGAGGTTCAGCGCGGTGTCGATGAGCTGGGCACGCCGCTCCTCCACACTGAGCCGCCGATAGGCGCGTGGGGTGGCTGCCGAGGTCATGCCAGGCAGCGTAACCGGAGCGGCCGCCGGGCGGTCCGGCGCCCCGGAGTGACCGGTGGGCGCACACCCGGCGCACGGCGGGTGTACGGGGCGTGCGCACGGGCGCTGTCGGCTCCGGCCGGCGGCCTCCCGCTGCGGACCGGCGACCACCCGGTTCAGGCGGGCCTTCGCGTGCGCTTCCCGATCCGCGTCGCGGTTCAGGCGAGCAACCCGGAGCTGCGCCACAACGTACGGCCGACGCCCTGCATCAGACCGATGTCGTCGAGGAAGTCGGTCAGGCGGCGGGCGCCGGTCTGCATGATCTCGCGGCGGTGGCCGCTCGCCCTGACCTGGGCGAGGGCCTGCCTGCGGTCGAGTCCGACGTCCGTGTAGACCTGCGGGTTGACGAAGGCGACCGAGAAGACCCGGGCCGCCTCGCCCGCGCTGATGATGGTGAGCTGCTTCTCCCAGCGCGGTGCCGTGGCCATCTGGCGGCGCAGCTCCTCGCGGGCGTAGCGGACGTGCCGGGCCTCCTCGATGACGTGGATCCGGGTCACGCCGCGCACCAGCGGCTGGACCCGCTCGTCCGGGAAGGTCAGTCGCTGCATCCAGTCCAGGATCTCCTCGCCGAGCAGGGTGCAGGCGAAGGAGCCGGGGGTGGTGGAGACCGTCTTCAGTACGCGCGCCAGGTTGTGGTTCAGCCGTGACACCGGGTACGAGGGCACCTCGGCGCGGTTGATGAGGCGCGCGAACATCATCGAGTGACGGCACTCGTCGGCTATCTCGGTGAGTGCGTACCGGGTGTGGTTGCTGGTCAGCGACTTGTCGTAGATGTGGCGGGCGAGCAGCTGGATGAGGATCAGCTCGAACCAGATGCCGAGCGAGGCCAGCGAGGCGGCCTCGTGCCGGGCCAGGTCCATCCGCTGTTCCTCGGACATCCGCCGCCACAGCGGGGTGTCGTAGAGGGAGACGAGTTCCGGCGGCCAGAACCACTTGTCGGGCGCGAAGGGGGCCTCCCAGTCGAGCTCCTTGTCCGGATCGAAGGAGTGCCTCGCCGAGGAGTCGAGCAGGCGCAGTGCGGTCTCCTCGCGGTCCTTGAGCAGACCGAGGGAGTCCCTGAGCAGCTCGGTGCGGGTCGGGCTCGTCATGTTCGGCACCTCTTCGTGCGGGGATCTCGGGGCCGCGCCCCCGAGGGCGGCCTCGATCCTTATGAGACTGCCTGTCAGTAAGGTCGTCAATCCCTTGCGCACGAGTTGTTGAGCCGTCACCTGCGAGCGAGGCGGTGGTGTGTGGAGGGGCGAGGGTGGGCGGGTGCCGTCGGCCGCTCAGCCCTCGCCCCGCGCCTCACTTGCCCGGCGGGGGCGCGGTGAGCGAGTCGATCAGCGTGACGATCTCCGCTTCGAGCCGCTCCCGGTCCAGGCCGCTGTCCGAGAGCGGGCCGCTGCCGTCCTCGTGTTCCAGGAGGGAGAGGAGCAGGTGCTCGGTGCCGATGTAGTTGTGGCCGAGGCGCAGTGCCTGGCGGAAGGTGAGCTCCAGGACCTTGCGTGCGTCGGTGTCGTACGGAATGAGTTCGGGGACCTCGGCCGCGGGGGCGGGCAGTGACTCGGTGGCCGCCCTGCGCAGATCGTCGAGCGGGACGCCGAGTGCGGTGACGGCGTGCATGCCGAGGGATTCGGGGTCGGTGAGCAGGGCCAGGACGAGGTGTGCGGGGCGGATCTCGGCGTGCGCGGCCTCGCGGGCGGCGTTCTGCGAGGCCATCACCGCGTTGCGGGCGCGCGGGGTGAACCGGTTGAAGCCCTCGTTCGGGTCGAGGGCCGAGGCGTCGCCCGGTTCCTTCGGCACGAAGCGCTTCTGGGCCGCTTGCCGGGTGACGCCCATGCTGCGGCCGATGTCGGCCCAGGAGGCGCCGGAGCGGCGGGCCTGGTCGACGAAGTGCCCGATGAGATGGTCGGCCACATCGCCCAGGTGGTCCGCGGCGACCACGGCGTCGCTGAGCTGCTCGAGTACGTCGGTGTGGACCTTCTTGATGGCCTCGATCAGGTCGTCCAGCCGGACCTGACTCGTGAGGCGTACGGGTTCGCTCATGTGTCAACCGTAGGTTGACACCCAGTGGAGTGTCAACCTTGGGTTGTCATCGAGGCGGGGCTGAGGTGGGGCTGAGGCGGGACGGTCGCCTCACCTCCCGTCCAGCACCGCCCGCATCACCGCCTTCGCGATCGGCGCCGCCACGCCCCCGCCGCTGATCTCGCTCCGCTTCGCCCGCGCGTCCTCCACCACCACGGCGACCGCCACCTTCGGCCGACTGTCGTCCGGGCGCTTCGCCCACGAGATGAACCAGGCATAGGGCGTACCGGAGTTGTCGACGCCGTGCTGAGCGGTGCCGGTCTTGCCGCCCACCCGTACGCCGGGGATCCGGGCCCGGCGCCCGCTGCCCTCGTCCACCACGCCGGTCATCAGCGAGCGCAGCTTCGCCGCGGTCGACGGCGACATGGCCTGCCGGGTGCCGCCCGCGCCGCCGCCGGTGCGTACCGTTCTGCCGTCCCGCGTGGTGACCTTGTCCACCAGGTACGGCGGCCGGATCACCCCGCCCGTGGCCACCGCCCCCGCGAGCGTCGCCATCTGGAGGGGAGTGGCCCGGGTGTCGAACTGGCCGATCGAGGACATCGCGAGCTGGGAGGCGTCCATCTCGGTGTCGAAGGTGCTCGGGGTGACCGCCGAAGGGATGCGCAGCCCCGCGTCGTTGAAGCCGAAGCGCTCCGCGGCGCGGACCATCGCCTTCAGCCCGGTCCGGACCCCGAGCTTCGCGAACACCGTGTTGCAGGACCAGGTGAAGGCGTCGCGCAGCGAGGCGTCGCGGCAGCCCTTGGCCTCGTTGGACAGCCACCGGTCGGTGCCGGGCAGGCGGTACGGGTCGGGGGAGCGGGTCGGCGCGTCGAGGTCGCGTACGCGTCCGGCGTCCAGGGCCGCGGCGGCGGTGACCACCTTGAAGGTCGAACCGGGCGGATAGGTCTGGCGGATGGCCCGGTTGAGCATCGGCTTGTCCGGGTCGGCGTTCAGCCGTTCCCAGGCCCGGGCCACCGAGGCGTCCGTACCGGAGAGCAGGTCCGGGTCGTAGGAGGGCGAGGAGACCAGGGCGAGGATGCGGCCGGTGGTGGGGTCCAGCGCGGCCACCGCGCCCTTGCGCCCGTCGAGTCCCTCGAAGGCGGCGCGCTGCGCGGCGGGCCGCACGGTGGTGACCACCCGGCCGCCCGGGCTGCGCACCCGCTGCCCGCCGAGCGCCGCGAGCGAGCCGAAAGGGGCGAGCCGCGGGTCGGTGCCGCTGAGTACCGGATCCTCCGCGCGCTCCAGCAAGGAGGTGCCGTACACCTGGGAGTCGAAGCCGGTCACCGGCGCGTACATCGGGCCGCTGCGGTAGGTGCGTTCGTAGCGCAGGTTCTCGCCGGTGTCGCGGGAGCCGGTGACCGGGCGGCCGCCGGCGAGGATCTCCCCGCGCGGCCGGTCGTAGCGCTCGATGCTCTGCCGCCGGTTGGCGCTGTTGGACCGCAGGTCCTCGGACTCGGTCAGCTGGAGGCGGGCGGTGTTGACGAGGAGGGCGAGCAGCAGCAGGGCGCAGAGCAGGGCGAGATGGCGGATGCGGGGGCCGATGGTGTCCTCGTCCGGGCCGGTCACGGGGTGGCCGCCTCGGCCCGGCGGCGTCCGGCGGTGTCGCTCAGCCGCAGCAGCAGTCCGACCAGGATCCAGTTGGTGACCACCGAGGAGCCGCCCTGGGCGAGGAAGGGCATCGGCATACCGGTGAGCGGGATCAGTCCGGTCACCCCGCCCGCGATGACGAAGACCTGGAGCGCGACGGTGGTGGCGAGGCCGGTGGCGAGCAGCTTGCCGAAGGCGTCGCCGAGGCCGAGCCCGGCGCGGTAGCCGCGCTCGACGAGGAGCGCGTAGAGCAGCAGCAGGGCGACGAGTCCGGCGAGGCCGAGTTCCTCGCCGGCCGTGGACAGGACGAAGTCCGAGGTGGCGGCGAAACCGATCAACTCCGAGTGCCCCAGGCCCAGTCCGGTGCCGGTGGCCCCGCCCGCCCCGAAGGCGAACAGCGACTGCGCGAGCTGCCCCGCACCCGCCCCCGCCTCGATGGACGCGAACGGGTGCAGCCAGTCGGCGATCCGGGTGTGGACATGCGGCTCGTACGTGCCGACGAGGACCGCCCCCGCCGAGCCGAGCAGCAGTCCGGCCGCGATCCAGCCGAGGCGGCCGGTGGCCGCGTAGAGCAGGGCGATGAAGACGCCGAAGAACAGCAGCGAGGTGCCGAGGTCGCGTTCCAGGATCAGGACGAGGACGCTGAGCAGCCACACCGTCAGGACCGGGCCGAGCAGGCGGCCGGTGGGCAGGTGCAGCCAGGTGAGCCGACGGCCCCTGCGGCTCAGGGCGCGCCCGGCGGCCAGATGGCCCGCGAAGAAGACGACCAGCAGGATCTTGGCGAACTCGCCCGGCTGGAACGAGAGTTCACCCATGTGCACCCACAGCCGGGCCCCGTTGACCGGCGGGAAGAAGACCGGCGCGAGCAGCAGTCCCAGGGCGCTCACCACGCATACGTACGAGTAGCGGCGCAGCGTCCGGTGGTCGCGCAGCAGCAGGAGTACGGCGAGCGCGCAGCCGATTCCCAGGGCGGACCACAGAAGTTGGGCCGGGGCGGCGGGCGCCGTGCCGCGCTCCAGGTCGAGCCGGTGCAGCAGGACCAGGCCGATGCCGTTGAGCAGTACGGCGATCGGCAGCAGCAGCGGATCGGCGTACGGGGCGCGCCACCGCACCACCAGATGGGCGAGCAGGGCGGACACACCGAGCCCGGCGCCGCAGGTGGCGGCGCCGGGCGGGAGCGTGCCGGTCTTCGCCAGGCCCAGGGCGCAGTAGCCCCAGGCAGGGAGAAGCACGGCGAGGACGAGCAGACCGAGCTCGGTGCCGCGTCCCCGGGGAGAGCGGTACGCGGCCGGTGGGGCCGCGTCCGCCGTCGTTCCGGTCATGCCCGGGAACGTAACAAGCGCCGGACGCAATGTCCTGTTCTGTCAGGGAACGTCAGCACCAGCGCGGGGCCGGACCGATGTTCTCGATGTAGCGCGCGGAGCCCCAGGCCCAGGTGCCGTCCGTCAGGAGGTACCAGCGCCAGTTGCCGTCGACGTTGTCGCCCTTGGTCTTGCAGAAGATGTGGACGATCGCGCCGTACGGCTCGGAGCGGACCACGTCCGCGCTCCGGGTGGGCGCGTCACGCAGGAGCAGTCCGCTCCTGGCGATGACCCGGCCCTTGTAGTGACGGTGGTGACGGCCGTCGTTGTAGAAGCGGCTGTCGTCGTGCTCGCGCATCTGGCCCGAGACCTCGGACCAGTCCGTCTCGGCCTGGGAGGCCGAGACGTCCGGGCCGACTGCCGGCTCGTGGTCGGGGTCGGTCGCGAGGGCCGCACCGCTGGTGGCGAGGACGGCGAGTGCGCCACCGGCGGCAGTTATACCGATCCGGGTGGCGAGGGACCGCACGGACATGTGACCTCCATAGGCGGAGTCAGTGGGTGAATATGACCTTGTTCACGCTAATTCGTGCACATTTTGTGCGCAAAAGATCACGTACGGTCATCGCAAGATCGCTCCCGATGCGATCCGCCGCCAACTCCCGGACATCTCCGCCCGGTTGACTGGGCCGCCACCGGTCGGCCCGGTTCGCCTTGCCGCCCGGGCGGCTGTCCTGGTCCCATGAACGGGGGTGATGGTCTTGAGCGGTCTCCGCGTCGTTCCGGTCCGGCGGAACGGCCGTCAGTGGTGGTACGTCACGCGTCCCGACGGGCGCCAACTCGCCTGGTATGACCGGGAGTCGGGACGGGTGAGCGTGCTCGACAGAGTCGAGCGGGAAGCCGTGCTCGAAGCGCTCGAACCCTTCCTGAGCGGCTCGGTCACCGTGGGCCCGCCGCCGGTGCCGAGCCGGGCGGAAATCGCCCGCATGGCCCTTCACCCGGACGACGACCTGGCCCCCAACCGCCCCGGCGAGACGCTCCTGGCCGAGCTCGAACACCGGCCCGGCCCCCTCTCCGGTCACCTGTCCCGGCTGCGCCCCGACCCGCGCCGCGCCGAACTCGCCGCGGAACAGGAGGTCGGCGCGGCCCTCGACCTGCTGGAGGCGGGCGGCTGGCGCACCCTGCACTCCTTCTCGCTGCCGGGCGGCGACCGCGTCCGCCATCTGATCGTCGGCCCCGGCGGCGTCCTGGTACTCCAGCCCCTGCGGGCCCACCGGCAGCGGGTCCGGATCAGCGGCACCGCCGTCCGCCTCGGCCGCCGCGCACCACAACCGCTCCTGCGCCCGCTGCGTTCCTCCGCCGACCGCGCGGCCTACGTCCTGGACGTCGAGGTCCGCCCCGCCCTCGTCCTGCTCGGCCCGGCCGAGGTGCACCGGACGGAGTCCGCCCGTGACGTGCGCGTACTGCGGGACGCCGGGATCACCGCCCTCGGCTACGAAGGCGGCGTGCTCAAACCGGCCGACGTGGACGCGGTGTTCGCGTTGGCGCGGGACCGATCCACGTGGCTGCGGGCGTAGTTGGGGGAGCGTGTTCATGCGGATGGAGGGGGGTGGGCTTCAACTTCCTTGCTGTGTACGTGACTTCACGTTCCTGCCGCTGCCGCTGCCGCTGCCGCTGCCGTCGCCAGCCCGGCCCTCCGCCGCCTCCGCGATGCGTTTGACGGCCGCGAGGCGGGTGTCCCACTCCGAAGCCAGGCGGCGCATCCAGCGCGCCGTGGCGTCCAAGCCCTCCGGGCGCACGGTGTAACGCGACTCGCGGCCCGCGCGCCGATGGCTGACCAGCCCCGCCCGGTCCAGTACGCCCAGGTGCTTCACGATCGCCTGGCGGCTGACCGGCAGGTCCTCCGCGAGCCGGGTCGCCGTGGCCTCGCCGAGCGCCGCGAGCGTGTCGAGCAGCCTGCGCCGGGTGGGGTCGGCGAGCGCCGCGACCACCTGGCCCACTTCGTCGGTCTCGGTCTCGGTCTCGGTCGCGGCGGCGGCCGGGTCAGCGGGGTCGGCGGGGGCAACGGGGTCGGCGGGGTCGGAACCCCGATTCACCGGCCCGCCTGCTCCGCGTACGTACGCAGGATCTTGACCATGTCCGTCCAGCCGCCCTCGTGGCTCTCGTACGAGGCCTCGTGGCGCCCCTCGGGCACCGGCACCTCCGCGAAGCCGCTCTCGACCACGCGCAGCAGGGTCCCCTCGCCCTCCGCGGTGAGCGTGAACTCGACGAGGGTGGCGTTGCCGGGCACCGCGACGTCGCCGGGGTAGCCGCTGGCCCACAGGTAGGCGAAGCGGTGCGGCGGGTCGACGGTGACGATCTTGGTGGGGAACTGTCCGTGCTCGCCGTGGTCGAGCTCCATGATGCCGCCGGGCCGCAGGTCGATCTGGGCCGGGCTGCCCTGGCCGAACCAGTTGCCGACGTGCTCCGGCTCCGTGAGTACGGCCCACACGTGCTCGACGGAGGCGTCGATGGTGATCTCGCGTTCGATCCTGTCCTTGGTCATTTCCGGTCCCGTCCTTGGGGTGCGTAGGGAATGTCGTGCTACCCCATGGTTGCACTGGGGGAGGCCTATCGCAACCGTTGGGTTGCGCGTGTGGTCCAGCGTGGTCGAGTGTGGGCGTCGAGGTGTGGGCGGGGTGCGGACCCGCCGACCGTGTCGGCGCGCCCCCGGGCTCAGGGCAGCGCCCTCGCCCGGTTCGGGTTGAGGAGCGGGGCCAGGAGGTCGCCGTAGTCCTGGAGTCGTGGGGCGATATCGCCTGCCAGGAAGTGGAGTTGGGCCGGATTTTGGCAGTCGGTGACCTCTTCCCAGGTGACCGGTGTGGACACGGCGGGGTCGGGGCGGGCCCGCAGGGTGTAGGGCGTCGCCGTGGTCTTGGCCGCCGCGTTCTGGCTGAAGTCGACGAAGACCTTGCCCGGGCGCAGGCTCTTGGTCATCCGATGCGTGACGAGGCGGGGTAGTGCCTGCTCCGCCTCGACGGCGAGCCGCTTGGCGTAGGCGGTGACGTCCGCGGAGGGGGTGCGCTCAAGGGGTGCGAGCAGATGCAGGCCCTTGGCCCCGGAGGTCTTCGCGAAGGCCTCGATACCGTCCGCGGCCAGCCGCTCGCGCAGCCACAGGGCGACCTCGCAGCACTCGACCACCGTGGCGGGCGAGCCGGGGTCCAGGTCGATGACGAGCCGGTCCGCCTGCCCCGGGGCGTCCGCCTGCCACTGCGGGGTGTGGAACTCGATCACCAGATTGGCCGCCCAGACCAGGGTCGCCAGATCCTGTACGAGCACCTGCCGGGCCGGTCCGTCCGAATGGGGGACCTCGGCGGTACCGATCCAGTCGGGGGTGCCGGGCGGCACGTTCTTGGTGAAGAAGAGCTGTCCGTCGGGCCCGTCGGGGAAGCGCAGGAAGGACACCGGGCGGTTGTGGAGGTGGGCGAGCAGGGAGCCGGCGGTCGTCGCGTAGTAGTGGACCACCTCGCCTTTGGTGAAGTGGTGCGCCGGATACAGGACCTTGTCGAGGTTGCTGAGCGCCAGCCGTCGCCCCTCCACCTCGGTGATGGGCGTCATACGATGAGAATCCCACGGAAACCATCCCAAACTCCATCGGAGCTGAGGACTACCGGCGAACCTGTACGTACCGCGCCCCGTGCCGGGCGGCGGCTGCCAGCAAAGGTGACAGAACGTGCGATCCATCTGGAACGGTGCTATCTCCTTCGGCCTGGTCAGCATCCCGATCAAGGTCGTGAACGCCACCGAGAGCCACAACGTCGCGTTCCGGCAGATCCACACCGAGGACGGCGGCCGCATCCGCTACCGCAAGGTCTGCGAGCTGGAGGACCGTGAGGTCAGCCAGTCCGAGATCGGCAAGGGCTACGAGGACGTGGACGGCTCGATCATCCCGCTCACCGACGAGGACCTGGCCTCGCTGCCGATCCAGACCGCCAAGACCATCGAGATCGTCTCCTTCGTCCCGGCCGACCGCATCGACCCGCTCCAGATGGACGCCGCCTACTACCTCGCCGCCAACGGCGCCCCGGCCACGAAGCCGTACACCCTGCTGCGCGAGGCGCTCAAGCGCAGCCAGAAGGTCGCGATCGCCAAGTTCGCGCTACGGGGACGGGAGCGGCTCGGCATGCTGCGCGTCGTCGACGACGTCATCGCCATGCACGGCCTGCTCTGGCCCGACGAGATCCGCGCGACCGACGAGGTGGCCCCGGACGCCGAGGTGACCGTCCGCGACGCCGAACTCGACCTGGCCGACGCCCTGATGGACACCCTGGGCGAGGTCGATCTCGACAGCCTGCACGACGACTACCGCGACGCCGTCGAGGAACTCATCGCCGCCAAGGCGGGCGGCGCCCTGCCCCCCGCCCCCGCGCCGGAGCGCGGCGAGGGCAAGGTCCTCGACCTGATGTCCGCCCTGCAGAGCTCGGTACGCGCCGCTCAGGAGGCCCGCGCCGAGGGCGGCGGCAAGGCCGCCGAGCAGGCCGCCGAGGAGATGGCGGAGGTGACCCGACTGCCCCGCAAGTCGTCCGGCACCCGCTCCCGCCGCTCGGCCCCGGCGACCCCCAAGGACGTCGGCGGCAAGAAGTCCACCTCCGCCACGAAGCGCACCGCGAAGAAGACCACGGCCAAGAAGTCGACGGCCGGGGCCCGTTCGGCATCGGCGCCGAAGAAGACGGCGACCGCGTCGAAGACGGCCTCCGGCGGAACAGCCGCGAAGAAGACGGCCAAGTCCACGACGTCCACGAGGGCCAAGTCCACCGCCAAGACCACGGGCGGCAAGGGGGCCGCGAAGTCGACGGCGGCCAAGTCGACTGCGAAGAAGGCTAGTTCGCGGCGGAAGGCTTCCTGAGGGGGTGGGTCGGCCTGCGGCGGCGGCAGCCGGGAGCGGCAGCTTGGATCGCAGGTGACGAAGGTGGGGAAGACAGCGAAGGTGGTGAAGGCGGCGATGGAGGCGAAAACCCGGGGCCCGCTTAGGAGTTCGGCCTGGCATCGGGTACCGGGTATCGGGTGACCGCGACCGTGGCCGGTCACCCGCAGACGATCCGCGGATGATCGGCCAAGACCCTTGGCGGGCCCAGCGTGCTTGATCCAAACGACAGGCCGTGAGAACGACAGGCCCCGAGAACGCCCCACCCTAAGGCCGCTGCGTTGGGGCACGTCTTCATGGAGATCGGGCCGTCGACAACTGCGGGCTGTGGCAGCACCAGGTGCGGCGACGGAGGGCCGGATGATCGCCGGGGGTGAGTCAGTCGGCGAGGTGTTTCTTGGCGATCCAGCCCGTACGGCCCTTCAACTGGTCATTGAGGACGTAGACATAGACCCAACCGGCCGCCTTTCGCACGGCCATACAGGAACGACCGCTCGCTTCCAAGGGAGCGACCTTCACAAGAGAGGGAGTGCCGTGCCCGGGAGGCTGAGGGGAACCAGCGCCAGTCGGTACCGCGTCGCCGCCACCATGCTCGTGAGCATCGGCCTTGCCGGTTTGGCTGCGGCCCAAGTGGCAGGCGACTCACCAAAGCGAGACGCCTCCCCTGCTCCCGGTGACCGACCAGTGCCGGTTTCCGAGGTCCGCCCACTGACGGCGGAGGAGGGGACGGTTCTGCACGCGGCGGAGCAGATCCTGCTCCGTGACTGCATGCGCAGGCAGGGCTTCGAATACCAGGTAACGCGCGAGAATCCGCTTCCCGAGGCACGGGAGTTCCCGTACGCCGTCGATGACCTCCCGTGGGCGGCTAAGCACGGATACGGGAGCGGGCTGCAGCGAGAATTGGGGGGATCAAAGAACGACCCCAACCAACGTTACTTCCGCAGCCTGCCACCCGAGCGTAAGCGCGCAGCGCTCACCGCCGCCAACGGCCCGCGCCCGAACGGCCTGACAGCCAAGACACCGGACGGAATGGTGCTCAACCGCAGCAGTCAAGGCTGCCAGTCGGAGGCAGAGCGCACGCTCTACGGCGACCTCAAAGCCTGGTTCCAAGCACAGACCACCGTCGAGTCGTTGCCCGACCTGCGCCGCCAACGCGTCCACGCAGACCCTCGCTTCACCGTGGCAGTGCGCAAGTGGAGCCGGTGCATGCACACTGCCGGGCACCCCTACGCCACACCCGAGAATGCGCGATGGCGCTGACCCCACCCGGGCCACGCCAGCCGGCTCCCTCGGACCAGGAAGTCCGCCTTGCTGTCGCGGAGGCACATTGCGTATCCCAATCGGTCTCACCAATGCCATCGCGGTCCTGGATAAGCAGTACGAGAAGGAACTGCGCGAGCATCACGTAGCGGGTGGACCGCTCGACCAGGGTGCCGATAGCTGAGCGGCCGTCCTTGCCGATGATGAGGTCGCCCTCCCAGTGGCCGGGGACGGCCCGGTCGGCGGCTTCGGCGGGGCGTTCGCTGATCAGAACCATGTCCTTGATGGCGCGGGAGATGCGCTTGTGAGCGTTGCGGTGCGGGCGCCGGCGAGCTCGTCCAGTGCGAAGTGAGCGGGTCGGTTCCCGGCGGAGTGCTCCGCGGCCTTGGACGTAGAGGGCCTGGTAGATCGTCTCGTGGGTCACGTGCATGTCCGACCGGTCGGGAAAACGTGTCCGCAGAGCGTTGCAGATCTGCTCTGGACTCCACCGCATGGTCAGGTGCCGCTGGATGAAATCCCGCAGTTCGGGGCTCTGCCCGATCTTGCCCAACTTGGGCCGGGGGTGGCGCCGTTCGGCACGACGGTGGGCATGGAACGGCTGGTAGGCAAAGCCGCCCTTGGGCATGGCCCGGCGGTTGCGGCGTATCTCGCGGCTGATCGTGGAGGGGCTGCGGCCCAGCTCTGCGGCTATCTGCCGGACGGACGCCTTCTCGCGCAGCCGGTCGGCGATGTGGATGCGGTCCTGTTCCTGGAGATACCGCGACGGGCCGCAAGGCGGCTCCTCCGGATGTTCCCCGGCCACGGGCCTGTGCCCGTACTCCGGGTAGATCGGAGGGGCTACCTTGCGGCCCCTTTGGTGACCATTGCGCCACTTCTTGCCCGTACGGCGGTCGATGCCAACGATCCGGGCCGCTTCGCGGGTGCTGTAGCCCTGCTCCATGAGCTGGAAGTATGCGGCCCGCTCACGGAGCAGCGGCTTCGGCCCCCGTGACGTCCTGTTCTTGCGGATCTCGAAGTCCATGACACCCCTTGAACTGGGGTGTTGCAACGACCACTAGAACTAAAGCAACGGCGGGACCCTTGGGTACTGCGAGTGCGTTCTACTTGATGTCGCCGGTCCAACTGGTGTATTCGCCGCCCATTTCGCCGCTCTCCGCGCCGATGTCAATGCGGTTTAGGCGGCATTTTACAGTTTTGCCGAGGTTATGAGCGAGCGTGGCCTCTTCGGTGAAGGTTTCCGTAGTTGTGGGTGCGAGACTACGGTCCTTCCGGGGCTTTGAGCCCTTGTCAATATAGGCGTGGCCGGCGAATCCGCCCTTGGCGCCCTCACATTGAGGGCTGAGATCGTCGAGGCCGAATTCGTCTTTGCCGCCGTTGCTGACCATCCATGTGACACGGAACAGAGTCACTTTGTCTTGAGGGGGCTTGTCGTCCCACTTACCGAACTCAGTGATCCGGCTGATACTGAGCACTTTGACTTCGACGCCGTCGTCATAGCGGTAGGTATCACCGACGTTCAGTTTGGCCGGACGCTGCGCCTCAGGCCGCGTAGGTCGAGGCGGGAGGTCTAGGTCCCTTTTGTCGTCACCGCAGGCGCTGAGCGCTAAGGCGAGAGCTGCCATGGCGATGGTGGTGCGGGTGCGCATCGTTCCCCCGAGAGAGTTCGTGTTGCTGTTCGGGGGTCATGATGCGACGCGCGGGGGTGATGTCCGGACAGTGTTTCGGGCTTGTGACGCTCCGGTGGCCCGGCCGTCAAGCTGGCGGCCAGGCACCGGACGGGGCTGCTCGGTCGGCTCCTGTGCTCAACTACCGAATCCCCGCCCACCCTGCCCGCCCCGAAGAGACTCCTCGTTGCCGACATCGGGTGAGAAGGCCTCACGGGTCGCGGTGCCGGGGCGCAGGCCCCACTCCTCTTCGCCGAGGGCGTCGGTGATCTCGGCCGCCTCGACCTCGGCCACGGCCTGCTCGGCCGCCGTGCGCGGGGGCCGGTTCGGGTGGCTCATCGGGTTGGGACGATCTGTGCGAGCCATGAGGACTCCTTTGCTGTCTCGCGTACCGGAGCGCTCGGTGCTGCCCTGCCGCCGCTCGCGGCCCGGTCGCGTCAGTCGCGCCGGTCGGTTCGGCCGGTGCTCCCGTTGTTCCTACGGTCCTCCCCTCGCCGCCGCCGCACCAGTGGACGTACGTACCGCTTCGCCGCGCTCATCGCGGGTCACTGTGGGTCACACGGCTCAAGGGGTCGTACGGCAGGACCCTGGAGTACGGAGCCGTCGATCGCGAACCGCGAGCCGTGGCACGGGCACTCCCAGGTGCGTTCCGCGTCGTTGAAGGCGACCAGGCAGCCCAGGTGCGTACACCGGGCCGAGACCGCGTGCGTGGTGCCGTCCTCGTCGCGGTACACGGCGCACCTGCGGCCGTCGATCCGTACGACGGCGCCCTCGCCCGGCGGGATGTCGCCGACCTGGTCCGGGTGCCGGGTGCGCAGCCGGTCGCCGACGAAGTGCTGGGCCACATCGGCCTGTTGGCGCAGCAGGTTCGGTGCCTCGCGGAGTGCGGGCCACAGCCGTCGCGGGTCGTACAGCGGCGCCCATACCGGCTCGCGGCCCTGCACCAGGTCCGAGATCAGCCGCCCGGCCAGTACGCCGCCGCTCATGCCCCAGCCGCCGAAGCCGGTGGCCACGTAGGTGTGCCGGGCGCCGGGGTGGAAGAGCCCGGCCATGGCGACGGTGTCGCTCGGGTCGAGGTCCTGCGCCGCCCAGCGGTAGCGCGTCTCGGTGACCGGGAAGTGCTCCCACATCCACCGCTCCAGACGCAGGAACCGCTCGGCGATCCCGCCCGCGCCCGGGGTGAACTCCTCCCCGGTCACGATCAGCAGCCGCTGTCCGTCGGGCAGCGGCGCCGTACGGACGGAGCGCTTGTGGTCCTCGGTCGTGAGGTACATGCCGCCCGGATCGGCCGCCGCGTCGAGCGGCGCCGCGACCACCAGTTCGCGCCAGGGCGAGAGCCGGGCGAAGAGCAGGGCCCGGTCGAAGACCGGATGGTGGGTGGCCACGACGACATCGCGTGCGGTGAGCGTGGCCCCCGACTCGGTGGTCAGGCGGCAGGGCGAGCCCTCGGTGAGCCCGGTGACCCGGGTGCGTTCGTGGACGCGGGCCCCTCGACGGCTCAACTCCTCGGCCAGCGCCAGGAGATAGGCCCGCGGATGGAACTGCGCCTGGTTCCCGGCCCGTACCGCACCGGCGATCTCGAAGGGCAGACCGGTCGTGGTGACGAACTCCGCGTCGAGCCCGGCCTCTTGGGCGGCCTCGGCCTCCTCGCGCAGGCCCGGTACCGCGGCCTGGTCCCGGGCGTAGACGAAGGAGGGCGCCCGTTCGAGCGCGCAGTCGATGCCGAGTTCGGCCACCGTCGCGAACACCCGCTCCACGGCCTCCAGTTGCGAGGTCGCGTACCAGCGCGCGCCCTCCGCGCCCCGGGTACGCCTCAAGTGCGCGTACACCGCGCCGTGTTGAGCACTCAGCTTGGCCGTCGTGTGCCCACTGACCCCCGCCGCGATGCGGTCCGCCTCGAGCACCGCCACCGAACGCCCGGCCAGGGCCAGCTCCCAGGCGGTACTCAGCCCTGCCATACCGCCCCCGACCACCGCCACGTCCACCTCGGCGCCGTCGTCCGCCAGCGGCGCGTAGGACGTCGTGGGAGTGGTGTGCATCCAGTACGACTCGCCGTCCCCCGGCAGGGGAGGGTGCTCCGCCATCACAGTCCTTTCCGTCCCGCCTTCCTGCCGTCCCAGCGGTCCGGGACCGGTGGGACCGGTCCACCCGCCTGGGTGCCCGGGCCCTCGCGCCTGCCCGCCGGGACTGTGTCCAACCCCCACCTCACGCCGCGCCGGGGGTGTACGCCAGACGTGCTGGGCTGTCCGAGCCCCGGCCGCCCGGCGGGAGCCACCGCGGGTGTGCGGGTCCGGACGGGGTTCGGTACTGTGTGGCCTCCGCACCACGCGACCGAGGAGGTGAGCCCCATCCACGCACGTCAGGCAGGGCGCTCCAGCCTCCCGACCACGGGGTCCGACCCCCGGGGATGAACGGCGAGCGCCCTTCGACCACCCGAAAGGCCGCTCCGATGTCTCCGTCTTCTCTCGCGTCTGGTTCTTCGCTTTCTTCTCGCTCTTCTCGTTCTTCCGCGACGTCGCCTTCGACTCCTTCTCCGGCGCCCTTCTCTCCTCCCTCCCCGTCCGGTTTGTTGTTGGTGGAGCGCCTGCGTGCCTCCGGCTGTGTCTTCGCCGAGGAGGAGGCCGCGCTGCTCGTGGGGGCGGCGGGCGGTCCCGGCGAACTGGAGGAGATGACGCGGCGCCGGATCGCGGGGCTTCCGCTCGAACACGTCCTGGGCTGGGCCGAGTTCAGAGGGCTGCGGGTGGCCGTAGCCCCCGGTGTGTTCGTGCCGCGCAGACGCAGTGAGTTCCTGGTCGAGTGTGCGCTGGAGCCGGCGGGGCCGGGCGCCGTCGTGGTCGATCTGTGCTGCGGCAGCGGCGCGCTCGGTCTGGCGCTGGCCGAGGCGCTCGGTGAGGCGGAACTCCACGCGGCCGATCTGGACCCCGCCGCGGTGGACTGTGCCCGGCGCAATCTGGGCGCGGCGGGCGGCCTGGTTCACCAGGGGGATCTGTACGCGGCGCTCCCGGCCGAACTGCGCGGCCGCGTCGACATACTGACCGCCAACGTCCCGTACGTGCCCACCGGCGAACTCGGGCTGCTGCCGCCGGAAGCACGCGAGTACGAGCCCGTGACCGCGCTCGACGGCGGTGGTGACGGGCTCGACGTACTCCGCAGGGTGAGCGCCGAGGCCCTGCTCTGGCTCGCCCCGGGCGGATGTCTGCTCAGCGAGACGAGCGGCCGCCAGGCCGCGGCCGCCGCCCGGCAGTTCGCCGTGGACGGCCTGGTGCCGCGCGTCGTGGAGGACGAGGAGCGGGGCGCCACGGTCGTGATCGGGACGAAGCCGGGCGGTTGAGAGCCCGTGAGTTGCCGCAGCCGCGCCTCACCCCAGTTCCAGACTCGTCACCCCGAACGTCCCCTCCAGGCGCGTCGGCTGCGCGGGGTCCGTGTACATGCGGGTGGTCACCGAGCGCTGTTCCAGGCCGCGTTCGGTGACCAGGGACATGGCTTCGGTGCGGGGTTCGGGTACGTCGATCCACAGTTCCTCGTCGGGGGCGAGGTGCGCGGCGAGGGAGTCGAGGAGGGCCTCGGCGCCCTCGCGGGAGTCGGCGAACAGGGGGCCCACGCGCCTGCCCTCGTGGGCGGGACGCATGACGGCGTAACCCGCGACCGCGCCGTCCCTGAGGTGGACGTAGGCGTGGTGGCCCGGGCCGGTGAGCCAGCGCCGGACGAAGGCGGGGCGCGGTGCGGGGAAGCAGCGCGCGTCGTAGGCGGCGACGGCGGTGAGGAGGTCCGGGTCCTGGCTCACCTGCCGCACGTCGAGGTGGCGGGTGGCGGCCGGGTCGGTGCCGGGGCGGCCCGCGAAGCGCAGGTTCTCGTAGCGTGCGTGGAAGCCCGAGCGCTTGTACGTCTCGGTCTGCGCGGGCACCGCGTCCAGGCCGACCACCCGGTCCTCGGCGTGGGAGAAGGCGGCGCGCCAGGTCGCGAGGCCGAGGCCGCGGCCGCGGAAGGCCGGGTGCACCAGGTAGTAGCCGAGGAAGGCGTAGCGCGGGGAGTAGTTGACGACCGAGATGGCCGAGACGGTCCGTCCCTCGAACCGGCCGAGGAAGAAGCCCTGCGGATCGGTGGGGTGAAAACCCTCTATGTCGTTGACACCCGGGTTCCACTGCTCGGCGGCGGCCCAGTCCACCACCTGCTGCCACTGCTCCAACGAGGCCTGGCTGAGGACGAGTTCGGAAGCTTCGGAAGTCATCGGTGGTGAACGTCCCTTTCGTGGTGGGGCCTGCGGGGGGGCGTACGGACCGTGGCCTGCCGGGAGGTGGCCGCTCAGATCAGGTCCATGGCGGCGACCTCGTCGGGGCGGCCGTAGCTGACCGGGCCCCTGAAGCGCCTGCGGGCGGTGGCGAACCACCACACGGTAGCGAGGACGAGGACGACGCCGAGCGCGATCGGCGCGTAGTTGAAGGACCGCGCGGTGATGGGCGAGACGTGCGGGAGCATGAACAGCACGCTGCTGAACAGGATCCAGGCCACCGCCACGGCCGCGACGGGACGTCCGTAGCGGCCCAGGTTCCAGGGTCCGGGCCGGAACTCGTCGCCCAGGCGCAGTCGCAGATAGATCGGTACCGCGTAGGCGAGGAACAGGCCGACGACATTGACGCTGACGACGGCCGTGAACGCCACGTGCGACCACCAGCCGGGAATCACCAGGACGAGGGAGCAGGCGGCGGCCAGCCAGACCGCCTTCACGGGGGTACGGGTACGCGGCGAGACCGAGTGCCACAGCTGGGATCCGGGCATCGCGCCGTCCCGCGCGAAGGCGAAGATCTGGCGGGTGTTGCTCGTCATATTGGCGAGTCCGCAGAAGAGCATCGCGCCGATCACAATGAGCAGCAGCAGTTTCGCGGTGCCCGTGCCGAGTGCGTCGACGAGTACCCGAACCGGTGGGGCGCTCGAACCGGCCTGGGCCGAGTAGTCCCCAATGGCGTAGACCAACGCGAGCATCAGCACCAGACCGCTGATCGCCGAGCAGCCGATCGCCCGCACAATTCCCTTCGGTGCATTGACCGTTGCCTTCACGGTCTCCTCCGACATGTGGAAGCTGCCGTCGAATCCGGTGAATGTCCAGCTGGTCACCAGCAGGCCCAGCATTCCCGCGTACACCGCATTGTCGAAGCCGGTGTTGTTGGCGTAGTGGGTGACGAAGCCCGCGGACTGATGCTGATCGGGCACGAAGGCCAGCGTGGTCACGATGATCAGCATGCCGATGAGCAGCCACCACACGGAGATCCTGTTCAGGACGGCGATCAGATGCACCGTGTAGGTGTTCGCGAGTGCCTGGACGAACAGGACGGCCGCGGTGATCAGCACCGTGCGTTCGAGTGTCGGGTCGTAGTCGCTCCACTGCATCGAGATGTACGCCTGGATGAAGGTGGCCGCCGCGTATCCGGTCGCGGCCGTACCGCCTACCTGTCCGACGAAGTTCAGCCAGCCCGTGTACCAGGACCAGGCGCCCTTGTGTCGTTTCGCGAGTTTCCCGGCGGAGAAATAGAGGGCCCCGCTCGTCGGATAGGCCGAGGCGATTTCGGCCATGGCGGCGCCCACGAAGAGCACCATCACCGAAACGCCGATCCAGCCGAACACCATGATGCGCGGACCTCCGGCATTCATTCCCATTCCGAAGGAGGAGAAAATGCCGGAAATGATGTTGATGATCGTGAAGGAGATCGCGAAATTGTCGAACGCGCGGAAACGCCGGGTGAGTTTCCGCGGATATCCCATGGCATGCAGCGTCGCGTCGTCGTCGAGCGTGAGCGGGGCCGCGGGGCGTGGGACCGACCTGCGGCGGATGGTGCGCTCGAACACAGCCGCAACCTTTCTTTCCGGATGGGGGGTTGAGGTCGATGGGGAGGGTCGGGTCGGGAGGGACGTCTGACGAGGTCGAGGGGGGAGTTGAGGTCGTGGGGCGAGTTGAGGTCGAAGTCGCGGTCGTGGGGGCGTGCGCCGGGGCCTTCGCCTCGCGAGGGCCGCCCCGCGACCGCCTCAGGTTGAGGACGGCACCGGAAGTCCGCACTGGCGCCGCGTTCTGCTGAGCTGGTCCGCCGGATCGCCGAAGGCCTGCCACGGCATACGGGAGGCGTACGGGCCCATCGCCGTGAGCACCGACCGCGCCTCGAACTCGCAGCGCGCCATGAACAGGGCGTGCGCGAGGTAGGCGAGGTCGAGCACCGGCGTGAACCGGTACTCCCCGACCTGCGGGAACCATCCGTGGTAGATGCCGAGGGCGGTCTTGCGCCACTGCGGCTGCGCCCAGACGCGGGCGGACAGCGGTATGGCCGGGTCGTAGTCCTCGACGAGCGCCACCAGTGGCAGCATCCGGATCGCCGACTCCGGGGGCGCGCGGTGGCTGAGGAAGGTCGCCACGTCCCAACGGGCGCTGGCGGAACCGCCGTTGCGCGCGAAGTAGTACGCGAGCAGCCGGTGGTGGGCCTCGCGGTGCCAGGGGTCCAGACGCAGGATCTTGACGAAGAGCCGCCAGGGTCCGGGCGGCCCGGTCATCAGCCCCTCGGGCGCCGGATCGCGCATTCCGTCCAGCCGGGCCAGCGCCAACTGGGCCACCCACGGCGTCGGATCGGCCGGAAACATCACCGAGGCACGCTCACACGCGGCGAACGCGATACGGGTCAACTGCTGCGCCCGCTCGTCCTGTTGCTCGGCCGTGCGCAGCGCGCGCAGCATCGCCACCCGCGCCCACAGCAGCGTCGACTCCGGATTGGGCTCCTCGTCGAGCCACCGTTCGGCGAGATCGGAATCGGCGGCCTCGGAGGCGAGGACCAGGGAACGGTGGGCGCGCAGCCCGAAGTCGCCGCGGCACTCCCGCAGTACGTCCTGGGCGCTGAGATAACGTCCCGCGCGCACGTCCACGCAGGCCCCGGCCAACTGCCCGTCGTCGGCCGCCGGATGCCAGACGTACTGGCCCGCGAACGACCGAGCAGCCATACGTTTCCCCCGTTCCGAATCCGCGCGCGGCTCCCGGCTCGCCACCCACACCCCAGGGTGAAAACGCCATTCCGCCGCAGCCGCCCAAGCAGTGCGCGATTCCGTCAATCCTCCCGTGAGGCCTCGCGGGAGCGGGGCACACACTACTGGCGATCGAACGGAGTGTCAGGGGTATGGCGATTGCGTACACCCCCGTGTACGGCGAATTGCGTTGCCGGGACTCCGCGGTACGGCGCGTTGTCGTGGACCGATGCGAGTTGTCAGGGTCCGGGTCCCCGGAGAATATGCCAACAGCAGAGTTCGGGAAACATGTCCGGAATCCGGACGGCCGATGCTGGTTTATGGGTGCGAGAGGGGTGCGAGATGCGTGTGAGATGGCCGGCGAGAAGCGAAAGAAGTAGATAGTTGAAGCAATCGTTTTCTATGGCCCCAGGATTCCGGCAATCCGACGCCGCGCACCTCCGGGAACGGCGTTCACCTCCGGCCGTCGTGTGTGCGGGGGCTTCGGGGCACCCTCTGGGGAGAGTGAGCGCCCGGCGGGCGGCGCACGGCACACCGCCACGGCTGCGATGATCTGAGGCATGGCTGAACGATTGATCGCGGCGTGCGACGGGGCGTCGAAGGGAAACCCGGGTCCGGCGGGCTGGGCCTGGGTGATCGCCGACGAGGCGGAGGTCCCGGTCCGCTGGGAGGCGGGACCGCTGGGCACGGCGACCAACAACGTCGCCGAACTCACAGCCCTGGAACGCCTGTTGACCGAGCTGGACCCCGCGGTCCCGGTGGAGATCCGGATGGACTCCCAGTACGCGATGAAGGCGGTCACCACCTGGCTGCCCGGCTGGAAGCGCAAGGGCTGGAAGACCGCCGCCGGAAAGCCGGTGGCCAACCAGGACCTCGTCGTCCGCATCGACGACCTGCTCCAGGGCCGCTCGGTCGACTTCCGCTACGTCCCCGCCCACCAGGTCGACGGCGACGTACTCAACGACCTCGCCGACCGCGCGGCCAGCCAGGCCGCCCAGCTCCAGACCCCGGCGGGCACCGACCAGGGCTCCCCGGAACCCCCGGCCTCGGCCCCGTCCGCCAAATCGGGCGCTCCGGGCGGCCGCAGCCGCTCGGGGTGGTCCTCGAGTGCGTCCGGCGGTCCCGCGGGCACCAACCGCCGCCGCGCCACGGGCGCCTCCTCCGGCCGCACCCTGAAGGCGAAGTTCCCGGGCCGGTGCCGCTGCGGCCGCTCGTACGCGGTGGGGGAGTCCATCGCCAAGAACGACGAGGGGTGGGGGCATCCGGAGTGCCGGGTGGGGGCGGCCGGGGGCTGAGCGCCCCCGGGCATCCGCCCGACCGCGACGGCACACGTAACGACAACGAGAGGGCCTCCAAGTCCCGGACATCACACCGGACTTGGAGGCCCTCTCGGCTGCTGTCTCTTGTGTGGAGGCGGCAAGGGCGGCCCTCTGCTGCCTCGCTGCTTCCCCTTACCCGTACGTCGGCCGGCCTCGGCAGTCTGCCGCGCCGCTACGTCCAGTCCACCCGAGCCGTCGCCCCCTCCGACCGCTCCCCGTCCCTCCCCACCGCGACCAACCGCAGCACCGTGCTCGTCTCCTCGCCCTCCCGGACCAGCGACTTGACGTAGTGCACCTCGTCGTAGACCCGGCCGAGCGGTTCCGGGGAGCCGTCGGCGCGTTCGCGGAGTACGTCGTAGTACCAGACCCCGGTGCGGTCGAGGTGCCAGGACAGGAAGAGTTCGGCCGAGGTGCGGTCGGTGGCCGGGTGCACCGCGTCGACCCGGAAGCCGGTGGGGGCGGCGGGGGCGGTCGGTGTACCGGCGGGGAGGAAGGCCAGTTCGCCGAGGTTGAGTCGGTACGCGGAGCGTTTCGTGCTGCCGGACGGGGCGGCCGCCCGGATCGCCACGGCGGCGATGGTGCGCCCGGCGTGGGCGTCGAGCGGCAGCCGCACCGTGGTCCAGTCCCCGCTGCCCGTGCGCCCCGCCGGGAGCCAGACGAACTCCTCCGGTGCGTCCCGGAACGCGAGCCCGAGGGACAGACCGCTCTCCTGCCGTGCCCGGCCGGTACGCAGGACGAGGCGGGCGCTTTCGCCGCCGCCGAGGGGCAGCTCGGTCTTGAACAGCCGTACGGTGGTGGGGTTTTCGGGGCCCAGCGTGCCGGAGACGAGCAGGGAGGTGCCGCCGTCGTAGGCCACGGTGTGGTCGTAGTCGACGGTCAGTGGCGGCTCGCTGCCACCGCTGCGGACCCACCACTGCCAGGTGGGCAGGATGTCCTGGGCACCCGCGTTGTTCCACTCGGCCCCGGAGCGGCGCACGCCGTCCAGGAAGAAGGCGCGGCCGTGGCCGGTGTTGAACCGGGTGACGAAGGGGAACGCGCCGATCACCGACCGCTCGGTGATGTAGTGCGCGACGCCGTCCCACTTGCGGTGGTTGTCCGCGTCGCGCGGCTTTCCGTCGTCGGGCCAGGGCTCGTACTCGGTACGGCCGGTCCGGGTCGGGTCCTCGTTCGGCCCCGACCAGTAGTGCCGTTCCCGTACGAAGGTGTTCCGCTGCTTGTCCGGGTCGCTGCGGTCCGGGTTGTTGGCCCAGGCCATGTGGGTGCCGAAAAGCGCCCAGCTGGTACGGGCCCGGCCGCCCTCGGGAAAGACGAGACGGGTGTCGTAGGGCGGGTTGAAGCCGTACTTCTCGTTCTCGGTGCCGAGGTGGACCCGCTCGTGGACGTCCATGCCGAGCTTCTCGGCGGTGGCCACCGAGTTCGCCACGCGCTCCGCGTTCCAGGCGTAGTTGATGAAGATGCTGTGGTTGACCTGCTGCCCGTCGTGCTCCAGCCAGGGCGCGTTGGCCTCGTTGAACTCGTTCTGGTAGTCGAGCTGCCCGCTCGTGGTCAGGCTGTCGTACCACTGCATGTGGAAGTGGTCGGGGGCCTGCGTGCGCAGGTAGGTGAGGAAGGCCATCAGGCGGGTGGCGTCCGCCTTCGGGATCGCCGCCTCCTGGTTGACGAAGTAGCCGTCGAAGCCGAAGTAGTCGGCGATTTCCAGGAGTTTGTCCGCGACCGGGAACGACCCGTCCGTCCGCTGCTCCAGATACGCGGCGAACTCCCCGCTCCGCGGCCAGAACCAACCGCCCAGCGACAGCACGCCGTTGCGGTGCGCCGCGTCCGTGTAGGCGGGGTTGGGCAGATTGATGAGCCCGTGCTCCGGCTCCTCGGTGGGCGACCCCCAGACCGGCATGCCGTGCCAGGAGCTGTACAGATCGGAGTACTGCCAAAAGCGCAACAGGCGCCGCGCGTACTGGTCGTTGGACCGGTACGCGCTGAAGAACGCGTTGTCGTAGTCGTAGGACATGTTCATCACCCGGGCCTCGGTGCGCAGCGCCGGATTGGCCTGCGTCGCGGCGAACGGTGCGATGCGGGTGGCCAGCGGCACCCGGGAACGGAAGTACTTCGCGTACGGATCACTCTCCGGCGTCCACGACAGGAGCCCAGCGGCGTTGTACCCGTGCAGATACGGCTGGTGCGGCGCCCTCGGCCGCCCCTCCTCCACATCGGCGAGTGCCGTGCCGACCCAGGGTCCGGCGAGCGTGGCCGTTCCGGCGAGGGAGACGGTGACCCCCGCGGCGGTCAGGAGCCTGAGGAAGGCGCGGCGGTCCAGGGGGCGGTGGGGGAGGGAGCCGGGGCCGGGGCCCTGCGGCTCGGGCGATTCATGGGAGGTGTCGGGGGTGACCATCGATGCGTCTCCTTCGGTGCCCGCGACGGCCGGGCGTTTGACAGCGTTGTCAGGAAGGTGGAGCGGTGCGTTCCTATCGGAGGCGAGGGGGAGCGTCAACGGGTGGGACAGGAAGGGGTGTTGAAGTGCACCGATCTCTGGCCGGTTGATGTGGTGCGGCGAGGGCGACGGGCGGCAGCGGGATGGGGCACTGCCCGCCGCGACTCACTCGGGCTGTGCGAAGAGTTCCAGGTGGCCGCAGTGGGGGCAACGGAAGCTGTCGATGCGCAGCCGGGGGCGGCCGAGCCGCTTGGCCCCGCCGAAGATGCCGCGTTCCAGAGGGCCCGCGATCCAGCGTGCGTATCCGTACGCGCCCTGACCGGCGTCCTCGATGAAGCCCGGTTCCAGTCCTATGGTTCCGCACTGGGTGCATTTGATCTGGTTCACGGGCCGTGAGTCTAGGAGCCGCGAGGCCGTCGCACTCCGCGCGCGTCCGGGGCCGCGCGCCATCCGCCCGACACCCTCACTTGCGGATCCTGCCCTGCGGTTTGTGACCCATCGCGCCCTGCCCATCCACCCCACCGCGGGTCCACGACCAGTAAAGTTCCCCACCGGCCCCGCCCGGCCCGCTGCCCCGCCCCGTCCCCGAGGAACTCCCGTGAGCCCCGCACCACCGCCGTCCACGCCCCCGTACCTGAGCGTCGTCGGGATCGGTGCCGACGGTTGGGACGGTCTCACCGAGCGGTCGCGCGCCGAACTCCGCGCCGCAGAGGTACTGATCGCCGGACCGCGCCAACTCGCGCTGCTGCCCGCCGAATGCGCGGGCGAGCGCGTACCGTGGCCGTCCCCGCTGAGGCCCGCCGTGCCGGGGCTCCTGGCCACTCACGCAGGCCGCCGGATCGCGGTTCTCGCCAGCGGCGACCCCTTCTTCCACGGGATCGGACGCACCCTCGCCGAGGTCGTGACGGAGACCTACGGGCACGGGCCCGAAACGGCGAGCACCTGGCCACTGACCGTGCTCCCGCACCCGTCCTCCGTCTCCTACGCCTGTGCCCGACTCGGCTGGCCCGTCGAGGACACCGAGGTCGTGACCCTGGTCGGCCGCCCGCTCGCACGTCTCGCGGCCGCCCTGCACCACGGGCGGCGCGTCCTCGTACTCAGTGCGGGCAGCGGGACCCCGGCCGAGATCGCCGGACTGCTCCGGGACCGGGGCTACGGGCCCAGCCGGATGCGCGTACTGGAACAACTCGGCGGAGCGGGGGAGCGGATCACCGCCTGGGCCCCGGCCGAGGAGTGGCGGCAGTCGCCCGGGGACGCGCTCAACGTCGTCGCGGTGGAGTGCGTACGGGCGCCCGGCGCGCTGCGGCTCGGGGCCGTTCCCGGACTGCCCGACGAGGCGTACGAGAACGACGGGCAGCTCACCAAGCGCCATGTCCGCGCCGCCACGCTCGCGGCCCTCGCGCCCGCGCCCGGGGAACTCCTCTGGGACATCGGCGGGGGGTCGGGCTCGATCGGCGTCGAGTGGATGCGTACGCATCCCTCCTGCCGGGCGGTCACCGTCGAACGGGACCCGGAGCGCGCCGCCCGCATCCGCCGCAACGCGGAATGCCTCGGTGTGCCCGCACTGCACGTCGTCACCGGAGCCGCCCCGGCCGCCCTGAGCGAGCTGGACCCTCAACTCACCCCGCCCGACGCGGTGTTCATCGGCGGCGGCCTGACCGCACCCGGTCTGCTCGACGCCTGCTGGGCGGCGCTGCCGGCGGGCGGCCGCCTGGTCGCCAACACCGTGACCCTGGAGTCCGAGGCGTTGCTCGCCGACTGGTACCGGCGCCACGGCGGCGAACTGGTGCGGCTCGCCGTCGCCCAGGCCGTACCGGTGGGCGGCTTCACCGGCTGGCGGCAGGCAATGCCGGTCACCCAGTGGTCCGTACAGAAACCCGTCGAGAGCTTCGAGAGCTTCGAGAGCTCCGCGAACCCGGAGAACTCCGCGAACCCCGACAACTCCGAAAACCCCGCGAACTCCGCGAACCCCAACTCCCCTTCAGGAGCAGCGAGATGACCGTGTACTTCATCGGTGCGGGCCCCGGCGCCGCCGACCTGATCACCGTGCGCGGCGCCCGCACCCTCGCGTCCTGCCCGGTCTGCCTGTACGCGGGCAGCCTGGTTCCGAAGGAGCTGCTCGCCGAATGCCCGCCGGACGCCCGGCTCGTGGACACCGCGCAGCTCGATCTGGACCAGATCACCGAGGAGTTGGTGAGCGCGCACCGGGCCGGGCACGACGTCGCGCGCCTGCACTCGGGCGACCCGTCCGTGTTCAGCGCGGTGGCCGAGCAGATGCGGCGGCTCGACAGGGCGGGCGTGCCGTACGAAGTGGTGCCCGGGGTACCCGCGTTCGCAGCCGCGGCGGCCGCGCTCAAGCGTGAACTGACCGTACCCACGGTCGGCCAGACCGTCATCCTGACCCGTATCGCCCAGCAGGCCACCGCGATGCCCGAGGGCGAGGACCTCGCCACCCTCGGCCGCAGCGGCGCCCTCCTCGTCCTGCACCTGGCCGCCCGCTACGCGGACCGCGTCGTCTCCGAGCTGCTGCCGCACTACGGCGCCGACTGCCCGGCCGCCGTCGTCGCCATGGCCAGCCGCCCCGACGAACTCGTCCTGCGCGGCACCCTGGCCGACATCGCCGACCAGGTGAAGGCGGCCGGGGTGGTCCGCACGGCGGTCATCATCGTCGGACGGACGCTGGGGGCAGAGCAGTTCGGGGACAGCCACCTGTACTCGCCGGGGCGGGAGCGGCACGACTGCTGAGGTGCGTGGACGGGTAGCGGGCGCGGACTGGCTCGACGGCGGTTGATCGGTCGGTGCGGAAGTAACCCCGAGTGTCCAGCTGTAAGCGCTTATCCTTCCGGGGGCATGGCCCTTCGAGGGACATCGAGTTCCCAGGTTTCGCCACTCGCGTTCGTGCGGATCCGGATACTGACGGGCATGGCCGTCTACGACACGATCGGTACCACCTACGGGCAGACCCGCCGCTCTGATGCCCGCATCGCCGCGCAGATCCACGCCGCGCTCGGGGATGCCCGGGACGTGATCAACGTCGGCGCGGGTGCCGGTTCGTACGAGCCCGAGTCTCCGCGTACCGTCCTCGCGGTCGAGCCGAGCCAGGTCATGATCGCTCAACGCCCGCCCCTGGCAGCGCCCGCGGTGAGCGCTGTCGCCGAACACCTTCCGGTGGGCGACAACGCGGCCGACGCCGTCATGGCGATTCTGACCGTGCACCACTGGACCGACCTGGCCGCCGGAATCGCCGAACTCCGCCGGGTGGCCCGCCGCCGCGTCGTCGTCCTGACGTGGGACCAGGAGCTCTTCCGCGAGCGGTTCTGGCTCATTCGCGACTACTTTCCCCAGGCCGCCGCCTTCGACGACACTCGCGCGGTCCCGATGGACCGGCTGGCCGCCCTGCTCGGCGGGGCCCGCCAGGAGCCCGTCCCCGTCCCGCACGACTGCACGGACGGATTCGGCGCGGCGTTCTGGCGCCGCCCGCAGGCCTACCTCGACCCCGAAGTGCGCGCGGGGATTTCCATGCTCGCGCAGCTCGGGGATCAGGTCCTTGCCTCTGGCCTGGCAGCGCTCAAGGACGACCTGGCGACCGGCCGTTGGGAGCAACGCCATGCCGAGTTGCTCGCTCTGGACAGCTTCGATGTGGGTTATCGGTTGCTCGTGGCGGAGGTGTGACCGCCCGGTCCACGGTGGCTCGGCTTTCCGGGCCGAGCAGTCGACCGTCGGAGGAGTAGCTGATGAGCCCCGACATGTCTCGCGGCGCTCGGCTGGCCGCCCACGGTGCCGTTTCCTCCTCGCTGGCGCTGTGCGGTGACCGCAGACTGCGCGAGCTGCTCGACGCCGCCCCACCGATCGGTTCCGGCATCGGCGGGGAGACACGACTGCTGGACGTCGACGGAACACCGGTCTTCGTCAAGCAGGTACGCCTGACCGATCTGGAGCGACGGCCGGAGAACGTGCACTCCACGGCGAACGTGTTCGGGCTGCCGGTCTTCTGTCAGTACGGGATCGGCAGTATCGGCGGCCCTGGGTTCGGAGCCTGGCGAGAGCTGGCCGTGCACACCATGACGACGAACTGGGTGATCGCGGGAGACTGCGAGGGATTTCCGCTGATGCACCACTGGCGGGTGCTGCCGGACTCCGGTCGGCCGCTTCCCGAGGAACTGTCCGACGTGGAACGAGCCGTCGCCTACTGGGGAGGCGGATCGGGAATTCGCCACCGCATCGAGGCCCTCCAGCAGTCCTCGGCGAGCCTCCTGCTGTTCCTGGAGTACATCCCGCAGAACCTGCACGACTGGCTGGGCGCCCGGATCGGTGCCGGTGCCGGGGATGCGGATGGTGGTGGCGGCGCGGCGGCCGAGCGGGCCTGCGCGATGGCCGACAAGGAGCTGAAAGCCGGAGTCTCGTTCATGAACTCCCGTGGGCTGCTGCATTTCGACGCCCACTTCCAGAACATCCTGACCGACGGCCGTCGGCTCTACTTCGCCGACTACGGCCTCGCCCTCTCCTCCCGCTTCGAACTCACCGAAAACGAGGCGGACTTCTACGACCGGCACTGCACCTACGACCGGTGCTACACCGCCACACATCTGGTGAACTGGCTGGCCGTCGCCCTGTACGGGTACGGGCCGCAGGAGCGCGAGGCGTTTGTGCGGGACTGTGCCCAGGGGAGAATGCCGGAGGACATTCCCGCGGAAATTGCGGCAGTCATCCTTCGGTACGCGCCCGTGGCGGCGGTGATGGGGGAGTTCTCTCGCCGGTTTCGGCAGGAGAGCCGGGCAACTCCCTATCCACTTGAGGCGATGCCCCGCGCCCGTAGCCGTCCTCGCTTCACCACGCCGTGAGATACACCCTTGCCCGCTCGGCTTTGAGTGTCTGCACGTAGATCTCGATCCACCGGATCTTGCGGCGGTGGTCATTCACGTCCGCCGGGGACACACCCGCGTAGCGTGCGCCCTTCACCGTCTGTGGTTCGGGCAGCCCGAGGTGGCCGAAGGGTCTTCCCTGCGCGTTGAAGCCGCGTTGGTCCGCCTTCAAAGGGTCTTCGAAGTGCAGGTCTTCTGCGATTTTCTCCGCGTTCGCCTCGCTGGTGACGAACGAGAGGAAATAAGTGTCTTCGCGCGGGTTGACCTGGATGGCCCCCTTGGTCTCGGTGGCGTCCTTGGGGACCGTCACCTTCATGAATGCGGACGTCTCGGCCGCGCCCGCCTTCGGGTGCCAGTGCCAGTCGCGCCCCTGTTTGATTTGACCGTCCGGTTCCAGACTGGAGCATGCGGACAGCAGCAGGGTGATTGCCAAGGGTGCGACGAGGCGGGCACCATGTTTGGTCTTCACTGGTTCTCCTAGTCGTGGTCGCGAGTGACGTCGGAGCGGGTGCCTTCGCGTCCTTGGTCTGGCGGATCGACTGTCGGATTATTGCGGCACCGCACCTACGCCCGGCACTACACCGTCACGCATCTGGTGAAATGGCTGGCCGTGTCGTCCTGTACGGGTACGAGCCGCAGGAGCGTGAGGCGTTTTTGCGGGACTGTGCCCAGGGGAGATCACCCAAGGACATTCCCGCGGAGATCACGGAACTCTTCGTCCGATACGGGCCCCTCGCCGCGGTGATGGGAGAGTTCTCTCGCCGATTTCGGCAGGAGAGCCAGGCAACTCCCTATCCACTTGAGGCGATTCGCCGGATCGGGCTGCAGGCGCACGGCGCCCCGCTTGATGCACGGGCGGGGCTTCATGAACAACTCTGACGAGGCGAGGTAGGCGTTGCGTTGACGCACGGTCCGTACTACAACCCGGACGATGATCGCGGGTGCCTTCAGATGGTCCTCGCCGTTCCTCTCGTCCTGCTTACGCTCATCTCCGCGTTCTTCTGTTGGTTCGCCGTGATGATCCGTCCGTCAGGCTCGTGGGACGACGAGGCATACGCGGCGATCGAATTGGGGTGCGTATTCTCCATCGGCGCTTCGGGCCTGGCGGTGGCACTGTGGTCGCTTCGCTCAGTGCGGCAGGTCATGGGGTGGGGATGGCTGGTGCTGCCACTGGTATTGGCGCTCGTGTCGGCGGTGCGTTGGAGAACCGGTGTGTGAAGGGCGGTCAACGGTTCGGTCTGCTCGGGCTCGGCCCCTCGCAGCACTCTGGCTCACCCCACCTCACTCCTCCCCACCACGTTCCCCGCCCGGTCAATACAGATCACGTCCACCGCCACCGGCGCCCCCCGCAGCACCGCCAACGCCTCATCGCGTGCCGCCACCGCCACCAGGTCACCGAGCGGGACCCCCGCCGCCGTGCACAACTGCAGTGCCGCAAGGCCTGTGTTGGCGGTCGCCACCTCGGAGGCAAGGGCCTCGTCGGCGCCGCCGCTGCGAGCGAGGTCGGCCAGGAAGGACTTGTCGACCTGGCTGCGGGCGGAGTGCAGGTCGAGGTGGCCCGCGGCCAGTTTGGAGAGTTTGGCGAAGCCGCCGCAGAGGGTGAGACGGTCTACCGGGTGGCGGCGGATGTACTTCAGGACGGCGCCCGCGAAGTCGCCCATGTCCAGGAGTGCGTCCTCGGGCAGCGCGTGGACCGCGACCACCGTCCGCTCCGAGGTCGAGCCCGTGCACCCGGCCACATGGGTACGGCCCGCCGCGCGCGCCACGTCCACCCCGCGCCGGATGGAGTCGATCCACGCCGAGCACGAGTACGGGACCACGATGCCCGTCGTGCCGAGGATCGACAGGCCGCCGAGAATGCCGAGCCGGGGGTTCCAGGTGGAGCGGGCGATCTCCTCGCCGTGGTCGACGGAGATCTCCACGATCACGTCGCCGGTGCCGCCGTGGCGCCGGGCCACCTCGGCCACGTGGTCACGGATCATCTGCCGGGGCACCGGGTTGATCGCCGGTTCGCCGACGGTGAGCGGGAGGCCGGGGCGGGTGACCGTACCCACGCCGGGGCCCGCGCGGAAGTGAACGCCCGAACCGGCCGGTCCGGGGCGCACCGTGGCCCGTACCAGCGCCCCGTGCGTCACATCCGGATCGTCCCCCGCGTCCTTCACCACACCGGCCATGGCGAAGCTGCCTGCGGGTCCCTCGGGTTCGGCGAAGCCGTCCCCGGTCGCTTCGGCGGCCTTATCGGGGACCCCAACGGCGGCCTTATCGGCGGCCCCATCGGCGGTCTTCGCGGTGGTTTTCTCGGGCGCACCGGGTTCACCGGGTTCACGGGGCTCACCGGGCCCGCCCGGCGCCCCGATCTCCTCCACAGCGAGCGCGAAAGCGGGAGTCTGGCCCTTGGGGAGGGTGATCGTCACCGGGTCGGGGAACTCGCCGGTGAGCAGGGCGGTGTACGCGGCAGTGGTGGCCGCCGTCGCGCAGGCGCCGGTCGTCCAGCCCGGGCGTAGGCCGGTGTGCTTGAGTTGGGCGTTGCGTCCGCCCTTCGGTTCGGTGCTCATGTGGTGCCTGTCGCCGTGGTCCGTGCGCGACGCCGTTGCCCCTGTCCGTATTGTCCCCGTCCGCCGTGCGTGCGGCTGCCTCGCGCCCGTACCGGCGTGAGCGCCCGCGCCTGCGCCCGTGTGCGCGCCCGATCCTGCGCCGGTACGTGCACCCGTGCCAGCGCCTGCTCAGGCGCCCCCTGAAGGAAACCGATGGAAGCCCAGCACCCCGCACACGACGTACACGTACTGATCCTCGGCGGGACCTCCGAGGCGCGGCAGCTGGCCGAAAGCCTGCACCGCGAGGCTCCCGGGGTACGGGTGACGAGTTCGCTCGCGGGGCGGGTCGCGGCGCCGCGGCTGCCGTCCGGGGAGGTGCGCGTCGGCGGGTTCGGCGGGGTGGAGGGGATGGTGCGCTGGCTCGGCGAGCACCGGGTCGACCTGCTCATCGACGCCACCCATCCTTTCGCCCAGGCCATCAGTTTTCACGCGGCCGAGGCCGCCGCCACCGCCCATGTTCCCCTGCTGGCGCTCCGGCGTCCCGGCTGGGTGCCGGAGCCGGGCGACGACTGGCACCCGGTGGCCTCGCTCGACGAAGCCGCCGCGGCCCTGCCCGCGCTCGGCCGCCGGGTCTTCCTGACCACCGGCCGGATGGGACTCGCCACCTTCGCCCCGCTCACCGCTTGCTGGTTCCTCGTACGTTCCGTCGACGCACCCGAGCCGCCGTTCCCGCCCCGGATGGAGGTGCTCCTGGACCGCGGCCCGTTCACCCTCGACGGCGAACGCGAACTGCTGCGCCGCCACCGCATCGACGTCCTCGTCACCAAGGACAGCGGCGCGGCCGCCACCGCACCCAAGCTCACGGCCGCCCGCGAGGCCGGGATCCCGGTCGTCGTCGTACGCCGCCCTCCGGTCCCCGAGGGCGTTCCCGTCGTCCCCGGAGCGCAGGAGGCGGCCGAGTGGGTACGGGGGATGCGGGGGCGGGCGACGTAGCGCGGGAGCCCCCGCGTACACACCCGCGCGCCCTCACCCGCTCACGCCCCCGGAGACCGTCGAGCACACGCCTCCGGAGACAGCTGAGCTCACACCCCCGGAGACCACCGAACTCACGCCTCCGGATACCGCCGAGGCGTCCACACCACCTGTTCGCCCTCGCTCTCGCCCGCGTGCGTACCGCCGTCGCGGCCGACCGCCCGGGTCTGTGAGGAGCCGACGATCAACAGGGTGCGCATGTCGACCTCTTCGGGTACGAGGTCGGCCAGGCGCACCACGCGGACGCTCTCGCCGGGGCCGCCGATGTCACGGCCGACGACCACGGGGGTGTCGGGGGCACGGTGTTCGAGCAGGAGTTCCTTGGCCTTGCCGACCTGCCAAGTGCGGCTGCGCGAGCCGGGGTTGTAGAGCGCCAGGACCAGGTCCGCGGCTGCGGCGGCGGCCAGGCGTTCCGCGATCACCTCCCACGGCTTGAGCCGGTCCGAGAGGGAGAGCGTGGCGTAGTCGTGTCCGAGCGGGGCGCCCGCGCGGGCGGCCACCGCGTTGGCGGCGGTCACGCCGGGCAGGACCCGGACGGGGACGTCGGCGTAGGCGTCCTGGGCGGCGACTTCGAGTACCGCCGTGGCCATCGCGAACACCCCGGGGTCGCCGCCGGAGATCACCGCGACGCGGTGGCCGCGCCGTGCCAGGTCGAGCGCGAACTCGGCCCGTTCCGACTCGACCTTGTTGTCCGAGCCGTGCCGACGCTGGCCGGGCCGTTGCGGCACCCGGTCCAGGTAGGTGGTGTAGCCGACCAGGTCGTCGGCGGCGGCCAGCGCGCCGCGGGTCTCCGGGGTCAGCCACAGTGGTCCGGCCGGACCGGTGCCCACCACCACGACCTCACCGCGCACGCGGGGCGTACGCGCCGGCGCCTGCCCCGGGAGTACGGCGACCTTGCTGGGCAGCACCGCCACGGAGAAGTACGGGACCGAGTCCGGGTCGATGTCCGTGAGCGCACCGGTGCGTTCGCCGTCCATGGTGGCGCGCTCGACATAGCGCGCGTCCTCCAGACGGCCCGTGCGCTCCAGGGCACGGCGCACCGTGGGGAACGTGCGCCCCAGCTTCATCACCACCGCCGAATCGGTCGACGCCAGGCGCGCCGTCAACTCCTCCTCCGGCAGCGTGCCGGGGATCACGGTGAGCACCTCCTCGGCCTCGACCAGCGGCTCGCCCAGTCGTGCCGCTGCGGCGCTGATCGAGGTCACTCCCGGAATCACCTCGGTCGGGTAACGGTGTGCCAGGCGCTTGTGCATGTGCTGGTAGGAGCCGTAGAAGAGCGGGTCGCCCTCGGCGAGGACGGCGACCGTACGGCCCGCGTCGAGATGTTCGGCGAGCCGGGCCGAGGCCTCCTCGTAGAAGTCGTCGAGCGCGCCCCGGTAGCCGCCGGGGTGGTCGGTGGTCTCCACCGTGATCGGGTACATCAGGCGCTCTTCGATGTGGTCGGGCCGGATGTACCGGTCCGCGATCCGGCGCGCGATGGAACGCCCGTGCCGCGCGGAGTGGTACGCCACCACATCCGCCTCGCCGATGACTTCCACGGCGCGCACGGTGATCAGCGAGGGGTCGCCGGGCCCGAGACCCACACCGTAGAGACGTCCCGTACCCGTACCCGGACCCGCACCCGTCCCGGTGCCGGTCCGGGATTCCCGCTCCGCCGACGCGCTCATTCGGTCTCACTCGCAATCGCGTTGAGGGCCGCCGCCGCCATCGCGCTGCCGCCGCGACGGCCGCGTACCACCAGGTACTCCAGGCCCAGCCGGGAAGCGGCGAGGGCGTCCTTGGACTCGGCCGCGCCGATGAAGCCGACCGGGACGCCGATCACGGCCGCCGGGCGGGGCGCGCCCTCGGCGATCATCTCCAGGAGCCGGAACAGCGCGGTGGGCGCGTTGCCGACCGCGACCACCGAGCCTTCGAGGCGGTCACGCCACAGCTCCAGCGCGGCGGCGCTGCGCGTGGTGCCCAACTCGGCGGCGAGGGCCGGTACTTCGGGGGCGGACAGGGTGCACAGGACCTCGTTGTCCGCGGGCAGGCGCTTGCGGGTCACGCCGGAGGCGACCATCTGTGCGTCGCACAGGATGGGCGCGCCCGCGCGCAGCGCCTCACGGGCGCGGGCCACCACCTGCGGGGAGAAGCCGAGATCGGCCACGAGGTCGGTCATGCCGCAGGCGTGGATCATCCGTACGGCGACCTGGCTCACATCGGCAGGCAGTGCGGCGAGGTCGGCCTCGGCCCGGATGGTGGCAAAGGACTGGCGGTAGATCTCCGCGCCGTCCTTCTCGTAGTCGAACACTGTGCTCTCGCTCATTCGCTCATCCCGATGCCCCGTACGGGGCGTGATCCCTGCTCCACCGCCATGACGGGCGGCGGCCACTGCTTTCCGTAGGTCGTCGTCTCGTACGTCGACATCTAGTACGCCGTTGTCACGTGCGCCGTCGTCTCGTGGACGGTCCTCCGGTTTCGTGCCGTTCGCGGTCCCACCGACCGCCCCGGGAGCCTCGTACGCCGGAGCCCCGAACCGCGCGGGCGTGCTCGCTGACGCCTGCTGCGAACTCCCCTGTGTCTCCAGGGCAGTTGAGGCTCCGGCACGCCGTACGGTCACCGTGTACCGGCCGTCGCCCTCCGCGAGTACGTCGACCCAGTCGCCCTGTGGGTGGCCGCAGCGGCGTTCGCAGCCGGACCAGTACACCGGCAGGCCCGGGCCGGGGGCGGGCAGGGCCTCGGCGCGTACGTCGGCGCGGGACTTCGCGCAGCCCGGGCGGCCGGTGCAGGCGCCGACCGGCAGCCAGGGGGAGGCGGCCGAGGTGACCAGTCCCGCGCGGTCCAGGGCGTCGAGGCGTTCCTCGGCGGCGGCGCGGCTGGTGAAGCCGGGTAGCAGCAGGCCGCGCCACGGGGTGAGCCGGATCTCGTCGGCCGGGGCGGGCAGCAGCGCACGCCACTGCGCGACGTCGAGGCGGCCGAGCTTCGCCGTGACCACCACGGTCCGGGTGCCGTCGGGGGCGCGGAGAAGGCCGGGGGAGGGGCGCGGGTCGTGGCCGGGTCGGACTTCCAGATCCGGATGTCGAGCAGCCTGCGCCGGAGCGCCCGAGGCCCGATCCATCCTCCCCGAAAGGCGCCCCGCAGCATTCTCCGCACTCTCCGTGCTATCCGTACCTTCCGTGCTCCCCACGCTCTCCGTAATGCCCGATTCGCCAAGGAATCTAGTGAGTTGGCGGTCGAGTTCCCGGTCGGCCTCGGGGCCCTCCGGCAAGTCCCGTACCCGCCAAGCGCCGTTGCCCGCCTTCTCGGCGGTGGTGAGGAAGGCGCGGGCGGCGGCGAGGGCGGCGCGTGGTGCGTGTGCCGCGGCGATCCGGCGCACCGAGCGGCCGAGACGTACGACCGCCTCGCCCGCCGGAGCTGCGAGCAAGGTCACATCGCCGCCGAGGGTCGCGACATCGCCCCGGCCGTCGTCCAGGGCGAACAGGAAGCGGCCCGAGAGGGCGGTCGTCCACTGCTCGGCGCACAGCAGGCCGTCCAGCTCACGGGCCCACAACTGGACGTGGGCGAAGCCGGTTTGGTCGAGTCCGGCGGCCGGTGAGGCCACGATGTTGCGTACGCGTTCGTGCCGCTCGGAGGGGAGCAGGTCCGCCTCGTGCAGCAGTGCGGCGAGTTCGCCGCCGCAGGTCTCGCCGAGGCCGCGCAGTTCGACGTTGCCGCGCGAGGTGATGCTCAGCCGCCCGTCGGCGAGCCGCTCCGCCGCGTCGGCGAGGGTCTCGGCCTGACGGGACGTCAACAGGCCCCCGGGCAGCCGGAGTCGGGCCAGAAAGCCGTCGTCGGCGCGGTGCAGTCGAAGTGCGCCGGGGCAGGCGTCGCCCCGTTCGCGGGAGGGAGCCCGGCCCGCGACCTCGGAGGGAGTCGAGTGGGGCGGCATGGCGGCGAGCATACCCACGGCCTGCGGCCCCGCCACCGGCGCGAACAGTGATCTGCGCCCCGTTCCCGCCACCGGCTGTCACTGTCTCCGGCACCGTCACGGCCGCCGCGCCCGCGCCGCGCACGCACCCCATCCCGTGCCCGCGCACGCACCCCATCCCCTGCCCGCGCACGCCCCCGCCCCCATGCCCGCGCACGCACCGGCGCCAACGGCGCACGACCCCGGCGGACCCGCCCGTTCCACAAGCCTGCGCGCAAGCCCGCCCGAAAGCCCCTCCGCAAGCACCTCCGTCAGCACCAAAGGTGACGAACGCCCCGCCGACAAGCACCCCCTCCTGCACTTACTATTCCTGCGGCGGGCCAACTGGTCCGTCGACGGCCAGGCCCCGTCCTGTGAGGAAGCCGGTGCGAATCCGGCACGGTCCCGCCACTGTGAGCCCGGTCCCCGGGTGAGTCAGGAACTCTCAGCCGTCCGACAACTGCCCGGGGCGTGGACACCCCGAGGAAGGCCAACGCCCCCATGCCGCACGCGCCCGAGGCTCAGCCCCGCGAGATCCTGCTCCTGTCGACCTCCGACACCGATCTGCTCAGTGCCCGCGCGGCGAACGGCCCGGTGGCCTACCGCTTCGCCAACCCTTCCCGGCTCGCCCTCGACGAACTGCCCGCGCTCCTGGACGGCGCGGACCTCGTCGTCGTACGCCTCCTCGGAGGCATCCGCGCCTGGCAGGAAGGCCTCGACCTGCTGCTCGCCGACGGCCGCCCGGTGATCGTCCTCACCGGTGAACAGGCCCCCGACGCCCAGCTGATGGCCGCCTCCACGGTGCCGGTCGGCATCGCCGCCGAGGCGCACGCCTACCTCGCGCACGGCGGCCCGGCCAACCTGGAGCAGCTCGCCCGCTTCCTCTCCGACACCGTGCTGCTCACCGGCCACGGCTTCGACGCGCCCGCGCCCGCGCCCACCTGGGGGCCGCTGGAGCGCACGGCCCGCATCACCGCCCCCACCGACCACGACGTGCCCACCGTCGCGGTGCTCTACTACCGCGCCCACCACATGAGCGGCAACACCGCCTTCGTGGAGGCGCTGTGCGCCGCCGTCGAGGACGCGGGCGCCCGGGCGCTGCCGCTGTACGTGGCCTCGCTGCGCGCCCCCGAGGCCGAGCTGATCGAGGCCCTCGGCGCGGCCGACGCCATCGTCACCACCGTCCTCGCCGCGGGCGGCACCAAGCCGGCGGCCGCCTCCGCGGGCGGCGACGACGAGTCCTGGGACGCGGGCGCGCTCACCGCCCTGGACGTCCCGATCCTCCAGGCCCTGTGCCTGACCGGCTCGCGCGGCGACTGGGAGGAGAACGACGAGGGCGTCTCGCCGCTGGACGCGGCCAGCCAGATCGCGGTGCCCGAGTTCGACGGCCGCCTGATCACCGTCCCGTTCTCCTTCAAGGAGATCGACGAGGACGGCCTCCCGGCGTACGTACCCGACGCCGAGCGCGCGGCCCGCGTCGCCGGAATCGCCGTACGCCACGCGCGACTTCGGTACGTCCCCGCCGCCGAGAAGCGTCTCGCCCTGGTGCTCTCGGCGTACCCGACCAAGCACTCCCGTATCGGCAACGCGGTCGGTCTGGACACCCCCGCCAGTGCCGTGGCCCTGCTGCGCCGCCTGCGCGCCGAGGGCTACGACTTCGGTCCCGAGGAGGAGATCCCCGGCCTGGTCTCCGGCGACGGCGACGAGCTGATCCGCGCGCTCATCGAGGCGGGCGGCCACGACCAGGACTGGCTCACCGAGGAGCAGCTGGCCCGTAACCCCGTCCGGATCCCGGCGGCCGACTACAAGCGCTGGTACGCGACGCTGCCCGAGGAACTGCGTACCGCGGTCGAGCAGCACTGGGGCCCGCCGCCCGGCGAGATGTTCGTCGACCGCAGCCGCAACCCGGAGGGCGACATCGTGCTCGCCGCGCTGCGCCGCGGCAATCTGCTGATCGTCATCCAGCCCCCGCGCGGCTTCGGCGAGAACCCGATCGCGATCTACCACGACCCCGATCTGCCGCCCAGCCACCACTACTTGGCCGCCTACCGCTGGATGGCCAGCGACCCCGAGGCGGGCGGCTTCGGCGCGCACGCGATGATCCACCTCGGCAAGCACGGCAACCTGGAGTGGCTGCCCGGCAAGAACGCGGGCCTGTCCTCGGCCTGCGCCCCCGACGCCGCACTCGGCGACCTGCCCCTGATCTACCCGTTCCTGGTCAACGACCCGGGCGAGGGCACCCAGGCCAAGCGCCGCGTGCACGCCACCCTCATCGACCACCTGGTCCCGCCGATGGCCCGCGCCGACTCCTACGGAGACATCGCACGCCTGGAGCAACTCCTCGACGAGTACGCCCAGATCAGCTCGATGGACCCGGCCAAGCTGCCCGCCATCCGCGCCCAGATCTGGACCCTCATCCAGGCCGCGAAGCTCGACCACGACCTGGGCCTCGCGGACCGTCCCGACGACGACGGCTTCGACGACTTCCTGCTGCACGTCGACGGCTGGCTGTGCGAGGTCAAGGACGCCCAGATCCGCGACGGACTCCACGTCCTCGGCGCCCCGCCCGCGGGCGCCGACCGCGTCAACCTGGTCCTCGCCGTACTGCGCGCCCGCCAGATCTGGGGCGGCACCACCGCCCTGCCCGGACTGCGCGAGGCGCTCGGCCTGGACGAATCCGCCGCCACCCGCACCACCGCCGACGAGGCCGAGGCCAAGGCGCGCGCCCTGGTCCAGGCCATGGACGACGCCGACTGGGACCCCGCCGCCGTCACGCGGGTCTCCTCCGGACAGGGCGAACAGGTCGCCGCCATTCTGGAGTTCGCCGCTCGCGAGGTCGTCCCGCGCCTGGCCGCGACCACCGACGAACTCGACCACGCAGTCCACGCGCTCGGCGGCGGCTTCGTCCCCGCGGGCCCCTCGGGCTCCCCGCTGCGCGGCCTGGTCAACGTCCTGCCGACCGGCCGCAACTTCTACTCCGTCGACCCCAAGGCCGTCCCCTCCCGCCTCGCCTGGGAGACCGGCCAGGCCCTCGCCGACTCCCTCCTGGAGCGCTACCGCACCGACAACGGTGAATGGCCCACCTCGGTCGGCCTGTCCCTGTGGGGCACCAGCGCGATGCGTACGGCGGGCGACGACGTCGCCGAGGCCCTTGCCCTGCTCGGCATCCGCCCCGTCTGGGACGACGCCTCGCGCCGCGTCACCGGCCTGGAGCCCATCCCCGCCGAGGAGTTGGGCCGCCCGCGCATCGACGTCACCCTGCGCATCTCCGGCTTCTTCCGCGACGCCTTCCCGCACACCATCGGCCTCCTCGACGACGCGGTACGCCTTGCCGCCTCGCTCGACGAGCCCGCCGAGGCCAACTTCGTCCGCGCCCACGCCCAGGCCGAACTCGCCGACCACGGCGACGAACGCCGCGCCACCACCCGCATCTTCGGCTCCCGCCCCGGCACCTACGGCGCGGGCCTGCTCCAGCTCATCGACTCCCGCGACTGGCGCACCGACGCCGACCTCGCCGAGGTCTACACGGTCTGGGGCGGCTACGCCTACGGCCGCGGACTCGACGGCCGCCCCGCCCGCGAGGAGATGGAGACCGCGTACAAGCGCATCGCGGTGGCCGCCAAGAACACCGACACCCGCGAACACGACATCGCCGACTCGGACGACTACTTCCAGTACCACGGCGGCATGGTCGCCACCGTCCGCGCCCTGCGCGGCACTGCCCCCGAGGCCTACATCGGCGACTCCACCCGCCCCGAGACCATCCGCACCCGCACCCTGGTCGAGGAGACCAGCCGCGTCTTCCGCGCCCGCGTCGTCAACCCCAAGTGGATCGAGGCCATGCGCCGCCACGGCTACAAGGGCGCCTTCGAACTCGCCGCCACCGTGGACTACTTGTTCGGCTACGACGCCACCACGGGCGTGGTCGCCGACTGGATGTACGACAAGCTGACGGAGACCTACGTCCTCGACCCGGTCAACCGCGCCTTCCTCCAGGAGGCCAACCCGTGGGCGCTGCACGGGATCGCGGAACGCTTGCTGGAGGCGGAGTCGCGGGGGATGTGGGAGAAGCCGGATCCGGCGGTACTCGAGGAGCTGCGGGGCGTACTCCTTGAGACGGAAGGGGAGTTGGAGGGGGACGGGGAGTAGGCGGCACCGAGACCACGAGGGCGGGTGGCGTGCCGTTGTGGGTGCGCCGTCTGCCGTCGCCTGGCGGATTCGGGGCGCCGCGCGATTCCTCGTGCGCCGATCTTTCGCCTTGGCTCGCTGATCCTGGCCCCGGCACCGTTCTTGCTGCGTAATCGCGTGGCCGCTCAGGCCAGGTGCGTGAGGAACGCTTTCCACGCCTCGTGAGTGAAGGTAATCACGGGACCGCTGGGGTTTTTGGTGTCACGGACAGGGACGTGGCGGGGGAGGTTGCAGGCGATCTCCACGCACTCGTTGTTGCCGCCGCTGTAGCTGCTGACATGCCACTGCGCCCCTGAGAGGCGAGACTTGGTCCGGCGTCCGATGCTCACGTTGTGCCCCCTCCGGGCCTGATCAGCCGAGGTGCGCGAGGAACGTCACCCAGGCATCGTGAGTGACGGTGATGACCGGGCCTTGAGGATGCTTGGTGTCGCGGACGGGCACCTGATGGCCGAGATTCGTGGCCACTTCCACGCAGTCGCCCTGCCCACCGCTGTAGCTGCTGGTGCGCCAGGCGGCCGAGTTGAGGTCAGGGGCAGGGCTACTGCTGTGGGTCACGATCTGTGCTCCTTGGCGATGCGGCGGATCATCCTGAGCGATTCCGTGGGCGGCAGCGCGGTGGTGCGAGCGTCGTCGAAGAGCGCGCGGTAGAGGTTGACTTCGGGTTCCTGCTCCACCCACATGTTGCCGGTCGGCGTCTCCGCGAGTACGAGGTCCAAAGCCGAAACCCGCGGAAAGCTCAGCAGCAAGTACGGCCCGAACATACCGGAGTGGGCGCCGCGCGAGAACGGCAGGACCTGGACAGTGATGTTCGGTTGTTCCGCCATCGTCGCCACGTGTTCCAACTGATCGTGCATCAACTGGGGTCCACCGACCTGTTGGTGCAGTGCCCCTTCGGCGAGGACGACCCAGAGGTCCAGTGGCGAATCTCCCGTAAGCCTCGCCTGCCGAGCCAGCCGCACTTGCACGAACTGCTCAATTTCTTCCGGGGTTTGCCAGGCCCGGGAGGCGACTGTGATCGCGCGGCTGTATGCGGCCGTCTGCAACAGGCCTGGGATGAGCTGAACTTGATACCCCCGGATGCCGTCGCAGATGGCCTCCATCTCGATCTGATCCCGGTAGGTCTCGCCCAGCACAGACCCGTACTGATGCCACCAACCGTCCCGCCTGCGGCGGTTGGCCTTGCGAGCCAGGGCGGTGAGGCGTTCGCGGGTCTCCGGATCGCTGACGTTGTAGGCGGCCAGCAGCGCGTTCAAGTCCGGCGTACGCACCGGGACATGACCGTTCTCTATGCGACTGATCTTGCCCTTGGTGCAGTCCAGAATCTCGGCGGCGTCCGCAGTCGACATCTGTGCGGCGTCGCGGAACTTGCGTAGCTCATCGCCGAGTTGGCGACCGAGCACCGTGGACGGTTTCACGTTCGGCATGAGCTCTCCCTATCACCGGTCCCCGGTCCGTGTACGTCGAACTCCCGAATGGATGAATGAAGAGTCAGAGCATCCATTCAACGTTGCGCAAGTATGTGGTCACGCTGCACTCTGGTTGCACTGCGTAGCCGAACCTGCACCGTACGGCTGCGATTTGAACCACGCATGCTCTGGAGGCCGCCCATGACAGGCGACGCAACCACGCGAGAGATCGACTTCAAACTTCCCCGGCGCCGCAGCAGCGTCCCCCGAGCCCGAGCCCTTTTACTGGCCGTCCTGGACGGCTGGAAGCTGGACCAAGAAGCCATCGAGACAGCCGAGTTGGTGCTCTCCGAGCTGGTGACCAACGGCATTCGGGCCCGGGCGCCCCGCGATCGTCTGGTGGGCGTACGGATCGCCCACGAGACCGAAGCAGAAGTTGTCCGTATCGAGGTGAGCGACGTAGGCGAGGGAAGGCCCGCGTTGCGCGAACCCGAGGACGACGATGCGTGTGGCCGCGGCCTGCTGCTGGTCGATGCCCTTGCGCAGCGTTGGGGTGTGGACGAACGCCCCGGCGGCATCGGCAAGACGGTGTGGGCCGAGTTGAAGGCGTTGAAAGGTCAGGTGCCGCTTCCGCGTTCGGCGGACGGGCGGTCTTTCTGACGACATGGCTCCGTACCCTGCTCACCATGAGTAGCGCCGCACAGCACCCCCGGTCAACGCCCCTTCACTCCGTCTCAGTGGCCGGAGCCGTAGTGCGCGACGACGGCCGGCTGCTGGCTATCCGGCGTGCGGACAACGGGAGTTGGGAGCTGCCCGGCGGAGTGCTCGAACTCGATGAGTGGCCCGAGGACGGGGTGCGGAGGGAAGTCAGGGAGGAGACAGGCCTCGACGTCGAGGTGGGTGAGCTCACCGGCGTCTACAAGAATGTCCCGCGCGGCATCCTGGCCCTGGTGTTCCGGTGCAAGCGGGTCGGCGGGGCGGAGCGCACCTCCAGTGAGTCGACCGCAGTCGAATGGCTCACCCCGGAACAGGTGGAGGAACGGATGTCCGAGGCCTACGCGATCCGGCTCCTGGACGCACTGGACGGTACCGGTCCTCACGTACGAAGCCATGACGGTCAGCGCGTGATGCCGGTCCGGTAGAGATCAGCGCTGACTCTCTGCCCCGCTCGGAGCCCTGCGACTTCAGGGGCAAGAGGGTGGGCCACATGTGCGTCCGACCACCCCGGGCCGCTGTAATACATGGATACGTAGGTTCGTTGAGTTTCTCTCCGAGAGGAGTGCTGTGAGTAGCCAGCCCGAGACGTACGAGTTCCAGGCCGAGTCGCGCCAGCTGTTGAATCTGGTGGTGCACTCGATCTACTCCAACAAGGATATTTTCCTGCGGGAGTTGATCTCCAACGCCTCCGACGCCCTGGACAAGCTGCGCCTTGAGTCCCTTCTCGACAGCGCGCTCGACGCGGACACCTCCGATCTGCACATCGCTCTGGAGACCGACTCCGAGCAGCGCACGCTGACCGTGCGGGACAACGGGATCGGGATGTCGCGGGACGAGGTGGTGCAGCTCATCGGCACCATCGCCAAGTCGGGTACGGCGGAGTTCGCGCGCAAGCTGAAGGAGGCGCGGGAGGCCCAGGATGCCGCCGCCTCCGCCGAGTTGATCGGCAACTTCGGTGTCGGCTTCTACTCCAGCTTCATGGTGGCGGACAAGGTGAGCCTGGTGACCCGCCGGGCGGGCGAGGCCGAGGGTACGCGGTGGGAGTCGAGCGGCGAGGGGACGTACACCCTTGCGGCGGTGGCCGACGCGCCGCAGGGCACCGAGGTGACGCTGCACCTCAAGCCGGAGGACACCGAGGACCACCTGTACGACTACACGGCGGAGCACAAGCTGCGTGCCGTCGTCCGCCAGCACTCCGACTTCATTCCGTGGCCGGTCCGGATGGAGACCGAGAAGCCCAAGGAGGGTGGCGAGGGCGGCGAGGGCGACGAGGCGGGTGGTACCGAGCGGGTCGTCGAGACGATCAACTCGATGAAGGCCCTCTGGTCGCGCTCCGCGGATGAGATCACCGAGGACGAGTACAAGGAGTTCTACAAGCACGTCAGCCACGACTGGACCGACCCCCTGGAGACCATCCACACCAGGGCCGAGGGCACCTTCGAGTACCAGGCGTTGCTGTTCATCCCCTCGCGGGCGCCGCTGGACCTGTTCCAGCAGGGGGCGCGGCGCGGGGTGAACCTGTACGTCAAGCGTGTGTTCATCATGGACGACTGCGAGTCGCTGCTGCCGGACTACCTGCGGTTCGTCAAGGGCGTGGTGGACGCGCAGGACCTGTCCCTGAACGTCTCGCGCGAGACGCTCCAGCAGGACCGGCAGATCCAGCTCATGCACCGGCGACTGGTCAAGAAGGTGCTGTCGTCGGTCAAGTCGATGCGGACCAAGGACGCGGACAAGTACCGCACGTTCTGGGGCGAGTTCGGCCGTGCCGTGAAGGAGGGCCTGCTCAGCGACTACGAGAACCGCGAGGCCATCCTGGAGGTCTCGTCCTTCCCCTCCACGCACGATGCCGAGGAGCAGACCGGTCTGCGCGACTACGTCTCGCGGATGAAGGAGGGCCAGGACGCGATCTACTACCTCACCGGTGAGTCCCGCACCCGCCTGGAGAACTCCCCGCACATGGAGGCCTTCCGCGAGAAGGGTCTCGAAGTCCTGTTGCTCACCGACCCCGTGGACGAGGTCTGGGTGGAGCAGGTCCGCGAGTTCGACGGCAAGCCGCTCCAGTCCATCGCCAAGGGCCAGGTCGACCTCGACGGCGAGAAGGACGACGAGGACGACAGCGCCAAGGACGCCAAGAACGCCGAACGCGCCCAGCGGGAGAAGGACTTCGGGCCGCTGCTCGGCTGGCTCGGCACCGCCCTGGCCGAGGACGTGAAGGAAGTGCGGCTCTCCTCGCGGCTGACCACCTCTCCCGCCTGCATCGTGGGCGACGCCGACGACGTCACGCCCACCCTGGAGAAGATGTACCGCGCGATGGGCCAGGAACTCCCGCGTATCAAGCGGATCCTGGAGATCAACCCGGACCACCCGCTGGTCACCGCGCTGCGCGCCTCGTACGAGAAGGACTCCGGTGATGCCGCGCTGACCGAGACCGCCGAACTGCTGCACGGTATGGCGCTGCTCGCGGAGGGTGGCGAGCTGAAGGACCCGGCGCGGTTCACCCGGGTTCTCGCGGGGCGGCTGGCCGCGGGGCTGTAGAACCTCGTTCCGGCTTGGCCTCTCAGTACCCAGCGCGGCGCGTCCGCACGGTCCACTGCCGTGCGGACGCGCCGTGTTCGGTTTCAGCTCCCGGATTCCAGTGAGGTTTCGTGGTGGGGCGGAGCGCACGCACTCCGCTCCTGGTTACCGCCTGCGGCCACCACCGCCCAGTGCGAGTCCGGCCGTGATCATGGCGAACAGGCACATGCACCCGCCGACGATCACATTGCAGACGACCGTACGCGTCGTGGAGACGTCTCCGGTCACGACCCAGGGCGCGATGATGGTCCACGCGCCGATGCCCAGCGCCGCCCAGCTCATGCTGTGCGTGCGCTCATAGGCGTTGCCCATCCCCATCGACACGAAGGCGAAGGCCAGACCGGCGATGAGGTTGTTGATGGCCAGGGCGTTCAGATCGTTGAAGCCGACGATCCAGGGTGAGGCGGCGAGGAACAGTCCGGCCAGCAGGCTCAGTGCCTCGGCGGCCTGGGACGCCGGAGCAGCCGCCGCTGCTTCGGAGCGGGCCCGGAGGGCGACGATGTCCGGGTGCTCATGGATGTCTGGTGAGGTTGATGCAGCCACGCCAATCACTCCTTGTGGTGGATCCGCGTGCCTTTGACATGGTCATCGTATCCTTATGGCTTCCTTATGTGAATGTTTATGTTTGCGGGCAAATGGCCGCCTACGCAATGCGATTGAACAATCACTTGGAGTCGCTGTCTGGTGGTGGCGATCACGGGCAGGGACACCTGGCGAACCCGGTGGTCCTGAGGTGCATCCGGTAGCGCTCGGCATCGGCGCAGCGGTCCCGCCACCCGAGAGACCTGCGGTAGCTTCGCCGAGTGACTGCCCAGGCCATCGAAGAGGTCCGCCTGACCGCGTTCAAGAGCTTCCGGCGTGAGGCGTTCCGGCTCGCGCCGCTGACCGTGCTGATCGGACGCAACAGCAGCGGCAAGTCGAATGCTCTCGACGGACTCGAAGTGCTCTCCCGCCTCGCCCGTGGGGAAGACATCGCCGAGGCACTGGAGAGCCGACGCAGTCCCGCCGGGCCGGTGCGCGGCGGGCTCGCGGGGTGCGTACCGCACGGTTCCGATCGCTTCGAGCTCGGTTGCAGTGTGAGCACCGAGTACGGGCCGGTTGATCTCGATGTGACGATTCAGGTGGAGCCCGAAGTCCAGATTGTCGAGGAGCGGCTGAGCGGCCCTACTGCCACCGGCCGCAGGGATGTGCTGGTCAGCGGCGCCCCGAGTCCGCACCTCGGTGATATTCAGGCCTCTTGGCACAACGGCAAGCCCGGGCGCAACCCGAGTGGTCCGTTCCGCAGCTCGCGCCTGCTCACCTCCCAGTTGCCGCTCCGCCTGGCGGGCGACACAGAGGGCGAACGTGACTGCATCTGGAACGCGACGGTCGCACTGTCGGCCCTGTCGCGCGCCTTCCACCTCGATCCGGTGCCGCACCTCATGCGGCAGTACGTGCCTTCGCGGGACGTCCATCTGAGACGCACCGGGGAGAACCTGTCCGCCGCGATCGGTCAGGTCCAACGGACCGATCCCGAACTCTTCCGCCGGCTCGAGCAGCTGTTGCGAGGGCTCGCCGATCACGACGTCGAGGCCCTGACCGTCACCAAGTCCGAGCTCGGCGACGTCATGCTGGCCTTGCGCGAAGGCCAGTTGGGGCTGACACCTGCCCGGGAGATGAGCGACGGCATGCTGCGTTTCCTCGCCGTCACCACGTCCCTGCTTACCGGCGGCGGCGGACTTGACCTCGGTTCGACGACGGTGGCGGGCGCGCGTACCGCAAACGAACGTTCCCTCATGCTGGTTGTCGAAGAACTCGAGAACGGACTGCATCCCTCGCAGGCGTCCGAGGTGCTCCGACTCGTGCGGCAGGCGAGCGCGGAGAACGGCACCAGCGTGCTGATCACGACGCACAGCCCCGCTTTACTCTCCGCGCTGGAAAGCAAGGACCATGAGGGCGTCGTGGTGTGCTGGCGTGACAGACAGTCGGGCACCAGCCGTCTCACGAAGCTCACCGATCTGGAGGGCTATCCGGCCGCGATGGCGGCCGGACGCCTCGGTGAGGTGATCACCCAGGGGCGGCTGAGCTCGGCAGGCAGGCAACAGGTCCCGGATTACACGGAGTTCGACCGGCTCCTTGGTATCGAGTGCGGCGGACGTGGCTCGTAGGGTGGAATTCGTCGACACATCGATCCTCTGCAATCTGCTGGAGATTCCCGGAAAGAGTCAGGACCGCGAAAAGGTAATCGCTGAACTGCGTCGTAAGCGTGAGACGCGTGATTGCGATCTGCTGCTGCCGGTGTGACAGCGGTCATCGAAACCGGAAACCACATCGCGCAGTTGGCCGACGGGCGCCATCGGCGGACTTGCGCGGAGCGGTTCGTCGGTGTTCTTCGTACGGTGGTGGAGGGTACGGCGCCCTGGGCGCTCAACGAGGTCGAGTGGGATGCCGCCCACCTCAGCGCACTCATAGCCGGGGGAAGTACCGGCAGCGACTTGGTGACGCACGCGTGCAACCGCCTCGGATGCGGTGACCTGAACATTCTGATCGAGCGGGACCGGTATCTCGCCCGGACCTCCGGGGTCGCGGCGACGGTCTGGACGCTGGACGAACTGCTGGCGTCGTACGCGTAAGTGCGTGAAGTGTCTGTCCGTTGTCCGCGCTGAACGCGCCGGGCAGGGGGAGGGCCCCCGCCCGGCGGTTGAGAGCGACCGGGCACCGCTCAGGAAGTAAGCGGCGGCGAAGAGTTCCCCGCCCCCGGCGGCCCCAGCCGAGGTCCGATCGCCTTCAGTGCCCCCGGCGTACGGCCGTGCCCCCAGCCGATGTGGCGGCGGTAGCTGCCGAGCAGGTTGGTGAGGGTCAGGTGCTCCTCGTCGCGGGCGGTGGAGTCGCTGGGGAGCGGGTGGGTCAGCGGTGCGACGTACAGGGCGTCGGCCGGGCAGTTGGCCTCGCACTGGAAGCAGGTCTGGCAGTCGTCGTGGCGGGTGAGTACGGGGATGCCGTCCTCGCCGCGGTCGAAGACGTTGGTCGGGCACACCTCGATGCACTTGTCGCAGGCGATGCAGCGGTCCGCCGAGACCAGTTCGATCACGAGGCCACCTCCAGGGGTGCGGCGGGTGCGGCCGGGAGGGGCTCGGTGCGGGTCCACAGCCGGTCGAGGCCGCCGGTGACGATGCGGTGGTGCTGCCGGGGGTCCTGCGCGGGGAAGTCGAGGCGTTTGGCCATGCCGCGGGTCTCGGTGCGGGCCAGCGCCGAGGTGTACATCCAGCGGGCGTGCGCCGTCATGGCGGCCGCCTGCCGGGCCCGTACCGTGTCCGCTCCCGTCGCGTGCAGCGCTGCGCGCGATTCCCGCCAGACCCGGTCGAGCACCTTCAGCGAGGCGGTGAGGCGGTCACCGTGGCGCAGATAGTTCTTCTCGTACGGCAGTACTTCGCCCTGGACCGCGGTAACCACCTCGTGGAAGTCGTCGGCGCGACCCGGTGTCCCGGTGGGCCGCAGGCCCGCCCCGCCCGTGGACACCAGAGGCCGGGTGCCCGCTGCGGTGCCCAGTGAGCGGGCGTGGCGGGCCGCGCCCCGGCCCGCCCAGGTTCCGGAGGACAGGGCCCAGGCGGCGTTGTGGCTGCCGCCGCCGGTGAAGCCGCCGCAGATCAGCTCGCGGGTCGCCGCGTCTCCGGCCGCGTACAGGCCGGGGACGGTGGTGGAGCAGTCGTCGGCGGCGATACGGATTCCGCCGGTGCCGCGCACGGTGCCCTCGGCGAGGAGGGTGACGGCGAAGCGTTCGGTGAAGGGGTCGATGCCGAGGCGGTCGAAGGTGAGGAAGAAGTTGGGCTGGGCCAGCCGCATCGCCCGCCGGTCCGCGGCGCTCGCCCGGTCGAGACGGCAGTAGACCTTCTCGCTCAGCAGCGTGCGTGCGATGACGGACCGGCCGCCCTGGCTCGCCGCGCCCTGAAGGACCGCGCCGTCCTCGCGGTAGAAGGTCGCGAAGGAGTAGAACGCGGTCTTGGTGACGGAGGTGCCCTCGGGCGCGATGCCGTGGGCGTTGGAGAACTCCATCCCGGACAGCTCCGCGCCCGCTTCGGCGGCGAACAGCGCCCCGTCGCCGGTGTTGACGTTGCAGCCCAGCGCGCCGCTCAGGAACGCGCAGCCACCGGTGGCCAGGACGACCGCCCCGGCACGCACCCGGTACGGCTCCCCGGCCCGGCGCCGGTACCCCCGGGCCCCGGCGACCGCCCCCGAAGGGTCGGTCAGCAACTCGGTGACCGGGCTGTGGTCCAGGACGCGGACCCCGGCCCGCCGTACGCGAATCCGCATCCGGCGCATGTACTCCGGCCCTTGCAGACCGTTCCTCAGCTGGGTCCCGTCCGGTCCGGTCGGGAAGGGGTAACGGGCGTCCGTGGCAAGCTCGTTGACCCCGGCGTACGTCTGGTCGAGCACCCGGGCCATCCAGCGCCGGTCGGCCAGATAGCCGCCCAGAGCCTCCCGGCTCGCCATGGCCGCCTCCCGCGCCTCGGGCTCCGGGGGTACGTACCAGACGCCGGTACCGCTGGAGGCGGTGGCGCCGCTGGTGCCGCAGTAGCCCTTGTCGGCGAGGACCACGTCCGCTCCCTCCTGGGTCGCCTTGAGCGCGGCCCAGGTGGCCGCGGGTCCGCCGCCGATCACCAGGACGTCGGTGGTGAGCTCCAGGCCGTCGGTGCCTATTTCGGCGGTGCTCATACGGGCTGCCCTGTCGCGGTGACGGCCGAACCGGCGGGGCTCCCGGCGGGGATCTCGGCAGGGATTGCCGGGGTGGCTGAGGATGGGGCCGTGGCCGTGGCCGTGGCCGTGGCGGCAAGGCGGTTGGCGGGGCGGGCGAGGCCGTAGTGGTCGCGCAGGGTGCGGCCGGTGTACTCGGTGCGGAAGAGGCCGCGTCGCTGGAGAATCGGTACGACGTGGTCGACGAAGTCCTCCAGGCCGCCCGGCAGATGCGGCGGCATGATGTTGAAGCCGTCGGCGGCGCCCTGGGTGAACCACTCCTCCAGCTGGTCGGCGATCTGCTCGGGAGTACCGGCGAACACCCGGTGACCGCGTCCCGCGCCGAGCCGGGCGATGAGTTCGCGCAGCGTGAGGCCGCCCTGGCCGTCCTTGCCCTCCTCGCGGGCGAGCTGGGTCACGAGTGCGAAGCGGCTCTTGTTGCCGTTGATGTCCCGCTCCTCGGGCAGTTCCGGGAGCGGCCCGTCCAGCGGCAGGCCGGTCAGATCGGTGCCGAGCATCCCCGACAACTGGGCGAGCCCGTACTCGGGGACCTGGAGGTCGGTGAGTTCCTGCTCCAGGGCGCGGGCCTCGGCCTCGGTGGAGCCGATCACGGGGGCGATGCCGGGCAGGACGAGCAACTCGTCTTCCGCGCGGCCGTAGTTGGCCAGCCGTGACTTGAGGTCCCGGTAGAAGGACTGGCCGTCGGCGAGGGTCTGCTGAGCGGTGAAGACCGCCTCGGCGTACTGGGCCGCGAACTCCTTGCCGTCCTCCGACGATCCGGCCTGGACCAGGAGCGGGTGTCCCTGGGGGCTGCGCGGTGAGTTCAGGGGACCCTGCACCCCGAAGTACTCCCCGCGGTGGTTGATCTCCCGCACCTTGTCGGTGTCGGCGTAGACGCCGCGCTCACGGTCGAGCAGGATCGCGTCGTCCTCCCAGCTGTCCCAGAGCTTGGTGGCGACCTCGACGAACTCCCGCGCCCGCTCGTAGCGCAGCCCGTGCTCCAGGTGTTCGTCCTGCCCGAAGTTGCGGGCCTCGTTCACGGTGCCGGAGGTGACGATGTTCCAGCCCGCCCGGCCGCCGCTGATGTGGTCGAGAGAGGCGAACTTGCGGGCGGTGTGGAAGGGCTCGTTGAAGGTGGTGGAGACGGTGGCTATCAGGCCGACGTGCTCGGTGGCCGTCGCCAGGGCGGACAGCAGGGTGAGCGGTTCGAAGCCGCCGAGCGCGTTGTGCCTGACCTTGCCCCACAGGGCGAGGCCGTCGGCCAGGAAGACGGAGTCCAGCAGGCCGCGTTCGGCGGTCCGTGCCAGCTCCTGGAAGTAGCGGACGTCCGTGACGCGTTCGGGCTGGGTACGCGGCAGCCGCCAGGCGGCGTCGTGGTGTCCGGCGTTCATCAGGAACGCGTTGAGGTGCAGTTGCCGGGGTCTGGTCGCGGTCATCGGGGTCCTTGGATCGGGGCGGCGGGACGCTGCGGGAGGGAGGGGGAGGAGGGAGGAGGGAGGGAGAAGCGGAGGGGAAGGGGAGAGGGGAGAGGGGTGGTGCGGGGCGCGTGCGGTGACGGCCCGGCCCCGCCCGGTGGTCACGCGTTGGTGGGTACGCGCCAGGAGCTGAGTCGGCGTTCCACGGCCACCAGGAACTGGTTGAAGGCCACGCCGATGGCGGAGATCGTGATGATGCCCGCGTACATCTGCGGAATCGCGAAGTTGTACTGCGAGTTGTTGATCAGATAGCCGAGGCCCGCCTTCGCGCCGATCATCTCGGCGGCGACAAGGACCAGGATGGACACCGCTCCGGCCAGCCGGATGCCGGTGAACATCACCGGTACCGAGGCCGGGAGGATGACCTTCTGGAACAGCCGGGGCGTGGACAGGTCCATCGACTTCGCCAGCTTCAGCAGGGTCGGGTCGACCGTGCGGACCGCGCTGATGGTGTTCAGCAGGATCGGCCAGGTGCACGCGTACACCACGATGGAGATCTTCGAGGTCTCGCCGATGCCGAGCAGCAGCACGAACACGGGCAGCAGCGCCAGTGCCGCGGTGTTGCGGAAGACCTCCAGGAGAGGTCCGAGCAGATGGGCGAGCGGCCCGTACCAGCCGATCAGCAGGCCGAGCGGTACGGCGACGGCCACCGCGATGCCGAATCCGGTGCCCGAACGCACCAGGCTGGCACGGGCGTTGTCCGCGAGCTGGCCGTCGGTCGCCAGCCCCCACCAGGCGCGGGCGACCTCGCTGAACGGCGGCAGGAACGTCCGGTCGACCAGGCCGAGCCGCGGCGCGGTCTCCCACAACAGCAGCAGCGCCACGATCGCCACGGATTTGAGCGCGGCGGTCAGCAGCAGGTACGGGAGGCGCCGGGCCAACCGGAGGAGCACCGGGCGGAACTTGGGCGTGCGGGCGGGGAGTTGACGTTCCTTTGCGGTCGCTTCCTCGGCCCCGGTCTCGGCGATGGTCTTGTCCGGGGCGTTGTCCGCGGTCGTGCCCGGGGCTCTGTCCACGGTGCTGTCCGTGGCGTTGACCGCGGTGCTGTCCGTGGCCTCGGCGGCGGTTTTCTGCGTGCTCTCCGCCGCGCTCGCGACGGCAGTCGTCTCCGTGCTCTCCGCCTCCGTGCTCTCCGCCGTGGCGTTCTCGGTCGCGGTGCCGGTTACGGGACTCATACGGATGCCTCCTCCTTCTCCAACTGCTGGGCCCTGGCCACCTCGTCGTGCAGGAGCGACCAGATCTGGTGCCGGTAGCGCGCGAACTCGGGACTGGAGCGGAGGTCGTCCGTGCCGGTGCGCGAGCCGAAGGAGACCGGCACGATCTCCTTGATCCGGCCGGGCCTGGACGTCATCACGGCGACGCGCTGCCCCAGGTAGACGGCCTCGTCGATGCTGTGGGTGATGAACACGACGACCTTGCCGGTGCGCTGCCAGATACGCACCAGTTCGTCCTGCAGCGACTCCCGGGTCTGGGCGTCCAGCGCGGCGAACGGCTCGTCCATCAGCAGTACATCGGGGTCGTAGGCGAGGCTGCGGGCGATGGCGACGCGCTGCCGCATCCCGCCGGAGAGTTCGTGCGGGTGCCGGTCCTCGAATCCGGACAGGCCGACAAGGTTCAGGAACTCCCTTGCGCGGGCGGCGCGTTGGCGGCGCGGTACGCCGGTGGCCTCCAGGCCGAACTCGACGTTGCCGCGCGCGGTGCGCCACGGCAGCAGCGCGTACTGCTGGAAGACGATGCCCCGGTCGAGGCCGGGCCCGGTGACGGGTACGCCGTCGAGCAGGATGCGTCCTTCGGTGGGCCGGGTGAGGCCGCCGAGGAGATCGAGCAGGGTGGACTTGCCGCAGCCGCTGGGACCGACCAGGGCGACGAACTCACCGGGAGCTATCGACAGATCGATTCCTTCGAGCGCGGTGAAGGCCTTGTTCCGCTCACCGCCTCTGCGGTCCTTTACGGAGAACTCCTTGCGTACGTTCTCGAATACGATCTTGGGTGCGGTGGATTCCGGCACGGGGATCAACTCCCGCTCTTCGGGGTGGAGTTCGAGGTGGAGTGAGAGGTGGGGTTCGTGGTGGAGTTCGGAGTGGACTCGGTGGCGGGCGAGGCCGCTTCGGACGGCTTGGTGCCGCCGTCCTTGGCCGCGTCGTTGAATTCGTTGGTGTAGAGGTCGGACAGGGTGACCTGGCCCTTTTTGATGTCGCCGCGTTCGGCCAGCCAGTCGACCCAGAGCCGCAGTTCCTTTCCGGTGATCCGGCCCGCCCTTTCGGCGACGCCGTAGGACTGCCAGTACTTGAGTGGTGCGGCGTCCTCGTTGCGGCGGCGCTTCTTGACGATCTCCGTCATCCGGGCGACGACCTCCTCGCGCGGGGTGGCGCGGGACCACTCGATGGCCTTTCCGACGCCGGTGGTGAAGATCCGGGCCGTTTCGGGGTTCTGTTTCAGGAAGCGGTCGGTCATCAGGAACGTGCCCGCGCTGAACGCGCCGAGGAGTTGGTAGTCGGTGAACAGCGGCCGGATGCCGCCGGTTTCCAGGGCCTTGTCGCGCAGGATGCCGCCGAGTACGGCCACGTCGATCTGCTTCTGCCGCAGGGTCTGCTCGGTGTTGACCGGAGGTACCACGAGCCGCTCGGCCTCACCGCTCTGGGACCGGGACAGACCGGCGCGCCGCAGATAGATGTCGAGCATGGCCTCGGAGTGGGCCCCCAGCGTGTTCATCCCGACCTTCTTGCCGAGCAGGTCCCGGGCCGAGCGGATGGGGCTGTCCTTGAGGACGTAGAAGCCGTTGTAGGCGTACTTGTCGGCGCCGTAGTAGCTGATGACCGCCTTGACCGGTGCCCCGTTCGCGGCCAGTTTGACGACCGCGCCGTTGAACGCGCCGCCGAAGTCGGTCTGGCCGGTGGCCGCGGACTGGATGTCCTGCGGCCCGCTGGTCGTGTTGCCGACCCAGTCCAGCTTCACGTCCTCCAGGTAGCCGAGGTCCGCGGCCAGTTCGGGCAGCGTGACCTGGCCCGCCCAGCCCTGGTACCGGAGCGTCCTGGTGTTGCTCTTGCCGGAGGAGGCCCCGATCGCCGGGCCGCAACTGACCGCGAGCGCCGAAACACCGAGCAGGGAAAGGAACTGTCGTCGGTTCGATGTCGATGCCGTCGTGGCCATGGCGGGGTCCTGTTCAGATCGGGAGAGCGTCGGCTCGATGGAGCGGCTGGAATACGCACCGCGCACTACCTGGCGCGTGCCGCGCGGTTCCGTAAAGAGAGTCCGTAAAGAGAGGGGGAGAGGAATGCCAAGAAGGCTTCCGCGCAAGCGGATTGGGCCCGCGGGGAAAGGGTCCGCGTCAGAATGATCGCGGCGAATTCACCCGCACCGGGAGAGGGAAGAGATCACCCACGCGGGGCGACAGAAGAGTTCACGCACACAGGGCGCTGGCTGTACGTCGCAGATCGACGTGCAGGCGCCCGGCAAGGTTCTCGTACGTGCTCATGGCCAAGAGAGTTGCAGCGACTTTCGGCCAGGTCAATGTCGCTGCGTACGCTTTGCGTGTTCTCAACTTTCCGACATACCGGTGAAGTGCCGCGTTCATAATTCTCGGTCGGGGGAGTGGTGCACTGCCGACCGGACCCTGCTCCCGCCCTCGCGCGGGGACGTGTCACTTCTGGTCAACCGCGAGGTGTCAGAGCAGAAGGTGACGTCACGGATGTTCGTGCCGGTACCGCTTCCGCCCGTACCAATCCGGCGGACCATCGACAACCGGACATCGGCTCACCGCGTGGTCGAAGCCTTGTGGACCGGAGCTTTCCCGGTCATGGGTCCGTGCGTTCACATCCGGCCGAGCGGTACGGCGTGATCCGTATTGCGGAATGTCCGTACCCACTTTTGATTTCGTGTCCTCATACGGCCAATCGCAATGACCGCCAGCGGACATGTGCTTGCTCGCCGCAGGGCGCTGAAGAATAGTGAGCCCCACTGGCTACCAGCCGGTAGGCACTCTTCGGCGGATACGTTCCTGACTTTCGTGCCGTCGCAACCGTGCGGTTTCCCATGCCAATTCGAGTCATTGCCCAGGGGGCCAACTCATGCAGTTCATGATTCTCGCGCGTTACTCGCAGGAAGTCGTCAAGGGCATCATCCTGGACCCTGCCGGAATCGCCGTCCGCGACCAGCACGCGTTCAAGTTCTACAGCGCGCTCGGCGGCAAGATCGTGAACTACTGGTTCACCAAGGACATCGAGTACAACTTCGCGATCGTCGTCGACTTCCCGGACGCCGAGGCCGCCCACGCCGCCGTCCTGACCGGCTACTCCACCGGTGCCTTCCTGGAGGGCAAGCTCATTCCGCTGTGCACCACGGAGGAACTGGTCGGCACCCTGACCCGCGCGCAGGAAGCCGCCGCGATCTTCTACCCGCCGACCGAGACCGGCGGCGACGAGGCCTGAGGCCCCCCGCTGCCCGGAGCCGCCGGGCCACTTGGCCCGCGGCTCCGGGCAGTTTCGTATGCACCTCCATAACAAGAACGCAGATCCAGAACGCAAAACTCGCAACTCGCAACTCAGAACGCACAACTCAGAACGCACAACTCAGAACGCACAACTCAGAACGCACAACTCAGAACTCAGAACCGACAACGCAGCAGCAGGCTCTTCTGAAAGAGGGAGACGTGAGCAGGCTTTCTCCTGCAGTACTGCCGGATCCGCGCGTGGAAACCCTGGTCGATCTGCTTCGGAAGCGGAGTGAAGAGCAGGGTCGGCAGACGGCATTCACCTTTCTTTCCGACGGCGAGAACGTCACGGAAAGGCTGTCCTACGCCGACCTCGATCAGCGGGCGCGGGCCATTGCCGCCCGGCTGCGCACCGTCGGTTCTCCCGGCGATCGCGTGCTCATGCTCTACCCGTCGGGCCCGGAATTCGCCGCGGCCTTCTACGGGTGTCTTTACGCGGGAATGATCGCCGTCCCGGCTTATCCACCGCGTTCGGACAAGCACGCCGCCCGGCTCAACGCGGTCGCCAAGGACTCCGGCGCCACCGTCGTCGCCGCCCCCGGCTGGCTGTGCGACATGCTCTCCGGCAAGCACTACACCGAGGCGCACTGGGTGGCCACCGACCTCGTCGAGGCGGCCGAGGCCGAGGACTGGCAGCCGGTCGACGCGGCCGGGAGCGAGCTGGCGTTCCTGCAGTACACCTCCGGGTCCACCGGGATCCCCAAGGGCGTGATGCTCTCCCACGCCAACCTGCTGCACAACTGCACGATGATGGCGCACGGCATGGGGCACACCGAGCGTCCGGTGTACGTCTCCTGGCTGCCGCTGTTCCATGACATGGGCCTGATCGGCAATCTGTTGCAGGCGCTGTACTGGGGCACCGAACTCGTCTACATGCCCCCGGAGGCCTTCCTCCAGGAGCCCATCCGCTGGCTGAAGGCGATCAGCGACTACGGCGGCACGTTCAGCACCGCGCCGAACTTCGCGTACGAACTCTGCGTCCGCCGCACCCGGCCCGAGGACCGCGCGGGCCTGGACCTCAGCAGTTGGAAGGTCGCGCTCAACGCCGCCGAGCCGATCCGCGCGGAGACCCTGGACCGGTTCGCCTCCGTCTACGCCGAGCACGGCTTCGCCGAGGGCTCCTGGTACCCCGCGTACGGGCTGGCCGAGAACTCCGTCTACGTCACCGGCGGCACCCCCGGCGAGGGCGCGCGGGTGCATCACCTCGACGGCGCGGAGCTGGAGCGGGACCGGGTCGTGCCGGTCGAGCCCGGCACCCCGGGCGCGCGTTCCGTGGTCGACTGCGGGCGCGTCCACTACGACCAGAAGCTGCTGATCGTCGACCCGCAGACGGCGCTCCCGGTGTCCGAGGGCACCATCGGCGAGGTCTGGATGAGCGGGCACAGCGCGGGCCGGGGCTACTGGCAGCGCGACGAGGAGACCGTCGCCACCTTCCACAACCGGCTCGCCGGGCAGGACGCCGAGGACGGTACGGAACTGCCCTGGGTGCGCACCGGTGACCTGGGCTTCCTCACCGCCGACGGCGGGCTCGGCATCACCGGCCGTATCAAGGACCTGATCATCGTCCGCGGGCGCAACCTGTACCCGCAGGACATCGAGAAGACCGTCGAGGGCGTCGACCGTCTCTTCCGGCCGGGCTGCACCGCCGCGTTCTCCGTGGAGCTGGACGGCGAGGAGCGTGTGGTCGTCGCGCAGGAGGTGCGCGCGGAGGCGGAGTCGATGGACCCCGCCGAGGTCCAGCGACTCGGCCTGGCCGTGGCGAGCACGCTCACCAAGGAGTTCGACGTACCGTTGCACGCCCTGGTGCTGCTGCGCACCCGCGCCGTGCCCAAGACCTCCAGCGGCAAGATCGCCCGCCGGGCCGCCAAGAAGGGTTACCTGGACGGCACGTTGAACGCGGTCGCGACCTGGGACCGTACGGCTGCGGTGGCCGCCGACCGGGACACCGCCGCCGGGCCGCCGGGCCAGTACGAGGAACTCCTGCGGCAGGTCCTGGCGGCCGTGGCCGACCACCTTTCGCTGCCCGCCGACAGCATCGACCCGGGCACCAACTTCGCGGCCTACGGCTTGGATTCGGCCGGTGCCGTGTCCGTCTCCGGGGTCCTCCAGCGTGCCCTCGGCCGCCGTCTGCCCGCCCCGCTGCTCTACCAGCACCCCACCGCCGAAGGCGTCGCCCGCCACCTCGCCGGGATCCAGGAACCGGCGGCCACCCGCGACAACGCACGCACCGCCGACGAGCCGGTTGCCGTCGTCGGCCTCGCCTGCCGCTTCCCGGGTGCCGACAACCCGGAGCAGTTCTGGGAGTTGCTGCTCGGCGGCACGGACGCGATCGCGGAGATCCCGGTCGAGCGCTGGGGCACCGAGCTGCGCTACGACCCCGCGCTGGGGCGCCCCGGCAGCGTCAGCACCCGCTGGGGCGGCTATCTCCGCGAAGTGGCCGGATTCGACCCGGAGTTCTTCGGGATCTCCCCGGCGGAGGCCCGCGCCATCGACCCGCAGCAGCGGCTGCTGCTCGAAGTCGCCTGGGAGGCGCTGGAGCACGCGTCGATCCTGCCGTCCTCGCTCGCGGGCAGCGACACCGGCGTCTTCGTCGGTATCAGCAACAACGACTACAGCAGGCTGACCGCCGGTGCCCCCCAGGCGCTGGACGCGTACTACGGCACCGGCAACGCCCTGAGCATCGCCGCCAACCGCCTCTCGTACCTGCTCGACCTGCGCGGCCCGAGCCTCGCCGTGGACACCGCCTGTTCGTCCTCGCTGGTCGCGCTGCACCAGGCGTGCGCGGCGCTGCGCAGCGGTGAGTCGAAGGTGGCGCTGGCCGCGGGCGTCAACCTGATCCTCGGATCCGAGCTGACCTCGGTGTTCTCGCAGGCGCAGATGATGGCCGCGGACGGCCGCTGCAAGGCCTTCGACGCGCGCGCCGACGGCTACGTACGCAGTGAGGGCTGCGGCGCCGTCGTCCTCAAGCCGCTGTCGCTCGCGCAGGCCGACGGCGACCGGATCCTCGCGGTCATCCGTGGCTCGGCGGTCAATCAGGACGGCCGGTCCAACGGGCTCACGGCGCCGCACGGTCAGGCGCAGCAGGAGGTCATCAGGTCGGCCTGGTCGGCGGCGGGGGTCGCCCAGGACGAGATCGGCTACGTGGAGGCGCACGGCACCGGCACCAGCCTCGGCGACCCCATCGAGTACGAGTCGCTGACCTCCGTACTCACCGAGGGCCGCACCGGCGAGGCGGGCCCGGTCTGCCTCGGCTCGGTCAAGACCAACATCGGGCACCTCGAATCGGCCGCGGGCATCGCCGGGTTCATCAAGACCGTCCTCGCGCTCGGGCACGGCACCATCCCGCCGAACCTGCACCTGACCGCGCTCAACCCGCACATCGCCGACCTGGACTCCCCGCTTGAGATCCCCACCGAGGCACGGCCCTGGCCGCGCGAGCGGCGGATCGCCGGGGTCAGCGCCTTCGGCTTCGGCGGGACGAACGCGCATGTCGTACTGGAGGCGGCGCCCGAGCCCGCGCGGGCGGACGGCACGGCGGACGCGGACGTTCCCGTGGTCCTGCCGCTCTCCGCCAACAGCCCCGCATCGCTACGGGAGTTGGCCGCGCGGTACGCCGAACTCCTCGCGCGCGGCGAGCTGCCACTGCCCGAGGTCGGCTACGCGGCCGGCAGCACCCGCACCGTCTTCCCGCACCGGCTCGCGGTGGCCGCCGCCACCGCCGAGGACGCCCGCGGTGTCCTGGAGAAGTTCGCGGCGGAGGGCAAGGCCTCGGCCGGGCGCACCCACGGCGGTACCGCCGCGCGCGCACCGCGCCGCGCACCGGCCACGGCCTTCCTGTTCACCGGGCAGGGCTCGCACCACGCGGGCATGGGCATGGATCTCTACCGGTCCTGGCCCGCCTACCGCGAGGCCTTCGACGCATGCGCGCAGGTCGCCCAACAGCGCCTGGGCTTCGACCTGTTGGAGGTCGTGGCGGACGAGGAGAGGCTGGCGCGGACCGAGTTCGCGCAGCCCGCGATCTTCGCCGTGGAGTACGCGCTGGCCGCGCTGTGGCGCTCGCTCGGCGTGGAGCCGACGTATCTGTTCGGGCACAGCGTCGGCGAGTACGTGGCCGCCTGTCTGGCCGGGGTCTTCGACCTGGCCGACGCGCTCACCCTGCTCGGCACCCGCGCGAAGCTGATGCAGGAGCTGCCGCCGGGCGGGCTGATGCGCGCCGTGCGCGCCCCCGAGGCGGAGGTGCGGCCGCTGGTCGAGCGGCGGCCGGGCGAACTCGCGGTGGCCGCGGTCAACGGCGCACAGGAGATCGTCCTGTCCGGCACGGCCGAGGCCGTCACCGAGGCCGCCGAGGAACTCGCCGCCAAGGGCCATCTGTCCAAGGAGATGCGCACCTCGCACGCCTTCCACTCGCCGCTCATGGACCCGGTGCTCGACGAGTTCCGCAGGGCCGCCGAGAAGGTCACCATGAAGGCGCCGCAGGTCCCGCTGGTGTCCTCGCTCACCGGCCGCCTGGCCGGTCCCCGGATGGCCACCGCCGAGTACTGGGTGGAGCAACTGCGCGGCACCGTGCGCTACGCCGACGGCGTTCGGACGCTGCTGGACGAGGGCTGCCGTACCGGCCTGGAACTCGGCCCGGACGCGATGCTCGCCCCGCTGGCCAGGAAGATCGCCGCGGGCACCGAGGAGCCGGGCGACTGGGTCTCCTCGCTGCGCGGCGGCAGGCCCTGCGGCCTGGTCTTCGCCCAGGCGCTGGGAGCCGCGTGGGCACTGGGCCTGCCGGTCGACTGGAGCGCGGTGAGCGGCGGCGGTGAACTGCCGCGCGCCAAGGGGCACTTGCTGCCCACGTATCCCTTCAACCGCCGCCGTCTGTGGCTGCCCGACGAACTGCCGCGCGCCGCAGCCGACTTCGGTGGCCGAGACAGCGGACACCCGTTGCTCGGGCGGAAGTTGCCGCAGCTCGCCGAGGACGCCGAACGGCACGTCTGGCAGCGGGTGCTGGCCCGGCAGCAGTCCGAGGTGCTCGACGACCACCGCATCCAGGGCCAGGTCGTCGCGCCCGGCACCAGCTACATCGAGATGGCGCTCGCCGCGGTCAGGCAGCTCGCGCCCGAACAGCCGTACGTACTTGAGGACATCGAGTACCTGAGCGTGCTCGGCGTGCCCGCGGACGGTGCCCGCATCGTCCAGGTCGGGCTGTACGGAAAGCCCGGCGGAACCCTCGCGTTCAGCGTCCACAGCCGGGCCGAGAGCGAGGGCTCCGGCTGGCTGCAGCACGCCGCCGCACGACTGGTGCGCTCCGGCGGGGCCGAAGGCGCCGGAAACCGCAACGGGCAGCACGGGGAGAAGGGGGAGAAGACGCCGTGAAACTCAGCCTGATGTTCTTCGCCAGTTACGAGAACTCCCTTGAGGGGGAGGACCGTTACGGGCTTCTGATCGACAGCGCCAAGTACGCCGACGCGCACGGTTTCCACAGTGTGTGGGTGCCCGAGCGGCACTTCACCCCGCTCGGGTCGCTGTACCCGAACCCGGCCGTGCTCCAGGCCGCCCTGGCCCGGGAGACCTCCCGGATCGGGCTGCGGGCGGGCAGTGTGGTGCTGCCCCTGCACAACCCGCTGCGGGTGGCCGAGGAGTGGTCGGTCGTCGACAACCTGTCCGGCGGCCGGGTCGGCATCTCGGTCGCCTCCGGCTGGAACCCGGACGACTTCGCCTTCTTCCCCGACCGCTACAGCGGCCGCAACGACGAACTGGCCCGCGCCGTACCTCAGTTGCGCGCCCTGTGGCGTGGCGAGCAGATCCCCGCCACCAGCGGCACCGGCAAGCAGATACGGGTCCGTAGCTATCCGCGCCCGGTGCAGCCCGAGCTGCCGATGTGGATGACCGCGGCCAGTTCGCCGGAGAGCTTCGCCCGGGCCGGACGGATGGGCGTCAACCTGCTCACCCACCTGCTCGACCAGGGCGTCGAGGGCCTCGCCGAACGCATCACCACCTACCGCAAGGCCCGCGCCCAGGCCGGGTTCGACCCGGAGGCCGGTCAGGTCACCGTCATGCTGCACACCTTCCTCGGTGCTGACGCCGGGCAGGCCATCGAGGCGGCACGGGACCCGTACTGCGAGTACCTCAAGGGAAACCTCGGGCTGCTCAAGGGACTTGCCAGCTCCCGGGGACGGGGCGACGTCGACATCCAGGCGCTGCCCGAAGAGGAGATGAACCAGTTCGTCCACTTCCTCTACGAGCGGTTCGCCGCCGAGCGCTCCCTCATCGGATCGCCGGAGTCCAGCCTGCCGCTGGCCCGCCGCCTGGCCGCGATCGGCGTGGACGAACTGGCCTGTCTGCTCGACTTCGGCCCGCCCGTCGACCAGGTCATGGCCGGACTGCCGTCCCTGGACAAGCTGCGCGAACTGACCGCCGACGACCCGGAGGTGCTGCGCGGGATACGGGACCGCCGTGAGGCCGTGGCGCTGTACGCGCAGTCCCCGGACGGTACGGCCGCCGGTACGCACGAGCCCGCCGCCGAACCCGCCGCTCCCGCCCCCGCCTGGACCGACGACCCCGACGAGATCCGGCAGCGGTGCACCACCGAGATCCCGGCCGACGAGTTCTTCGAGGTGCTCGGCGCCGCCGGTGCCGGTTACGGCCCGCGGATGCGCTGCCTGGAGTCCCTGTGGGTGGGGGAGTCGGAGGTGCTCGGCACCCTGCGGATGCCCAGCGGCGGTGAGGCGGACGCCTACGAGTACCACCCGGCGCTCCTGGACAACGCCTTCCTGCTGCTCGGCGCGCTCGCCCCGGGCGCGCTGACCGGCGGCGGCGTCCTCGCGCTGCCCGCCGGGGTCGGCACGCTCCGGCTGCACCGGCGCCCTGAGGGCCTGGTCCACTCCCATGTCGTACGGACTCCCGAGCGCGAGCCACAGGGCGAACTGCGCGCCGATGTAAGGCTGTTCGACGAGCACGGCACGGTCGCCGAGGCGGCGGGCCTGCGGATGCGGACCGTGGAGTCGGCGGAGGATTCCGTCGACCCGGGTGCCGCTCTGTGCTACCGCACCGACTGGACCGAGGTGGCGGCGCCCGCCCCCGCCGAGGACGCCGAACCCGGCCGCTGGCTGGTCCTCGCGGACGAGGGCGGCACCGGGGAGGCCCTCGCCGCCGAGCTGACCGCGGGCGGCCACCGGGTCGAGATCGTCCGGCGGGCCGAGGGCGACGAGCCCGGCCAGGTGCGCCGCGCGCTGTTCACGGCCGTCCGCAGCGAGCCGCTGACCGGTATCGCCCTGCTCTGGCCGCTGGACGCCCCGGGCGCCGCCGACCTGGACACCGCACAGGTCGAGGCCGCCCAGGGCCCGGGCGTCGAGTCGGCGCTCGCCCTGCTGCGCAGCGCACTCGAACTCGACGACCCCACCCGCTGCGGCCGCGTCTGGCTGGTCACCCGGGGCGCCCAGCCCGCCGGGGGCAGCCCGGTCGGCGTCAGCGGTGTGCTCCAGTCGCCGCTGTGGGGCCTCGGCCGGGTCGCCGCCGCCGAACAGCCCGATCTGTGGGGCGGGTTGCTCGACCTGGACCCGTCTGCCGAGGCCGATCCGGCGCGGCTCGTCCAGGTCCTCACCGGCGAGCGCGCCGAGGACCAGCTCGCCGTACGCGGTTCCGCACTGCTCGCCCCGCGTCTGGTGCGCGCACCCGAACTCGCCCGGCCCGCGAGCCCGTTGCCGCGTCTCGACCCGGCCGGCACCTATCTGCTGACCGGCGGTCTCGGCGACCTCGGACTGGTGCTCGCCCGCCGGATGACCGAACTCGGCGCGCGCAGCCTGGTGTTGACCGCACGCCGTGGCCTCACCACGGACGAGCAGCGCGCGGCCATCGACGAACTCACCGCGCTCGGCGCCCGGGTGCACGTCGCCACCGCCGACGTCTCCCGCCACGAGGAGCTGGTCGCCCTGCGCGACTCGCTCGCCGAACAGGGCCTGCCGCCCGTGGTCGGCCTGGTCCACCTGGCCGGTGTGGTCAAGGGCGCCATGCTCGGCGACCTGGACACCGAGCGGCTGCGCGAGGTGACCGCACCCAAGATCGCCGGTGGCTGGAACCTGCACCGCGTCTTCGCTGACGCCCGCCTGTTCCTCCTTGTGTCCGCACTGCCCGCGGTCTTCGGTCCGGTGGGCGTCGGTGCCGCCAACTACGCGGCGGCCAACGCCTTCCTGGACTCGCTCGCCCACCACCGGCGCGCCGAGGGCAGCGCCGCGGGAGCGCTCGGCTACGGCCCCTGGAACCGGGTCGGCATGGCCGTCCGCGAGGACGGGCTCGACCAGCTCGCCCGGGTCGGCGTCGGCAGTATGGCGCCCGCCGAGGCCACCGAGATCTTCGACCGGTTCCTGGACCAGGACCCGAGCCAGCTCACCGTCGCCCGGCTGAACTGGGCCGAGATGTTCGCCGCCTTCCCGACCGCCCGGCACACCGGCCAGTTCGGCGCCTTCCTCGCCGAGGCCGGGGACGAGGGCGCGGCGGAACTGCTCCAGCGCTGCGCCGAGGCCGACGCCGACGAGCGCACCGCGATCGTCGCGGAGTACCTCACCGAGCGGCTGGCGGGCGTTCTCGGCGCCGAGCCCGCGCAGGTCGACCGGCAGCAGCCCATCGTCGAGATGGGCCTGGACTCACTGATGTCGCTGGACCTGCGCAACCGCATCAAGAACGAACTCGGCGTGGTGGTGCCCATGGTCCGCCTCCTGGAGGGGCCGAGCATCGAGGAACTCACGGAACACGTCCTGGAGCTTCTCGTCGCGGTACTCGCACTCGAAGAGGACGAACACGTCGAGGAGTTCACGCTGTGACCGAGCAACTGACCACTCTGCTGGACGACTTGGCCGAGGCCCGGGTCCGGCTCCGCGCCGAGGGCGAGGAGTTGAAGGTCTCCGCCGCCAAGGGCGCGCTCACCCCGGACCTGCGCGAGAGGCTGCGCGCGGGCAAGGCCCGGCTCCTGGCCCATCTGCGGGCCGAGGCCGCCCTGAACGAGCCGGTCAAGCCGCTGCCGAGGGAGGGCCGCGACACCGAGGGCTTCCCGCTGTCCGACGGGCAGCAGGCGCTGTGGCTGCTCGACCGGCTCGAAGGCGGCGAGCCGACGTACGTCCTCAGCGGCGGCGTCCGCCTCACCGGAGAGCTGCGCACCGACCTGCTCATCGACTGTCTCGGCCTGCTCGCGGGCCGGCACGAGGCGCTGCGGACCGCGTTCCGGCCCGGTCCAGGGGGCGAGGTCAGGGCGTTCGTGCTGCCTCCGGCCGAGCTGGAGGTGCGCCGCAGCGACCTGTCCCAACTTCCCGCGGGCGAGCGGGAAGAGGCACTGGAACGGCTGGTGCACGCGTCCTCGCGGGAGGCCTTCGACCTCACCGAGGGGCGCCTGCTGCGCGCCACCCTGATCAGGACCGGCGAGCAGAGCCACTACCTGTTGCTCTCCGTGCACCACATCGCCGCCGACGCGCCCTCCCTCGCCGTCCTTCTGCGTGAGCTGTTCCGGCTCTACGAGGGCGGGGCCGAGCCGACCACGCTGCCGCCGCTGTCCGTCCAGCACGCGGACGTCGCCGACTGGCAGCGCCGGAGCCTGTCCCCGGCCACCGAGGAACGCCAACTCTCGTACTGGAAGGAACAGTTGGAGGGTGCTCCGGTCCTTCTGGAGATGCCCGCCGACCGGACGCGTCCGGCCCGTCAGTCCTTCCGGGGCGGCGCCGTGCGCTTCACGTTCGACACCGCGACCACAGCCCTGATCCAGGAGGCCGCCGGGCGCGCGCACGTCACCGCGTACACCGTGGTGCTTTCCTGCTGGGCCGCCGCGCTCGCCCGGCACGCGCACGCCGAGGAGGTGGTGGTCGGCACCCCCGTCAGCAACCGGGAACGGCCGGAGGCGGCCTCCGTGGTCGGCTTCTTCGTCGGCACCCTGCCGCTGCGCGTCGACCTCTCGGGCGAGCCCAGCTTCCACGAGCTGCTCGGCCGCACCCAGCGCACCTTCCTGGAGGGCTTCGAGTACCGCGCGGTGCCCTTCCAGCAAGTCGTCGCCGAACTGGCCCCGCGCCGCTCGGCCAGCCACGCGCCCGTCTTCCAGAACATGCTCACCTACTACGAGTCGCCGCACAGCGACCTGAGCCCGGGCGAGCTGCGGGCCGAGGCCGAGGACGTGCACAACGGCACCGCCAAGTTCGACCTGACCCTGTTCGCCGAGGACCGGGGCGACAGCCTGGTCTGCACCCTGGAGTACGCGAGCGACCTCTTCGACGAGGACACCGTCCGCCGACTGGCCGACTCCTTCCGGGAGTTGACCGCGGCCGCCCTGCGCGAACCCGGCACCCCGGTCTCCCGCCTCCCGCTGATCACCGCCGAACAGCGCACCGAGCTCCTCGCGGGCCGCAACGCCACCGACCGCCCCGTCGACCTCGACCGCCCGGTGCACACCTACGTCACCGAGCAGGCCGCCCGCCGCCCCGAGGCCGTCGCCGTCCGCTTCGGTACGCGGGAGCTGACGTACGCCGAGCTGGAGGAGCGGGCCAACCGCCTCGCGCACACGCTGCGTTCGAAGGGCGCCGGACCGGACGTACCGGTCGGACTGCACACCGCGCGCTCGGTCCGTCAGCTCGTCGCCATGCTCGCGATCCTCAAGGCGGGCGCGGCGCTGCTGCCGCTGGACCCCACCCACCCGGCCGAGCGGACGACGCTGATGCTTCAGGAGTCGTCCTGCCCACTGGTCCTGAGCGACAGCGCCCTGGACACCCCCGAGGGTGTCCGGGTGCTGCTCCTAGACGAACTCGACTCCTCGGGCGAGGAGTTGACGCCGCCCGAGGTGGTCACCGGCCGAGACAACCTCATCTACGTGCTCTACACCTCCGGCTCGACCGGGCGCCCCAAAGGCGTGGCCATGCGGCACGGCGCGCTCGCCAATCTGCTCGACTGGCAGGCCGAGACCTTCCCGTTCACCGAGGACGACCGGGTGCTCCAGTTCAGCGCCCTCAACTTCGACGTGAGCGTGCAGGAGATCTTCGCGACCTGGGCGGCGGGCGCGAGCCTGGTCCTCGTCGACCAGGACACTCGGCGCGACGCGCTGCGCCTGCTGCCCTACCTCCAAGAGCACGGCGTCACCCGGCTGTTCCTGCCGTTCGTCGCCCTCCAGCAGCTGGCCGAGGTGGCCGACGCCAAGCAGAGCTGGCCCGAGAGCCTGCGCGAGGTGTTCACGGCGGGCGAGCAGCTCCACGTCACCGAGGAACTGCGGACCTTCTTCACCCGCACCGGCGCCGCCCTGCACAACCAGTACGGGCCCTCCGAGTCGCACGTCATCACCTCGCACACCCTGCCCGGCACCCCGGACGGGTGGGAGAGCCTGCCGCCCATCGGCCGGGCGGTCGGCAACACCCGGATCTACCTCCTGGACCGCCACGACGAGCCCGTACCGCAGGGCGTCGCCGGTGAACTCTGCGTCGCGGGCGACTGTCTGGCCGCCGGATACCTGCACCGGGACGACCTGACCGCCGAGCGCTTCGTGGCGGACCCGTTCCGGCCGGGGGAGCGGATGTACCGCACCGGCGACCTGGCCAGGTACCGGGCCGACGGCGAGATCGACTTCGTCGGACGGATGGACAACCAGGTCAAGATCCGCGGCTTCCGGGTCGAACTCGGCGAGATCGAGGCCGTGTTGCTGCGTCACCCGGGGGTGGCGGAGGCCGTCGTCGAGCCACGGCGGATCGGCGCCGGGCGCGAGCTCGTGGCCTGGCTGGTCGCCGCGGAGTCCGGGCTGCCGGACGCCGCCGCACTGCGGGAGCACTGCGCCCGCGCGCTGCCCGACTACATGCTGCCGAGCCGGATCGTACGGCTGGACGCGATGCCCACCACCCTCGCGGGCAAGGTCGCCCGCCTCCAACTGCCCACCCCCGAACCCGAGGACGGCGCGGCCTCCGGCGCCGAACCGAGCACCCCCACCGAGAAGTCCGTGGCCCAGGTCTTCGCCGACATCCTCGGCGTCGGACAGGTGGCCGCGGACGCCAACTTCTTCGACCTGGGCGGGCATTCGCTGGGCGTCACCCGTGCGGCGCTGCGGCTCAGCGAGGAGCACGGCGTGGAGATCACCGCCCAGATCATCTTCGAGAACCCCACCGTGGCGGGCGTCGCCCGCAGCCTGGACACGCTCGGCTGGGCGGTCTCCGCACCGCGAGCCGCTGCCACCGACGACGACGCACGAGAAGAGGGAGAGCTGTGAGCACGCCGGTCGAACTCCTCACCGAGCTGCGGGCCCGCGACATCAGGCTCTGGACCGAGGACGGAAAGCTCCGCTTCAGCGCCCCGCCCGGCGCCCTCGACGACGACCTGCGCACCCGCGTCAAGGCCCTGCGCGCCGAGCTGATCACCCTGCTCGGCGGCGGCACCAAGGAACGCCCCGCGATCGAGCCCGTCGACCGCGACCGCGAACTGCCGCTGTCCTACGGCCAGCAGCGCATGTGGGTCATGGCCGAGATGCTGCCCGAGAGCGGCGCCGCCGCGTACGTACTGTCCGGCCGGGTGACCCTCGAAGGCACCCTGGACGAGAGGGCCGTCGGCGCGCTGCGCCGCGCCCTGACCGAACTCGTGCGCCGCCACGAGGCCCTGCGCACCGTGATCCGGATGGGCGACGGCGAACCGGTCGCCGAGATCCTCGACCCCGTCGAGGTGCCGCTGCCCGAACTCACCCTCGCCGAGGGCGAGTCCGTCGAAGCGCTGGCCTCCGCCGAGGCCCGCCGCCCCTTCGATCTCGCGAGCGGCCCGCTCCTTCGCGCCTCGCTGGTCCACGACGGCCCCGACCACGGCCACCTGCTGCTCTCGGTGCACCACATCTGCGCCGACGGCTGGTCGCTCGGCGTCCTGTACCGCGAACTGTGCGCGCTCTACGCCGCGTACGCGGGGGACTCCGGCGCGTCCGCCCCCGAACTGCCCCAACTCCCGGTCCAGTACGCCGATTACGCCGCCTGGCAGCGCACCCACCTCACGGCCCGCGAGATGCCCGAGGACGTGGAGTTCTGGCGGCAGCAGCTCGACGGGCTGCCCGGCCTGCTCGAACTGCCCGGCGACCGCCCGCGGCCCGCCCAGCAGTCCTACGCGGGCGGCGTCGAGACCTACCACCTGCCCACCGAAGTCATGGATGCCGTACGGGAGTTGGCGGCCCAGCATGGTGCGACTCCGTACATGGTGCTGCTCGCCGCCTGGTCCGTGGTGCTCTCCCGGCTCAGCGGCGCCGACGACTTCGCGGTCGGCACACCGGTCGCGGGCCGGGCCAGGCCCGAGGTCGAGCCGCTCATCGGCTTCTTCGTCAACACCCTTGTGCTGCGCGTGAAGACGGAGGGCGAGCCCAGCTTCGCCGAGCTGCTGCGGCGGGTACGTACCACCGGTGTGGCCGCCTTCGACCACCAGGACCTGCCCTTCGAGCAGCTCGTGGACATCCTGGAGCCGGAGCGCGCGCTCAGCCACAGCCCGCTGTTCCAGCACATGTTCATCCTGCAGAACGCCTCCGCGGAGCGGCTCGAACTGCCGGGCCTTTCCAGCGGACTTGAGGAAGTGCACACCGGCACCGCCAAGTTCGACACCACCCTCATCGCCGAGGAGGGCCCGGACGGACTGCGCGGCAGCCTCGAATACGCCACCGACCTCTTCGACGCGGCCACCGCCCGCCGCTGGCTCGGCCACTGGCGCACCGTCCTGGACGCCGCCCTCGCCGCACCCGAGACCCCCGTCTCACAGCTCCCGCTGCTCGGCGCCGACGACCTCGACCGGCTGCTCACCGGCTGGAACGACACCGCACGCGAGGTCACCGACACCACCGTGCACGAGCTGGTGGAGCGCCAGGTGCGCGCCGACGGCGAACGGGCCGCGGTGGTCCAGGGCGACGAGACCCTGACGTATGCCCAACTCGACGCGGCCGCCGAGCAGTTGGCGTCCGGCCTGCGGGCGCGCGGCGCACGCCCCGGCAGCCTGGTCGGGCTCTGCCTGCCCCGCACCCCGCGATTGCTTGTCGCCCTGCTCGCCGTACTGAAGACGGGCGCCGCCTACCTCCCGCTCGACCCGTCCGCACCCGCCGAGCGCAACGAGTTCATCCTGCGCGACGCCGGGGCCGCGCTGCTGCTTACCGGCGGCAGCGCGACCGCCACCGCGCGCGCCGCCTGCCCGCCGGTCACGCAGCTCCTGGACCTGGACCAACCGGCGGACGACCAGGCCGAGTTCGGCGACGGGCAGCCGCCCGCAGCCGTACGTCCCGACGACCTCGCGTACGTCATCTACACCTCGGGTTCCACCGGCCGCCCCAAGGGTGTCCTCGTCGAGCACCGCAACGTGGTCAACTTCTGCGCGGCGATGACCGAGGTCTTCGGCGAGGACGGCACCGGCACCTGGCTCGGCGTCACCACCGTCTCCTTCGACATCGCCGTCCTCGAACTGCTGTGGACGCTCATCGGCGGCAGCACCGTCGTGCTCCAGCCGGACGCCCCGCGCATCCCCGGCCGCACGGCGGGCCGCACCACCGAGCTGAGCCTGTTCTACTTCTCCAGCGCCACCGACACCACGGGACTCGCGACGCCCGGCACCTACCAACTCCTCATGGAGGGCGCCAAGTTCGCCGACGCCCACGGCTTCCAGGCGGTGTGGACACCCGAGCGGCACTTCCACGCCTTCGGCGGGATCTACCCGAACCCGTCCGTGGTCGGCGCCGCCGTCGCCGCGGTCACCGAGCGCGTCGCCGTCCGCGCGGGCAGCGTCGTCCTGCCGCTGCACGACCCGGTGCGCGTGGTGGAGGAGTGGTCGGTCGTCGACAACCTCTCCGGCGGCCGGGTCGGCCTGTCCGTTGCTTCCGGCTGGCAGGCCGACGACTTCGTCCTCCAGCCCGGCAACTACACCGACCGCAAACAGGTCATGCTCGACGGCATCGAGACCATCCGCTCGCTGTGGCGCGGCGGTTCGGTGGAGCGCGTCAACGGCGTGGGCAAGCCGGTCGAGGTCCGGCCGCTGCCCCGCCCGGTGCAGCCCGAACTGCCGGTGTGGGTCACCGCGGCGGGCAGCCCCGACACCTTCCGCGCCGCCGGCGCGGCGGGCTGCAACCTGCTCACCCACCTGCTCGGCCAGGACCTGGAGCAGCTCGCCGAGAAGATCGCGGTGTACCGCGAGGCCAGGGCCGCCGCCGGGCACGAGGGCCGCGGCCATGTGACCCTGATGGTGCACACCTTCCTCGGCCGCGACCCGGAGACCGTGCGCGAACTGGTCCGCGGCCCCTTCCGCGAATACCTCGCCTCCTCGCTCAGCCTGATCGGCAACCTGGCCCGCACCCTCGGCCTCGGCGACGACCTGAACGCCCTGTCCGAGGACGACCTGAACACCCTGCTCGACCACGCCTTCGAGCGCTACTACGACCGGGCCGCCCTGTTCGGCACCCCCGAGCAGGCCGTCGGCATGCTGGACGCCGTCGCGGACACGGACGTCGACGAGGTCGGCTGCCTGATCGACTTCGGCGTCGACGACGCGACCGTGCTCGCCTCGCTGCCGCTGCTCGCCGAGGCGGGCGAGCTGCACCGGGCGCGAGGAGCCGAACAGGCCCATTCCATCTCGGAGTTGATCGAGCGGCACCAGGTCACCCGGCTCCAGTGCACCCCCTCGCAGGCGGCGATGATCCTGGCCGAGGAGGGCGGCCCGGAGGCGCTGGCCGAGCTGCGGCTGCTCCTGCTCGGCGGCGAGGAACTGCCCGCCGCCCTGGCCGAGCGGCTCACCTCGCTCACCGACGCCCGTATCCAGAACATGTACGGGCCGACCGAGACCACCATCTGGTCCACCACCCACCGCGTCGACCCGGACGGCCGCCCCCTGATCGGCCGCCCGATCGCCAACACCTCGCTGTACGTGCTCGATTCGGCCCGCAACCCGGTCCCGGTCGGTGTGCCCGGCGAGCTGTACATCGGCGGACGAGGCGTCACCCGCGGCTACCTCGGCCGCCCCGAACTCACCGCCGAACGCTTCACCGCCGACCCGTTCGCCACCGGACCGGACGCGCGGATGTACAACACCGGCGACCTGGTCCGCTACCGGCCCGACGGCACCCTGGAGTTCATCGGCCGCACCGACCACCAGGTCAAGGTGCGCGGCCACCGCATCGAACTCGGCGAGATCGAGGCGGCGTTGCGCTCCCACCCGGACGTCGCCCAGGCCGCGGCCACCGTGCACGGCACCGGCGTGGACCGCGCCCTCGCCGGATACGTCGTCGCCGAACCCGGCGCCACCGTCCCGGCCGCCGCCCTCCGCGCCCACCTGGCCGAACGCCTCCCGGCGTACATGGTCCCGGCCTTCCTCCAGGAACTGCCCGAGCTGCCCTACACCCCCAACGGCAAGGTCGACCGGCGCGCGCTGCCACAGCCCGCGGCCGCCGTCCGCACGGGCACCGAGTGGATCGCCCCGCGCGGCCTGACCGAACTGCGGCTCGCGGTGCTCTGGGAGGAGACCCTCGGGCGGCACTCGATCGGCGTCCACGACAGCTTCTTCGAACTGGGCGGCAACTCCGTACTCGCCGTGATGCTCCTGGCCGAAGTGGAGCGGCAGTTCGGCAACCGGCTGCCGCTGGCCACCCTGTTCCGCGGCCCGACCGTCGCCGAGATGGCGCGCACCCTGGACGAGGGCACGGGCGACGCACGCGAATCGCTGATCCGGCTGCGCCCCGGCGGCGAGACCCCCGTGTTCCTGCTGCCCGGCGCGGGCGGCAACCTGGTGTACTTCCACGAACTGGCCAGCCGACTGCCCGAGCGCCTGGCCCTCCACGGCCTGCAACCGCTGTTCGGTGAGGAGATCGACGCCGAGACCGTGGTCGGCGAACTCGCCGACCAGTACCTGCCGTTGGTCCTTCAAGCGCAGCAGGAGGGCCCGTACCACCTGATCGGGCACTCCTTCGGCGGACACGTCGCCATCGAACTCGCCAATCGGCTGCGCGCACTCGGCAAGGAGATCGGCCTGGTCTGCCTGCTCGACACCTCCACCCCGCTGCCCGAGCGCACCCAGCACACCGACGACTGGGACCAGGCGACCTGGCTGGAGACCCTGGTCCGCGTCTTCGAGCGGATCTTCAAACGAGACCTGGACATCACGGGCGAGGCCCTGCGCGCCCTGCCGGAGAGCGAGCAACTCGGCTATCTGCGGGCCGAGTTGGCCCGGCACGGCGTGCTGCCGCCGGAATTCGACGACGACACACAGCTGCGCGGCTTCATCCGGGCGTACATCGCCGACCAGCGCAGCCTCTACTCGCCCGCCGAACCCTACGAGGGTGTCCTGACCTTCTTCCGCGCGGCCGACCTCCACCAGGACAACGTGCCGCCGGAGGACCTCGCCTGGACCCTGGAGGATCCGGCGCGGGGCTGGGGGCGGTTCTCCGCCCGTCCGATCGACGTACACGAGGCCCCGGGCGATCACCTCACGATGCTCACCATGCCGCATGTGGAGCAGCTGGCGAAGCAGCTCGGCGACCTCGTCCTTCCCTGAACGCCGACGGATCTACGAGAGATAGAGAGAGAACACATGGCTGTCAATGTGTCCGAACTGCTCGCCTGCCCGCAGTGCAAGGGAGCGATCCGACGCCAGTCCGACCAGGCGTACGTGTGCACCGAGTGCTCTCGCCTCTCCCCGGTCGTGGACGGCTTCGTCGACATGATCCGGGAGCCGGGCAAGCCCGACCCGGCGGCGCCCACCACCGCCCAGAAGATGATGGAGAGCAAGCTCTACGTCAGCCTCTACGAAGCGGTCGGCCGCCCCTTCTTCGCGCGCCTGTTCGCGGGCTTCGGCAACGCCATCCCGAGCTACGCCGAGGAGTTCCGGATCTACAGCGACTGGCTGAAGCTGGACGAGTCGCGCGGCGGCGCCTGGCTCGACCTGTCCTGCGGCGGCGGCTACTTCACCGACAAGATGGCCGGTGCGGTGCCCGAGGCGACGGTGGTCGGCCTGGACATCTCCGAGGAGATGCTGCGCAGCGCACGCAAGGAGACCGTGGGCCGTACCAATGTCTCGCTGGTACGCGGCGACGTACGCGGTCTGCCGTTCGCCGACGAGACCTTCGACGGCGTCAACAACCCCGGCTCGCTGCACCTGTACGCGGACCCGGCCGCCGCGTACCGCGAGGTCTTCCGCCTCCTCAAGCCGGGCGGCGTCTACACCGCGAGCACCTTCGCCATCAACGAGCGGACCAGCAGCCGCCTCGGCGTCAAGGCCACCGGCATCCGCCGGACCGATCTGTCGGCGCTGCCCGGGGAGCTGGAGAAGACCGGGTTCGTGAACTACCGGCTCGTCAAGTTCGGTTCGATCTTCGCTTTCGCGGTGACCAAGCCCTGACCTCAGCCGTTGTCCCCGTACACCTCACCGGCGGCCGCGGCCCGGCCCCGGCCGCCGGTGAGGTGACGTCCGCCGCCGCGCGGGCGCCCCCCGCTCCCCTCCTCCCCGTTGGTGATACGTCATGTCAGTGTTCCTGCGGCTGGCCGCGCGTCCGCGGCTGCTGCTCTCCTGCACCGTGCTGATGCTGGTCGCGGCGGTGCTCCTCGGCGGCGGCCTGGCCGACAGACTCAAACTCGGCGGCACCGAGGACCCGGCGGCCGAGTCCAGCCTCGCCGCCGAGGTCATGGACGCCAAGTTCCCCCAGAGCCGCCCCAACCTCGTCCTGCTCGTCGAGGGCGAAGGCGGCGCCGACGACCCGAGGACCGCCGCACAGGCCGGCGCCCTCACCAAGAAGCTGGCCGCCGAGGACGGCGTCACCGGCGTGGTGTCCTACTGGCTCACCAAGGACCCCGCCCTGCGCTCCAAGAACGGCGAACAGGCGCTGATCGTCGGCCACATCAAGGGCGACGAGACCAAGGCGGGCGACGTCTTCGAGCGCATCGAGGACGACTACCGCGGCCACATCGGCGACCTCGACCTGAGCATCGGCGGCACCGTCGCGGTCCGCAACGAGTCGCAGCAGCAGACCGCCGAGGACCTGGTCAGGTCCGAGATGATCGCCCTGCCCATCGTGCTGATCATCCTGCTCCTGGCCTTCGGGAGCGTCGTCGCGGCCCTGCTGCCGCTGGCGATCGGCATCGTCGCGATCCTCGGCACCAACGCGGTCCTGCGCGGCATCACCGAGTTCACCGACGTCTCCATCTTCGCGATGAACCTGACGACGGCCCTCGGCTTCGGCCTGGCCATCGACTACGCCCTGCTGATCGTCCGCCGCTACCGGGAAGAACTCGACAAGGGCCGGGAACCCGCCGAGGCACTGCCCCTGGTCCTGCGCACCGCGGGCCGTACCGTGCTCTTCTCCGCCTTCGTGGTCGCCGTCTCGCTCTCGGCGATGCTCATCTTCCCGCTGTACTTCCTGCGGTCGTTCGCCTACGCGGGCATCTCCGTGGTGCTGCTCGCCGCACTGGCCGCGCTGACCGTACTGCCCGCGCTGCTGCTGCTCCTGGGCCACCGGGTGAACGCCCTGCGGGTGATCCGGGGTGGCCGCGAGGAGCAGGCGGAACGGCGCTGGCGGTCGTTCACCAGCGGCGTCATGCGGCGCGGCCCGGTGGTCACCATCGGCGTCACCGCCCTCCTCGTGGTGCTCGGACTGCCTTTCCTCAAGGTCGAGTTCGGCACCGTCGACGACCGCCAGCTCTCCGCCTCCGCGGAGCCGAGGGCCGTCCACGACACCATCCGCGAGACCTTCACCGGATCGCCGACCGGCGGCATCGACGTCCTCGCCCGCACCGAGCCCGGCAAGCCCGTCGACGGCTACGCGGCGAAGCTCTCCACGGTCGCAAACGTCGCCCGCGTGGACAGCCCCACCGGCACCTACCGGGAGGGCAGGCTGCTCGCCCCGCCCACCCAGGCACACGCCGCCCGCCACGTCTTGGGCACCAGCCACCTCACCGTCTGGCCCGCCCCGGACGTCGAGGACATCTCCCTGGAGAGCCAGGACCTGGTACGGGACGTCCGCACGGTCGACGCCCCGTTCGAGGCCAAGGTCGGCGGACAGGCGGCCATGCTGGTGGACAGCCAGCGTTCGATCGGCGACCGACTGCCGTACGGCCTCGCGTTCATCGTGGTCGTCACCATGCTGATGGTGTTCCTGATGAGCGGCTCCGTCGTGCTGCCGCTGCTCGCCGTGATCCTCAACGCCCTGAGTCTCACGGCCATGTTCGGCGCCGCGGTCTGGGTGTTCCAGGAGGGCAACCTCAGCGGACCGCTCGGCTTCACCGCCACCGGATTCATCGAGACCTCCCTGCCGGTCCTGATGTTCTGCCTGGCCTTCGGCCTGTCCATGGACTACAGCCTCTTCCTCCTGTCCCGGATGAAGGAGAAGTACGACCAGAGCGGGGACCACCGCGAGGCCGTCGTCTTCGCGGTCTCCCGCACCGGCGGGGTGATCACGGCGGCGGCGCTGATCCTGGCCATCGTGATGATCGCCATCGGCACCTCGCAGATCACCCTCACCAAGATGCTCGGCCTTGGCGTCGCCCTCGCCGTACTGGTCGACGCGACCCTGGTGCGCTGCCTCCTGGTACCGGCCCTGATGGCGGTCACCGGCAAGGCCACCTGGTGGGCACCGGCCGCGCTGAAGCGCTTCCAGGAGCGGTTCGGCATCAGCGAGGAGGGCCCCGCGACGGCGGCGGGTGTGCCGCGGCCCGGCGGTGCCGGTGACGAGGACCGCGTCGGCGGTGGTACGGGCGGCAGGGGTGGCCCGGGCAGCGCGGGCAAGGAAACGGCCGGGGCCTAGTCGGCGGGTGGCGGCCGGAGGGCTACGGCGCCCGGCCGCCACCCGACCGCGGCCCCGCGGCCGCGACCGGACGAAGAATCACAGAACCAACTCACCGAAGGCACGGGGGAAATGATCGAGGCAAGCGAAGTAACCACAGAATCCTTCCGTCGGCTGATGGGGTCCTTCCCCAGCGGCGTCTCCGTGGTCACCACCATGACCGACGGCCTGCCGAGCGGCTTCACCTGCACCTCGCTGTGCAGCGTCTCACTGTCCCCACCGATGCTTCTGGTCTGCGCGAACACCTCGGGCAAGACCGCGGACCACATAGTCGAGCGCGGCCGGTTCGCCGTGAACCTGCTGCACCACGACGCCCGCGGCACCGCCGAACTGTTCGCCTCCAAGCACGACGACCGCTTCGACAAGGTCCGCTGGACCACCACACCGCACGGCCTGCCGGTCCTCCTGGACGACATACTCGCCTTCGGCGAATGCCGGGTCACGGACACCGTCAAGATGGGCGACCACCTCGTCATCTTCGGCGAGGTGGAGAACGTGGCCGTCGGCGACACCCACTCCCACCCGCCGCTGCTCTACGGCCTGCGCCAGTTCACGAGCTGGGAGCGGGCGGTCAAGGATCAGGTGGCTCTGTAGGGACGTTGGCCGTAGGGGCTGTCTGTAGGGGAGTTGTCTGTGAGGGGAGTCAGGGGAGCTGTCTGTTGGGGAGTTGGGGGAGAGGAGAGCGCCGAGGACGGTGCCACCGACCACCGACCACCGACCACCGACCTCACCACCGGGCCTCTCCCTCTCCCGCTCCGCTCCTCTCCCTCCGGCCTCAGATCCAGCCCTGCTGGGCCATCAGCACCGCGGCCTCGAACCGGCTGCGGGCGCCGAGCCGTTCCATGAGCTGTGAGTTCATCCGGCGGATGGTCCGCTTGGAGACACCGAGCTTGCGGGCGGCCGCCTCGTCGGTGGAACCGGAGGAGAGCAGCCGTACGAGCTCCCGCTCACGTTCACCGAGCGGCGAGGCGCCCTCCCGAGGGTTCTCGGTGAAGGGCGTGGCCGTGGCCCAACATCGCTCGAAGAGCAGCACCAGCGCGGAGATCAGCCCGGGCGCACGCACTTCCAGGGCGCCGGCGCCGAGGTTCTGCGGGTCGGCGGCGACCAGCGCGACCCGCCGGTCGACGATCACCAGCGGCATCGTCAGCGCCGGTACGGTCCGTATCTCCCCGCCGAGATCCACCCGCCGCCGGATGTGGCGCACCACGGCCGGGTCCTCGCACAGACCGGCGTCGTATACGTTGCGCAGCACGGCGCCGCTCTCCAGGGCCAGCCGCTCGGCCGCCGCACCGGCGTCCAACGCGCTTTTCACCTCTGCCCAGTTGGGCACCATGGCGAGACATTCGCTCTCGGCGCTCTCGGCCAACTCCCGCAGACTCCAGCGGATATCGGCGGGATCGTGCAGCCGGCGGATCCAGTTGTGCCCCTGCGCGCGCGTATGGCCGTACTCGGTGGTGAGCGCCGCGACCGCGCTCCGGGCGGTGTTCAACTCCCGCTGTCTGCGTGCGTGTTGGGCCTCGCACCGAGAGAGAAGTACCGGCAGGACAACCCCGGGATCATGGGCCTCACAGCTCTCGCCGTCGTCCGCGACACTCACCAGATGCAGTTCGGCGAGCCGCTTCAACGCGAGCGAGACGTCCTCACGCGAACGCCCCAACTCCTGCGCGATATCCGTGACTCGGCCAGGCGAACTGTCCAACAGCAGCCCGTACACATCCCGTGATTGCGCATCGATCCCCAGCACTTCAAGCATTGCCGCCCCCGCTGCCCTTACTCGAACGAGGTGGGATCGTAACCAAAGAGTGGGGCGAGTTCCAGGCTGGTGAGGGTGGCACCGCGCACGCTCAGTGACGGCATTCTCATCCGGAATGCGGGGTTCGGGGTTCGCAGTCCGGAGGGTCGGCTACCGCTTCTCGCTTTCCGTCCTTCTTACCTTCTTGCCTTCTTACTTTCTTGCTGTCCCTGGCGCAGGGGGTGCCGTACCCGTACGACGAGCTTGCCGACCGCGGAGTTCTCCTCCATGTCGCGATGGGCCCGGCGTACCTCCTCCAGACCGTCGTACACCCGATGCACGGGCACGGTCAGACGGCCGGAGGCGATCGCGTCGAGGTGGTGCTGCAGCACCTCGCGGGGCAGATCGGCGGCCTCGCCGCCGTAGGCGGTCAGCCGGACACCGTTGGGCAGATAGCCGATCGGATAGAAGTCCTTGACCAGCCACTCGTTGGACAGCATGCCGGTGAAGCAGACGGTGCCGTGGACGCGGGTCGCGCGCAGGGTGTCCGGCAGCGTGGGAGTGCCGACGAGTTCGAGCGCGGCGTCCACCCCGTCGGGAAACAACTCCCTTACTCTGTGGGCGACTTCACCCTCGTCGACAAGCGGATGATCAACCCCGTGGCGCTTCAGCTCGGCGGCACGTTCGGCCCGGCGCGTGGTCGCGAGGACAGTGGCCCCGAGGGCCTTGGCCAACGCGGCGGCCGCGAGCCCGACGGAGGACGTACCGCCACGGATCAACAGCGTCTGCCCGGCCCGCAGATCGAGCCCGGTACTCAACGAGCCGTACGCGGTCTGCACCATCTCGGGCACCGCACCCACGGTCTCCCACGGCAACTCACTGCGGAACGGCACCACATTGGACACCGGCACGGACGTGTACTCGGCATACCCACCGTCGTACGTACGCCCCATGTCGCCCATCATCGCGACGACTTGCTGCCCCGGCACCAGCCCGCTGCCTTGCGGGGCCGAGTCCACGGTCCCGGCGCACTCGATACCCGGCACCCGCGGAAAGGTGACACCTTCGGCGAAGCCGGTCCTCGTGTGCAACTCCGACCGGTTGATCCCAAAGGCCTCGACACGGATACGAACCCACCCGTCCCGCTCCGGCGGCAGCGGCAACTCCCGCACGGTGAGGTTCTCGACGGGACCGGGTTCACTGAGGACTACGGCGCGCATGGGGGCAGGGTAGGACTCTCCCTCGCGCGGCGCTGCGAATAACGCGGCAGCCCCCGGCCGAACCCGGCCAGGGGCTGCATGAGCGCTTGAGGCTGTCCCGGCGTCACGGAGCCTTGGGCTTCGCGTCCTTCATCTGCTCGCTGATGGCTTCCTTGGCCAGACGCTCAAGGTCCTTGTCGGAGATGCCCTCGCAGACCTCGGGCTTGTCCTCCGAAGTCTTACCGCTCTTGAGCTGCTTGGTGATCTCGGCCTTGCAGTCCGCCTCGTTGCCGCCCTCGTCGGAGCAGCCGGTGAGAGCGAAGGTCATGACAGCGAAGGCCGCCGGAACGATGTAACGGGCGCGCACGAATCCCCCTGGGACGATCGGTTGGAGGAACCCATCATGGGGCATGCGTACGGGGAGCCGGAAATCTGTTCGCACAGCGACGTCACAGCTCACTGACAGCAGATACGCGCAAAAATTCCGACTTGCCCTTCCGGAATCGGGGCTTTGGTCCGAAGCTGATCCCGAGGAATTCAAACCTGCGCACATGTTTCGCAGGTTGTGGATGTCCCGCGAATCCCGAGCCCGACGTTCTGCTTGACCACTCATCGAGAACTTTGTCCCGAGTGCGTCCCGCCCAAACGAAGCATCCGCTCCGACGAGGCCACCGACCCCGAACAACGGCACGAACCGCCGCTTCGCGTACGGCTGTTGCTGCCGTGAGTGGGGCTCTTGACCCTCACGTGGCGTGAGGCCGCATAGTCGTGGCCGTGGACGATCACTGGACTGTGGGACGCGTCGCCGAGCTGGCCGGCGTGAGCGTCCGCACGCTGCATCACTACGACGAGATCGGGCTCGTTCGGCCGTTGGCGCGGACCGCGGCCGGGTACCGGGCCTATTCGGCGGACGACGTGGAGCGGCTGCGGGAAGTGCTGGCCTATCGGCGGTTGGGCTTCGGGCTGCGGGAGGTCGCGCAACTGGTCGGCGACCCGTCCACCGACGCGGTCGCGCACCTGCGCCGACTGCGCGGCCTGCTGGTGGAGCGGCGTGAGCGCGCCGACGCCATGGTGGCGGCCATCGACAGAGAACTCGAGGCACGGGCGAAGGGACTGAAGGTGACACCGGAGGAGCAACTGGAGGTGCTCGGTGCACGGTTGTACGACGCGATCGGCGGTGCTTATACCGCGACGCGGTGTACCGAGCCACGGATCGCCGCGCAGATCTGGGACGCGCTCGGCGACGCGCGGACAGTGCTGAACGTCGGGGCCGGCACCGGCTCCTACGAGCCCACCGACCGCGAGGTGACCGCGGTGGAGCCGTCGACGGTCATGCGGGGGCAGCGGCCTGCCGGCTCGGCGCCGTGCGTGGCGGCCGCCGCGGAGAGCCTGCCGTTCGAGGACCGGTCCTTCGACGTGGCGATGGCCGTCTCCACCGTTCACCACTGGGGAGACCCGATAGCGGGGCTGCGCGAGATGCGGCGCGTGGCCCGGCGCGTAGTGGTGCTCACATTCGACACCGACGAGCGCGGATGGCAGGACCGGTTCTGGCTCACCCGCGACTACCTGCCCGAATTCGCCGACATCCTCGCGGAGTTCCCCTCGCTGACGGGGATGGCCGACGCGATCGGCGCCCGCGCCGAGCCGGTGCCCATCCCGTGGGACTGCACCGACGGCCTGTTCGAGGCGTACTGGCGCAGGCCCGGGGCGTATCTAGAGGAGCACGTGCGCCGTGCGATGTCGGTGTGGACGAGGGTGGGGCCCCAGGCCGAGCAGCGTGCGGTGCGAAGCCTCGGCGACGACCTCGACTCCGGCCGGTGGGCCGAGCGCAACAGCGACCTGGCCGACCTCGACGCGGCGGATCTCGGCCTTCGCCTGCTCATCGCTTGACCGTTGCGGTTGCGGCACATACGAGAAAGGCCCTGACCCGCATTTCTGCTGGTCAGAGCCTTGTTCCGGAGTGCCCCCGGCAGGATTCGAACCTGCGCACACGGCTCCGGAGGCCGTCGGCCTTTCCGGTGTTTTCCCAGGTCAGCGCATTACCTGATGCCTGGTCAGATGTGTGATCCCGCATATGTCCCGTGATATCGGAATGGGCCCTATTGTCCCCCGTATCCAGAATGGCACGTTCAGAGGTCGATGCAGGACCCATACGGCTCGCCCAGAACTCCAGGTCGAGGACCTGAGCATCGGCCTCGGCCCACTGGGGTCGCTTCTGCCGCGGGACTGAGTGCGGCGGGGGACGGTCGGGTGGGGCAGGGCGGTCGGTCTGGGGCATCGCGCGCGGTCGTCGGCTTCGACGAGCCACATGGCGGCCCCTTATGTGAGGGCTCGGTTTCAATCTCCAGACAAAAAATGCCCGATCCCAGGTGTTTCGCTCCATAAATGAGCATGGACTGATCCATCTGACTCACATTAGGTTCTCAACGCCCACTCTCCGTACGCAGATGTGGGGAATTCGGGGAGAGGATGAGGGTGACTCGTCATGCTCTTGTGTGGGCGGCGGGTGCTGGTCGCCGTGCACGCGGTGCGCTGACGTTCCTACTGGTCAGTGCACTTGTGGGTGCAGCGGCCTCAACTGCGGGTGTGGGCACGGCTTCGGCCGTGACCGCCTCTGCGGAGACGGCGCGGGACGCGGCTGCCGGTCAGGAAGCAGCGGAGTCGGGCCGTTCGTCCGAGGACGAGGCCATCGCAGAGGCGCGCCGGTCGGGGCAGAAGGTCGAGGTGACGTCGCTGCGAGGGGAGAGCCGCGATGTCTTCGCCACTCCCGAGGGCCGCTTGGAGGCGCGTGAGTACCTGCGTCCGGTGCGCACACGGACCGGCGGTGTCTGGAAGTCGGTCGACACGACGCTCGTCAACTCAGCGTCCGGGGCGGTAACTCCGCGCAACGCCACGGTGGGGCTTGAGTTCTCCGGCGGCGGCGAGGACGCCCTGGTCCGGCTGCAACGTGCGGGCCGGACACTGGAGATCGCCTGGCCCGGCCCCGTCCCGGTGCCGAGGCTCGACGGTGACACCGCCACGTACACCAACCTCCTGCCGGACGTCGATCTACGGCTCGGTGCGCAGGCGGACGGTTTCACCCAGCTTCTGGTCGTCAAGTCCGAACAAGCGGCGAAGAGTCCCGAACTCGCCACGCTGAGAATGAAGTTGGAGACGGAAGGGCTCACCGTCGGAGAGACGGAACAGGGTGGCCTGGAGGCGCGGGACAAGGGCGCGCAGGGCATCGTGTTCGAGGCGTCGAAGCCCCTCATGTGGGACTCCAGCGAAGTGGGGACCGCGGGCGGCCGCGAGACGGCTGGCGCCGCGCCGTCATCGGCGAAGGGCGCGAGCGCCCCCTCGGCCGACGAGGGGTCTGCCCCGCGCAGTGACGCGCCTGCCGTGGACGAGGAGCCGGGTGCGGGGGACTCGGCGCGTCTCGCGCCGGTCGAGGTGGAAGTCAGCGGTGACGGCGGCGAGTTGACGCTGACCCCCGATCAGGATGTCCTCGCCGGGCCCGGCACCGTCTACCCGGTCTATATCGATCCGCAGTGGTACTCGCCCAAGGCGAGCTCCTGGACCATGGCGTCGAAGTACTGGGCGAACTCCCCGCAGTGGAAGTTCAACGGTGACTCCGACGAAGGCTTGGGCTACTGCAACTGGTACTACTGCAACCCGCACGACACCAAGCGGCTCTTCTACCAGGTCCCCGTCAGTGCGTTCGCGGGCAAGTCGATCCTGTCCGCCGAGTTCGCCGTCCGTAACACCTGGTCGGCGTCGTGCGACGAGCGCAGCGTGGAGCTGTGGCGTACCAAGGGGATCTCGTCCTCCACGACGTGGAACTCGCAGACCGCTTCCGGCTTTTGGGCGGACCACCTGAGCACGCAGACATTCGCCTATGGGTATGAGGGCTGCGCCGCCAAGGACGCCGAGTTCAACGTCAAGTCCGCCGTGCAGCAGGCCGCAGACAACCGCTGGTCGACGCTCACCTTCGGACTGCGTTCCGTCAACGAGTCCGACGCCCTGGGCTGGAAACGCTTCTCCGACGACGCCTACCTGCGCGTCACCTACAACCGTCCGCCCTCGCAGATCCGCATGTCGCAGCTCGTTCAGGAGCCGGGCGGAGCCTGCGTGCACCCGGACAATCCGGCCCGGACAAGGTACGTGCCGTCCCTTCACGCCTACGACGTGAAGGACCCGGACGGGGACAACGTCGCGGTGGAATTCCGCGCGGACTGGGACAGCGGCGACGGCAAGGGCTTCGTCAACCGGTGGAAGTCCAAGACCACCACCAAGTCATCCGGTTCGGACTTCAAGGTCACGCCAACGAACCTGCCGCCGGACCGCAAGGTGAGCTGGTACGCCCGATCCTGGGACGGGGCCCAGTGGTCCCCATGGTCCTGGGAAGGCTCCGCGACGACCTGTGGCGTGATCTACGACTCTTCGGAACCTGCGCCACCGTCCGTCTCCTCCCCGCACTACCCGGCGTCCACGGACACCGCCACACCATGGACCGATGGGGTGGGCCGCTACGGCACCTTCACGTTCGACTCCCCGGCCACAGACGTCACCAAGTACACCTATCGCATCAACGACCAGGCGCAGCACACCATTTCGACAACGGGGGGCGCGGCGAAATCGATCAAGACGATGCCGTCGAAGCCGGGCGTGAACATCCTGCATGTGCAGGCATTCGATGCCGCGAGCCGCGGAAGCACTCGGGCGACCTATGTGTTCCGGGTGCGCTCTGGTCAACCCGACCGGCTTTCCTGGCAGTTGGACGAACCGGCGGGGGCGTCCTCCGTCACCGGTGAGGGCGGTACGTGGGAGGCCGAACTGCACGGGGGAGCCAAGGCCGGTGCCGCGGGCACCGCGGGCGGTGCTCTCGGGCTGGACGGTATCGACGACTACGCCGCGAGCCCCTCACCTGTGCTGAACACCGGCAAGAGTTTCTCGGTGTCGCTGTGGGCCAAGCTGCCGACGACCGCACCGCAGGGAGCGGTCGCGGCGCTTGCCCAGCCCGGCCAGAACACCAGCGGCTTCGAGATCTACTACTCGCCCTCCACGGGCTCCTGGTCGTTCCTGCGGCACGGGGCCGACGCCTCGGGCAGCACGGTCGCACGCGCGAGCCAGCCCAGCTGTACGGCAGGCGACGAAGCATGCCGGGCAGGACGCCTCGACACCTGGACGCACCTGGTCGGAGTCTTCGACAACCCCAACCAGAAGCTGCTGCTCTACATCGGCGGCAAGCTTGTCGGGAGCGCGCCGTTCTCGACCCCGTGGGACGCCCGAGGCGGGACGATGCTGGGTGCGGCCTCCCACTACGGCACCGTGGAGAACTTCTTCCCGGGACACCTGGACGAGGTCCAGCTCTTCGACTACCAGCTCACCGCAGAGCAGGTCACCAAGCTGCACGGCAAGTCCCCCGTGGACACCAACCGTCCCGCAAAGCTGGTCTGGCCGCTGGACGAGAACGACAGCGCCAGCCGGGTCGTCGGGCGCGCCCAGAAGGTCACCGCGGCCCTGCGGGGCGGCGCGCAGACCGGCGTACAGGGCTTGGCCGACAAGGCGCTGAACCTGGACGGGGTCGACGACTACGCCACCAGCGGTCGGCCCGTCATGGATACCTTCCAGAGCTTCGCGGTGGCCGCGTGGGTCAAGCTGCCCAAGGACAAGGGTGATGCGGCCATGACCGCCGTCGCGCAGAGCAGTGGCCCGCAGCGCGGTTTCGAGTTGTACCACTCCAGTTCGCTCGGCGGGTGGGTGTTCCTGCGTCCGACCGCGGACAGCACGGACGCCTCGTTCGTGAGGGCCCGGCAGAACGCCTGTCCGCCCGACAATCCCGGCTGCCCGGCGGGCGGGCTCGGTTCCTGGTCGCACGTGGCGGGCGTGTACGACCTCGACTCTTCGCAGATCCGTCTGTACGTCAACGGCGAACTCGTGGACGAACAGCCGTTCATCACACCCTGGTTGGCCACGGGCCCGGTGACCCTGGGCAGCGCCCTCGCGTCCTCGGGACCGCTGAGCCACCTGCGTGGGCAGGTCGACGACGTACGGATGTACGACAGGGCCGTATCGGACGACGAGGTGCGGACGCTGTACGAGAACCGGCCGGTGCTGACCGGCCGCTGGAAGTTCGACTCCGCCACGGCCTCCATCACGCCGGACGACCTCGCCGGGAGCAACGACCTGAGCCTGCGCGGCGGTGCCGTGGTCGACAGCGCGCAGGGGATCGACGGAGCACTGGTCCTGGACGGCGTCGACGATCACGCCGTGTCGGCGCGTGTCCCCTTCGACACTGGCCAGAGCTATACCGCGTCCGCCTGGGTGCAGGCCGCCGCGGTCCCGTCGCAGACGGCAGCGGTCCTCACGGTGCCCGGAGCGAGCAAGCATCCCTTCGAATTGCGATACGAACCGGGAGCCAACCCCGAGACCGATCCGGGTTCCTGGGTGGTCACCACGGCCTCCGCGGACGGAAGCACCGCGGTCGTGGCCCGCGCGGAGAACAGCCAGTTCTTCACACCGACGGAATGGAACCACGTCGCCCTCGTCCAGGACGGGACCCGCCGCCAACTCCTGCTCTACGTCAACGGCGGTCTGGAGCAGTTCACTTGCGCCGACTCCGACGGCGATGGCACCGCGGACGATCCGAACTGCGAGGACCGGGTGTCGTGGAGCTTCAACTCGCTGTCCCACAACTCCAGTCGGCCGCTGACCGTGGGCGGCAACGGGGTCGCGGGGGCACGGACGTGGCCGGGGCTGGTCTCTGATCTGTGGACGTTCCAGGGCACGTTGACTGCCTCGCAGATCCAAGATCTGGCAACTCCGCGCCAGGACAGGCCATCCGAAGTTCCCACCGGTTCTTGACCGATCCCCCGGCGCCACTTTGTCGTCGCCGCTCAGCGCAATCCCATCACTGGGCCCGCCGTACACAGGCGCGCCCCAACGCCCTCAGTGAAGGACGAAGCACAGGATGAACGGCAGACCGACCAACAAGCTCCGAGCCCTGCGCAGCAGTGTCGCGCTGGGCTCAGCCGTGATCATGATCGGCACCTTGCTGCAGGGCGTTGCCCAGCCCGCCCAGGTGGCCGACTCGGGCAAGGGGCGGCCCGCAACTCCCAGCTCCGACAAACCTCTTGAGGGCCATGCGGCCAAGGTCGAACCGCGCAAGGTACAGAAGGGGCCGCGCACTCCGCAGGGGAAGCCGGACGTCGACTGGCCGGCGGCTGCCACCGGCAGTGTGCGCCTCGCACCACCCGCCACGGCGGGACAAGCGGCCAAACAGGTACGCCCCGGAAATCTCCCGCTCCGGCTGAAAGCTGCTGCCGTCGACAGGGAGTCGGGATCCGCGAAGCCTGCCGGTTTCGAGGTGAGCGCCCGTACCCTCGACCGGAAGGCGGCCCGTAAGGCTGGGGTGAACGGTCTGCTGATAAGCCTGGAACCGAAGACCGCCGAGCAGGCGTCCGGGAGCGGCAGGCTGAAGACGGCCGAGAAGCCCTCCGCCAAGTCCTCCCGAGCGGCCACGCCAAGGGCAGCCACGAGCAACAACAGCCAACGTGTCGAAGTCACCGTGGACTACGCCGACTTCGCCGACGCATACGGCGGAGGCTGGGCCTCCCGGCTCCAGCTCGTGGAGCTGCCCGCCTGCGCCCTCACCTCACCGGAGAAGAAGGTCTGCCGCGCGGCAACGCCTCTGCCTTCCACCAACGATGCCGAGAAGCAGACCGTCACTGCGCGCAAGGTCGTTCTCGCCGGCGCCGCGCCGACCGTCCTCGCCGCGGTCGCGAGCACCGAAGGTGGCAAGGGCGACTACAAGGCCACTCCTCTGGCGGCCTCCTCCTCGTGGCAGACGAACCTCAACACTGGTGACTTCGCCTGGTCGTATCCGTTTTCCGCGCCCGACGTCCCCGGCGGGCTCGAGCCGTCCCTCGCCCTGAGCTACTCCTCGGGCGCTGTGGACGGCCGCACCGGCAGCACGAACAACCAGTCGTCCTGGGTCGGTGACGGCTTTGATCTGTCGCCCGGGTTCATCGAGCGCCGCTACAAGTCCTGCGCGGACGATGGTGTGAAGCATGCCGACGGCAACAAGCCCGGCGACCTGTGCTGGGCCTACGACAACGCCTTCGTCTCCTTCAACGGCAAGAGCGGAGAACTCGTCCCCGCCGGGGCCAACTCCTATCGGTTCAAGCAGGACGACGGGACGAAGATCGACCGTCTCGCCTCGAGCGACCGCGGCAACGGCGACGACGACGGCGAGTACTGGCGGCTCACCGACGCCAAGGGATTCCGCTACTACTTCGGATACCACCGCCTTCCCGGCTGGGCCGAGGGCAAGGAGACCACCGACTCCACCTGGACCGTTCCGGTCTACGGCGACGACGCGGGCGACAAGTGCCACGGCACCACCTTCGCCGACTCCTGGTGCCAGCAGGCATGGCGCTGGAACCTCGACTACGCCGTCGACCCGCACGGCAACGCCATCGCCTACTACTACAACAAGGAAACCAACCACTACGGCCGCAATCTCAAGGCCGCCGACGAAACCCCGTACACCCGCGGCGGAACCCTCGACCGCGTCGAGTACGGCCTGCGCTCCAGCACCATGTACGGCACCAAGGCGCTCGCGAAGGTGAACTTCACCGACAGCGAGCGCTGCATCCCCGACGCCGCCACCGACTGCTCCTCGATCTCCACCGACGGCTTCTACTGGTACGACACGCCGTGGGACCTCAACTGCGCGGCGGGCACCGACTGCGACCAGGGGCGCCTGTCTCCGTCCTTCTTCACCCGCAAGCGGCTCACCCAGGTCACTTCGCAGGTCCTCGACGCTGCCTCGGCCACGTACAAGGACGTCGACTCCTGGAAGCTGAACCACCGCTGGGGCATGGCCGACACCGACTACCAGCTCCTGCTCGACTCCGTGCAGCACACCGGCCACAGCGCCACCCCCGCCGTCACCCTGCCGAAGACCACCTTCGCCTACACCCAGCTCGTCAACCGGCTCGACAAGACCGGCGACGGGTACGCCCCCTTCGTGAAGTCCCGGCTGTCCACCGTCGCGGACGAATACGGCGGCCAGATCGACGTCAACTACTCCGCCGCGGCGTGCAATTGGACCGCCCTGCCGACTCCGCAGAGCAACACCACCCGGTGTTTCCCGCAGTACATCGGGGGAGACGCCACCGACGACCCGGAACAGCAGTGGTTCAACAAGTACGTCGTCAACTCCGTCACGGCCACCGACCGCACCGGTGGCGCTCCCGACCAGGTGACCTCCTACAGCTACCTCGGGGACGCCGCCTGGCACTACGACGATGACGACGGCCTGACCAAGGAGAAGTTCAAGACCTGGTCGCAGTGGCGTGGTTATGGGCACGTCCGGGTGCAGACCGGTGGCCAGGGCGGCGCGTCGGCGATGAAGACGCAGTCGGACAGCTACTTCCTGCGCGGCATGGACGGCGACCGCGCCTCACCCACCGGTGGCACCAAGAGTGAGTCGGTGACCCTCGGCGGCGGGGAGGGCGACCCGATCACCGATCATGATTCAGCCGCGGGCTTCGCCTACAAGACGGCGAGCTACTCCAAGCCCGGTGGCGCGGTTCTGGAGAAGACCGTCAGCCGCCCCTGGCACCATGAGACGGCCAAGAAGACCCGCACCTGGGGCACGGTGACCGCCAACTTCACCGGCACCGCCCACACGAAGACCTTCATCTCACTCGACGACGGCGCCGGCAGCCAGTGGCGCACGACCTCGCAGAAGAACACCTTCGACACCGTCGCCGGACGCCCCACCCAGGTCGACGACTTCGGCGACGACGCACGCGCCGACGACAACACCTGCACCCGTACCGAGTACGCCACCAACACCACCGACAACCTCCTGGCGTTCCCCTCGCGCGAGGAATCCGTCGCCAAGTCCTGTGCCGATACGCCGGCCCGGCCCGCCGACGTCATGAGCGACACCCGCCACGCCTACGACAACGGCGCCTACGGGGCCGCGCCCACCAACGGCAATGTCACGGCCTCGGCGGAGCTCGACTCGTACGAGGACTCCACCGCCATCTACCGCGAGAGCGGCACCACCTACGACACCTACGGCCGTGCCCTCACCGTCAACGACCTGACCGCCGACGTCCGGGTCACCTCTGAAGGAGTCCTCACCCGCCTGCCCCGCAGCGACGGGCGCACCACGACCACCGAACCGACCCCGGCCACCGGCTTCGCGACGACCGTGAAGGTGACCACCCCGCCCGCCAAGACCGGCGACGCGACAACGGCCCAGACGACCACCACCAAGTACGACGCCCTGCGCGGCCTGCAGACGAGCGTCAAGGACACCAACGACAAGATCACCAACTTCGCCTACGACGCCCTCGGACGCTCCACCAAAGTCTGGCTCGCCGACCGCCTCACCGGCCAGACCCCGACGTACGAATTCGTGTACACCGTCGCCGAGGGCAAACCAGTCTCCGTCGGCACCCGCGAGATCGGCAACAACGGCGCACAGCACATCTCCTACGTCCTCTACGACGGCTTCCTCCGCCCCCGGCAGACCCAGCAGCCCGGCCCCAACGGCGGACGCCTGCTCACCGACACCTTCTACGACGAACGCGGCCTGGTGTACCAGGAGTTCGCGCCCTACTACATGAACGGCGCCCCCGTCGGCTCCCCCCTGTCGAAGCTCGACGAAGCAATGAACGTCGAGACCCAGACCCGCCACTCCTACGACGGCCTCGGCCGCGAGACGGCTGCCTGGCAGGTCGCGGGCAACGGCCAGAGCGGCACCGAATTCGGCCGCACCACTACCTACTACGGCGGTGACCGCACCAAGGTCGTCCCGCCTGTCGGAGGCACGACCACCACCGCGCTGACCGACGCCCGCGGGCGCACCACCGAACTGCGCCAGCACCACGACCGCGAAGGCGTCACCTTCGACGCCACCAAGTACGCCTACACCCCCCGCGGCGAGGTCGCGCAGATCACCGGCCCGGACGGCGCCGTGTGGACCAACACCTACGACCTGCGCGGCCTGAAGACGAAGTCCACTGACCCCGACAAGGGCACCGCGACCAGCACCTACGACATCCGCGGACAACTGCTCACCACCACCGACGCACGGGGCACCACCCTCGCCCACGTCCACGACGGCCTCGGCCGCAAGACCGAACTGCGCAAGGACTCCCTCACCGGCCCCCTGCGCGCCAAGTGGATCTACGACACGCTCGACGGCGCCAAGGGGCAACTGGCGGAAAGCATCCGCTACTCCGGAGGCCAGGCGTACAGCAACAAGGTCACCTGGCTCGACCGCCTTTACCGTGTACGGCGGTCCGAGGTCAGCGTTCCCGCCTCCGAGGGCACTCTCCAGGGCAACTACACCTTCGACACGACCTATAACCCCTCGGGCACCGTTCAAGGAAGGGGTTACCCGACTGCGGGTGCGCTGCCTGCGACGGTCTTCTCCTACATGTACGAGGACGCCACCCTGCGCCCGATCTCGCTGAGCGGTGGCAGCGGCGTCCGTGCTTACACCCGCTACTCCCTGACGGGTAATCCCGAGCAGTACGAGATGTCCTACGGGGAGGGCAAGCACACCTGGGTCACCAACACCTACGAGTGGGGGACCCAGCGGCTCGCCTCCTCACAGGTCGACCGTGAGGATGTCAGCACCATCGACCGCAAGGCGGCCTACTCGTACGACGACGCAGGCAACGTCCTTTCGATCAAGGACACTTCGAGCGCGGGTACCGACAACCAGTGCTTCCAGTACGACGGCCTGCGCCGCCTGGAGAAGGCATGGACCCAGTCCACGGCCACCTGCGCGGCGCAGCCCTCCGGCACCGCGATCGCAGGCCCGGCCCCGTACTGGCACGAGTACGAATACAACAAAGCCGGCCAGCGCACGAAGGAGACCCTGCACGACCCGTCAGGCGACACGGCCAAGGACACCACCCGCACCTACACCTACCCGGCGGCCACCGCCCCCCAGCCGCACACGCTGACCTCGCTCGCCACCACCGGTCCCTCGGGCCCGCGTACGGACACCTACGCGTACGACAACACTGGCAACACGACATCCCGTCCACGAGGTTCCGCGAACCAGACACTCACGTGGGACGCCGAGGGACATCTGGAGAAGGCGTCCGAGCCCGACGGATCGGGCGGTACGAAGACGACCGAATACCTCTACGACGCCGACGGCAACCGGCTCATCGGGCGCACACCCACCGAGACGACCCTCTACCTCGGCAACACCGAGATCACACTGCCCAAGGGCGCGACCCAACCCAAGGGCACGCGATACATCGACCTGGGCGGCGGCAACCAGGCCGTACAGAAGGACGACGGCAGCGTCTCCTTCACCCTGGCCGACCACCACGGCACCGCACAGCTCTCCATCGACGCGGCCACCCATCAACTCACCGCCCGCCGCACGCTCCCGTTCGGCGGCCTCCGGGGAACCAAGCCCAACGCCTGGCCGGGCACCAAAGGCTTCGTCGGCGGCACCGACGACACCCCCAGCACCGGCCTGACCCACCTCGGGGCCCGCGAATACGACCCGGGCCTCGGCCAATTCCTCAGCGTGGACCCACTCCTGGAAGTGGACAAGCCGCAGACACTGAACGGCTTCTCCTACGGAGCACAGAACCCTCTCGTGTTCTCCGACCCCTCCGGCCTCGGCCTCGCCTGCGGAGGCAGCACCGGACTGGGATGCGGCTCGGGTGTGGTGACACACGGCGACGGAAGCCTCTCCAAGAACGGGTCGCCGACCGGTGGGGGAGTCATCAACCCGGTTGTCCCCTCGGCAGCGGTGCAACAGACCGGGTCCTCGGGCGGCGGGGGCGTGAATGGGCCTCAGTACGGTCCCACCGCGTTGAACAAGTGGGCTGAATCCAAGCTCAAGTGGCTGGTCTCGCCCCGCCCTGTGAAGGCTGCGTGGTACATCGTCGGACCTGACCTAGAAGCCTGGGATAAGTGCTATGAGAAGAAAGGCCGCAGTACGGCGTGTATCAGCACTCTCGGTGATCTCCCTACGTTCAAGCCGCTCAAGGCTCTGAGCTTCGTATCGAAGTGGTTCAAGGGGAAGAAGAAAGCCGACCGTGCCAAAGACGCTATGGATCTATCGGATTGCTTCAAGTGTTTCCTGGCAGGCACCGATGTCCTCATGGCAGACGGATCAACCGAAGACATCGAGGATGTCGAGGTCGGTGACCAGGTTCTGGCAACCGACCCCAAGACGGGTAAGACGGAACCGCACCGGGTGACGCACCTGATCCGCACCGAAGCGGACAAGAAGTTCAACAAGCTTTCCCTTGCCACCGATCAGGGGATCGAGTCCCTGACAGCGACACACGAGCACCCGTTCTGGTCCCCGTCCGAGGAGGACTGGGTCCCGGCCCGCGGCCTGAAGCCGGGAATGACCCTCCGCACCGACAAGGGTGACACGGTCATCGTCACCGCCAACAAGCCCTTCACCAAGCATGCGAGGACTTACAACCTCACGGTGGAGGGGCTGCACACGTACTATGTGCTGGCGGGCGAGACGCCGGTCCTGGTGCACAATTCGAATGGCCTGTGTGGAACCGCGGCGCTGGAAAACGGCGACTGGCAGCACATCGTGGACCGTCACCGGCCTGGAGGTGCACTGGTAGACGATGCCGCTGGGATCTTCACCGGTAAGGCAAAGCACGTTCGCCAGCGAATAGCCGACACTATCAACCGGGGAACGCCGAAGCCCAATACGCCGGACCCTGTTACAGGCGAGGCGCGGCCTGGTCAAATCTACGAGTGGGATTTCGGAACCCCTGTCGGGAGAGCGGGCCCGGCGAATGGTGGAGGCGAGCTAACCGGTGTCCGCGTAATCGTTAACGACGGAAAAGTCGTGACGGCGTTTCCGTACTAAGTGAGTAGCAAGTGAGGAAAAGCGTGATTCAACTCTCCTTCTACCTCCCGGGGTCGGGTTCAGCCTGGACCAAGACCTGGGACGCTGCCAAGCAGGGCGATCCGGCCGCGATCAGCGAAATGGACCTCCGCTACAAGTGCTTCGGGGTGAATTTCGAACTGATGGTTGGCGACGTTGAGATCGTCTCAAAGAAGAGATTTGTGACTCTCGTCGATCTGGCCTTGTCTCTCTCTGGTGCGGTGAAGCGCATCTCGTCAGGTGAAGATGCCGCATTCGGTTTCACTGAAAGCGAAGAGGTGATTCATCTGCGTCAAGATGGCGATCTGGTTGCGGTGAGTTCATCGAAGCATCCAATGCACGGAGCCGTGGGACGTGAAGAGCTCGTGGGTGAAGTTCTTCGATTCCTTCGGGAAGCGCATTCGCGGTTGGTTGCAGAGATTCCTGGATTGTCGGAAAACCCAGTTATCCAGCGAATCTCGTCGGAGTAGGTAACCTGCCTTCGAAGGCGATAGAGATTGAAATGTAGAGGCCCCGCTGGAGTTTCTTCAGTTCAAGAGGTCGTTGCAACACCCGTCCGTAGGGAGTTGCAGTGGACTTCGATGTCAGGGAGGACCGTCGGCCGCAGGGGCCCAGGAAGCTCCTGAAAGAGCGTGAGCTCTACCTTTCCCTTGTCCTTCAGATTCTTCGTCGACGACTCCAAAAGTATGTAGTCGACTACCAGGCGCTCGTGTTCCCCCATGGGCACCTCCGTTTGCACTTTTCAGATGGTCAACACGCTCCCGTAGGGCCAAACCACTGCAGTACACCGAGCGCGGCGCCGAGCACACAGAGCCGCCCCGCGGGCCCGAGCCTCGCCATGCTGCCCTCCTCCCGGCGCCCAACGGATGGACTGCCGGGGCACTAGGGCCTCTCGTCCGGTTCTTGGCGGGCCGGTCCGGCACAACGAACCGTCGGCCACACCGACCGGACAGATCAAACAGACAGATCAAGACGAGAGGCCGCGAGGGCCCGGGCAAGCCCGTTCAGGCTCCGGAGAATAGGACGAGGAAATCGGCGGCGGGGCGGCATCGGCGCATTGGCCGGGCCCCGTGGGCCGTGATTCGCACCTTCGGGTGACAGCGTGCCGAGGGCCTGGCCACAACCGGCCGCCACGTGCTCAGACACGTACTGAGAAACGTCTCGTACGGCGCGCGTGCCGCGTGCGGCACCGCCGGGCCGCCGGACGAACGGGCGGAATCCGCCCGTTCTCGCGAACTCGGCCCCCCGCGCGTGATGCGCCGAGGGGAGCCTTGCCGTTCAGCCCTCCCGAGGTGAGGTCGCCCCGGCTCTGCCGAGGCGGTCTCCTCAGCCCTCCTGCGCCGCCGCCGGAAGGTCGCTCGGCGCGGACTCGGTGACGTCGTGCTCGGGCACGGCCTGTCCCGAGCGGATCAGGTCGAGGCGGCCGAGCACCTTGTCGCGCAGATCGGCGGGGACGTCGTCGTGTCCGCAGCAGCGCTTGACCAGCTTCTTCACGGCCTGCTCGAGACCGTATTTCTCCAGGCACGGAGAGCACTCCTCGAAGTGCGTCTCGAACTTCGTGCAGTCGGAGTCCGGCATCTCCCGGTCGAGGAACTCGTAGAGATGGTCCAGGACTTCACTGCAGTCCGTCTCGTGCGGGTCTCCGCAGCTCATGAGCCCGAGCCTTTCCTTCCGTTGGACCCCGAGGCGTCCGCCGAACCTGTTGCCCCCGCCGTGGAGAGCCCGCGCTCACGGGCGTAGTCCTCGAGCATGCCGCGCAGCTGACGGCGGCCCCGGTGCAGCCGGGACATGACCGTGCCGATCGGCGTACCCATGATGTCGGCGATCTCCTTGTAGGCAAAGCCCTCGACATCGGCCAGATAGACGGCGATGCGGAACTCCTCGGGGATCGCCTGGAGCGCTTCCTTCACGTCCGAGTCGGGCAGGTGGTCGAGCGCCTGCGACTCGGCGGAGCGCAGTCCGGTCGACATGTGCGACTCGGCGCGCGCGAGCTGCCAGTCCTCGATCTCCTCCGCCGCACTGCGCTGGGGTTCGCGCTGCTTCTTGCGGTAGGAGTTGATGAAGGTGTTGGTGAGGATGCGGTAGAGCCAGGCCTTGAGGTTGGTGCCCTCACGGAACTGATGGAAGGACGCGTACGCCTTCGCGTAGGTCTCCTGGACCAGGTCCTCCGCGTCGGCCGGGTTGCGCGTCATGCGCAGGGCGGCCGAGTACATCTGGTCGAGATAGGTCAGTGCGTCGCGTTCGAAGCGCGCGTTGCGCTCGACGGCAGTCTCCTCGGGCCGTGCCCGCTCCTCGGGCTCTCCGCGATCGGTTCCCGCGTCGGTCCCAGTGACCGGACCCACCTCCTCAAGCGACGTGGCGAAACCGATGCCGGTCCCGCTCGTCTCGGAGGATAGACGACCCGCACCGGCCTGCGCCGTGCCCGTGGCCCGGACGGATGCCGTCCGCAGGGCGTGCAGCACCGACCAGTCGAGCCCTGTGGTGCTGCTGTCCCGGCTCGGGCAGAACGTGGAACCCATGCGACGGACTCCTAACTCGTAAGACGTGTGACTTCCGTCAGTGGGCACAACAGCGGACCCGCGCGTCTCATTCCCCGGTCGGAAGTGACAGGGCCCACCGGGTGACGGCGGAGGTGATCAGCTCCAGTGCCGCGTCCTGTCCCGGCTCGGCGCGCTTGGGCACCGCGAACCCGTGGTCGCCGTGCGGCACTTCGAGAAGTTCGTACGCGCCCTCGGGGAACTCGGCGGGTTTTCCGAAGGGGTCCTTGCCGCCCTGGACGACGAGCGTGGGCAGTTTGGTGCCGAGCAGCTCCTCGGCACGGGAGCGCTCGGGCCTGCCGGGCGGGTGCAGCGGGAAGCTCAGTGCGAGGACCGCCAGGGCGCCCAGTTCCCGGCCGGTGCGGCAGGCGACGCGGGCCCCGGCGCTGCGGCCGCCCGCGACCACCGGCAGCCCGGGCGCGGCGAGCGCGGGCCACACCCCGCGCCAGCCGGTGTCCAGGGTCTTGGGTGCGGGGGCGACCTTCTTCCCGGCCACCCGCCAGGGCTGTTCGACCAGGGCCAGGCTCAGCCCGTGCTCGGGCAGTACCCGGGCGAGCGCCCGCAGATCGCGGGCCTCGATGCCGCCGCCCGCGCCGTGGCTCGCGGCCACAAGCAGCCGCGGCCGCTTCGCCTCGTACCAGGTGATCCGGGCCTCACCGGCCTCGGTGGAGATCGTCTCGGTGCGTGTCACGCCGCCCATCCTGCCCGCCGCGACCCCCTGCCCGGGGTGCGCGACGGCCACGGCGCGGCCGCATGTCGGTACGTCTGTACGTCCGTGCCTCTGTACGTCTATACGTCGATCAGCCACTGTCCGCCGCCCATCAGGGCGCACAGCGAGACGACGTGGAAGAAGAGGAACCAGACCGCGGGCGGGACCTGGGTGAGGCGGGCGAGTTGGTCGGCGTCGGAGTCACCGGCGCCGCCACGGCGGCGCTTGGCCTGGAGTTCGAAGGCCGGGCGTACGCCGCCGACCAGCAGGAACCACACCACCAGGTAGGCGAAGGCGGCCTGCACCTGCGGCCCGGTCGACCAGGAGACGAGGACGAACAGGGCGCCGGTGACGACCACGCTCAGTACCCCGTAGGCGTTGCGGATCATCACCAGCATGGCCACCAACAGGGCGGTCGCCAGCCACAGCAGGGCGGTGATGTGGTGGGCCGCGAGCAGCGCGGCGCCGCCGAGGCCGAGCAGCGGCGGCGCGGTGTATCCGGCGGCGGCGGTGAGGACCATGCCGAGGCCGGTGGGTTTGCCGCGGCTCACGGTCAGTCCGCTGGTGTCGGAGTGCAGACGTATCCCGTCCAGGCTGCGGCCGGTCAGTAGCGCGACCAGACCGTGCCCGCCCTCGTGCGCGATGGTGATCGCGTTGCGGGTGACGCGCCACACACCCGGCGAGGCCACCGCGGCCAGGGCGAGGACCCCGGTGCCGATCACGACCCACAGGTCCGGTTCGGGCTGGCTGCCGAAGACGCGGTCCCACAGTCCGGTCAGGGAAGTCTGCTCGATGAAGGCCATGGGCGCGGCGTGCTCCTCAGCTCGGGGGTCGGGGGCCTGGCCGGAAGCTGTCGGCGGCTGGCCCGGTGACGGGACGAAGTGGCAGTGTGGCACTCATGTGCGGACGGTATGCGGCCAGTCGGCGGCCGGAGGACCTCAAGGGCATCTTCGAGGTCGAGAAGTGGGAGCCCGAGGAGACCCTGGAGGCGGACTTCAACGTCGCGCCGACCAAGGAGGTCTACGCGGTACTGGATCGCCCTCTCAAAGACGCAGATTCTCCCGCTCCGGTTCGCCAGCTCCGGAGGCTCAAGTGGGGCCTGGTCCCGTCCTGGGCGAAGACCCCGGAGGGCGCCGCGCGGATGATCAACGCCCGCGCCGAGACCGTGCACGAGAAGCCCGCCTTCCGCCGCGCCTTCGCCCAGCGTCGCTGCATCCTGCCCGCCGACGGCTACTACGAGTGGGTCACCGACGCCGCCGAGCGCGAGCTGGAGGTGGAGGGCAAGAAGAAGCGGCCGCGCAAGCAGCCGTACTTCGTGACCCCCGCCGACGGCAGTGTGTTCGCGATGGCCGGTCTCTACGAGTTCTGGCGGGACGGGACCCTGCCGGAGGGGCACCCGGGCTCCTGGTGGGTGACCTGCACGGTGATCACCACCGAGGCGGAGAGCGGCCCGCTCGCGGTCGGCCCGGCCGACGGCCCGCGCGCGCTCGCCGACATCCACCCGCGGATGCCGCTGATGCTCACCCCGGACCGCTGGGACGACTGGCTCGACCCCTCCCACACCGACCCGGCCCACCTGCGCTCGCTGCTCGCCCCGCCACCGGAGGGCCTGATGCGCGCGTACCCGGTCTCGACGGCGGTCAGCAACGTCCGCAACAACGGCGCCGACCTGCTCAAGGAACTGGCCGCGCCGGAGGAGAGCACGCTCTTCTGACGAGAGCGCGCTCTTCTGACGGGAGCACACCCTTCTCACGAGGACGCGCTCTTCTCACGAAGGGCCGGGCACGGTCGCGCCTCTCGGTCGGGGCCCGCGACCGGGTCCCGACGTCACTCGCGACCCGGATTTCCCCGCCCGCCACCCTCCGGCAAGACCCCGGCGTACGGGTATTCGCCGACCGCCGGCGACCGCGGAAACAGGCGCGGTTCCGCCCCTTGCGATACGGGGTGCTTGCTGGGGATATCCCCCCTTTTCCGGGGATCCCGGTGATCCCCCCGACGACTAAGGTGAGGGCCATGACCGCGAACCTCGCATCCCAGGACCTGTGGCCCGCCCCGTCCGCTTCTTCCGCCGTCGACGCGACCGTGCAGGTGCCGGGTTCCAAATCGGTCACCAACCGCGCTCTCGTACTGGCCGCCCTCGCCTCCGAACCGGGCTGGCTGCGCCGCCCGCTGCGCTCGCGCGACTCCCTTCTGATGGCCGGTGCCCTGCGCGCGCTCGGCGTCGGCATCGAAGAGGGCGTCGGCCCCGACGGCTCGGGCGAGGCCTGGCGCGTGATCCCGCCGGAGCAGCTGCGCGGCGGCTCCACCGTCGACGTCGGCAACGCCGGAACGGTCATGCGCTTCCTGCCGCCGCTGGCCTCGCTCGCCGACGGCCCGGTCCGCTTCGACGGCGACCCGCGCTCCTACGAGCGCCCGCTGCACGGCGTGATCGACGCCCTGCGCGCGCTCGGTGTGCGCATCGAGGACGAGGGCCGCGGCGCGCTGCCCATGACGGTGCTCGGCGCCGGGGCCGTGGACGGCGGCAAGGTCGAGATCGACGCGTCCTCCTCCTCCCAGTTCGTCTCCGCGCTGCTGCTGTCCGCGCCGCGCTTCAACCAGGGCGTGGAGGTGCGGCACACCGGTGAGGTGCTGCCCTCGATGCCGCACATCCGGATGACCGTCGAGATGCTGCGCGCGGCCGGGGTCCAGGTGGACACCCCCGAGTCGGGCGGCGAGCCGAACGTCTGGCGGGTCACCCCCGGCGCGCTGCTCGGCCGCGACCTCACCGTCGAGCCGGACCTGTCCAACGCCCAGCCCTTCCTCGCCGCGGCCCTGATCACCGGCGGCCGTGTGGTGATCCCCGACTGGCCCGCGCACACCACCCAGCCGGGCGACGCGCTGCGCCAGATCTTCACGGCGATGGGCGGTTCCTGCGAACTGACCGAGCAGGGCCTGGTGTTCACCGGCTCGGGCACCGTGCACGGCATCGACGCCGACCTCGGCGAGGTGGGCGAGCTGACCCCGGGCATCGCGGCCGTCGCGGCGCTCGCCGACTCCCCCTCCACGCTGCGCGGCGTGGCCCATCTGCGCCTGCACGAGACCGACCGCCTGGCCGCTCTCACCAAGGAGATCAACGACCTCGGCGGCGATGTCACCGAGACCGCGGACGGTCTCCACATCAACCCGCGCCCGCTGCACGGCGGCACCTTCCACACCTACGACGACCACCGGATGGCCACCGCGGGCGCCGTGATCGGCCTGGCGGTACCGGACGTGCGGATCGAGAATGTGGCCACCACCGCGAAGACCCTCCCGGACTTCCCCGAGATGTGGACGAGGATGCTCGGGAACTGACGGGCGGATCCGATCATGCGCCGCTACGGAAAGAACCCCGACGAGGACGACGTCCGCGTCCGCCCCAACCGCAAGGGCAACCGCCCGCGTACCAGCATCCGGCCCAAGCACGAGGACGCCGCCGACGGCATGGTCCTCACCGTGGACCGGGGCCGCCTCACCGTCCTGGTCGAGGACCGGCTGGTCACCGCGATGAAAGCGCGGGAGCTCGGCCGGAAGGCGGCCGTGGTCGGTGACCATGTGGCCCTGGTCGGAGACCTCTCCGGGCGCAAGGACACCCTCGCCCGGATCGTGCGGATCTCCGAGCGCTCCTCGGTGCTGCGCAGAACGGCGGACGACGACGACCCGTACGAGCGGGTCGTCGTCGCCAACGCCGACCAGCTCGCCATCGTCACCGCGCTCGCCGACCCGCAGCCGCGGCCCCGGCTGATCGACCGCTGTCTGGTCGCCGCGTACGACGGCGGACTCGAACCGCTGCTCGTGCTCACCAAGTCGGACCTCGCCCCGGCCACCGACCTGCTCGCGACCTACGAGCCGCTGGGGGTGCCGTACATCGTGACCTCGCGGGACGAACTGGAGAACGGCGACGCCGCGGCGCGGGTGCGCGAGCAGCTCGCCGGGCAGATCACCGCGTTCGTCGGCCACTCCGGCGTCGGCAAGACGACCCTCGTCAACGCGCTGGTGCCCGAGGACCGGCGGCGCAGTACCGGTCACGTCAACGCCGTCACCGGCCGGGGCAGGCACACCACGACCTCCGCCCTCGCGCTGCCGCTCGGCGGCGCCGAGGAGGGGTGGGTGGTCGACACTCCGGGCGTGCGCTCCTTCGGGCTCGCCCACATCGACCCGAGCCGGGTCATCAACGCCTTCCCCGACCTGCAGCCCGGCACCGAGAACTGCCCGCGCGCGTGCAGCCACGACGAGCCGGACTGCGGCCTCGACGCCTGGGTGGCCGAGGGCCACGCCGACCCGGCCCGGCTGTACTCCCTGCGGCGTCTGCTGGCCACGCGCGAGCGGCACGAGGGCGACTGACAAGGGTTCACGGCCGAGGCCGCTGCTCCCGCCCTGCCCTGACACCTCGTCGGCATCGTTGACCCGGTCGGGGTTTGGGCGGTGGCCGCAAAGGTAAAGGCATACTCGCACCAAGCACGAGGCAAGTTCCGGTACGGCGGTCACGGACCTGGTATGCGGGAGGCAACAACTCATGGCGTGGCTGCTGGTGATCGTGGCCGGACTGCTCGAAACCGGTTTCGCGGTCTGTCTCAAGCTCTCGCACGGCTTCACCCGGCTCTGGCCGACGGTCGCTTTCTGCGCCTTCGCCCTCGGCAGCTTCGGACTGCTCACCCTCTCCCTGAAGAAGCTCGACGTCGGTCCCGCGTACGCGGTGTGGACCGGCATCGGCGCCGCGGGCACCGCCATCTACGGCATGATCTTCCTCGGTGACCTGGTCTCCACCCTGAAGCTCGTGTCGATCTCCCTGGTCATCGTCGGCATCATCGGCCTCCAGCTCTCGGGCTCGGCGCACTGATCCCTGGGTCCGTACGAGTCCCAAGGTCCGTACGAGCCCCGGGTCCGTACGAGTCCCGGAGTCCGTACGAGTCCCGGAGTCCGTACGAGTCCCGGAGTCCGTGCGAGCGGCCGCCGCCCTCACGGTCCCGCCGCGAGCAGTGGCGTCAGCGCCTCGCGGACCAGCGCCCCCGCCTCCGGCTTCGGGGCCACGACACAGGACAGGGCGAGGCGTACGGCGATCTCGCAGGCGGGGACGAGCAGTTCGGGCGGTACGGCACGGGCGGTCGGCCCGCACAGGGCGGTGAGGGAGCGGTCGCGCACCAGGTCGAGCAGGTCGCCGGGGGCGGGCGGGGGATGCTCCCGGCCGGGGTCCGGGCTCGGCCGGCCGAAGCGCCGTTGTCCGGGCACATCCCTCATCGGGCCGACCGCGGCGAACTGCGGCGTCGGCAGCCGGGTACTCCAGCAGCCGGTGAGCAGGGCACGCAGCATGGCGCTGGCCCGTGCGGCGCCGACCGTCCACTCGGCGACCGCGGCCAGCCGTTCGGCCGGTGGCCCGGGCGGGGTGAGCACCCGGTCGACGCCCGCGAGATAGGAGTCGGCCTCGCGCCGGAGCAGGGCGCGGCCGAGCCCGTCCTTGGACCCGAACTCGTTGTAGAGGGTCTGCCGGGACACTCCGGCCATCGCGGCCACGTCGGTCATCCGCACCCGGGGCCAGGGACGGCGCGCGAGCACGGCGCAGGCGGCATCCAGCAAGGCCTCGCGCGTCTGGGGCATCGTCGCCTCCCGCACCGCCGTACCGGCGGCCTGCCGCTCAGGGTTGACGCGGCATCAGGACCTGTCAAGGCTCGCGGCACAGGTCACGGACAACCCGGCGGGGAGGGCGTCGGGAACGGCTGTGCGGCGTACAGCCGCGCGGGGCGAGCAGGCACTGTGGCCGAGCGGGCGCCCGGGTCGATACTGTTCGCCCATGCCCGACTACCTCGATGATCTGCGTCTGGCCCATGTGCTGGCCGACGCCGCGGACGCCGCGACCATGGACCGGTTCAAGGCGCTCGACCTGAAAGTCGAGACCAAGCCGGACATGACCCCCGTGAGCGAGGCCGACAAGGCCGCCGAGGAGTTGATCCGCGGCCAGCTCGGCCGGGCCAGGCCCCGCGACGCCATCCTCGGCGAGGAGTACGGCATCCAGGGCACCGGCCCCCGGCGCTGGGTGATCGACCCGATCGACGGCACCAAGAACTACGTACGCGGCGTCCCGGTCTGGGCCACCCTCATCTCACTGATGGAGGCGGGCGCCGGTGACGCCTCCTCCCGCACCGGCGCCTTCGAGAGCGCGGGCGGCTTCGAGCCGGTGGTCGGCGTGGTCTCCGCGCCCGCGCTCAACCGCCGCTGGTGGGCGGCCAAGGGGCACGGCGCCTTCACCGGGCGCAGCCTCTCCTCGGCGTCCCGGCTGCGGGTCTCGGGGGTTTCCCGACTCAGCGACGCCTCCTTCGCGTACTCCAGCCTCAGCGGCTGGGAGGAGCAGGGGCGCCTCGACGGCTTCCTCGGCCTGACCCGCAAGGTGTGGCGCACCCGCGGCTACGGCGACTTCTGGCCGTACATGATGGTCGCCGAGGGCTCGGTGGACCTGTGTGCGGAGCCGGAGTTGTCGCTGTGGGACATGGCGGCCAACGCGATCGTGGTGACGGAGGCCGGTGGCCGCTTCACCGGACTCGACGGACGCCCCGGCCCGCACAGCGGCAACGCCGCCGCGTCGAACGGCATCCTGCACGACGAACTCCTGGACCACCTCGACCCGCGCCGCTGACACCGGAGCGCACGCCTTTCTGACGCCGGGGTGCACGCCCGGCGCTCAACGACCCTGCGCACGCCTCTTGTTGCTTTGCCTTCCCTTTGCCACTCTGGGTTCCCCCACTTGTGAACATGTGCGCCGTTTCTCGACGCCCGGGCTTCCGGAGACCCGGCACCTGAGCGGCCCCCGCGCGAACCTCCCGTGACCTCTCACGACCCTGTGGTTCCGCACACTCCCGCACGGCTCTGCACGGCCCTTACAAGGAGGTGGCATTCGCCCATGCTCGTTCGCGACGCCATGAGCACCATGGTCCTGACCATCGGCCCCGACCACACCCTGCGCCAGGCGGCCCGCATGATGTCGGCCCGCCGGGTCGGCGCCGCCGTCGTACTCGACCCGGACACCAGCGGACTCGGCATCCTCACCGAGCGCGACGTCCTCAACTCCCTTGGCGGGGGCCAGGATCCGGACCACGAACGCGCCGGTCGCCACACCACCACCGACGTCGTCTTCGCCTCGCCCGGCTGGACCCTGGAGGAGGCCGCCCACGCCATGGCCCACGGCGGCTTCCGGCATCTGATCGTCCTCGACGACCAGGAACCGGTGGGCATCGTCTCGGTACGGGACATCATCGGCTGCTGGGCACCCGTACGCGAAGGCACCTCACCACTGCCGAGGTGAGGCGCGGGACGGGAGCAGTACGAGGCAGCAGCCGTACGAGGCAGGAGTAGCGCAGGGCAGGAGGGGGCGCACCACCGCGCGCCGCCGCTTCACGGCGACGCCTACGCGCCGGTCGCGCCCCCTCCCACCGATCCGAAGGCGCCCGGCCAAGCAACTTGGACCAGGTCTACTTCAAGTGAGAGTCCAAACACATACCGGTTCGGGTTCTCGACGTACCGACTGTTACCCTGGCCTGCATGAGCGACCTGCTGGAACGGCTGCGCGAACGCGGCTGGCGAATGACCGCGCAGCGGCGCGTCGTCGCGGAGGTCCTCGACGGCGATCACGTCCATCTGACGGCCGACGAGGTACACGCCCGCGCGGTGGCCAAGCTGCCCGAGATCTCCCGCGCGACCGTCTACAACACGCTCGGTGAGCTGGTCACGCTCGGTGAGGTCCTGGAGGTCTCCACCGACAAGCGCGCCAAGCGCTACGACCCCAACGCCCACCGCGCCCACCAGCACCTGGTCTGCTCGAACTGCGGCACCATCCGCGACGTCCACCCGACCGGCGACCCGCTGGCGACACTGCCCGACGCCGAGCGTTTCGGCTTCGCCCTGGTCGGCGCCGAGGTCACCTTCCGGGGCCTGTGCCCCGACTGCCGCTGAGCCGGTAAGCGGCACACATCTCCTTCGGGCCCGCCGGGCAGTCACCCGGCGGGCACCTTCGCGTCAGGCCCGGCGCACGGCCCCTTCCAGCCAGGTGTGCAGCGCCCACCACCAGCGCATCGCCTCCACCACCGCGGGACGGCTCCCGCTCGCGGTCGGATCGAGCGGCGCCCCGGTGATCTCGCTCAGCCTGCCGAGGCGGTAGCGGACCGTGTTGGGGTGCACATGCAGGGCGGTCGCCGCGTGGTCGACACGGTGCCCGTGGTCCAGATACGCGAGCGCGGTCGAGGCGAGCTGCCGATGGAACTCGTCCTCCGGGTTCAGCTCCCCCAACAGGCTGTGCACCAGCAGCTCGGCGAGCGCGGGCTGGGCGAACAGCGCGGTCTGACCCGCCAGCCGGGCCATCTCGTGCACCCCGTGCAGACCGAGCCGCCGCCCCGTCTCCAGTGCGGAGCCGACCAGCGGATGCAGCTCGGACACCTGCCCCAACGGCACCGGCGGACTCGCCACCATGAGCACCTCGCCGCCGACCGCGTCCCGGTCGGGCAGGCGTGACACAAGCCCCGCGAGCCGTCCGTCGACGAATCCGTAGACACCCAGGTCGTGCGCGAGCCGCTGCTCCAGGGAGCGCGCCCGGGACAGATCGGTGACGTCGGAGAGCACCCAGTGGTACAGCCCCTGCGGCTGCAGCCCGCCGCGCACCAGGTCCTCGCCGGACAGCTCCTCCCCGCACATGATCTGCCGCAGCACCTGCTGCCGGGTGTCGCGGGCGGTCCACGCGAGTTCGAGTTCCGCACTGTGGTAGCCGCTGATCACATGGCGTTCGAGCATGCCCGCGTACTTGTTCACGGCGACCAGTGCTTCCAGCGTCACCTCGGCCGGCACACCGGCGGCGCGGGCCCGGTCGATGGCGATCTCGGTGATCCGGCCGCGCCCGGCGTGCACGCCCCGGAGCAGCGCCGTGATGGAGATCCCCTGCGCCGCCCGGTGCGCGCCCAGACGTGCGGCATCACTGAAGTCACCCACCTCCACGCGCTCCCCGCCGAGCAGCGCCGCGAGGCCGGCCCGCAGCATCACCGTGACGTGCCGCCGGTTCTCCTCCACGGAGAGCTTGGCGACATCGGGCGAATGGACCCGGGCCTCCTCGATGATCTCCCGGATGACCGCCTCGTCGTCACCGAGGTCCTTCAGCAGTGAAGCAAGAAGCTCGCGACCGTCCTGTTGGGTACGCGCCCTGCCGTCCGTCTGTGCAGCGGCCATGCTCGCCTCCCCCGTTGTTCGGCCGGACCGGCGGCGCAGACATCCGTGCACACCCCACCTGTCCCGAATGCATGTGGCTACCGAAAAGTAACATCAGCGCCGCGGCCGTAACAGCCCCTCAACATGGCGTCCACCCCCGGCGATGCCGGTGTGCGGAAATCCTGGGTCAAGAAGCGGCGGGGAGGAGTACCCGGGGACGAACACACCCGGGGAACACCGAAGGCCCGGCACCTTGATCGGTGCCGGGCCTTCGGCCTTGAGTAGCGGGGACAGGATTTGAACCTGCGACCTCTGGGTTATGAGCCCAGCGAGCTACCGAGCTGCTCCACCCCGCGTCGGTGAACACCACACTACGTCGTCCTTACGGAGCAGCGCAAATCCGTTCCGTCGGCGGGCGGCCTCCGCCCGGACCGCGCATCGGCACTGGTCAGACGCGGTCCCCGGATGCGATGAGTCCCACCCACGGGGTGCGGGTGGGACTCGTCACAGACCGTCCAAAGAGCCGGGAACCCCGGCCCGGGCCACGCCTCACGCCGTCAGCTCCTGCCGCAGCGCCTCGCACAGCCGGCCCGCGCGGCGGCTGACCTCGGCCGGGCCGAGCTCGACCGCGAGCGCGCTCCAGCGCTGCGCGTCGGGCAGTTCACCGCGCCGCGCGTAGAGCAGGGCAAGGCGCAGCGCCGCCCTGCCGTGACCGGCCTCCGCCGCCCTGGTCCACCACAGCGCCGCCTCGGGCTCGCTGCCCTCGCGGGCAAGCAGCAGACCGAGGTTGAAGGCACCGTTGCGGCTGCCCGCCTCGGCGGCGAGCCGGTACCAGCGCGCGGACTCGACCACGTCGCCGCGGGCCGCCGCGAGCATCCCGACGCGCACCTGCGCCCGGCGGTGGCCCCGCTCGGCGGCACGCTCGTACCACTGCTCGTACTCGGCCTTCTCGCTGGCGCTCTCGCCGAGTTCGTGGTCGGGCCGCGGGGGACGGCGCGCCTCCAGGACGGCGGCGAGCCGGTACGCGGCCTCGGCGCTCCCGCCCTCGGCGGCGCCGTGCAGCAGTCGTTCGGCCTCCGGTTCGTCGCCGCCGCGCAGTCGCGCGATGCCGACCTGGAGGGCCGCCTCGGTGTGCCCGGCCTCGGCGGCACGCTCGTACCAGCGCAGCGCGCTGTCCGCCTCGCCCCGGCCCGCGTGCAGGATGCCGAGGTTGAAGGCGGCGTCGACACTGCCGGACTCGGCGGCCTTGGAGAACCACGGTTCGGCGCCCGCCGTGTCCCCGGCCTGGAGCAGCAGTACGGCAAGGGCGTTCGCCGCCTCGCGGTGCCCGGCGTAGGCGGCGCGGCGGTACCACTGCTCGGCCTGGATCTTGCGGTTCTGCGCCGCGCAGAGCAGGCCGAGGTTGTAGGCGCCGTTGATGTCGCCCGCGTCCATGGCGGCCCGGTACCAGCGCTCGGCCGTCTGCGTCTCGCCGCGCTCGGCGTGCAGGGCGCCCAGCGCGTTGGCCGCGTTGCCGTCGCCGCCTTGGGCAGCCTTGAGCCACCACACGGCGGCGCTGCGGTCGTCACCGGCGTCGCGCAGCAGGAAGCCGAGGGCGCAGGCGGCGCGCGCCTCGCCGTCCCTGGCCGAGGTCAGGTACCAGCGCCCGGCCTCCTTCAGCTCGCCGCGCGCCTCCAGGATGGTGCCGAGGTGCAGGGCGGCCCTGCGGTGACCGCGCGCGGCGGCCTGGCGGTACCACTGCTCGGCCTCGGCGGCCCGCGCCTCCTGCTCCTTCCCGGCGAGTACGGCGGCGGCCGCGGCCCGGCGGGTTTCGGTGGCCGGGTCCTTCTCGCGGGTCGCGGTGCCGGGGTCGAGGGCGCGGGCGAGGCGGTATGCAGCCTCGCGGTGGCCGTGTTCGGCGGCCGCCCGCATCCACTTCTCGCCCTCCGCGTCGCCGCGGTGTTCGAGCAGGTCGGCCAAGGCGTAGGCGCCGAGGGCGTGTTGCTGCTCGGCGGACTGCCGCAGCCAGTACTCGGCCGCGGGCTCGTCGCCGCGCTCGCGGTGGTAGCGGCCGAGCGCGTGGGCGGCGGCGGCCGAGCCGGCGACGGCGGCGACACGCCACCACAGGGCCGCCTCCTCCGCGTAACCGCGCTGGTGCAGCAGGACTCCGAGGTTGTTGGCGGCCGCCCGGTCACCGGCGGCGGTCGCGGCGCGCAGCTGAGGCTCGGCTCCGTCGAGATCACCGCGACGCAGCAGCAGGGCACCGAGCACGCTCATGGCCTCGGTGTCGCCCGATTCGGCGGCCCGCCTCTGGCGCGCTTCCTCCGCGGCCGCACCGGTCTCGTCCCGGTCGGCCGGCTGCACAAATCGCCCTGTCTCCAACAGAGTTGCCTTGTCCCCCATAACGTCCATCGTCGCACCACCCGCAACCTTGGTACATCTGGTATACCGCAGCCAGTGAGGTCACTTCAGCGTTTTGTCGACATGCCCACAGAGAGATAAGTCAAACACGTCGCGCCGAGTCGGCGTCAAGAAACTTGAACTTGCGTCAAGGAAAACGTTCCTGGCCCGGCTACGCACGCCAGGCGCGTTCTTCGGGCAGTCCTGCGAAGGGACACCTGAGCGAAGCAACGACGGCACGACGAAGGCCCGGATCCCAGGAGTTCGGGATCCGGGCCTTCAACTGCAGTAGCGGGGACAGGATTTGAACCTGCGACCTCTGGGTTATGAGCCCAGCGAGCTACCGAGCTGCTCCACCCCGCGTCGGTAGGACGACCCTAACACGACGCGGGGTGGCCGCTGTTCACGCCGAGTCGTCCTGCTCGGCCCGGGCCGTCGCATCGGCCCCCTCGGGCTCCCGGCTCTGCCGGTCACCCCCGGCGGCCCGGTCCGGCTTGTTGTCGCCGCCCGCGGGCTTGTCGCTCTGCGACTCGACCCGCTTCTGCGCCTCGGCGGCCCGCTTCAGCGCCTCGTCGAGCGCGTCCTGGGCCTTGCCGTACGCCTCCCAGTCGCCCTTCCTGAAGGCTTCCTGGCCCTCGTCGAAGGCCTTCTGCACATCGGCGAGCGCCTCTTGCAGCGTCGAGTCGCCGGACGTCGGCGGTGGCTTCGGTTTCTCGCCCTCGGGTGGTGGCTCGGTGGAGCCCTTGGCCTGGAAGACCTTGTCGAGTGCCTCGCCGAGGGTGTCCTCGAACGCCGTCGCACCGCCGTAGGTGACCAGGACCTTGCGCAGCAGCGGGTACTTCAGCCCGCCGCCTCGCACATAGACCGGTTCCACGTAGAGCAGTCCGCCGTCCAGCGGCACCGTGAGCAGGTTTCCGTACTCCACTTCGGAGTCGCCGCCCTTGAGCAGCCTGATCGACTCCGCGATGTCCTGTTCGGAGTTGAACTGGCTCTGTACCTGTTTGGGCCCGTCGACCGTTCTGCTGGCCGGCAGTTTGAGCACCCTGATCTTGCCGTAGTCGTCCGTGCCCGCCTCGGCGTTCACCGCCATGAAGGCACTGAGGTTGTCCCGGCCCTTGGGGTTGTACGTCGTCGTCAGCGAGAAGGCCTGCGACTTCTGGTCGGGCATCTTCATGCTCAGGTAGTACGGCGGCACCGCCTCGCCCGACTTGTTCGTCGGGTCCTCGGGCACCTGCCAGGCCTCGCTGCCGCTGAGGAAGGTCTCGGCGTCCTTCACGTGGTAGCGGGTGAGCAGTTCACGCTGCACCTTGAACAGGTCCTGCGGGTAGCGCAGGTGGTCCATCAGCGCCTGGGAGATCTCGCTCCTGGGCTCGACCGTGTCCGGGAAGGCCTTCATCCAGGTCTTGAGCACCGGGTCCTTGGTGTCCCACTGGTAGAGCTTGACCTTGCCGTCGTAGGCGTCGACGGTCGCCTTCACCGAGTTGCGGATGTAGTTGACCTGGTTCTGCTGCGCCACCACGGCCCGCTGGTTGTTGGCGCTCGTCAGCGAGTCGGCGGTGGTGTCGCCCAGGGTGGTGCGCGAGGCGTACGGGTAGCCGTTCGTCGTGGTGTACGCGTCGACGATCCACTTGATGCGCCCGTCGACCACGGCCGGGTAGGCGTCGCCGTCGATGGTCAGCCACGGGGCGACCGCCTCGACGCGCTCCTTGGGCGTGCGGTTGTACAGGATCCGCGAACCCTCGCCGATGGCGCCCGAGTAGAGGATCTGCGGCTCGCCGAAGGCCACCGCGTACGCCGCCCGGTTGACCGGGTTGGAGAGGCTGACGCCGCTCTTGGCCTTGTAGCTGGTGGTCCGCTCCCCGTTGTCGTCGGGGTAGTCGATCTCCTTCTGGGGACCGCCGACGATCGAGTACTGGGTGGTCCGCTCGCCGTAGTAGATCCGCTGCTCGTACTTCTTCAGGTTGCCCTTGGACGGCAGGTCGGACTCGGTGAACACCGGGCGTCCCGCGGCGTCCGCGGTGGTGCCCTTGGCGGCGACCACGCCGAAGCCGTGGGTGTAGCGGAAGTGGTCGTTGATCCAGTTGTTCTTCGGGATGCCCGAGAGGTTCAGCTCGCGCAGACCGATGACGGTGTCCTGCTCCTTGGCGTTCTTGCCCTCGCCGGTGCGGTAGCGGTCGACGTCGAGGTTCAGCGGGAAGGCGTAGTAGTCCTTCATCTCCTGGAGCTGCTGGAACGTCGGCGAGACGACGTTCGGGTCCAGGAGCCTGAGGCTGGCCGCGCCGTCGGCGTCGTCACGCAGCTCCGAGCGGTTCTCGGTGGCGCTCTTGCCCTCGTACTCCTGCACGGAGGTGCCGTCGATGCCGTACGCCTCGCGCGTCGCCTTCAGGTTCTTCTCGACGTACGGGGCTTCCTTGGCCTGTTCGTTCGGCTGGACCTGGAACTTCTGCACGATGGCCGGGTACAGGCCGCCGATCAGGACCGCGGAGAGCACCATCAGGCCGAAGCCGATGACCGGGAGCTGCCAGGTGCGCCGCCACAGCGTCGCGAAGAACAGCACCGCGCAGATCACGGCGATACAGAACAGGATGGTCTTCGCCGGGAGATAGGCGTTGGCGTCGACGTACCTGAGGCCCGCCCAGTTGTCGGTGGCCTTGAAGTCGCTGGACTTGACGGCCAGGCCGTACCGGTCGAGCCAGTACGCGACCGCCTTGAGCGAGACGAACACACCGAGCAGGAACGACAGATGCCCGGTCGCCGCGGAGGTGGCCCGCGCGCCGGGGCTGGTGATGCGCAGCCCGCCGTACAGGTAGTGCGTGACGGTCGCCGCGACCAGGCACAGCACGGTGGTCGCGAAGCCGAAGCCGAGCAGGAAGCGGTACCAGGGCAGGTCGAAGGCGTAGAAACTGACGTCGAGGTGGAACTGCGGGTCCTTCTGGTGGAAGGGCACGCCGTTGACCCACATCAGCCAGGTGCGCCACTGGCCCGCCGCGGAGGCGCCGGAGACCAGGCCGACAAGGGCGGAGACCCCGAGCAGGATCCACTTCTTGTACGGCGCGATGCCCATCCGGTAGCGGTCGAGGTTCTGCTGTTCGACCGACATCGCGGACAGCGGCGGGCGCAGCCTGTGCGCCAGCCAGATGTTGACGCCGACGGAGAGGGCCATCAACAGCCCGAAGACGGCGAAGAGTCCGATCTTCGTCCACAGCATCGTGGTGAACACGGAGGAGTACCCGACGGAGCGGTACCACAGCCAGTCCGTCCAGAAGCCCGCGAACATGACGAACACCATGGCCAGGACGGCCAGGACGCCGAGCGTCAGAAGGAGCGTGCGAACACGCCGGGAGGGTCGGCCCACGGTGATCCGTGGCCCTGTCGGGCCTCCGCCGCGGTCCGGCATCTGGAAAGCCAAGGTGGCACCTCGAAGTTCGCTGTCGCTGTTGCTGAATCGGTCTGCTGCTCTGTTGCTGTCGCAGTTGGTGCGGGCCGTGCGCAGGGCGCGCCCCTCCATGCAACTTACGGAAGCTTTACTCAGTTCCCGGTTCGGAGCCTTGAGGAGGCAGGATATTGGCCATGTCCAAAGATTCCCCCGCGGGCCCCCCGATGGCAGCGAGCCCGCTGACCCGTGCCGTGCTCGAAATCGACGACTATGTCTCCGGTCTCGGCTGGGACCGTCCGGCACTGCTGTTCGCCCTCGTCGACACCGAGCGGCTGCGCTCCCAGGAGCCGGGCCTCGCCGCGCGCCTGGGTCTCGGCGACGGGCAGGAGGCCGGTGCGCTCACCCCCGTCGAGCAGGAGGAACTGCCCGCCGGGCGCCCGCTCGACGAGTTCCTCGGCACGATCGCCTGGCCGGACGCGGTGGTCGGCTGCGCGTTGACCGTGGAGCGTCTGATGCTGCCGCCGTCCGCCGAGGAGTCGGTGCCCGGCGACCTCGACGAGGCGCAGCTCGCCGCGTGGGTGGCCAAGCACCCGGACCGTCAGGAGGTCCGTATGACGGTGGGCGTGCTGCGCGACGGCACCCGCGAGTCGGCGCTGCGGCTGCGGGAGAAGGACTCGGCGACGGAGGTCCTCACGGGATCGGGCCTGGTGCCCGGCCTGGCCGAGGCGTTGATGGCGACGTTCGCCGAGTAGCCGGCCCTCGACGCATGGTTCGGCCTCGTGAACGGGGCGGGCGGCGGAACGGATCCTTCTCCGTCCGCCGCCCGCCCCGTTCACGGCAGTGTCAGCTCGTGGTGCACTTCGGCAGCTTGCCGGTACGGCCCTCGCGGATGTCCTCCAGGGACTTCATCGCGTCGTCGATGGTGTCGACCTTGACCAGGGTCAGGCCGTCCGGCACGTCCTTGGCGGCGGTGGCGCAGTTGTCCTTCGGGGTGAGGAAGTACTCGGCGCCCTTGTCGCGTGCGCCGACCGTCTTCATGCTGATGCCGCCGATGGGGCCGACCTTGCCCTCGTCGGTGATGGTGCCGGTGCCCGCGACGAACTTGCCGCCGGTCAGGTCGTCCTTGGTCAGCTTGTCGACGATGCCCAGGGCGAACATCAATCCCGCGCTCGGGCCGCCGACATCGGCGAGCTTGATGTCGATGGTGAACGGGAAGGTGTGGTCGGTCCCGGCCTCGATGCCGACGACGGCCTGCCCCTTGTCACCCTTCTCGGTGGTGGCGGTGACCTTCGTGGTGCGCTTCGGTTCCTTGCGCGCCTTCTCGGCCTCGGCCGCCTCCTTGGCGGGGACGATGGTGAACTCGACCTTCTGCCCCGGCTTGTGCGCGGTCACCAGCTCGACGACGTCGGTGGGATTGGTGACCGGGGTGCCGTCCACCGCGCGGATGACGTCGCCCGCGTGCAGCGTGCCCTGCGCAGGGCCGTTCTTGCGGACGGTGGAGACCACCACGCGCGTGGCGACCGGGATGTCCAGCGCCTTGAGCGCCGCCACCTTGGCGCTCTCCTGGGACTGGCTGAACTCCTCCGCGTTCTCCTGCGAGGACTGCTCCTCGGTCTTCCCATCCGGGTAGAGGGTCTCGTGCGGCACCACGACGTCGTCGTGTGCCAGCCAGCCGTAGACCGCCTCGGCGAGGTTCATCGTGTAGTCGGCGCTGGTGACGCGCACCGTCGTCATGTTGAGGTTGCCGGTGGTCGGGTAGGTCTTGCGGCCGGAGATCTGCAGGACCGGTTCGCCGCCGTGCTCGCCGAGCGTGTTCACCGTGGGCCCGGGCGACATCTCCGAGTACGGCACTTTGATGAAGACCCCCGCGCACAGCAGGGCGATCAGCATCAGGGTGGAGGCGAGCATCGTCGCGGTGCGGCGTGGCATGGCACGACAGTACGGGAAACAGGCGTCCGTACGCCCCCCTGGGCCTGCGAGGGAGCAGGGCTCAGCGGCTCACAGGGGGTCGGGTCCCGAGCCGGACTTCTCCATCGCCTCGCGGAACCTGGCGTATCCGGCGAGTTCGGGCCCGTCGTTCGTGTGGCGGTGCCTGGCGACCCAGCTGCCCCAGGTACCCGCCCCGATCGCGGCCACAAACGGAATGAGCAGCCACGTGAGTGCTCCCATACCGACCTCCCAAGCCGTGACGCGCGTCGCACCGGATGATCAGCAGATTAGCGACCCGCACGATCAACGCTCACGGCAGGGGGCGGGTTACGCAAACGGAACGGCTCACCGGGATCGTGCGGGGGCGCGGGCCGCGGGACGGGAGCCTCAGCAGGCGCCCACCCACTCCTCGGTGCCGTCCGAGAAGCGCTGGTGCTTCCAGATCGGTACCTGGTGCTTGAGGTCGTCGATCAGTCGCCGACAGGCCTCGAACGCCTCGCCGCGGTGCGGGCAGGAGACGGCGACGACTACGGCCAGGTCGCCCACGGCCAGGTCGCCGGTGCGGTGCACGGCGGCCAGGGCGCGTACCGGGAAGTCCGCCGCGACCTTCTCGGCCACGGCGCGCAGCTCGGCCTCGGCCGTGGGGTGCGCGGAGTACGCCAGGGCGGTCACGTCCGCGCCCCCGTCGTGATCGCGCACGGTGCCGACGAACAGCGCGGTCCCGCCCGCCGCGTCGTCGCCGACGGCACGGAAGACCTCGTCCACGCTGAGCGGAGCGTCCCGCAGTGCGAGCAGGCGGATCGGGTTCTCGGCTCCCTGCTCACCGGGGTGGTCGGGGCGGGGCGTCTGCGGGCTGGCCATGTGTTCATGGTGCCGCACGGGGGCGGGGTGGGTGAACGGGGGCGGTGGCTGGTGTCGGTCACTCCCCCGACCGACCGTCCCTGCCGCGCCCCGGCCCTGCGCTCCGGTCCTGCGCTCCGGTCCTCGCCCCCGCCCCGCCGCTCAGATCCGTCGCCGTGCCTTGCGCGCCTTGCGTACGACGGCTGCCGCGCCGAGCAGCGCCACCGTCGCGCCGGCCGCACCGGCCGCGCCCGCGACCGTCGCGTCCTTGCGGCCGAGCCTGCGGCCCGCGACGGTGTGCCGTCCGGCGACCTCTTCGAGGAGTTCGGCGAGGACCTCTTCGTTGGTCCACTGCGGGCGCCAGCCCGCGTCGTGCAGCCGGGCGACGCTGACCACCCACGGGTACATCGTGTACGCGAGGTCGCCCGCCGGGGACGGGGTGAGGCCGATCCGGTGCAGCCGGGTCGCGGCGCCGAGGGCGACGGCGGAGGGCAGTTCCATCCGCCGGATGCCGGTGAGTTCCTCGACCTCCTCCTGCTCCAGCCAGCCCTCGCAGCCCACGGCCAGCTCGCCCTCGGCCTTGCCGAGCACCGCGTACTCCAGGGCGCTGCACAGGTCCTCGACGTGGCAGAACTGCCAGGCGGGGCGCGATCCGGCCACCACCAGCAGGCGCGGCGACTCGAAGTAGCGGGTCAGGGCGGTGTCGGTGCCACCGACGAGGACGGCGGGGCGGACCACGGTGACGTTGAGGCCGGGGTGGGCGCGGGGTGCGCGCCGTGCGAGATCCTCTATCTCCAGGAGGTCGCCGACGCCGGTGGCCTCGGCCGTGGCGCGCAGTTCGGAGTCCTCGGACAGCGGCAGTTCGTTGTCCGGGTGGGCCCCGTAGACCATGGCGGAGGTGCACAGGACGACCCGGTGCACCCCGGCCGCGGCGGCGGCGGTCAGCACGGTCTGGGTGCCGCGGACGTTGTAGGCGCTGCGCGCGACGGGGTCGCTGTCGAGGCCGAGATCGAGCGCGAGGTGGACGACGGCGTCGGCGCCGCGCAGCTTCTCGGCGATCACGGGGTCCCGTACGTCGAGCAGGTGCCATTCGGCGGCCTCGCACTCGCCGCGCCGCTCGTCGATCGCCAGGACCTGCTTGATGTCCTCGCTCGCCGCCAGTCTCTCCACCAGTGCCGCACCGATTCCTTGCGCGGCACCGGTGACGGCCACGACGGGCTTCGGGCCGCTTGCGCCCTCGGCGGTGTTTCGCGCTGCGCGAACCTGCGGATCTGGGGAACTCAACGGCCTCTCCAGCGGTTGTCTTCAGTACGTACGTGAATGCCACGTGCGCACCAGGTGGCATCCATCCTGCCGCAGCCCGTGAATCGGCGGAGCACCGAGCCCGCAACCCGGCGCGGTGTCTACGCTGGAGGTGATGTCGGGCAGCCGCCGCCGGAACCGCCGGCGGCCCTACGAGCCGAGGAATCCCGTGAGCGACACCCCATTCGGATTCAACCTTCCGCCCGAGGAACCGGAGGACGGCGACCAGGGCGGAAAGAAGGGCCAGCAGGGCGGTGGCCAGGGTCCGGGCAACCCCTTCGGTTTCGGCGGGCTGCCCGGAGCGGGCGGGCCGGGCGGCGACAACCCGTTCGCGGCGATGTTCGGCGCGATGAACCCGGGTGACCTGGGCGCCGCGTTCCAGCAGCTCGGGCAGATGCTCTCCTACGAGGGCGGCCCGGTGAACTGGGAGATGGCCCAGCAGATCGCCCGGCAGACGGTGGCGCAGGGCACCCCGGACGGCGTGAAGGACGCGAGCATCGGTCCCGCCGAGCGTTCCGCCGTCGAGGAGGCGGTGCGCCTGGCCGATCTGTGGCTGGACGACGCGACCTCGCTGCCCTCGGGTTCCGCTTCCGCGGTGGCCTGGAGCCGGGCGGAGTGGGTGGAGGCGACGCTGCCGGTCTGGAAGGACCTGGTGGACCCGGTCGCCGAGCGGGTGGGCATGGCCATGGGCGATGTGCTGCCCGAGGAGATGCAGGCCATGGCGGGCCCGCTGATCGGGATGATGCGGTCCATGGGCGGCGCCATGTTCGGTACCCAGATCGGGCAGGCGGTGGGGGTGCTCGCCGGTGAGGTGGTCGGCTCGACGGATGTCGGTCTGCCGCTGGGCAAGCCGGGCCGGGCCGCGCTGCTGCCCGCGAACATCGCGGCGTTCGGCAAGGACCTGAGCGTGCCGATGGACGAGGTGCGCCTGTATCTGGCGCTGCGCGAGGCCGCGCACCAGCGGCTGTTCTCGCATGTGCCGTGGCTGCGTTCGCACCTGTTCGGCGCGGTCGAGGGCTATGCGCGGGGCATCAAGGTCGACACCGGCAAACTCGAGGACGTGGTCGGCCAGTTCGACCCGCAGAACCCGGAGCAGCTCCAGGAGGCGCTGCAGCAGGGCATGTTCCAGCCGGAGGACACCGCCGAGCAGAAGGCGGCGCTCGCCCGTCTGGAGACGGCGCTCGCACTGGTCGAGGGCTGGGTCGACGCCGTGGTGCACGCCGCGGCCAAGCCCCGCCTGACCTCCGCGGACGCGCTGCGCGAGACGCTGCGCCGCCGCCGCGCCACCGGCGGACCTGCGGAGCAGACCTTCGCCACCCTGATCGGTCTGGAGCTGCGCCCGCGACGGCTGCGGGACGCCTCGCGGCTGTGGGCCTCGCTGACCGACGCCCGTGGCGTCGACGGCCGGGACGGCCTGTGGTCGCACCCGGACATGCTGCCGACGGCCGCGGACCTGGATGACCCTGACGGCTTCGTGCACGGCGAGCAGCTCGACTTCTCCGAGCTGGACAAGATGCTCGGCGAGGCCGCGGGCCAGGGCCCGGACCTGCGCAAGGACTCCTCCGGTACGGGCGAGAAGCCGGGCGCGGACGACGACAAGGGCACCGGCGACGAGGGCAAGGACGACAGCGGCAAGTGAGCCTGTACGACGACGCGGTCCGCGTACTGAAGGACTACGCCGCCCAGCCCCCGCTGCGGGACGCGTATCTGCGGCACCTGGAGGAGCATTCCGACGGTGTGTGGAAGGCCTGCGAGGCGGGGCACATCACCGCGAGCGCCCTGGTCGTGGACCCGCACCGGGAGCGGGTGCTGCTGACGCTGCACCGCAAGCTGCGAATGTGGCTGCAGATGGGCGGCCACTGCGAGCCCGGCGACACCTCGCTCGCCGAGGCTGCCCTGCGCGAGGCGCACGAGGAGTCCGGCATCAGCGGCCTGACGCTGCTGCCGGACGGCCCGGTCCTGCTCGACCGGCATCGCATTCCGGCGCCCTGCCAGTGGCACTTCGACGTGCAGTACGCGGCGCTCGCCCCCGCCGACGCGGTGCAGGCCATCAGCGACGAGTCGCTGGACCTGCGCTGGTTCGGCTACGACGAGGTCGCGGAGGTCGCCGACGACTCGGTGGTACGTCTGCTGGCGGCGACCCGGGCCCGGCTCTGACTCCGGGCGCGACGTAGACGTACGGCGGACGACACGCGCCGTACGACACAGGGCAACGATGAAGCGCCCACGAAAACGGTGAAGGGGCCCGCACTCGCGAGTGCGGGCCCCTTCACCGTTGTTGACCGGCCCCGCCGGTCACCGCCGCGGCGCTCAGCTCCAGGCGTTGCCCTGGTTCTGGCCGCGCGCACCGTTCTGTCCCATGCCGAACTGCGCGCCCGCGCCCTGTCCGATCTGCGCGTTCTGCGGCGGCAGCAGCTCGCTGGGCTGGACGAGGGCGTAGCCGGTGCCCATGAAGCTGAGCTCCCAGCCCTCGCCGGTGTTGCCGCGCCTGCGCCACACACCCGAGGAGTGCGTCTGTGCCTGCATCTGGACGCGCAGCCCGTTGGACCAGGCGACGATGGCGTCCGCGTCGACGTTGACGTACTTGTCCGGGGTGACCTGGAGCATCAGCGGCTGTCCCGAGGTCATCAGGGCGACCTTGCCGGTGCCGGTGATGACGAGCTGGTACTTGCCGGAGCCGGAGATCCCGTACTGGCTGTCCACGGCGATGACCTCGTGGTGCAGCGTGGAGTCCATGGCCAGGACGTAACTGCTGTCGACGGTCAGGCCGTTGTGGTCGACGTCGACGACGTGGACGTACTGCGCCAGGTTGGCGAAGTAGACCGTGCCCTGGCCGTGGCAGCGCATCAGGTCCAGGCCCTCGCCGGTGTTGGCGCGGGCGCGGCGCTGGCCGGAGGTCTGGATCTCGGCGTCGAACTCCAGGAGGCCCTGGTAGGCGACCATGGCGCCCTTGCGGGCCAGCACGTCGTCGTGCCCCTGCAGGGCGACGCGCAGGAGCTGCGGGTTCTGCAGTGTGTAGCGGTCCGGACTCTGCTGCTCGGCGAAGCCGAAAAGCGGGCTCTGCATGATGTGTTCGCTCCCCCTCAGCCCCGGACCCGCAGGCGGTCGGTGCTGTCCTCGCTCGGCTGGACGACGACGATTCCCTGTCCGGAGAACGCCATCTGGTAGGCCTCGCCGCTGCCCCGGCCGATCAGCGAGGAGGCCTTGAAGCTGCGCTTGCCCTTGACCTTCAGGTTCGGCGACCAGGCGACCAGCGCGTCCGGGTCGACGTAGGTCTCGTCCTCGCCGCTGCCGCAGTCGACGACGATCGGGGTACCGCGGGAGGTGAGCGCCACCCAGCCCTGACCGGCGATCTTGACGTTCCACAGGCCCTGGCCCGCGAACTTCGCCAGCCCCTTGACGCGTTCGACGCCCCACTGGAGGTGTGCGTCGAAGGCCAGCAGGTTGGTGCCGTTGACGGAGATCGAGTCGCCGCCCAGGTTGATGATGACGACGTCGGCGCCGTAGTCGGCGAGGTAGAGCAGGCCGTCGCCGGAGGCCTTCATGAGCGGCGCGCCCTCGCCGGTCATCCACTCGCGGGCGACCTGGCGTACGGCGGGCGGGTTGGGCTCGTACTGCACGAAGCCCTCGTAGGCGACCATCGAGCCGACCCGCGCGAACAGGTCCTGTCCGCTCTGCATGGCGACCTTGAGCATGTGCTCGCCGTGGTTCTCCATGCGCGCGGCCATCGGTGCGGGGGCGTGGCCCGCGAACTGCTGCTGATTCATGACGGGCTCCCTCAGACCTCGTACGGCTGGACGACGATGAAATTGCCCGGTGCGCCGCGGAATTGGAGATTCACGCTCTCACCGGTGTGCCCGGGGAAGGCGTTGCGGCGCATGCGCACCTGGCTGGACACGATGACCTGGGACGAAGCGGACCAGGCGACGACGGCGTTGCAGTCGGCGAAGGTCGTGGGCGTCACGGGCAGCACCACGGGCAGGCCGTGGGTGCGCACGACGATCGTGCCGGTCCCCTGGAACTGCATGGTGAACAGTGCCCCGCCGGGAATGCCGTGCCCCTCGATACGACGGACCTCGTACTGAAGGGTCTCGTCGAATGCGAGGACGTTCTCCGCGGAGACACAGATCGCGTCGCCCTGGAGCTCGATGGGGTGCAGATGGGTGCCGTTCTCGGCGAGGAAGACCTGTCCGCGCCCGGAGGCGCGCATCAGCTGCATCTCCTGGCCGGTGGCGTTGCCGACGATACGGCCCGCGAATCCGGCTCCCTTGTAACCGAATTCGACCTTGCCCTGGTAGAGCACCATGCTGCCCTGGCGCGCGAGCACCGGCTGGCCGCCCATGTTGAGGTCGACCCGGACGAGCTTGGCGTTCTGCTGCGTCCAGCGCTGCCCGGTGGGCGCCTCCTTGTACAAGGAGAGCGCCTGGGCCACACCGGGTCCCTGCGCCGCCTGCTGCGGTGCGGCACCGCCGGGGGCGGGCTGCCCGGGCTGGCCGGGGAACGGGGCGGGCTGGCCCGGCTGTTGGCCGTAGCCGGGGGGCGCGGTGGGTGCGCCGGGCTGCTGGCCGTAACCGGGAGGCGCGGTGGGTGCGCCGGGGGCACCGGGCTGTCCGCCGGGCGGGAGGGGGGCGCTCGGCGCGGGGGCTCCGGGGGCCGCTTGCGGCTGTCCGTAGCCGGGCGGGAGGGGGGCGCTCGGCGCGGGCGCGGGCGCGGGAGTGGGCGCCGGCTGTCCGAGCGGGGCGGCGATGGTCGGCGCGGCGTGCATCGGCGGTGCGGCCGGTGCCGGTGCCTGCTGCGGCGACGGGGCGGCGGGGGCGCCGAAAGCGGGCGGTGCCGCGGCCTGGGCGGGCGGTGCGAAACCGGGTGCGGGCTGGCCCACGCCACCGGGCGGGGCGAAACCGGGGGCAGCGCCGGTCTGCTGCGGCGCGGCGGCGGGCTCCTCCTCGGCGACCTCGCCGCCGAAGTTGCGCAGCAGCGCGTCGAGACCGCCGTCGAAGCCCTGGCCGACCGCGGCGAACCGCCAGACGTCCTTGAGGTAGATGTCACCGAGCATCACGGCCCGCTCGGTGGTGAACTCGGAGCCGTCGAAGGCGTAGCGGGCGACTTCTTCGCCACCGGCCACGATCCGCAGATACCCGGGCGCGATCTGGGACATCTGCCCGGCGCCGTCGAGGGTCGCGGTGAACGAGAGCTTGTGGATGTGGGACGGGATCTTGTCCAGCGTCACGCGGAACGACTCGGTGTCACCGGCCTGCGCACCGAGCAGTTGTATGGACTCCTCCGGCGTTTTCGGCTGGTTGAAGAAGACGAAATAGCGGTCGTCGGAGAGCTGTTCTGCGGCGTCAAGACCGAAGCAGCTGATGTCGAACGTCAGCCCGGGGCCAGTGATCTGTACCCCTACATACAGATCCGTCCCCGCGGTGAGGTCGCTTATCTTGGCCTTGTGGCCGCGTTGGAATTCCCTGGCCATGCGTAACGACCGTCCCCCATCCGGAGTTGATTACGTCGCGCCAGGCTAACCGGAAGCTGCGACAGTGAGCGAAACCGGTACAGAGCCGGTACACAATCGCGCAGCGGCTGTTCCGGGGCGAGCAGCCGGTCCCTTATCGCGTACGGGCGCCCGGAAGGTGCGGCAGGCGGTCCGCGGCGACGACCCCTTCGAGATACCCACGGGCCCGTTCGGTGCGCGGATAGCCCTCGAGCAGACGCCAGAACCGCGGCCCGTGCCCCGGTACGAGTAGATGCGCCAGCTCGTGCAGAAGCACGTAGTCCACGACGTATTCGGGCATACCCTGCAACCGGTGGGACAGCCTGATGCTGCCCTCCGCGGGAGTGCACGAGCCCCATCGCGTGTTCTGGTTGGTCACCCAGCGGACCGAACTGGGCTCCGCCCGGCCGTCGAAGTACTGCGCGGACAACCGCCGCGCCCGCTCGGCCAGCTCACTGTCGTCAAGGACGCGTTTGCTCTCCTGCGCGGCGAGCTTGTCCAGCATCACCCCGACCCAACGCTCCTCCTCCGCCTCCGACATACGGGCGGGGATGAGAACGACGGTGCGATCGCCCTCGCGGTACGCGGATACGGTTCTGCGTCGTCGGCTGCTTCTTCGGACCTCGACCGGGCTCACCCCTGAGCCGCGTTGCGGCGGGCTCATCGCGCTGCGCGGGGGCTTTCCGGCGCTGTGCAGTGGGTCGGCGGGCACGCCACGACCGTACCCGCTGGACCTTGCCGAAGTCCCGCCGCTACCCCGGTTCGCAACCGATCCACCACACCGCACCACACTAGTCATACCAATTCGCCCGCCTGTGGATAACTTTCCGCAGGAATCTCCCCAACCGTGCATGCTGATCCCGTGCCACCGCGACCGGCGACTCCGGCGAACGGCCACGGCACGCTCACCAACCAGCGACGGGGGATTCCTGTGTGTCCACTTCCGATGTATCCGCTCCTGAAGCCCGCCCTACGGCCGGTCTGGCGCGACGCCCGCACCCTGCAGTTCGGCATCGCCCCGGCCCACGCGGTCGTCCTCTCCCCAGTGGCGCCCGCCACGGGCCGCGTGCTCTCACTCATGGACGGCACCCGCGGCCTCTCCCTCTTACGAAGGGACGCCGCCGGTCTGGGCTTCCCACCGGAACAGGTCGGCCCCCTCGTGGAACGCCTGTCGGCCGCCGGGCTCCTGGAGGACGCCGGCCCCGCGGGCGAGGACACACTCCTGCTACGACAGCGCCCCTCAGCTCGAAGGAGCACGGGCACCGAGCACGGACCCGAGCCTCGGCACGGTCCCGGGCCGAGGCGCAGACCCGCACCGGAAGCCCGGCTCGGACCCGACCTCGCCTCGCTGTCGGTGACCCGGCGGAAGCCCGGCGACCCGATGCGTCTGATGGCGGCCCGGCGAGCCGCACGCGTGCACGTACGTGGCGCGGGGCGGGTCGGCACCCTGATCGCCGCGGTACTCGCCGCCGCCGGTGTCGGACAGGTCGAGGTGATCGACGGCGGCTGTGTGCGGCCCGGGGACCTGGGGCCGGGCGGTATGACCGAGACCGGCATCGGACGACGGCGCTCGGAGGCGGCCCGCCAGGCCGTGAGCCGTGCCGCCGCCCACCGGCCACGCCGCGCCCCGGCGCGTGCCACCGGACCCGAACCCCCGTTGGCCCTCGCGGTGATCGCCCCACGGGACGGGCTGCACTCCTACGTTCCCCGCGAGGCACCGGCCGACGACTACATGAGATCCGGCACACCGCACCTGTACGCGGGAGTGCTCGAAGCCACCGGCATCGTGGGGCCCTTGGTCCTCCCCGGCCGGACCGCGTGCGCCGGATGTCTACGGCGCCACCGCACGGACCGCGATCCCACCTGGCCACGGCTGCTCGCCCAGTGGTTCTCGGGCGGCAGCCGACGCGACCAGGCCTGCGACGTGGCCCTGGCCACAACGGTCGCCGGGCTCGCGGCCGCTCACGCGCTGGCCTTCCTCGACGGCCACGAGGCCGCGGCACGCTCGGTGCGATGGGAGGCGTCCCTGCCGGGACTGGACTGGCACGCGCGGCAGTTGCGGCCCCATCGGGAGTGCTCCTGCGGGGCGGCTCGGGAAGGTGTCCGAGAACGTAAGGGGGAACACACTTCGAACGACGTACACCGGCAGGAGACAATGGCGAAGTCACCGCCGTACGCGGCGCAGCAGTCTGGGACTTGGAGGGCTTATGTCTGATCTTCCCCGGAAGGCGGTCACCCGGACCGCCAAGCTGGCCGCCCTGCCCATCGGCTTCGCGGGCCGGGCTACCTGGGGACTCGGCAAGCGAATCGGCGGCAAGTCCGCGGAGCTGGTCGGACGTGAGCTGCAACAGCGCACGGCGGAACAGCTTTTCAAGGTGCTGGGTGAACTCAAGGGCGGGGCCATGAAGTTCGGCCAGGCCATGTCGGTGTTCGAGTCCGCCCTGCCCGAGGAGATCGCCGGTCCCTACCGTGCCGCCCTGACCAAACTTCAGGAGGCCGCGCCGCCTATGCCCGCGAGCAGGGTGCACCAGGTACTCGCGGAGGGAATGGGCGAGAACTGGCGCGACCTGTTCGAGGAGTTCGAGGACAAACCGTCCGCGGCGGCCTCCATCGGTCAGGTGCACCGGGCGGTCTGGCACGACGGCCGCGAGGTCGCGGTGAAGGTGCAGTACCCGGGCGCGGGCGAGGCCCTGGTCTCCGACCTGAACCAACTGAGCCGTTTCTCCAGGCTCCTTGGTCCCCTCATACCCGGCATGGACATCAAGCCGCTCATCGCCGAACTGCGCGACCGGGTCGCCGAGGAACTCGACTACGCTCTGGAGGCCGAGTCACAGCGCGCCCACGCCAAGGAGTTCGAGGACGACCCCGACGTACTGATTCCGGACGTCGTGCACCAGGGCGACGGAATCCTCGTCACCGAGTGGATCGACGGGATCCCGCTCTCGGAGATCATTTCCGACGGCACCCCGGAACAAAGGGACCGCGCAGGTCAGCTCCTGGCCCTCTTCCTGTTCTCCGGCCCGGCCCGCACCGGACTGCTGCACGCCGACCCGCACCCGGGCAACTTCCGTCTGCTGCCCGACGGCGACGACGGCTGGAAGCTCGGCGTACTGGACTTCGGCACCGTCGACCGGATGCCCGGCGGACTGCCCGAACCGATCGGCACCACGTTCCGCATGGCCCTCGAAGGAGAAGCGGGCGCGGTCTACGAGCTGCTGTGCGAGGAGGGCTTCGTCAAGGAGGAGATCGACCTCGATCCGGACGAGGTGCTGGACTACCTGCTCCCGATGATCGAGCCCGCGAGGGCCGACGAGTTCGTCTTCACCCGAGGCTGGATGCGCAGCCAGGCGGCCCGCATAGCCGACCGCCGCTCCCCCGCCCACAAACTGGGCATGCAACTCAACCTCCCGCCCGCCTATCTCCTGATCCACCGCGTGACCCTGAGCACCATCGGCGTCCTCTGCCAACTGGGCGCCACCGTGCGGATGCGTGAGGAACTGGAGGCATGGGTCCCGGGATTCGTGGCCGAGTACGAGACGGACGCGGAGGACGAGGCGGAGACGGACGCCGAGGCGGAAGAGTTCGAGGGCGAGGGCGAGCACGGGGACGAGGAAGACGTAGAGGTAGAGGAAGAGTTCGACGAAGTCGAGGCAGAGGCGGGCGAGGAAGGGGAAGAGGGCGAGGAAGTCGGGGCTGGGGTGAAGGCCGGCGGGTGATGTCGGGCGAGGTACGGCGGCCGGGGTCGGCTGAGCGGGCGCGGCGTCGAGGGTGAGGTGCGGAGAGGCCCGAGTTGTGGTCGGTCGGGTCCGCGGGGGCGGCCGGTCGGACCCCGGGGGCGGTCGAGGCTGATGGTGCCGTGCAGTTGTGGCGGGTGCTGCGTGAAGGGTCACGGTGGTGGTCGGCGTGCGGGCACTCGGGGCACTGCAGGCACGGGATGACGCTGCGGGCACAGCCGAGTTGATCTTTGGCGGGCACGGCCGGGTTGATCTTTGCAGGGGGGAGGGGGGGGGGGGGGGGGGGGAGGGGCCCCCACTCAAGCGAGGTTCGCCCAACACAGGCGAAGCCCCCACTCACAAGCGCTCCTCCCCCACTCACGCCCACACAGCCGCCCCCTGGCTTTATTCACGAGCCGCAGCAGATGTTCACGACTTCGGAGGATCGCTGATGGAGCGTTCGGCGCGCAGCACGAGCTGGAAGAAGAACGCCAAGGCGGTCGCCGCGCTCGCAGCCCTCGGCGGTTTTCTCCCACTGTCGCTGTGGCTCGGTGACGAGCTGTGGACTCTGTCCGCGTACTGGCCGGCGTCCGGCATCGGATTCGGCGCCACCGTCGGCGTGTTGCTCCCGATCACGTTCACAGCTTCCGAGCGCTGCTTCCGCCGGGCCTCCTCGGACCGGAGCACGTACTCGCCCCGGTGGGTCGTGGCCGGCATCGTGTACGCGGCCGTGGCCCTGGTGAGCGCGTTGGCCGCAGCCCGCGCGATCCCCGGAAAGGGCTCCTCGCCCACCTGCCGCCATGAGTGGCAGCCATGCTGGGTGAACCACCTCTATCCGGGGGCCTTCCTCGTGACACTCGGCAGTGTGGCCGCGACGGTGGCCGTCATCCATTGGCTGCCGAGGTGGATGCCCAAGCTGCGCGCCCGGGCCCGCCGGTAGCCGACCGAGGTTGGCGGAGTGGGACGTGCCCGAACCTCATCCACCTCTCACCACGCACTCACCACCACCCCGAATCCAACCGCCCTTCAATAGCCCGGATATGGGTGCGAGCGCAGGAGTCGCAGAAGTAGCGGCGGGCTCCGTTCTCCACGGAGCAGGTCCAGGTGAGCTCCCGCCCATCGGCCTTGGCGCCGCACTGCGCGCACACGATGGGCTCGGCTTCCGGTTCCTGTGCCGTCTCGTCTTGTCCCCGGTCCATCTTGTGACGATATCCCCGGACGAACAGCGGCACCTCTCACCACGCGCCGCCCTCTCCTCCCGGGCGGCGACACTCCCCCGAACACACCACCGCCCCCGGCCGACCCATTCAAGGGCCGGCCGGGGGCGGCATGTTTCCGTCTCTGCGCTCGTCGGCGATCGACTGCACCTACCTGATCGCCCTCGCCGCTGCGGGGCAAGCTCCCACCGCTCGCGCGGTGTTCGCCGTTACTGCATCACGGCCATCGCCAGCGCCCGGCGGGCTCGCATCGACGCGCGTTCGGCGCGCCTCTGCATCCGGCGGGCGGAGGCGAGGTGCAGGTAGGTGCGCTCGGCCTGGGAGTCACGCAGCGTCTGTTGCATATGCGCGCGTGCCAGGGCTTCTGGGATGAGTTGCATTTCACGGGTCCGGTTCTGGCGCGAACGAGTCGTGCCGGGAGTGTTCTGATCTGGAGTCGCCGAGCCGGTGGGCTCGTTGGTGGACGGCTTCATCGGGGCCTGCTTCTGGGGGTCGGAAGTGAGGGGACGGTCGATCGTGCCGGGCGCGTTCATGCCACGACCGGGTTCTTGCGCGGACGGCCACGGGGCCGCTTGCGGGCTACGACCACTCCCTGCACGAACAGTTCGCCACCCCAGACACCCCAGGGCTCACGCCGCTCCTTGGCACCGGCGAGGCAGGCCTCGACCAGCGGGCAGGTACGGCAAAGGGACTTGGCGTACTCGACGTCGGCGGGCGACTCGGCGAAGAAGACCTCCGGGTCGTAGGCGCGGCAGGGGACGGGTACGTCCAGGTTCTCGATGGCGTCGTCAAGCGCGGTGAGCGCGGTGAGCGGGCTCAAGGGGGAGTCCTCCGTGGGCACGGGCGGGGGGATGGTCTGCGAAGGCGGTACGGACGGGGCGTGCGCTTCGAGTTGCACGGTTGTCTTCCTCGTCTTGTTGTTACGGCCTGTTGGCCGGCTGTCTGGTGGTACCGGGTCCTGCATCCCGTGGCATCTCCTCTGTGTTCTCTCTCGTCCGGAGAAAACAGAAGGGCCGCGGATCCCGGGTGGGGTTCCGCGGCCCTGGAGGCTGCCGTCCTGATCGTGGATCAGGTTGGATCGCTCCAGGGTTTGAGCCCGCGGAAGGCCCACATCGTGTGGTGCTGAGTCAGCTCCTGCTTCGGGTTGCCGGCACCGGCTGCGGCAGGGGCATAGGCCTGAATGGCTGCCACTGCTACTGCCCCCGGTGCCTGCGTCGGTCGCTCAGCGCGCTCACGGGAGCCGAGTCCCGAGAGTTCGACACCGGAAACCGCAAAGCCGGCGGACATGCCGGACAGACCGGTTCCCAGGTTCGAGAAGCCGAGCAGGCTGCTGGAGACGACAGAGCAATCGACCGTTTTTACGGTGCTGACGGGGTTGGTCTTGATGATGCTGATCACTTCAATCGCCTCCTCTCGGCGTCTCGGGGGACCGGTGGAACCGGTCCGGGACGTTCAAGTACACCACGTGTCCAGCGCTTCACAGAAGCCTCTGTCGCGTGTGCTTAGAACCTATGGGGCTGACTGCGGCGTACGCAAACTATTTTTTCGACGAATTCGTATCAGTCCTCAGCTTCTCTCGCCTCGGGGCTCTGACCTGCACAAATGGCGAGCACATCGTTGCCGTACCGCTGGAGTTTGCGGGCGAGGACACCGGGGATGCGGGAGAGCGTGCGTGCGTCCTCGGGGACTGCCTCGGCGATGGCGATCAGGGTCTTGTCGGTGAAGACGCAGAAGTCGGGCTGGCCGCTGAGCCTGGCCTGTGTGCTGCGCCAATCGCGAAGGCGCTCGTAGAGGCCCTCGTCCATGTCGGAGGGGCAGTCCTCGCAGCGCATCAGTTTCATCTCACCGGCGTCGGTGAGCGTCCGTCCGCAGACGCGGCAGCGGGCGGGGGTTCGTGTGGTGGGGCGGGGCCTGCTCGTCACGGTGGTGGCCGTGCCGCGTTCGATGCCCCCGGCCGCTCCGGCGCTGTGTCCGACGCCGCCGGTGGAGCCGGGGCGCAGCCCGTCGAGGAATCTGCTGGGGCGGCGGCCCGCCCTGCCGCCGGGTGAGCGGGACAGGGCCCAGGAGAGGCAGAGGTGGCGGCGGGCGCGGGTGACGCCCACGTACAGGAGGCGGCGTTCCTCCTCCACCTGTTCGTCGGTCTTCGCGTACGAGATGGGCATCATGCCCTCGGCGACGCCGACGAGGAAGACGGCGTCCCATTCGAGTCCCTTGGCGGCGTGCAGTGAGGCGAGGGTGACGCCGTCGACGGTGGGGGCGTGCTGTGCGCCTGCGCGTTCGTCGAGTTCGGCGACGAGGTCGCCGAGGGTCGCGGACGGGTGGGCGCGGGCGAAGTCCTCGGCGAGGCGGACCAGGGCGGCGAGGGATTCCCAGCGTTCGCGGACGGTGCCGGAGCCCGCGGGCGGGACGGGCTGCCAGCCCTTGGTGGACAGCACGGCCCTGACCTGGGAGGGCAGGTCGACGGCGTCGTCGAGCAGGGCGTCGTTGCCGCCGAAGCGGGCGGCCCCGCGCAGTGCGGCACCGGCCTCGCGTACTTCGGTGCGTTCGAAGAACCGCTCGGCTCCGCGCAGTTGGTAGGCGATGCCCGCGTCGGCGAGGGCCTGTTCGTAGGTCTCGGACTGGGAGTTCGTACGGAACAGGACGGCGATCTCCGAGGCCGGGGTGCCGGCGGCGATGAGGTCGCGGATGCGCCGGGCGGCGCCTTCGGCTTCGGCGGGTTCGTCGGGGTACTCGCGGTAGGCGGGTTCGGGGCCGGAGTCGCGCTGGGAGACGAGTTCGAGCCGGTGGTCGGCGGCGCGGCCGCGGGCCTGGAGGAGGAGGCCGTTGGCGAGGTGGACGACCTGGGGTGAGGAGCGGTAGTCGCGGACGAGTTTGACGAGGGTGGCGCCGGGGTGGCGGGTGCGGAAGTCGAGGAGGTGGTCGGGGGTGGCGCCGGTGAAGGAGTAGATGGTCTGGCTGGCGTCGCCGACGACGCAGAGGTTGTCGCGTTCACCGAGCCAGAGTTCGAGCAGGCGCTGTTGCAGGGGGCTGACGTCCTGGTATTCGTCGACGACGAAGTGCTGGTACTGGGCGCGTACGGCCTCGGCGATGTCGTGGCGGTCCTGGAGGATGCCGACGGTGAGCAGGAGGACGTCCTCGAAGTCGATGACGGAGCGGTCGCTCTTGAGGCGTTCGTAGGCGGCGTAGATCTGTGCGGTTTCGGCGGGGTCCCGGGAGATCTGGCGGCCTGCGCGGGCGGCTGCGGCCGGGTAGTCGGCGGGGACGGTCTGGGTGACCTTCGCCCACTCGATCTCGCCGGTGACGTCACGCAGCTCGCTGCGGTCGAGCCGGGTGCCGCTGACGGCCGCGGCTTCCGCGACGAGCTGGATCTTGCGTTCGGCGATGCGCGGGAGTTCGCCTCCGACGGCCTTGGGCCAGAAGTACTGGAGCTGGCGCAGGGCCGCGGAGTGGAAGGTGCGGGCCTGTACGCCCTGGGCGCCGAGCTGGCGCAGGCGGCCGCGCATCTCGCCCGCGGCGCGGTTGGTGAAGGTGACGGCGAGGATGTTGCCGGGCTGGAGGATTCCGGCGTGGACGCCGTAGGCGATGCGGTGGGTGAGCGCGCGGGTCTTTCCGGTTCCGGCTCCGGCGAGCACGCACACGGGCCCGTGCAGCGCGGTGGCGACTTCGCGCTGTTCGGGGTCGAGCCCTTCCAGTACGGCGTCGGCGTCGCGCGGCGGGGCCGCGAACTGGCTCGCGCCGTGTCCGTCCGGGAAGAGTGTGGAGTGCGTGGCTGTGGTCACCCCGCCATGCTGCCAGGTCGCCGCCGAGGGGCGTGCCGGTTGTCCACAGGCCCGTGGATACGGTCACATTTGCGGACTGTACGAGCGGGGCTGTGGACAACGCGGGGCGGGCTTCGGCCGGGACAAGGTACAAATCTGGGTGTCCCGCCGCGGTCCCGCATCGTGCCTGTGAGTCGTCCCGCTTTGGGCGGCATCCGGGAATGGTCGAACGTGCCCGCACGTTCGGTCTGTGGCGAGGACGGAGTTTCGAGTCCGCCCCGAACCTGTGAAGGAGCGCGAGAGATGTCGGGCACTGTGACGATGTACAGCACGACGTGGTGCGGCTACTGCCGTCGGCTGAAGAGCCAGATGGAGCGTGAGGGCATCGCGTACAACGAGATAAACATCGAGCAGGACCCGGAGTCGGCCGCGTTCGTGGAGCAGGCCAACGGCGGCAACCAGACCGTACCCACGGTGCGGGTGCTGCCGACGGCCGGTGGGGCCGAGGTGGTCATGACGAACCCGAGCCTGGCTCAGGTGAAGCAGGCACTCGGGGCCTGAGCGGTGCGGCCCCGGGTACGCCCCGGGGCCGAGTCCCGCCGGCCGGCTCAGAGCGCTTTGGTGCGCCTGGGCAGCGGCTTGCCGTACCAGCGCTCGACGAGGCGTGCCGCGATGGAGATTCCGTACGGGGGCAGGACCTCGCCGGAGGCGAAGGCCTTCTCCAGCTCCTCGCGGGAGAACCAGCGGGCCTCGTGGATCTCGTCGCCGTCGACGTTGATCTCCGCGGAGGTGGCCCTGGCCATGAAGCCGAGCATCAGGCTGGACGGAAAGGGCCAGGGCTGGCTGGCGAGGTACTCGACCTCGCCGACGGTGACTCCGACCTCTTCGAAGACCTCGCGGCGTACGGAGTCCTCGATGGACTCGCCGGGTTCGACGAATCCGGCGAGGGTGGAGAACCGGCCTTCGGGCCAGTGCATCTGGCGGCCGAGCAGGGCGCGGTCCTGCTCGTCGGTGACCAGCATGATCACGGCGGGGTCGGTGCGCGGGTAGTGCTCCGCGCCGCAGGCGGGGCAGCGGCGGATATGGCCGGCCGCGGTGATCACGGTGCGTTCGCCGCAGCGCGAGCAGAAGCGGTGCAGCCGTTGCCAGTTCTCCAAGGCGACGGCGTGCACCATGAGCGCGGCGTCGCGCGGGGACAGCAGCAGGCCCGCCTCGCGCAGCCCGGCCGGGCGGGCGGACTGGTCCATGCGTCCGGGCAGGCTGTCCTTCTGCAGGGCGAAGTAGCTGACGCCGTCCTCGTCGTTGCCGAGGAAGTAGCGGTGGGACTCGGTGGGCGGCGCCTCGAAGGACGGCGTCGTCACGATCTCCGTGCGGCCCTCGCTCGTCTCGTCGACGAGTACCTGTCCTTCGGAGACGACGAAGACCCGGGTGGAGGGGTGGCTCCAGGCGGCGGCCAGCCAGGCTTCGTCGAGCCGGTGGTGCGCCGCGCGGTCTATGCCGCTGGGTGCGGTCAGCGCGATCGGACGGTCGGGGCTGTGGTCGGTCGAGGTGGTCACGGGTGCTTCCAACTCCCGGTGGCTGGAGAGTGCGGCTGGGGCGGGGCCTGTGCGGGGGCGGCGGGTCAGTGGGCCCGGGGCCAGTTCTCCGCGAGGTCGGACCAGAGGTGGGCGCCGGCTTCGACGCCCTTGAAGAGGAGGTCGAGTTCGACCTTTTCGTTGGGGGCGTGCCAGGCGTCGGAGGGTACCGAGATGCCGAGGAAGAGGACCGGGGCGCCCAGTACGTCCTGCAGATCGGCGGCCGGGCCCGAGCCTCCTTCGCGGGTGAAGAGGATCTCCTTGCCGAAGGCGCGGCCCATGGCGCGGGCCAGCGACCGCAGCGCGGGGTGGTCCAGCGGTGCGAGGCAGGGCCGGGTGCCGGGGTGGAACGTCGTACGGTGCCGTATGCCTTCGGGGAGGCGGGTGGCCACCCAGTCGGTCACGACGCGTGCGATGTGCTCGGGTTCCTGGCCGTCGACGAGGCGGAAGGACAGCTTCACCGTCGCGGACGAGGGAATGATCGTCTTGCCGCCGGGGCCCTGGTAGCCGCCCGCGATGCCGTTGACCTCGGCGGTGGGGCGGGCCCAGAGACGTTCGAGGGTGGTGCGTCCGGATTCGCCGCGCAGGGCACGGGACTTGGCGGTACGCAGCCAGGCGGTCTCGTCGAAGGGGAGCTGCGCGAAGAGTTCGCGTTCCCGGTCGGTGAGTTCGCGGACCCCGTCGTAGAAGCCGGGAACGGCGACGCGGCCGTCCTCGTCGTGCAGCGCGGCGACCAAGCGGGCCACTTCGGTGGCCGGGTTGGGGACGGCGCCGCCGAACGAGCCCGAGTGCAGATCCTCGTCGGGGCCGTGCAGCGTGATCTCGCACTCGGCCAGGCCGCGCATGCCGGTGCACACGGTGGGGGTTTCGGCGGACCACATGCCGGTGTCGGAGACGATCACGACATCGGCGGCGAGGCGTTCGGCGTGCTCCTCGACCAAGGCGCGGAAGTGCTCGGAGCCGGACTCCTCCTCGCCCTCGATGAGCATCTTGAGGTGAACCGCGGGGGTGCTGCGCCCGGTCGCGGCGAGGTGGGCACGGACGCCGAGGGTGTGGAAGAAGACCTGTCCCTTGTCGTCGGCCGCGCCCCGCGCGTACAGCTTGCCGTCGATGATCTCGGGCGCGAACGGCTCGGTGTGCCAGCCGTCCGCGAGGGCTGCGGGCTGCACGTCGTGATGGCCGTAGACGAGGACGGTGGGCGCCTCGGGGTCCTCGCACTGCCAGTGCGCGAACACGGCGGGCAGTCCGTCCGTCGGCCAGACCTCGACGGTGGGAAAGCCCGTCTCCTTGAGTTTCGTGGCGAGCCAGTCGGCACTGCGCCGGACGTCCGCAGCGTGCTCCGGCTGTGCGGAGACGGAGGGTATGCGCAGCCATTCCGCGAGGTCGCCGAGGAAGGCGTCACGCTGGGTGCCGATATAGGTACGGACGGCGTTGTCCGGGGTCTCGCTCATGCCGCCGAGCCTATCCGGCCGCGGCGGGGCGTCCGGCGGGCATGTGCTGTCTGCCTGGTCACTCCTGGCGTGGGGTGGTGGTGCCGGGCAGGTGGGCCAGGTCGGTCGGGGGCGGTACTTGCAGGAGCCGAGCCGGAGGGAGCCGGAGGCGGTCGATGTGGCTCGAATTTGTTGCTTGTTGCCCGGGCACGCGCCCCCGGCAACGGCACGGACGCGGGGCATCGGATCGGGCCCGGGATGGGGTGCCGGGATGGGGTGATGCGTAACGGCCTCACGCACGCGTCTCTACGTACGCGGCCTCACTCGTGCGTCCTTCTTCCCGCTCTCGCGCTTCGTGCTCTCGCGCTCCTCGCGGCTTTCCCGGTTCCAGCGGCTTTCCCGGTTCTGGCGGTTCTGGCGGTTCTGGCGGTCCAGCCTCCCGGCCTGCCCGCCTTGGCGCCGCGGCGCCGCTCCCCGCCGGTCGGTGACATCTTTCCGTCCGGCGACAGAACCGAGTCCCGGCGTTCGCTCTGGGCCTGGATCTCGTAGTGGGACTCGTGCGCCGTCGCGCGGAACGCCTCGTCGTGGGCGGCCATCGCGGCAGCGATCGCGCCACCGGCCCCACCCCTGCGGCGCGCGAGCACGGCGAACCACGCGCAGCAGGCCATCACCACGGCCATGCCACCGACGATCACGACGAACGGCAGAGCACCCTCCATGTCCGGAGCCTACGCCGCCCATGGCGGGTGGCGAAGGCCGGTCGGAGCGAGCGCGGGCGGTAGGAGACGGGACACAACTCCCGAACAGCTGGGGGAGGTTGACCGGATGCCGGTCAGGCCCCCTCGCCCGCCGGTCGGAACACGCACACCTGCACCCCGTTCGGGCTGGTGGTGGCGGAGACCAGTTGCAGCGTGCGCAGGGCGCCGTCGCCGGGGAAGATCGTCTTACCGCCGCCGAGGAGCACCGGCATGATCAGGAGCCGGAGTTCGTCGGCCAGGCCCTCGCTGAGCAAGGTGCGGGCGAGCGAGGAGCTGCCCATCACGACCAGGTCGCCGTCCCCGGTGGCACGCAGTTCCCGGATCCGGGCGACGGCGTCGCCGCCCGCGATACGCGTGGTGTTGTTCCAAGTCAGCTTGTCGTCGCTCAGGGTCTCGGACACCACGTACTTCGGCAGTGCGTTCATCCGGTCGGCGAACGGGTCCCCGGCCCGGCCCGGCCATGCCGCGGCCATCGTCTGCCAGGTGCGGCGCCCGAACAGCAGTCCCTCTGCGTTGGCCAGCGCCGCGTCGAACGCGCCGCCGACCACCTCCGGGTCGAAGAAGGGGTGCGTCCAGCCGCCGTGGGCGAAACCACCGTCGGTGTCCTCCTTGGGACCGCCCGGCGCCTGCACAACGCCGTCCAGACTCATGAATTCAGTGATCACAACACGCATTCGAGGCACTCCCGGTTCGTTGCGGTGCCGCCAACACGGCCCCGCGGACATCGACTTGTGGACCTGTGGACTTCCGGTCCCACGGCCCTACGGCTTTACGGTCCTACAGCCCTACGGCTACACGGTCGGCCATACCGGCCGTATGAACGCCCCGCCACGCGCAGAGTTCCCTGCTCCGCAGCTTCGCGGCTTCACGTAAACAGAGACCGGGGCGGCGCCGGAAAATCATCGCTCCCGTTCGATCTTTTGTTCACGGCCGTGGCCGAGCCGGGTCGACCGCCCAGCAGAAAACGGGAAGCAACGACCGAAATGCCGTGGCAAGGTGGGCCGTCGCACGTCGTACGCCGCGCCTCGCACGCGCACGTCGCGCCCTTCCGGCGCCCCGGACACCACCACCAACTTTCCCCTCCTCCCCACACACGGAGTGCCCTTGCCCGCCCAGCCTCCTCCCCTTCCGCAGCCGCAACCGCAACCGCCGTTCCCGAACCACCGGCCGGAACCGGCACCCGCATCGGGCCTGGCGCCAAGGCCGGAGCCGAAGTCGGTGCCGAGGCCGGAGCCAGGGCCAGGGCGAGGGCGAGCGGAAAGGCTCTGCGAGCTTCACCTCGGTGTCTTCGCGGACGAGGAAGGGCTGCGCGCGGCAGTCGACGGATTCGCCGCAGTGCTCCGGCAGCGCGGCCTGCCTCACGTCCTGCACATCGCAGGACAGGACGAGCCCACCGCGTGCGGCGACATGCCGATCGGCGAGTTCTACGACGAGCTTCCCGAGCAGTGGCGCATCGAGCATCCCGGAGCCGAACCCGGCGCACGCCGCGTCCATGAGATCCGGGTCGGAACCCTCGCAGGGGGCCGGGAAGCGGAAGCCCTGAGCGAAGAACTGACCCGGGTCCTGTGCCCGGACCCGGAACACTCATCGCCCTGCCCGGTGCCCTGGAGCTCCGGCTCGTCGGCGGTCGGACCCGACGAGGACGCCGAACGGGACGCCCGACTCAACCGCCTCTACGGCCACTTGTACGGGGCCGCCGCGTCCGACGGCCCCAGCCGGCCGCCGCTCGACTCCGGGACGTGACGGTGCTCCTGGGCTGCCGACTGTTCGGCACATGCGGTGGCGGACGATGAACACCTACGGAACCGGTCGCCGCGCCCTCGCGCCTTGATCCACATTTCCGGCACCGCGTACCGTCCGGACCGTGGAGACGAGTCAACGACCGGCTGTCAGGGTCCTGTGTCTGGACGCCGCACATCGCGTACTGCTTCTGCGCTGGCGTGACCCGTTCGACGGGACGTGGCTCTGGGAGCCGCCCGGTGGGGGCATCGAGCCCGGCGAGGAGCCGTTGGAGGCGGCGCGGCGCGAACTGGCCGAGGAGACGGGGCTCGACCCGGACTCCGTCCTCGACCGGTCGGTGCCGGTCGACCGCGATGTGTGGTGGAACGGCAAGCGGTACATCGGGACCGAGCGTTTCTATCTCGCCAGGTTCGCCACCGAGCAACCGTCTCTGACTCGGGCCGGGCTACTCCCCCACGAACGGACATCCCTGGACACGCACGGCTGGTTCAGCCGCGCGGACCTGGCTTCGCTCACCGACCCCGTCGAGCCACCTCAACTGCTGGACGTACTGGGGCTGTTGGCTCCGGACGATTCCGGTCCGGGGCGCAGCACGTACGCATGAGGACGTAGACGTCTCTCTCACTCACTCACGCTCGCTCCCCGCCCTGTTCCTCTTCCCCTATGGGTTCCTCGCTGAGCAACCGCTCCAGTTCTTCCCGTCCCGGGAGTGCGGAGGGTCGTACGGTGCGGCCGGTGCGTACGAAGTGGAAGGCCGCGGTGACCGACTCCGGGGAGAGGCCGCGCTGTTCGGCCCAGGCCAGGCGGTAGATCGCGAGCTGTAGTGGGTCGGCGCTGTCGGTACGGCCCGTCTTCCAGTCGACGATCTCGAAGCGCGGGGCGGGGCCGTCGGTGGACGGTTCGCCCGTGCTGCCGAGGCTGTAGATCGCGTCAATGCGGCCGCGCAACACCCTTCCCGCAAGAGCGAGTTGGAAGGGAGCCTCGACCCGGTACGGGGTGCGGTGGGCGTAGGGGCCGTGTTCGAAGGCGTCCTTCAGGGAGTCGAGGTCGTGTTCGTCGGCGATCTCGGTCTCGGCGCCGGGGAGGTCTTCCGGGTCGAGCATCGGTAGCCGCAGTTCCTCGAAGCGGGACTCGACCCAGGCGTGGAAGCGGGTACCCCGGCGCGCCGCGGGCTGCGGTGGCCGCGGCATCGGCCGGGCGAGTTCCTGGGCGAGGCCCTCGGGGTCCGAGGCGAGCCGGACCACCTGGGAGGCGCTGAGGGAAGCGGGCAGGACGACCTCTGTCATGTCCTGTCCGGCGCGCAGGAGTTCCGTCGTCAGCGTCCGCAGGTCGCGGTCCCAGGAAGCGACCGCACGGGCCTCCTCCGGTGTCAGATCCTCCTGCGAGGCGCGGGGACCCGGCGGGACCGGTGCGATCGGTGCGGCCGGTCCGACCGGGACGGCCCGGGGCGCGTACGACGCGTCCACGCCGTCGCCCTCGTCACCATGGCCGTCACCGTTAAAGGCCTCTCCGTCGTATCCGTCGCCGTAGCCGTCACCGTCCCAGTCCGGTTCCGGCGGCGGCTCGTCCCACTCGTCCTCTCCTGGCACCCACTCTTCGCCCGCCCACTCCAACTCGGGCTCGGGCTCGGGCTCCGGCCGGCGCGGACGGTTCAGGTGCGCGAGGACGGTGCGGGCGGCGGCGCGGCGGCGTTCCAGGGCGGTGGGGTCGAGGGGCAGGGGCCAGACGCGTTCAGCGGCGGTCTCGTGCAGGGCCGGGTTCTCCTCGTCGGCCGCCGGTTCCTCCGCCCAGGCCTCGATCTCGCCGTGTCCCGCGAGGCAGTGCGCGGAGAGGGCCTGGAGGAAGTCGGAAGGGCCCCGGCTGCGCTTCTGGCTGGGGCCCCACCAGTGGCCGGAGCCGAGCAGCAGGGAGCGGGGGCGGGTGAACGTGACGTAGCCGAGGCGGAGTTCTTCCGTGCTCTGGTGCTCCTTCATCTCCTCGTGGAAGGCCTTGAGGCCACGGGCGTCCCAGGAGGTGAGCTCGGGCAGGGTGTCGCGGTCGCCGCGCAGGGCGTGCGGCAGGACCTTGCCCTGGGCGGTCCATTTCTCACGGCCCTGGCTGCTCGGGAAGGTCCCCTTGACCAGGCCGGGGACGGCGACCACATCCCATTCGAGGCCCTTGGAGCGGTGCGCGGTGAGCACCTTGACCGTGTTCTCGCCGCCGGGCAGGGCGTTGTCCAGGCCCTTCTCGTACTGGGCTGCCGTGCGCAGGAAGCCGAGGAAGGCGAGCAGGCCCGCCTCGCTCTCTTGTGCGGCGAACGAGGCGGCGATGTCCAGGAAGTTGGCGAGGGTCTCGCGGCGGCGGGCGGCGAGTGCCTGTGGTGAGGCGGAGAGTTCGACCTCTAGGCCGGTGACGGAGAGGACCCGGTGCAGGACGTCCATCAGGGGATCCGCCAAGGAGCGGCGCATTTCCCGCAGTTCGGCGGCGAGGTGGGCGAACCGCGTCCGGGCCTCCGCCGAGAACGGCAGTCCGTCGTCGTCGGCAAGGGCATGGGACTGACCGTCTCGCGCCGGGTTCTCGAGGAAGGTGTCGAGGGCGTCGGCGAGGGAGATCAGTTCCGCCGGGTCGACGCCTTCCACCGCTTCGGCGAGGCGCCGGTCTGCCGCTTCGGCACCATCGGTGTCGTCGGCGTCCGCGCCGAAGTCCCGGTGGCGTACGAGGAGTCGGGCGCGGCGGCCGAGCAGGGCCAGGTCGCGCGGGCCGATGCGCCAGCGCGGGCCGGTCAGGAGACGTACCAGCGCGGCGTTCGCGCCGGGGTCTTGGAGCACTTCGCACACCGCGACCAGGTCGGCGATCTCCGGCAGGTGCAGCAGCCCGGACAGGCCGACGACCTCGACCGGGATGTCCCGCGCGACCAGAACCCGGTGGATCTCGGCGAAGTCGGTGGCCGTGCGGCAGAGCACGGCGATCTCGCCGGGCGGGGTGCCGGTGCGTACCAGGTGGGCCAGGGAGTCGGCGAGCCAGTCCATTTCCTCGGCATGCGTACGCAGCAGGGCGCAGCGCACCAGGCCGTCGTGTTCCGCGCCGGTGGCGGGGCGCAGGGCCTCGACGCCGGCGTGCCGCGCACGGAGGGGGGCGGCTAGCTCGTTGGCGAGGTCGAGCAGGCGGCCGCCGCTGCGCCGGTTCTCGCTGAGGGAGTGGCGGGCGGCGGGGCTGCCGTCCGGGTGCGCGAAGTGCTCCGGGAAGTCGTCGAGGTTGGCGACGGAGGCGCCGCGCCAGCCGTAGATGGCCTGACAGGGGTCGCCGACCGCGGTCACCGGGTGGCCGGTGCGGCGCCCGAACAGGCCCGCGAGCAGGATGCGTTGGGCGACGGAGGTGTCCTGGTACTCGTCGAGCAGCACCACCCGGAACTCCTCGCGCAGCAGGGCGCCGACCTCTGGGCAGCCGTGGGCGAGACGGGCCGACAGGGCGATCTGGTCCCCGAAGTCGAGCAGGTCGCGGGAGCGTTTGGCCTCGCGGTAGCGCAGTACGAGGCCGGTCAGTTCGCGGCGGGCGGCAGCCGCTTCGGGGATCTTGCGGAGGTCGGCGTTGCCGAGCCGGGCCTCGGCGAGCTCGCGCAGCAGTGCGGTGTCGTGGGCGCGCAGGTCGCCGGGCTCGACCAGGTGCTCGGCCAGTTCGCTGTCGAGGGCGAGCAGATCGCCCACCAGGTCGGCGAAGGAACGGGTGAGCGCCGGATAGGTGCCGGGGGCCTCGCGCAGTACCCGCGCGGCGAGCTGGAAACGGGTGGCGTCGGCGAGCAGGCGGGTCGTCGGCTCGATGCCTATGCGCAGGCCGTGATCGGTAAGCAGGCGTCCGGCGAAGGCGTGATAGGTGGAAATGAGGGGTTCGCCCGGTGGGTTGTCCGGATCGAGCGGATCAGGGTCGGTGATGCCCGCCTTCACCAGCGCCTTGGCCACCCGCTCGCTCAGTTCACCGGCCGCCTTGTTGGTGAAGGTCAGGCCGAGCACCTGCTCTGGGGCGACCTGTCCGGTGCCGACCAGCCACACCACGCGCGCCGCCATCACGGTGGTCTTGCCCGAGCCTGCTCCGGCCACGACGACCTGCGGGGCGGGCGGCGCGGTGATGCAGGCCGTCTGCTCCGGGGTGAAGGGGATGCCGAGGAGCTCCTTGAGCTGCTCGGGATCGGTCAGTCGTGCGGTCACGGGAAAGAGGCTAGCCGCGCGCACCGACAGCCCTCGGGTTGTCCACAGGCTGCCGCGATCCGACGTTGGCCACGAGCCCCTGGCCCTGAGTTATCCACAGGGCCCGGCGTCGCGTTCGGCATCCGCGCATACTCGTGTCTCGACGGGCTGGTCCGGGCGCGGGGCGAGGGCCTGACACGGCGGGGCCGGGCGAGGCGAGGCGGGAAGCATGTGAAGGTCGCGGCTGGCTCGGCTGGGGGCGGAGGGTTGGGGGCGCGGGGGTGGGGGTTGGGGGGGTGGGGGCCCCAAGATACGGACACCGGCGCCACCCTCACCTTCACACCCCTCACTCCTCACCCCTCACTCCTCACCCCTCCCCAAGCCCCTCCCCCACACCCATCCCCCTCACTCGACGACCTGCCGTCACTCGACGACCTGCCGCCCCTCCGGCCGCGCACTGCACGACGCCCGGAACGAGCAGTGCGTGCAGTGCTGTCCGGCGGTGGGAGTGAAGCGTTCGTCGAGGACCTTGCCCGCCGCCGTGGCGAGGAGGTCGCCGACCCATTCACCGGCCAGGGCCTCCTGGGCCTGGACGCGGGGCAGTTCCTCGCCGCCGTCGCGGCGGGCGGCGCCCTGCCGCAGGTGGACGAGTTCGGCGCCGCCCGGCTCCGGCCTGCTTCCGTCGAAGACCTCGTCCACCGCGCCCTCGCGGACGGCGAGCTGGTACACGGCGAGCTGCGGGTGCCGGGCGACCTCGGCGGCGGTCGGTGCCTGCTTTCCCGTCTTGAAGTCGACGACGTACGCGCGCCCTTCGCCGTCCCGCTCGACCCTGTCCATCGAGCCGCGGATCCGCACGGCGACGCCGCCGGCCTCCAGCGTCACGTCGAAGCCGTGCTCGCTGGCGACCGCGACCCGCTCCGTGCGGTCCAGGACGTGCCACTTGAGGAAGCGCTCCAGGGCCAGGCGCGCGTTGTCCTTCTCCTGTGCGGACTTCCACGGGGCGTCGAAGGCGAGCGCGTCCCACACCGAGTCGAGGCGTTCCATCAGTACGTCGAGGTCGGCGGGCGTCCGGCCGGAGGCGACCTCGTCGGCGAGTACGTGCACCACGTTGCCGAAGCCCTGGGCGGCCGTGGCCGGGGTGTCCGCCTTCACTTCGCGGCCGAGGAACCACTGCAGGGCGCAGGTGTGGGCGAGTTGGTCGAGTGCGCTGCCGGAGAGCACCAAGGGTCGGTCGCGGTCGCGCAACGGCACCTTGTTCTCGGTGGGTTCGTCCACGCCCCACCAGCGGAAGGGGTGCGCGCTCGGCACGAGCGGTCTGCCCTCGCCGTCGTCGAGCGCGGCGAGCCTGGCGAGCCGCTCGGCCGCCGCCTGGCGCAGGGCCGCCGAGGCGCGCGGGTCGACGGTGGTGGCCCGTAGTTCGGCGACCAGCGCGGACACCGCGAGCGGGCGGCGCGGGCGCCCGCTGATCTCGCGTGGTTCCACGCCGAGTTCGGTGAGGAAGCGTGAGGGCCGGTCGCCGTCCTCGGCCGGTGCCTTCACCGCGGTGACGACCAGGCGCTCGCTCGCGCGGGTGGCGGCCACGTAGAAGAGGCGGCGTTCCTCGGCGAGCAGGGCGCCCGGGGTCAGCGGCGGAGCGAGGCCGTCGCGACCGATGCGGTCGGCCTCCAGGAGCGAACCGCGGCGCCGCAGATCGGGCCAGAGCCCCTCCTGGACCCCGGCCACCACGACGAGCCGCCACTGAAGTCCCTTGGCGCGGTGGGCCGTCATCAGCCGTACGGCGTCCGGGCGTACGGCCCGGCGGGTGAGGGTGTCGGCCGCGATGTCCTGCGCTTGGACCTCGGCGAGGAAGTTGAGCGCGCCGCGGCCTCCGGTCCGTGCCTCGGCCCTGGCGGCGGTCGCGAAGAGGGCGCAGACGGCGTCCAGGTCACGGTCTGCGTTGCGCCCCGCGGGCCCGCCCCGCCGGGCGGCGCGTTCCAGTCGCCCGGGCCAGCCGGTGCCGTTCCACAGTTCCCACAGCGCCTCCTCGGCCGTACCGCCGCCCGCGAGCCGCTCCCGCGCCTTGCGCAGCAGGGCGCCCAGCCGCTGGGCACCGCGGGCGTAGGCGGGGTCGTGGGCTACGAGTCGCTCGGGCTCGGCCAGTGCGCGGGCGAGCAGCTCGTCGGAGGGCGGCGGCAGCCGGTGGCCCGCCGCGCGCTCCTCCTCGCGCAGCGCGCGGCCGAGCCGCCGCAGATCCGCCGTGTCCATCCCGGCGAGCGGTGAGGTGAGCAGGGTGAGCGCGGTTTCCGTGTCGAGCCAGGCGGGGGCGATGGAGGGGGTACGTGGGGTATGCGGGTCCGAGGGTTCGGGATCCGGGGTGTGCGGGTCCGTGGATCGGGGGTCATGGGACTGCGAATCCTCGGACTGCGAATCTGGGGACTGCGCAACCCGGGACGGTGCTTCCTCGGACTGCGAATCCGGGGACTGCGCAACCCGGGACCGTGAATCCTCGGACTCCGAATCCGAGGACTGCGCAACCACGGACAGCGCATCAAAGGACTCCTGCCCCTGGGACCCGTGGCCCTCGAACTGCCCATCCTCCAACCGGCCATCCCCGGACTGCCGATCCCCGGACCGACCATCCCTGGACTGCCCATCCCCCGACCGACCATCCTCGGACCTGCCACCCCCGGACGCCTGCTCCAGGCCCCCCGCCCCCGCCTCACCCAACTCCGCCTCACCCGACTCCGCCTCACCCGACTCCGCCTCACCCAACTCCGCCTCACCCACCAGGTGGGCGTCACCCACCTCGGCGTCACCCAAACCCACGCCCTCCTCCCCCTCCACCGACTCCGCAACCACCCGCAAAGCAAGCAGCAGCGGTGCCAGAGCGGGCTCGTGGCGCAGTGGAAGGTCGTCGCCGTCGATGTCGAGGGGAACGCCGGCCGTGGTGAGCGCGCGGCGCACCGCGGGGATGCGGGCCCCCGCCCGGACCAGTACGGCCATCTCGCCCCAGGGGACGCCGTCCTCGAGATGGGCACGCCGGAGCAGGTCGGCGACGTTGTCCAGTTCGGCGCCCGCCGTCGCGAAGGTCTGCACCTCGACGGTGCCGCCGTCCCGCTCGGCCGCCAACTCGCGGTGCGCACGCACCTTTTCGACGGGCAGCCGGGTCAGTGGCATCCGCTGGGTGAGGAGCCGGGTGGCGGCGAGCAGCCCGGCGGGGGCGCGCCGTGAGGTGCCGAGTACCCGTACCGGCGCGGGGCAGCCGTCCGGGCGCGGGAACATCTGCGGAAAGTCGAGGATGCCGTTCACATCGGCGCCGCGGAACGCGTAGATCGACTGGTCCGGATCACCGAAGGCGACCAGCGCCCGCCCACCCGAACCGGCACCCGGCACCCCACCGCCACCACCGATCCCCGCAGCACCGCTCCCCGCACCACCGCCCCCCGCAGCACCGACTCCCGCCGCACCCACGGCACTTCCTGCATCCCCAGCATCCCCGGCGCGCCCGACACTCCCGGCATTCCCAGCATTCCCCGCCCCCGCCAACGCCCCCGCCGACTCCCCCACCAACGCCCGCAGCAACCGCACCTGCGCCGGATCCGTGTCCTGGTACTCGTCCACGTAGACCGCCTCGTACCGCTCGGTGAGCCGGGCGGCGACCTCGGGGCGTTCGGCGAGCAGCACGGCGCGGTGGACGAGTTCGGCGTAGTCGAGGACGCCCTGCATGTCGAGGACGTCGAGGTACTCGGCGAGGAACGCGGCCGCGGCGGTCCAGTCGGGGCGGCCCGCGCGGCGGGCGAAGGACTCCAGGGAGCGTGGGCCGAGGCCGAGTTCGCGGGAGCGGGCCAGGACGGCGCGTACCTCGTCGGCGAAGCCGCGGGTGGTGAGGCAGGCGCGCAGTTCGTCGGGCCAGCGGATGGTGGCGAGGCCGCTGCGGGCGAGGTCGATTTGTCCGGCGAGCAGTTCGCGTACCGCGACGTCCTGTTCGGGTCCGGACAGCAGTCGCAGGGGGTCGCGGAAGAGTTCGCTGTCCTGGTGGGCGCGGACGAGGGCGTAGCAGAAGGAGTGGAAGGTGGTGGCCTGCGGGGCCGCGGCGGCGCCGGTGCGCAGGGCGATGCGGTCGCGCAGTTCGACGGCGGCCCGGCGGCTGAAGGTGAGCACGAGCATGCGCTCGGGGTCGGTGCCCTGGGCGATGCGGGCGTGCACGGCCTCGACGAGGGTGGTCGTCTTGCCGGTTCCCGGACCGGCGAGGACCAGGAGCGGTCCGTGCCGGTGGTCGACCACTGCGCGCTGGCTCGCGTCCGGTTCGGGCGGGCCGGGGGTCGTCGGTGGTGTGCGGACGAGACGGTACGCGGACTCTCCCCGCCGGACCCCGGGGTGCGGCAGGCGCCGGGTGGAAGAAGAGGAGCTCACGTGATTCGCCGGTCCTGGTGGTTGTGCTGGTGGTGCGGTGGGCGCCGGTCCGCCCGGCGCGCGTGCTGGCGGCCTCGCGTCGGGGGCGGGCCGTGGGAGACGAACGTACGCCAGTCGCGGGGGCCGGTGCGGGTACGCCGTACGGGTCAAACGCCCGCCGTGGCGCCGTGCGGTGGCGCAGGCTGTCAGGTGTGAGCCTGTGCGTCCCGGCCGTCCCAGCGTGCCCGCCTCATGTCGAGACGCGGCAGGTGCCCTTCGGCGCCGCGCGATGCCTCGCGCAGCGGGGTGCCCTCGGCGCGGTAGTGGTCCAGCGCGCGCAGTTCGTGTCCGGGGAGCAGGTGCCCGTCGGCGCGCACCACGCGCCACCAGGGAACCGCGCCGCCGTACAGGGCCATCACCCGGCCCACTTGGCGCGGGCCGCCCTCTTCGAGCCACTCGGCGACGTCCCCGTAGGTCATGACGCGTCCGGCGGGGATGAGTTCGGCGACGTCCAGGACGCGTTCGGCGTAGGCGGGCAGTGTGTCGGTGCCGTCCTCGTCGGCGGGGGCGGCGCGCTCCTCCGGCAGCTCGTGCTCAGTCATCCGCCCCATCCTGCCGTACGCCACCGACAAGCCGTACGGTGTGCGGCGGAGTCCGGAACAAAGCGGGGTGAAGCACACTTTGTTCCCGTGAGCTGCACCCTGCTGCCCCCGCGCGCACCCGGCGCATGCCACCATCGTGCGGACGGTGACTGGTGACGGACGAGCCAGTGGGGCCGGGTGAACCAGAACCACCGCAGCAACCCGGACCGCGCCGCCAACCGGATCCAGCACAACCACCCGGACTCCCCGGACACCCGAGGCAGCAAGGTCGGCAGGGCCAGACAGGGCAACCGAAACCAGCGGAAGATCAGCCGCGCGAGAACAAGAGGGAACGGCGAGGCGTGCGCCCGGACGAAGCCGCGAAGGAGCCCGGCACCGACGCGCACCCAGGTACCGGGGACCGCGGACAGCGGGCACCGCACCAGGGCGCGCACGGCGCCGGGGACCGCAGCGATGCGCCCCGGTCCGCGGCGGACCCGCGCCCGGAGCCCGGCGGCCCGCGCCCTTCGGAGTCGGAGGCCGGATCCCGCGGCCCGCACGACGGCGCCCGCGACCATACGCGCGCCGGAGCGCACGCCGAGGGGGAGAACGCGAGCGTCCGCAGCGGCGGTGCCCACGCCGACGAGGTGGAGGGCGACGAGCCGCTGCTCGCCGCCCGGGTGCACCGGCCCTCGGACCTGATGCGGCTGCTCGTCGGGGTGCTCGCCATCGCGGTGCTCCTGGCCATCGCGCTGTTCGCGCACGGCACCACCTCGGGCCTCGAACAGGACATCAACAAGGGCACCGGCCAGGCCCCCGACCTGCTGATCAAGTTCGCGGGCCTGGCCTCCAGCATCGCGGTGCTCCTGGTGCCGGTGGCGTTCGCCATCGAGCGGCTGATCAAACGCGACGGGCTGCGCATCGCCGACGGCGTGCTCGCGGCCGTGCTCGCCCACGGCGTGACCCTGGCGACCGACCTGTGGGTGGCCGAGTCCGCCCCGGGCTCGATCAAGGACGCGCTGACCCAGCCCGCGCCCGGCGACATCCAGGCCCTGACCGACCCGGTGCACGGCTATCTCGCCCCGGTGATCGCCTATATGACGGCCGTCGGCATGTCCCGCAGACCCCGCTGGCGGGTGATCCTGTGGGTGGTGCTGCTGCTCGACGCCTTCGCCATGCTCGTCACCGGCTACACCACCCCGTTCTCGATCATCCTGACGCTGCTGATCGGCTGGTCGGTGGCGTACGGAACGCTGTACGCGGTCGGCTCCCCCAACGTCCGGCCGACCGGGCGCACCCTGCTCACCGGCCTGCGCCGGGTGGGCTTCCGCCCGCTCAGCGCCGCCCGGGTGGAGGCCGAGCCCGGCAAGGAGGGGCCCGAGCACCCCGACCGGGGCCGCCGCTACTTCGTCACCCTGGAGGACGGCCCGCCGCTGGACGTCACGGTCGTGGACCGCGAACAGCAGGCGCAGGGCTTCTTCTACCGCGCCTGGCGGCGGCTGACGCTGCGCGGCATCAACACCCGCAGCAGCCTCCAGTCGCTGCGCCAGGCCCTGGAGCAGGAGGCTCTGCTCGCGTACGCGGTGATCGCCGCCGGTGCCCATGCGCCCAAGCTGATCGCGACCTCCGAACTCGGCCCGGACGCGGTGATGCTGGTCTACGAGCACACCGGCGGCCAGAGCCTGGACTCGCTCGACGACGAGGAGCTCACCGACGCTCTGCTCGCCGACATCTGGCGGCAGGTCAAGGCGCTCCAGTCGCGCCGTATCGCCCACCGCAGACTCGCGGGCGACGCGCTGTTGGTGGACTCCTCGGGCACCGTGGTCCTCACCGATCTGCGCGGCGGCGAGATCGCGGCCGGTGACCTGGTGCTGCGGATGGACATCGCCCAGCTCCTTGCCACGCTCGGCCTGCGGGTGGGCGCCGAACGGGCCGTGGACTCGGCGCTCGCGGTGCTCGGCCCGGACGCGGTGGCCGACTGTCTGCCGATGCTCCAGCCGATCGCGCTGACCCGGTCCACCCGGGCCACCCTGCGCAGGCTGGCCAGGGAGCGCGCACAGCGCGAACGCGAAGCCGTACTCGACGCCTCGCAGCGGGCCAAGCAGGCCAAGCTCGACGAGCAGGACGAGGGGCAGAGCGCCGCCGCCGGGCCCGACAAGAAGACGCTGCGCGCCGAGAAGCAGGCCGAGAAGCGGGCCATCGACGAGGCCCTGGACGGCGCCCGCGAGGACGACCTGCTCACCCAGATCCGCCATCAGGTGCTGCTGATCCGCCCGCAGGCGCCGGTCGAGCCCGCCCGCCTGGAGCGGATCCGGCCGCGCACCCTGTTCAGTTTCATCGCCGGTGCGATCGGCGCGTACTTCCTGCTCTCGCAGCTCACCCACATCGAGTTCCGCACCCTCTTCGAGGAGGCCCAGTGGGGCTGGGTGATCGCGGCGGTGCTGTTCTCGGCGGCGAGCTACTTCGCGGCGGCGATGAGCCTGCTCGGCTTCGTGCCGGAGCGGGTGCCGTTCATGCGGACGGTGGGCGCGCAGGTCGCCGGGTCCTTCGTGAAGATCGTGGCGCCCGCGGCGGTCGGAGGGGTGGCGCTCAACACCCGCTTTCTGCAACGCGCGGGCGTACGCCCCGGGCTCGCGGTGGCCAGCGTCGGCGCCTCGCAGTTGTTCGGGCTCGGTGCCCACATCGTGCTGCTGCTGACCTTCGGCTATCTGACCGGCACCGAGAAGACGCCGTCGCTCTCGCCGTCCCGTACGGTCATCGCGGGCCTGCTCACCGTCGCCGTACTGGCGCTGGTGGTGACCTCGATCCCGTTCATGCGCAAGTTCGTCTCGACCCGGGTGCGCTCGCTGTTCGCGGGTGTGGTGCCGCGCATGCTCGACGTGCTCCAGCGGCCGCAGAAGCTGCTCACCGGGATCGGCGGCATGCTGCTGCTCACGGCCTGTTTCGTGATGTGCCTGGATGCCTCGATCCGCGCCTTCGGGCGGGACGACACCCCCGCGCTGAGCCTGGCCAGCGTCGCCGTGGTCTTCCTCGCCGGGAACGCGCTGGGCTCGGCCGCGCCGACCCCGGGCGGAGTCGGCGCCGTCGAGGCCACCCTCACCGTCGGCCTGATCGCGGTCGGTCTGCCCAAGGAGGTCGCCGCCCCCGCGGTGCTCCTGTACCGGCTGCTGACGCTGTGGCTGCCGGTGCTGCCCGGCTGGCTCTTCTTCAACCATCTGACCCGCAAGGGAGCACTGTGACCGCGGGCCCTTGCGCGACGCCGCTGCCGTAGCGGGCTGGCTCACCCGCTCGGACCACGCCCCGGGCGGGCCCGGCACGGCGGCCCGAGGATGGGTGGCATGCCGATGCCGCCCCGCGCGCCGCGCGCCGCTGCCCTCGTCTCCTTCGTCGTGCTGGCCGCCTCGCTGCCGGGCTGCGGCGACGACAAGGGCGAGGGGCACGAGGACCTGTCGCGGCAGCGGCTGAGCTGGTCGGACTGCCCCGTGCCCGACGAGGCGCAGGGCGCGGGGCGGGCGCCGACCGCCGCGGCCGGGGGCGGCCGGTGGCAGTGCACGACGATGAAGGCGCCCCGCGACTGGGACGAGCCCAGGGGCGAGACCATCGATCTCGCGCTGGTACGGGCCACCACCACCGGCACCGAGAAGGGCCGGATCGGCTCGTTGATCTTCAACTTCGGCGGGCCCGGCGGCTCGGGGGTCAGTGCGCTGCCGTCCTTCGGCGACCAGTACGCGAAGCTGCGCACCCGCTACGACCTGGTGAGCTTCGACCCGCGCGGGGTCGGCGCGAGCGCGCCGGTGATCTGCCAGAACGGGCGACAGCTCGACGCGCACTTTCAGCAGGACGCCACTCCGGACAACGCCGCCGAGCGCACCGCGCTGCTCGACAACACCCGCGATTTCAACAGCAGTTGCGCGAAGAACTCCGGTGCGATGCTGCCGCATGTGCGCACCACGGACGCCGCCCGCGACCTGGACCTGATGCGCCGGGTGCTCGGCGACGCCAAGTTGTACTACTTCGGGATCTCGTACGGCACCGAACTCGGCGGTGTCTACGCGCACTTGTTCCCCAGGCGGGTGGGCCGGGCCGTGCTGGACGCGGTGGTCGACCCCTCGCGCTCCTCGGAGCAGGGCGCCCTCGGCCAGGCCCGCGGCTTCCAGCTGGCGCTCGACAACTTCGCCGAGGACTGCGCCGGCAGGCGGGAGGAATGCCCGCTCGGCGACTCGGCCGCCGAGGTCGAGTCGCGGATGGTGGCGCTCCTGAAACGCCTGGACCGAAGGCCCCTGCCCGGCGCCCTCCCGCGCCGCCTCACCCAGACCGCGGCCCTCAACGGCATCGCGCAGTCGCTCTATTCGAAGGACTTCTGGGACTACCTGATCCAGGGTCTGCAGGAGGCCTACGACGGCCGGGGCCAGACCCTGATGCTGCTGTCCGACGCCATGAACGGCCGCAATCCCAACGGTTCGTACAGCAATATCCAGGCCGCCAACATGGCCATCAACTGCTCGGACGAGAAGGCGCGTTACTCGGTCGCGGACGTACGGCACCGGCTCCCCGCCTTCCGCAGGGCGGCGCCGCTGTTCGGCGAGTACCTGGCGTGGGGGATGCTCGGCTGCACCGACTGGCCGGTGCCCGGCGCCGCCGATCACCCCGAGGTGAGCGCCCCGGGCGCGCCCCCGATCCTGGTCGTCGGCAACACCGGCGACCCGGCCACCCCGTACGAGGGCACCCACCGCATGGCGCGGGCCCTCGGCAAGGGCGTGGGCGTCGAACTCACCTACCGCGGCCAGGGCCATGGCTCCTACGACAGCGGCGACGCCTGTGTACGCGCCACCGTCGACGAGTATCTGCTCGCGGGCCGGGTGCCCAGGAGCGGCAAGGTGTGCGGCTGAGGGGTACGCGCTCGTCGCGGGCGCGCGCCCGTGGGGCGCGGGCGCAGGCGCCCGCGTGCACGCCGGTCCGTACCTGTCCGGGAGCGCCCTGGAGCGCCCGGGAGCGCCCGCCGGATCCCCTGTCGGCAGGTACGCCTACTATGTCGCCACCGTCCGGGCCGCGTGAGCGGTGGAGAGGGGCGGCCATGGGGAGGGAACAGTTGATGCGAGTCGTACGCGTCGTGGCGGCAGCCGCGGCGGCACTGCTGATAGCGGGGTGCGGTGGCTCCGGGGATTCCGACGGGGACAAGGACCCGAAGGACACGAAGCGCCCGACGAACCCGTCCGGGGCCCAGGGCGGGGATCAGCCCGCGCTGCCCGCGGCGCTGACCGGGCAGAAGCTGGACTGGGGACGCTGCGAGGCCGACTCCTCCGGCCAGGCGCCCGGCTCCGAGTGGCAGTGCGCGACGCTCCAGGTGCCCCGGGACTACGCGAAGCCCGACGGCGAACGGATCGGCATCGCCCTGATCCGCGCCGAGTCCACCGGCGAGGGCGACCGCCTCGGCTCGCTCCTGTTCAACTTCGGCGGCCCCGGCGGCTCCGGCATCTCCGGCCTGCCCTCGCTGTCCGACCTGTACGGGAAGCTGCGCGGCCGGTACGACCTGGTGAGCTTCGACCCGCGCGGCGTGGCGGCGAGCGAGGGCCTGCGCTGCCGCGACGACGAGAAGGTAGCGGCGGCCGAGACGATCGACCTCTCCCCCGACGACGCCAAGGAGGAGAAGACCTTCCTCGCGGACGCGGCCGACTTCGCCAAGGGCTGCGACCGCGACGCCGGGGAGCTCCTTCCGCATCTGTCGACCCAGGCGACCGCCCACGACATGGACCTGATGCGTCAGGTGCTCGGCGACGACAAGATGCACTACTTCGGCATCTCCTACGGCACCCAACTCGGCGGCACCTACGCCCACTTGTTCCCGGGCCGGGTGGGCCGGGTGGTGCTCGACGCCGTCGTCGACCCGAGCGCGGGCGCCGTCGGGCACGCCAAGAACCAGGCCCTGGGCTTCCAGCGGGCGCTGGAGGACTACCTGCGCTCCACCGGCGAGGACCCCAAGAAGGGCACCGCCCGCATAGTGCGCCTGCTCGACGGGCTCGACGCGAAGCCGATGCCCGCGGGCGGCGGGCGCGAGCTGACCCAGACGCTGGCGCAGACCGGTATCGCGGTCACCCTGTACAGCAAGGACAACTGGCCCGCGCTCACCGCGGGACTCGAAGCGGCCGAGGACGGCGACGGCAGTGAGCTGCTGCGTCTCGCCGATGCCTACAACGGCCGTGACGAAGCGGGCAGTTACGACACCCAGAGCCACTCCCAGCGGGCCATCTCCTGCCGGGACGCCAAGGAGCGCCCGACCGCCGCCGAGGCCAAGCGTGAACTCGCCGAATTCCGGCGCCTGTCTCCGGTGTTCGGGGAGTTCCTGGGCTGGGACACCGCGGGCTGGTGCCACGGCTGGACGGTGCCGGGCCTGGAGGACACCCCCGAGGTCTCCGCCCCCGGCGCCGCACCCGTCCTGGTCGTCGGCAACACCGGTGACCCGGCCACCCCGTACGAGGGCACCCGGCGGATGGCCGACGAACTCGGCAAGGACGTCGGCGTGATGCTGACCTGGAAGGGCGAGGGCCACGGTGCGTACGGCAGCGGCAGCGACTGCGTCGACGGCACCGTCGACGACTACCTCCTGAAGGGCGAGGTGCCCAAGGACGGGAAGGTCTGCGACTGAGGCCACCGGCGCCCGGTCACGGCGAAGGGCCCCAACTTCTCCCCGGCGGGGAGGAGTTGGGGCCCTTCGAAGTGTTCGGGCCGAGGCCGCTCGGTCAGCAGACCGGCTTCCTCGGTCAGCAGACCGGCTTCCTCGGTCAGCGGACCGGCCTCCGTCAGTAGACGGGCTTCTCCGGCTCGATCTGGTTGACCCAGCCGATGACGCCGCCGCCCACGTGCACCGCGTCGGCGAAGCCCGCGGACTTCAGGACCGCGAGGACTTCCGCACTGCGGACACCCGTCTTGCAATGCAGGACGATCTTCTTGTCCTGCGGCATGTCCTGGAGGGCGGTGCCCATCAGGAACTCGTTCTTGGGGATCAGCCGGGCGCCCGGGATGGAGACGATCTCGTACTCGTTCGGCTCGCGGACGTCGATGATGTCGATGCTCTCGCCGTCGTCGATCCACGACTTGAGCTGCTTGGGCGTGATCGTGGAACCGGCCGCCGCCTCCTGGGCCTCCTCGGACACGACGCCGCAGAAGGCCTCGTAGTCGATGAGTTCGGTGACGGTGGGGTTCTCGCCGCAGACCGCGCAGTCGGGGTCCTTGCGGACCTTGACCTGGCGGTACTGCATCTCCAGGGCGTCGTAGATCATCAGGCGGCCGACCAGCGGCTCACCGATACCCGCGAGCAGCTTGATGGCCTCGTTGACCTGGATCGAACCGATCGAGGCGCACAGCACACCGAGGACGCCGCCCTCGGCGCAGGAGGGCACCATGCCCGGCGGGGGCGGCTCCGGGTACAGGCAGCGGTAGCAGGGGCCGTGCTCGGACCAGAAGACCGAGGCCTGGCCGTCGAAACGGTAGATCGAGCCCCAGACGTACGGCTTGTTCAGCAGCACGCAGGCGTCGTTGACCAGGTAACGGGTGGCGAAGTTGTCCGTGCCGTCGACGATCAGGTCGTACTGGCCGAAGATCTCCATCACGTTCTCGGCCTCGAGCCGTTCCTGGTGAAGGATCACGTTCGTGTAGGGGTTGATGCCCTTGACACTGTCCCGCGCGGACTCGGCCTTGGAGCGGCCGATGTCCGCCTGGCTGTGGATGATCTGGCGCTGCAGGTTCGACTCGTCGACCTCGTCGAACTCCACGATGCCGAGCGTGCCGACACCGGCCGCGGCGAGATACATCAGGGCGGGCGAACCGAGACCGCCGGCGCCCACACACAGCACCTTGGCGTTCTTCAGCCGCTTCTGCCCGTCCATGCCCACATCGGGGATGATCAGGTGGCGGGAGTACCTGCGGACCTCGTCTACGGTGAGCTCGGATGCGGGCTCGACCAGGGGTGGCAGCGACACGGGGGCTCCGTTGGTCGGACGTCAAAAACGGTGGTTCCTTCCCGTAACAGTGCCACGGCCTTCTTCATTCCGAGACACCCGTTCCGACGTGCGAGACGATCTCGTCCCAGTAGCCGGGCATGGCCTCCCAGGGCGCGGCGGCCGGTCCGCGCCGGGTCCGGTCGGTGAAGCAGACCGTCCCGGCCCCCTGCCAGCGCGCGATGCGCAGCGCCTCCTCCAGATGTCCCGCGGGCAGTGAGTGGACCAGGTGACAGAAGCGGTCCGGCGGGTAGTCGGCGGTCCACTCGGCCGCCTGCGACCAGCGGTAGTCGCTCCACGGCCCGTGGAAGGTGATCAACTGGTCGCCGCTCTCCGCGTATCCGGGGTACGGATGGCGGCCGTGGCCGAGGACGATGTGCGCGCCCCGGGGCGTGCGCGCCCGGCCCGTGCGCCGGCGCTCGGTACCGAGCAGCGCGCGCAGGGTCGCCACGGTACGGCGGACCTCGGGCAGCGCGGCGCGGTCGGTGGGGCAGCGGGCGAGCAGGAAGCCGTCGGGCCGGTACCAGTCCACGTAGCGGTGCGCGTCCGAGACGATCTCGCCGAAGGACCGGGTGCCCCAGGTGAGGTCGAGGTGACCGAGAACACGTACCCCCGCGTTGGTCAGCCGCCCGACCGCGGCCAGGCAGTGCGGGTCGGGCCGCTGGCCGGGACCACGGGCGGAGACGTTCAGGACCACCCAGTCCACGGGGGTGCCGGGCCGGGTCGGCTCGGCCCACTCGGCGGGGGCGACCAGTGGGTGGGCCAGGCCCGGCAGGGCGAAGCGGGTGCCGGAGCCGGTACCGGCGCGCAGGGCGCGGGGTCTGGTCAGATGCGGCATGCCGCCTCCATCCAGATGTCGGCGAGCGACTCCTCCAGGAGGATCCGGGGCCGCCAGCCGAGCCGGTCGCGGGCGGTACGCACATCGGCCTGCTGCCAGCTGCCGCAGCCGTCCGGATACGGGTGTACGGGCCCGGGCTGCTCCTGCTCGCCGCGCGGGTGTCCGATGGGGCCGCGCACCGGGTGGGCGGGGCCGTCCAGTTCGTGCAGGGTGCCGCCGTATCCGGCGACCCGGGCGAGGGTGGCGGCGGCGTCGCGCAGCCGGACCGCGCGGCCGGAGCCGATGTTGACCACGCCCTGGGCGGCCGACAGCGAGGCGGCGTGCACGGCGCGCGCCACGTCGCGTACGTCGACGAAGTCCCGTTGCGCGCCGAGCCCGCCGAGCTTCAGTTCGCCGTCCCCGGACTGCATGGCCCGCCGCATCGCCTCCGCGAGCCGGCCGAGCGGGGAGCCCGCCGGGGTGCCGGGACCGGCGGGCGAGAAGACCCTCAGCACCACCGCGTCGAGACCGGAGCCGAGCACCAGCTCGGTGGCGGCGAGCTTGCTCACCCCGTACGGGCCGCCGGGCCTTGGCACCGCGTCCTCGGCGGTGGAGGAACCTGGCTGGCTCGGCCCGTACTCCGCGCCGCAGCCGAGCTGGACCAGGCGCGCCCCGCAGCCGCTGCGGCGCAGCGCCTCGCAGACGGTGGCGACGGCGACCGTGTTGTGCCGGGTCAGGTCCCGGGCGCCGCCCCGGGTGGCGCCCGCGCAGTTGATGACGACGCCCGGGTGCACCGCGTCCAGAAAGCGGCTCAGCGCGCCGGGGCTGCCGCCCGCGAGGTCGAAGCGGACATCCGCGTCGTCGCGGCGGCCGAGCGCGGTGAGCTGCACCGCCGGGTCCGCGAGCAGCCGCTCGGCGACGAACCGGCCCAGGTACCCCGTGGCACCGATCAGCAGAACTCTCATCGGGCGTCCCCCTTGTGCTTGTGGGTGTGGGGAGTTGCCGGGCGACGGGAGGTTGCCAGGGCTCGGGGGGTTGCCGTGGTTCGCGCGGGGGCGGGAGAGGGGGCGGGGCCGGGGTCCGGGGTACGGACCGGGCCGCTCGGGCGGCCGGGGCGGTCCTCGTCCGGTGTCGCCGTACCGGGGGGCGGTGCGAGGGGAGCGGTGGTCTCGCGAGGCGGAGCGGTCATCTGGGTGTCCCTTCGAGGGTGTGCCGTGGTGAGTCGGGAGGCCCCGGCCGGGGAGCGTGGGGACGTCCGGCGGGGAGGGCCTGCCGCCGGGGGCGGGGCAGGGGTGCCGGGGCGGTGGGTGCCGGGGGCGCGCGAGGTGCGCGTGGCGTGGGTTGTGGGGGCGGGCGGATGGTGTGCGCCGGGGGCGTGCGGGGTGGGGTGGGTGGCGGGTGTGGGGTGCGCGCTCGGGAGGGAAGTGGTGCGGAGGGTGGTGAGGTGTGCGCTCGGGCGGACGACGGTGGTGCGCGCGCTGGCGCGCGGGCCGTTCACCGGGTTCCTCCCTCGCGGGTGTGGGCGGATGCCCTGGCGAGGGCGCGCAGGGCGTGGAGGAGCAGAACGAGTGCGCCGGTACCGCAGATCAGTGCGGCCACCGGGCCGGGGCCGTGGTCCTCGACGATGCGCTGCACCGGTACGGAGAGGGATTCACAGCCGGGCAGTCGTCCCGCGAACACAGTCGCCAGCGCCAGTGCCTCGCCGGTACCGACCGCGGCGAGTACCAGGGCCGGGGCATGGGTGAAGCCGCGTGCGAGCAGCAGCCGGGCGAGGAACAGCAGCGCGCCGAGGGCGGCCGGGTGCGCGTATCCGGCCTCGCCGCCGAGGACCGCGGTGGTCAGTGCGAGCAACAGGCCGAGTGCGCACAGGAACAGCAGGACGGCCGCGAGCAGCAACGGCCGTACCCGCGCGGTGAATTCGGCGAGCCCGCGGCTGCCCGCCAGGTTGCGCGCCGACACCGTCGCGAAGAGTCGCGCACACCAACTGCCCGGCGCGACGGCACAGGCGAGCGCCAGCAACGGCGCGCTCGCCACGGGGCCCGGCTCGTCCGGCCCGCCCATGACGGCGGCGCGCAGCAGGCTGTCCCCGGCCAGGAGAAAGAGCAGCAGCCAGCAGATCCACACCCGGCTGCCCACAGCGAAGTGGTGCCGTGAACCGAGCGGGCCGCGACCCAGCGCGGGCACCATCGCCAGGCCGAGCCCGAGCGTCCCGGCCACGCCCACCACGAAGTGCGCCTGCCCGTCGGTGACTTCGAGCCCGAGCACGGTCAGGGCGCAGACCGCACCGGGGAGCAACGGGGCGAGCGCCCAGTCCCACAGGGTTCCCGGTGGTGCGGTGGGGGCGGGTTCGCGTACGGATGCGTGCGGCGAGCCGGTGTTGTCGGTACCGGCGGTGCCGCCGAGGTCGACCGCGTCGGCGGTGCCCGAGGCGCCTGCCGTGTCGGAGGTGCCGACGGCGCGGTCGTCGAAGTCGCCGTCACCGTCCGCGCGGCGCGGCACCCGTGCATACATCTCCTCGGCGAGCGCGAACACGTCCCGGTGGCGGAAGCGTGCGGCGGTCCGGTCGGTGATGCCGTGCGCCTCAAGACCCGCGGCGATCTCCAGCGGGTCCACGGCACGCTCGCACAGGTCACGGTGCTGGTGCAGCAGCGCCTTCACCGGGTCACCGCCGGGGCGGCGGGCGGCGGGCGGGGCGCTGGTTTCGTTGGGCGGCGCGGCCCCGGATTCGGGTCTGGGGTACGCCAATTCGGGTGTACGGGACTCGAATTCGGGTGTACGGGACTCGAATTCGGGTGAGGGGGACGCGAACTCGGCTGTGGGGGCGGCGAATTCGGAGTCGGCGGTGGGGCGTGCGGATTCTGTGGGGTTCATGTGGGGTGAGGGGTCGAGGGTGTCGAGGGCTATGGAGGAGGTGGACGAAGATTTCGAGGCGACGACCGGCTCCTCCTGCCCGGCCGTCAGCACCTCCTGCGATGCCGGGCTCCAGGCACCCGGGCTCCGCGGAGTGACGGGGAGGTCGACAGTCGGACGGCGGGGTTCGGCACTCATCGGCCCGCCTCCCCCACCGCGACGGGTACGGCGAACTCGCCTGCCGGACACGACAGTTCATCTGGGCCGGACGGACCCGAGGGACCCGTAGAGGCGGACGGACCCGTAGCAGCGGACGGACCCGTGGAAGCGGACGGACTCGTGGAAGCGGACGGACTCGCAGGGCTCGGCGCACCCGCAGAACCCAACGAATCCGCAGAGTCCGCAGAATCCGGCGCACCCGCAGCACTCGACGGACCCACCGAATGTGACGGATCCACCGAACTCGACGGACTCACGGAACTTGTAGAACCCGACAACCGCCACTCCATCGAGTCCCCAGCGACGGAGCTCACGCCAGCGCCGGTGCCATGACGCTCACTTGCGCCCATCTCGACCCCCGAGCCGTGCACCGACCCCACCGGTCCCACCTGCCGCTGAGTCGTTTCGCCACCAGCCACACCGGCACCGCCGTACGCCGCACCAGCACCAGCACCAGCACCAGCACCCAACCGACTAGCGCCCTCGCCGTTCTCGCGGCTCTCCCGTCCCTCCCGATCCGCCCAACTCGGCCTGCCCGTATGGCCGGTGAGCCAGCGCCCGGAGGTGCGTCCGCCTGTACCGGTGGTCCACCGGCCGGGAAGGTGGGCCTCGGCGGGGACGGCGAAGGGGAGGGGTTCGCCGTCCTCGTCGACGTCGTCGCGGCGGACGGGGCAGTGCGAGACGATCTCCAGGTAGATGCCGCGAAACGCCTCGACGTTCTGGTCCACGGTGAACAGTTCGAGCGCCCGCGCACGCGCCGCCGCGCCCAGGCGCTCCCGGCGCGCGGCGTCGCCGAGCAGGCTCAGGCACGCCCCGGCCAGGGCACGCGGGTTGCGCGGCGGCACCACCAGACCCGTACCGCCGATGACCTCGACCACGGCGCCCACATCGGTGGAGACCGTGGCCCGGCCGCAGAACATGGACTCGACAAGGCTGATCGGGAAGCCCTCGACCACGCTGGAGAGCACCACGACGCTGCCCGCCAGGTACGCGGCGGCGAGGTCGGGCACCGCGGGCGAGCCGATCTCCTCGAAGGACACCGGGTTGACGCCGACCTCGTGCCGGCCCGCCGCCTCATCAGGGAAGAGCTGGGCCGCCAGGACACGGCACTGGGCGAGGTAGGCCGCGGCCTCCTCGCCCTCGGCCGGGGCGCCGATGACGCGCAGCCGGGTGCCGGGGCGTTCGCGGCGGACCGCGGCGAACGCGTGCAGCAGGCCGACCAGGTCCTTGGCCGGGTCGACGCGGCCGACCCAGACCAGGGTCTGCTCGTCCGCGCAGGCGGCGTCCTCCGGTTCCTCGCCGAACCGGGAGGCGTCCATGCCGGGGTAGACCAGCCGCAGCTTGGCGCGGTCCGCGCCGCAGCGTTCCTGCCAGCGCCGGGCATGGGAGTTGCCGGGGGTGATCAGCGCTGCGCGCGCGTAGACCTCGGCGGCCAGGCGGCCGTGGAAGGCGGCGAGCAGGGCGCGTACGGCGGGCGGGGACTGCGAGGCGTCACCGGCGCCCAGGTAGTGCGCGCGCAACTGGACCCCGTACTCGGTGACGAGCAGCGGTACGCCGGACAAGTGCCGGGCAAGGAGGCCGGGCAGGGCCACGCTGCCGCCGCCGGTGGCATGGCACAGGTCGGCGGAGCCGAGGCCGGTGTCGCCGTACCAGTCGAGGGACAGCGGGCGCAGGACACGTTCGATGTGGGCGGCGACGGCGAGCAGGTCGGGGACGCGGGCGAGTTGGACGGCGCGCGGTGCGCCGGGCGCGCGGCAGGCGCGCTCCAGTGCGCGCACGGCGCGTTCGGAGAGCAGCGCGCGAGCCAGTGAGCCCTCGGCACGGGCGAGTTCGGCCAGCCCGTACAGCGCGTTGCTGAAACGGTCCGCCTGGCCGGTTCCGCTCTCCTCGGACGAGAGCGGGGCCTCCGGTGCGCACAGGGCCGCCGCGAGCTCCGCGTAGAGCTCGGCGAACCGGCGCCGGGCACGCCTGCCCGGTTCCGGCGTCTGCTCGACCGGCGTCCACAGGGGCGCCGTACGCACCTGTGTCACCTGCTCGGGCAGCCTGACCCAGCCCTCCTCGTCCTGGCTCCGGCTGCGGCTGAGCGCGTAGATGTCGAACTCGTGCCGGTCGAGCCCGCGCACGAGCCGGTCGCACCAGAGCCTCGCCTCACCGCTCGCGAACGGGTAACCACCCTCGGTAATCAGCCCGATGCGCACGCTTACACCCCCGATCTCCGTCCGGGTGAGCCGTCTTGACCAACGGCTCGCAGGGCAAAGAACGTATGCGGACAAGCTGATGGCGCGACGGACAACCGTCCGTCGCGCCATCAGAAGGGGTGAAGACGCGTAACTTTCCCCGCGCCGTGACGTTGGGTCGCGACTGCGACCGTCCGCGTCACGCAGAGTCAGGCGAAGGCCAACTCCTCGCGGATCCGTCGGTGTTCGGCCCGGCACTCTTCCTGTCCCGGTGCCGGGACAGGACCCGGCGGCGTTCGGCGGCCGCTTCCGGGTCGAGTACGGGCACGGCGGCGAGCAGTTCCTTGGTGTACGGCTCGGCGGGGGCCGAGTACACCTGCTCCACGGGCCCGTACTCGACGACCGTGCCGCCGCGCATCACCGCCACCTCGTCGCTGACCTGCCGCACCACCGCCAGGTCGTGGGCCACGAAGACCAGGGCGAGGCCGAGTTCGCGCTGAAGGTCGCCGAGCAGCGCGGTCACCTGGGCCTGGGTGGTGACATCCAGCGCGGAGACGGGCTCGTCGCAGACGATGATCTGCGGCTCGGCGGCGAGCGCCCGGGCGATGCCGACGCGCTGGCGCTGACCGCCACTGAACTCGTGCGGATAGCGGTCGTAGTGGGCCGCTTCCAGACCGACCCGGTCGAGCAACTCGCCGACCCGGGCCCGGATGTGCGACTCGTCGCGCGCGCCGCGCGCCCGTAGCGGGTCGGCGATGGACTCGCCGATGCTGCGGCGCGGGTTGAGCGAGGAGACGGGGTCCTGGAAGACCATCTGCACGCGCGGCCGCTCGCCCGACTCCCCCGCACGCAGCCGGACTTGGCCCTCGGTGGGTTCGAGCAGGCCGACGATCATCCGGCCCAGAGTGGTCTTGCCACTGCCGCTCTCGCCGACCACGCCGAGCGTCCGGCCGCGCCGCAGGGTCAGCGAGACGCCGTCCACCGCCGCGAAGCTCCGTCGGCCACGGCCGAACTCCTTGCGCAGACCGGTCAGTTCGAGCACCGGCGGTGCGTCCTGATTGACGGGCCGCTGTCGTGGCCCGTCCAAGGCCGGTACCGCGCCCAGCAGTTCACGGGTGTACTCCTCCCGTGGTTCCGGGAGGACCTGCCGGAGCTCGCCCCGTTCCACGGCCCGCCCGTCCCGCATCACCAGGACCTCGTCCACGCTCTGTGCCGCGACGCCCACGTCGTGCGTGACCAGGAGCAGTCCGAGCCCGGTCTCCGTACGCAACTCGTGCAGGAGATCCAGGATTTGGGCCTGCACGGTCACGTCGAGGGCGGTGGTCGGTTCGTCGGCGACGAGCAGGCGCGGCTCGCAGGCCAGGGCCATGGCGATCAGGGCGCGCTGGCGCATGCCGCCGGAGAACTCGTGCGGCCTGGCACGCACCCGCCGCGCGGCATCCGGGATGCCGACCCGGTCGAGCACTTCCACCGCCCGGGCCCGCGCCGCCCTGCGGCTCACCCTGCGGTGCACCCGGTACACCTCCGCGATCTGCACGCCCACCGAGTAGTACGGGTCGAGCGCGGAGAGCGGGTCCTGGAAGACCATCGCCGCCCGCGCCCCGCGCAGTGCCCTCAACTCCCCTTCGTCCGCTGCCTGTACGTCGATCCCGTCCACCCGCACGGTGCCGCCGAGCCGGGCCCCGGTGCCGTGGTGCAGTCCGAGCAGGGCGGCGGCCACGGTGCTCTTGCCGGAGCCCGACTCGCCCACCAGTGCCAGCGCACCGCCCTCTTCGAGTCGCAGCGAGATCCCGTCCACGGCCCTCAACTCACCGAAGTCGACGGTGAGTTCGCTGACCTCGACCAGACTCATGACAGCACCACCCGTCGGTCGGCCACCGCGTACAGCACGTCCGCGACGGCGTTGGCGACCACCACGGCGAAGCCGACGGCGATCATCATTCCGACCACCACCGGCAGGTCGACCACCTTGACGGCGTGGACGAGTTCACGGCCCATGCCCGGGATGCCGAACAGCGACTCGGTCAGGATCGCGCCGCCGATCAGCGCGCCGATGTGGTTCGCGTTCAGGGCGATGAGCGGCGCGAGCGCCCCGCGCAGCGCGTGTTTGCCGACGATCGCGCGTTCGGGGACCCCGTAGGCGCGGAAGGTGCGCACATGGTCCTCGGCCAGCGTCTCCAGCATCGAGGCGCGGGTCATCCGGGCGAAGGTGGCGGACTCGGCGAGCGCCAGCGTCGTCCAGGGCAGCAGCAGGTTCCAGGCCCACTGTTCGGGGTCCTCGCCGAAGTGCACGTACTGCGGGAACGGCAGCAGTTCCGCCTGCCCGCAGATCAGGATCATCAGCACAAGTCCCAGGACGAACACGGGAGTTGCCACGCCCGCGAGAGTGAGCCCGGTCAGCAGCCGTTCGGTGGCCCCGCCCCGCCGCCACACCGAGAGCACTCCGGTACCGACCCCGATGAGCAGCCACAGCACCATGGCGCCGAACGCGAGCGAGGCGCTGACCGGCACCCGGTCGAGCAGCAGCCGGGTGACCTCCTGGTCGCTCTGGTACGACAGGCCGAGGCAGGGAGCCTCGCAGTGCAGTACGGAGGTGCCGGTCGAGTAGTCCGCTCCGACCAGGATGCCTTCGAGGAAGCGCCCGTACCGCACGTAGAGCGGATCGTTCAGATGGAGTTGGGCGGCGACCTGCTCCACCTGGACGGGCGAGCAGCGCATCCCGCAGGTGCGCTGGGCGACATCGCCGGGTGCCACGTAGAAGATCAGGTAGATCAGGACGGAGAGGGCGAGCAGCGTGATCAGCAGTCCGGCGAGCCGCCGCAGGACGAAGTGCGTCATGCCGCACCGTCCTTGGCGGCCCGGCCCGCCCGGGTGCCGACACGCAGGCGCGCGGCGGAGCGCGGGTCGAGCGCGGTACGGACACCGTCGCCGAGCACGGTCAGGCAGAGCACCGTGAGGAAGAGCAGCCCGGCGGGCAGCAGCAGGTACTGCGGCGCAGCCTGGTACCAGACGTCGGCCGCCGACAGCATCTGTCCCCAGGACGGGGTGGGCGGCCGCACGCCGACGCCGAGGAAGGACAGCGCCGACTCGGTGCTGACGTTCGCCGGGAAGAGCAGCGCGGAGTACGTGATCACCGGCGCCGCGAGGCCCGGCAGGATCTCCCGGCGTGCGATCCGCCAGGTGCTCCAGCCGCTGAGGCGCGCGGCGGCGACGTAGTCGAGCTGTTTCAGGGTCACGGTGTGGGCGCGCACGATCTTCGCCAGGGTGCCCCAGGCGACGAGCCCGATGACCAGCGCGACCAGGACCGGGCGCGGGAAGTCGTCGGGGACGACGGCGAGCAGGGCCAGCGCCATCACGATCAGCGGCAGGGCGATCACGACCTCGGTGAGCCGGTCGAGCACCGCGTCCAGCCACCGGCTGCCGAGCCCGGCGGCAAGGCCCACGCTCACCCCGATGGCGACCTGGATCAAGGTGGCGGCGAGGGCGACACCGAGGGAGACCTGGGCGCCCTGCACCAGCCGCGCGAACAGATCGCGGCCGGTCTGCGGTTCGACGCCGAGCCAGTGCTCGCCACTGATACCGCCGAAGGCGCCGAGGGGCACCCCGCCGCGCGCCGAGTCGACCAACTCCGTGTGGTACGTGGTGGTGTCCTGCCCTTCGAGGCGGACGAGCAGCGGCGCGGTGAGCGCCACGAGCAGCAGCACCGCCGCGAGCACGGCGGCGGCGAGGGCGGCCCGCTGCGCACGCAGCCGCCGCCAGAACATTCTCGCCCCCGAGGCCGGGACGGGCGCCGCATCGGCCGCGCCCGTCCTCGCCCGGGAGGCCAACTGGGCCTCGCTCATGATTACTTGACCGACACCTGCGAGATGTCGAGCACGCCGGTCCAGTCGCTGATGACCACGTTCTCGACGTCCTTGCCGTACAGGCGCTTGTAGACCGGGTGGAACAGCGGCACCGTCAGGGCCTGTGCACCGATCTTCTTGTCCAGGGCGCCCCAGCGCTCGGCGGCCGCGTCCAGGTCGGTCAGCTTGTTGATCTCGTCGATCTCCTTGTTGACCGAAGGGTCGTTCAGGAACGCGGAGTTGAAGTTGGCACCGTCCTTCACGATCTGTCGTCCGTCGAAGATCGGGGCCAGGAAGGGCCCGCCGGAGGGCCAGTCCGCTCCCCAGTGGGCGAGGAAGAACCCGGGCTCCTTCTTCGCGTCGTGCACGGTGTCGCTGTAGTCGTTCTCCTCAAGCCCCTTGAGTTTCACGGTGATTCCCGCCTTCTTCAGCGAGTCCTGGAGCGCGGTGGCGATCTCCGGACTGGTCTCGAAGTCGCTGGCGGTGGAGTGGGTGAGCGTGACGGTCAGCCCGTCCTGGTAACCCGCCTCCTTCAGCAGGGACTTGGCCTTCTCCGGGTCACCCGACTTGCCCGCGGGGAAGTGGTCGTAGGGCGTGTGTCCGAAGGACTTCTGCGCGGGCAGATAGGTGGTGGCGGGCTCGGCGAGCGAGGAGCCGCCCGCGGCGTTGATCACCGAACTCCGGTCCACCGCATAGGAGATGGCCTGGCGCACCTTCGGATTGTCGAAGGGCTTCACCTTCGGGTTGAAGGCGATGTAGTTGGTGTAGCCGAAGTGGCCGGTGCCCACCCGCGCGGCGAGCTGCTTGTCACCGGTGACCTTGGCCAGTTCGGCCGGGCCGAGGTTGGTGTCGGTGGTCACCGCGGCAGCGTCGGCGCCCGAAGAGGCGGACAGCCGCTGGTTGATGACGGAGGCGTCGAGCCCGGAACGCACGTCGATCCGGTCCGGGTACGCCTTGCGCTCCGCGTCCGTCTTCGCCGACCAGTGCTCATTGCGCTCCAGGATCAGACGCTCGCCGTCCCCCTCGTTCTTCACCACCTTGTACGGCCCCGAGGAGACGGGGTGCTCCTCGTACTTGGTGCCCTTGTCCTTGGCCTTGGGCACCGGCGCGAACTGGGTCTGGGTGGCCAGATAGGGGAACTCCCCCTCGGGCTTGTTGAGCCGGAAGACCAGGGTCCGCTCGTCCGGCGTCTCGATCGAGTCGAGCCCCTTCTTGTCCTTGTACGGCCCCTGGTAGTCGGCGCCGCCGATCAGCCAGTCCCTCAAGTACGGTGCGCCGCCGGAGAGTTCGGCCGCGAAGGAACGCTCGATCCCGTACTTGACATCGGCCGAGGTGATCGGCGTCCCGTCCTCGTACTTCAGGCCCTTCTTCAGCGTGTACGTCCACACGGTCGCGTTCTTGCTCGGGCGCCCGATGTCGGTGGCGAGGTCGGGGACGACCTTCGCCCCGGCGGCGCCGTTCTCGCGGTTGCGGGTGGTCAGCGTACGGAAGACCAGCGAGGGGACGTTGCCGCCGCCGGAGGTGTAGAGCCGCGCGGGGTCGAAGTCCTCCTGCGGGCCGGAGTTGAGGACGGTCAGGGTGCCGCCCTTGGCCGGCGCGGCGTCGTCGCCGGAGCCGCCCTCGCCGCTGTCCTCGGGCCCGCAGGCGGCAGCGCCCGAGGCCAGGACCAGGCTGACGGATGCCGCTGCCACGCGGCGGGCTATGACGGACGTATGACGCATCTGAAGGCGACCTCTCAGGGAAACCGGTCAACGGGACCGGCGGGAAGAACAGCGGGAGAAAACACGCGAACTTCCGCCCGGGGCACGTCAGTTGACCGTGGTTACCGACACATATCGGCTTGTGTCGGTCGACATCGGGGTCCACCGACACAGGCCGGTGGCCGTGGTCACCATCTGGGAGGGGCCGCCACCGCGGCAGGCCCGGACACGTCCGCGGGCGTCGCCGACGAAGGGCGAGGGCGGTGCGAGATGGTCCGGAAGGAGGCGGTGGGGGCGAGAGCTGACGTACGCGCCGAGGCGGGTGTCAGCGACAGTGAATGTCGGCCACGCAGAGCGCGGTCACGCCGAAGAGCGCCAGCTCAAGGGCGGCGCGGCTCACGGGTGCGCGGCGGGACGACATGCCCAGAAATATCGTCGAGTTCGCGCCAGATGTCAACGCGGCCCCGAGCGGGCGCCACTGCGGCGACGGCGTGCCCGCTCGGGCCTTGGCCTCAACTGTTCGGGTACACCCAGGGGTTGGGCTTGCAGGTGATCCCCTGGTAGCTGAGGAACTTGGTCTGCTGCTGCATGACCGGGGCCAGTGCGCCGTCCCGGCTGCAGGTCACATGGTTGAAGCCGAGCCGGTGTCCGACCTCGTGGTTGATCAGCATCTGCCGGTAGGGGTAGATCAGTTTGTCGCCGAAGGTCTCGGCACCCTGGGCCCACCTGAAGGCGTTGATCATGACGCGGTCGGTGGCCGCCGAGTCGCAGGAGACGTTGTCCTGGGTGGTGTCGAGGCCGGATTTGGCGCACCAGTCGGCGGTCGTGCCCGGACTCGCCAGGGTGATCACGAACTTGGCCTCGCCGGAGGAGACCCGCTCGAAGGTGCGGCCCCCGTTGTGGGCCCAACTGCGGTCGTCGTTCAGGGTTTTCTGGATGGCGGTGGCGAACAGCCCGGCGTCCAGGCCGAGGCCCTTCTCGACGTCCACCCGGTAGCGGACCAGCTGGCCCTTGCCCGGCGCCTTCTCGAATCCGGGCACCGCGTCGAACTCCCCGGACCCGTTCAGATCGGCGTCCAGCGGAAAGATCTTCGCCATCTTCTCCTCGTACGAGAGCGGCTTCGGATCCTGCTGCGGCTTGCTGTCGGCCGGGGTGGGGCGGTGATCGGAACGGGAGGCGTCGTCCTGCTTGTCGCGCTCACCCCCTGGGCTCTCCTGCGCATGCGAGTCGCTCTGGCGGCCGGTGATCTCCGTGACGACGACGACGGCGAGTACGGTCGTCACCGCCGCGGCGGCGATGCCTGCCATGGCGCGACCGCGGCCGCGTTTTCGCGCACGGCGGGGCGGGTGCTCCTCGTCGGCCGGGCCCTTGGCTGCGGGCTTCGTCCGGGTGTCGAGTGCCACGTCTTCGTCCTCCGGTTCAACTGCCGGGGTCGAGGGGTCGGTGGAATCGGGGGACGACCCGGTGGCTGACGAGGCGGGGACCCGCTGGGGCGGGTTGAACACGGACTCGTCGTCGAACGCGTCGAGGTAATCCTGACGCGGGCCGCCGGGACGAGGCGCGGATATGAAACCGGCCCCGCGACCGGTGACGGTCGCCTGCGCCGGTACGGACGAAGTATTCCTACCCCCCACGAGGCCCCAGCCACCCCCGGCTTCACGCTGCTCGGGATGACCGCCCCGCACGCCCGGGGTGCCGTGCGCCGGCGTGCCGTACGGCGGCGTGCCGTCGAAGCCGGGGCGCGGGATGCCGTGCGCGGGGGTGCCTTGGGGCGGAGTGGGGCGCGGGGTGCCGTGCGCGGGCGTGCCGTCGAGGTTCGGGCGCGGCATTCCGTGCGCCGGGGTGCCGTCGAAGTACGGGCGCGGCACTCCGTGCGCGGGCGTGCCCTGCGGCGGCATGGCCGGGCGGGGGGTGCCCTGGGGCGGTGGGGTGGGAGCGGGGGCGCCGGGGCGGCGGCCGCGGCTCTGGGGTGTGGAGGCGCCGGGACTCTGGGGGCCGGCGTTCGCGCCGGGTACGACGGGTACGGATCCTGTGTCGTTGTTGGCCGCCGGTCCGCGGCGCCTGTGACGTCCCACGCCCTGCCTCAGCTCCCCGTACTCACGTGGCTCAACTCGCCTGTGTCCGCGAGGAGTTCACGGAAAGCGGCGGCCACGGTGTCCGGGTATTCCATCATCGCCACGTGTCCGGCCTCGGGCAGGGTCAGCAGCCGTGAGCCGCGGAACGCCCGTGCCGCGCGTGCGGCCATGCGATAGCCGACGAGTTGGTCCTTCCCGCCGTAGACGAGCAGGGTGGGCGCGAGCACGCGTTCGGCCTGCCGCCACAGTCCGTGCTGTCCGCCCAGGGTGTAGGCGTTGACGATGCCGCGGGCCGAGCGTGCCATCGCGTCCCAGAAGTAGGGCAGGGTCAGCCGCCGTTCCATCTCCTCGACGGCGGCCTCGAACTCCTCGGGTCCGGCCCGGTTCGGGTCGCCGTAGCAGAGGTTTATCACTCCGCGGACGCGCTGCTCGGCCGTCCAGTCGCGGCTGATCCGAGTGAAGAGCCGGACCACACCGGGGACCGCGAGCAGGGCGGTCGGCACCGCGCTGCCCTGTACCCGCAGTTCGGGCAGTGCGGGCGAGATCAGGGTGAGGGTGCGGACCAGGTCGGGCCGGAGCGCGGCGACCCGAGTGACGACCGCGCCGCCCATCGAGTTGCCGAGCAGATGCACCGGCGCCCGGCCGCAGGAGTCGAGATAGCGGATCACCGCGCGGGCGTGGCCGGTGACCGAGTAGTTCCCGTCGTCGGGCGGCGGGGAGTCGCCGAAGCCCGGCAGGTCCAGGGCCTCGCCGTCCACCACGCCGTCGAGCTCGCGCATCAGGGCGGACCAGTTCTGCGAGGAACCGCCGAGTCCGTGGACGAAGAGCGCGGTCGGCAGCCCCTGGGCGGCCGGTGGTCGCGAGCGCACCGTGAGCGAGAGCCCGTGCAGTCCGACCGACCGCAGCCGCTCGCCGTCCGCGACGCGCACCGGGGCCGTCCTGGGCTCGGCCGCGGCAAGGGTGCCGGGCAGCTCGGTCGAAGACATGGGGGCAATGTTACGAGACGATCACGCAGAGATTGGTGTGTTCGCGGTCACAGATTGTCTGGCGCAGGTTTGAACCGTCTCCTACCCTCGTAAGGGCGGCTCTCACGTACAAAATGGGCACATCCGTACGCGGGTGTCGTCGGCCCCGGGCACAATGCCGCGGCGCTTTCGCCCCACCGGTGTACCCGGCCTGCCCAGGGGCAGGCGCACCGCACACTCGCACGCCCGCAGAGGACACGGGAATCCGAAGAGGACACGGGAAGAGGACACATGACCGTCGACCCCAGCGACCCCGAGACCTTCGACGAGGCCGACACCCTCGCAGCGCCCGGGACCGCCCAGAGGCACGGGAGCCCCGGCTCCTACGAGGAGACGGACGTGGAGGCCCCCGAGGCCGACGCGGCCGAGCAGCACACCGAACTCTCGCCCCGCCGCGACGAACCGCTGGACCGCGGCGGCCGGGACGACGCCGACGAGGGCGACCGCGCGGAGCAGGCACGCGTGGTGGAACTCGACGAGGACGACTACCGCTGAGTCACGAGCAGCCGAGTCACGAGCACGGCCACGGCCGATTCCGGCGGCGGCGTGGGGCGGATCGGCGGACGGGAGGGCGCGACGTGGTCAACTTCGAGCCCGCACGTTCGCACTCCCGCGGTGGCGCTCGGCCCGCCCGGACCGCCCCCCGCGGCCGATTCGGCCCGTTTCGGCCGCTCGCCCATGGCCACGGGTCCCCTTCACGGGTGTCACAAACTCTCCAAGCCCGCTCTTCCGGCGCACCGTTTTGCCTGGCTATCGCCCTTTTCCGGGGTCTGCGCCGCGGGAAAATCCCGGCCCGGACCACGCACACAAGGGTTACCGAAAAGTACGATGGCGTGTCGGCGCACCTGGCGTCCGGACGATCTTGGGAGGCGGCGTGACAGCCATAGAGCAGACAGAGGCGGCCCGCCCGCGCGGAACACGGCTGCCCCGCCGTGCCCGGCGCAACCAGCTGCTCGGCGCGGCGCAGGAGGTCTTCGTCGCGCAGGGCTACCACGCGGCCGCGATGGACGACATCGCCGAGCGGGCCGGAGTCAGCAAGCCCGTGCTCTACCAGCACTTCCCGGGCAAGCTCGACCTGTACCTGGCCCTGCTCGACCAGCACTGCGAGTCGCTGCTGCAGTCCGTACGCGCCGCACTCGCCTCCACCAACGACAACAAGCTGCGCGTGGCGGCCACCATGGACGCCTACTTCGCGTACGTGGAGGACGAGGGCGGCGCCTTCCGGCTGGTCTTCGAGTCGGACCTGACGAACGAGCCCGCCGTGCGCGAGCGCGTCGAGCGGGTCGGCCTCGACTGCGCCCAGGCCATCTCCGCGGTGATCGCCGAGGACACCGGCCTGCCCGAGGAGGAGTCGATGCTCCTCGCCGTCGCCCTCGGCGGCGTCTCGCAGGTGGTCGCCCGCTACTGGCTCTCCAGCGAGAGCGGCATCCCGCGCGACAAGGCGGTGGAGCTGCTGACCTCGCTCGCCTGGCGCGGCATCGCGGGTTTCCCGCTGACCAACTGACCGGCGGCGAAGGCCTCGACGCGACGGTCGGTGCCCGTCGGCCCCCGGGCCCGGCGGGCACCGTGACCGTGTTCGCTCCTGGCGTTCGCACACGGCCTCTGGGCGCCCTTTCGCCCGGCTAGGGTGTGCTCAGTACCGCGCGGACGCACCGCGCACATCACTGAACGTCGGAGGGACAAAGCCGTGGAGGTCAAGATCGGCGTGCAGTACGCGCCCCGCGAGATCGTCCTGGAGAGCGGCCAGAGCCCGGAAGAGGTCGAGGCCGCGGTGGCCGACGCCCTCTCGGGCAAGTCGCCCCTGCTGAGCCTCGTGGACGACCACGGCCGCAAGGTCCTGGTGCCCTCGGAGAAGCTCGCGTACGTGGAGCTCGGCGAGCCCACCACGCGCAAGGTGGGCTTCAGCGCGCTCTGACCTCCGGTCGGTGTGACCGACCGGAACGGAGACAGGAACACCGGTGGCCCGGTGGGCGGATTTTCCGCCCACCGGGCCGTCGTCGTTTCGGTTGCCGTGCCCGGCGGTGTTTCGGTCCGCCCTCCCACGGCCACCCGCGAACACGCCCATACGGCCCACCCGCACCGGTCCGTCGCAGCACCCCGCCCGGGCCCGTACCGCCGTACCGGCCTGCGCTTTTCCGCCATCGCGCGGGCACAGCATCTCCGCAGTGGAGGATTGCGTTCCGTCCCTGGCGGGTAGACCGATAGTGACCGGCCCGGACCCGACCGCGCGGGAGGAAACTCGCATGCTCCTCGAGGTGCTCGGCTCCGTGGTGGTCGGTCTCGTGCTCGCCCGGCTGGCGATCCGCCTGCTCGGCGACCGCATGCCGGCCTGGACCCTTGTCCTGCCGACCGGCCTGGCGGGCGCCCTGCTCGGCGCCTTCATCACGCGCAGCGCGCTCGGCTCGGGACACCTGGTGGCCACCCTCGCCGGAGCCGTGGTGATGGCCACCGCACTCCTGTCGCTGCTGCTGCGCCCGCGACGGCTGCGCCGCTCAGTACACGCCTGAGCCCTGGCGGGACGATGCCCGACGTGCGCGGAGACGACGCCGCCCGGGCCGGGGCCCGCTGATACGGACCCGCCCGGGCGGGGGCACACGTACGCGCCGACGATCAGGTACGTGACGGTCGGGCACGTACGCGTACGGGATGCCGCTTGCGGCAGTGGCTCAGGCGGCCAGGCCGAGGGCGGCCATCCGCTTGGTGTGCGCCTCGGTGATCCGCGAGAACATCCGGCCGACCTCGGCCAGGTCGAAGCCGTCCGCGAGACCGCCGACGAGCATCGTGGACAGGGCGTCGCGCTCGGCGACCACCCGCTGCGACTGCGAGAGCGCCTCGCCCATCAGGCGCCGCGCCCACAGGGCGAGCCGGCCGCCGACCCGTGAATCGGCGTCGATCGCGGCGCGCACCTTCTCGACCGCGAACGAGGCGTGGCCGGTGTCGTCGAGCACACCGAGGACCAGGTCGCGGGTGTCCGAGTCGAGCCGGGTGGCGACCTCGCGGTAGAAGTCGCTGGCGATCGAGTCGCCGACGTAGGCCTTGACCAGGCCCTCCAGCCAGTCCGACGGGGCCGTCTGGCGGTGGAAGCCGTCCAGGGCGGCGACGAAGGGCTCCATCGCCTCGCCGGGGACGACGCCGATCGTCGCGAGCCGGTTGCGCAGCTGCTCGAAGTGGTGGAACTCCGCCGACGCCATCTTCGCCAGTTCCGCCTTGTCGGCCAGGGTCGGCGCCAGCTTCGCGTCCTCCGCGAGCCGCTCGAAGGCGGCGAGTTCGCCGTAGGCGAGGGCACCGAGCAGGTCGATCACCGCGGCGCGGTACTGCGGGTTCTTGGCAGCCTGCGCCCAGTCCTGGGAAGCGACCGGGACGGGTTCGGCGGCTGCGTTGTCAGACGTCGTCATGGTGTGCACGATAGTCCTCCCGATCGAACCGGGAAGTCCCTGGTCATCGACTGTGACCACGGCTACGTGACACGATCGGCCATTCGCAGATGCGGCAATCCGGGGTATGGTGCTAAAGAGCCCGCAGGATTTGCGCAGCCTTTTGCCATGTGGCGGATTGGCGACGCGTCCCGGCGGGCAGTCACGAATGAGGATGCCCGGTCGGTGGCCCGATCGGCTCCGACCCGACAGCCCTCTCGCCGTGCGGCACAGTCGCGTACGGCACCGGAGGGGCCCTCCGCGGTACGAGCGCTCGAGCGTCGGCAGTGGTCCCGTGCCATCCGGCCCGCCCCGCAGGTGGCCGATGTGGTGCTTTCGGCACGGTCACGGTCACGACCCCCGCGTTCGCCTCGCACCGCGTCTCACAGAAGAGGCATCACCCTGAGTACGCAGCCCACGAACACAGCTACCCAGACGTTCCGTGATCTCGGCATCCTGCCCGAGACCGCCGAGGCCCTCGAGGCCGTCGGCATCGTCAATCCCTTCCCGATCCAGGAGATGACACTCCCGGTCGCCCTCTCCGGCACCGACGTCATCGGCCAGGCCAAGACCGGCACCGGCAAGACCCTCGGTTTCGGTCTGCCGCTCCTGGAGCGCGTCACCGTCCCCGCGGACGTCGAGGCCGGGCGCGCGGCGCCGGAGGACCTCACCAACGCCCCGCAGGCACTCGTCGTCGTCCCGACGCGCGAGCTGTGCACCCAGGTCACCAACGACCTGCTGACCGCGGGCAAGGTGCGCAATGTGCGCGTCCTCGCGATCTACGGCGGCCGCGCCTACGAGCCGCAGGTGGAGGCCCTCAAGAAGGGCGTCGACGTGGTCGTCGGCACCCCGGGACGCCTGCTCGACCTGGCCGGGCAGAAGAAGCTCGACCTCGGGCACGTGAAGTGCCTGGTCCTCGACGAGGCCGACGAGATGCTCGACCTGGGCTTCCTGCCCGACGTCGAGAAGATCGTCAACATGCTTCCGGCCCGCCGCCAGACCATGCTGTTCTCGGCGACCATGCCGGGCGCCGTGATCGGTCTCGCCCGCCGCTACATGTCGCAGCCCACCCACATCCGCGCCACCGCGCCGGACGACGAGGGCGCGACGGTCGCCAACATCTCGCAGCACGTCTACCGCGCCCACTCGATGGACAAGCCGGAGATGGTCGCGCGCATACTGCAGGCCGAGGGTCGCGGACTCGCGATGGTCTTCTGCCGCACCAAGCGCACCGCGGCCGACATCGCCGAGCAGCTCCAGCGTCGCGGCTTCGCCTCCGGCGCGGTGCACGGCGACCTCGGCCAGGGCGCCCGCGAACAGGCGCTGCGCGCCTTCCGCAACGGCAAGGTCGACGTCCTGGTCTGCACCGACGTCGCCGCGCGCGGTATCGACGTCGAGGGCGTGACCCACGTCGTCAACTACCAGTCCCCCGAGGACGAGAAGACGTATCTGCACCGGATCGGCCGCACCGGCCGCGCCGGGGCCTCCGGCACCGCGATCACGCTGGTCGACTGGGACGACATCCCCCGCTGGCAGCTGATCAACAAGGCGCTGGACCTGAAGTTCCCCGACCCGGTGGAGACGTACTCGACCTCCCCGCACTTCTTCGAGGAGCTGAACATCCCGGCGGGCACCAAGGGTGTGCTGCCGCGTGCCGAGCGCACCCGCGCCGGTCTGAACGCCGAAGAGGTCGAGGACCTGGGCGAGACCGGCGGCCGCGGCCGCGGCGGACGTCCGCAGGAGCGTGAGCGCGAGCGTCCGGCGCGCACTCCGCGCAGCCGTCGTCGCACCCGTGGCGGCACGCCGCTGGAGGAGGGCGCCGCGCAGTCGGCCGAGTCCGCCACCGAGTCCGCCACCGACGAGAAGGACGGGCCGCGCACCCCGCGCCGCCGTCGCCGTACCCGGGCCGGGGCGAGCGCCGCCGAGGCCTCGACCGCGCAGCAGCCCGAGGCGTCGGCCGAGCAGGCCGTCGAGACGGCGGAGGGCGAGGCCAAGCCGCGCCGTCGCCGCACCCGCAAGCCCGCCGCGCAGTCGGCGGCCGAGACGGCGACCGCGAGTGGTGCCGAGGACGCTCCGGCGAGCATCCCGGCGCAGCCCGAAGTCGCCGGGGACACCGCCGTGGCGACCAAGCCCCGGCGCCGTACCCGCAAGGCCGCCGCGGCACCCGAGGCGGTCGCCCCCGCCGAGGCCGCCGCTCCCGCCGAGGGCGAGGCCAAGCCGCGCCGCCGTCGTACGCGCCGTCCGGCCGAGGTGGCCGAGGCCGCCGAGAGCTGAGCCCACCGGCGGCCCGCACCGCCGAGGCATCCCAACCGCCCGTTCCCTCCGCAGAGTTGAGGGGGCGGGCGGTTCGGCGTTCGGGGGTGGGGTGTACGCGGGAGCGCGCTGGGGAGCCTGTCGGCCGGGCAAGCGGGAGGTGCGTACGCATCCGTGCGCGGCGGGGCGTGTCCGCCGCGCCGCGTGCCTGCTCGGGCGTATCCGCTGTACCGCGTGCCTGCTCGGGCGGGTGACCCGGGCGGCTACTCTTCGGGCCATGAGCAGGCCGCCGAGCTTCCGTCCGCCCTCGCATGCCCGTGCCTACCGGCTGGAGACCGCGCGCGGCGGCTTCGCCGTCGTCGACGCGCCCGCGACCGCGGGGCCGCGGCGCGGCACCGCCCTGCTGCTGCCCGGGTACACCGGCTCGAAGGAGGACTTCGGTCCGCTGCACGAGCCGCTGAACGAGGCGGGCTATCGCACGGTGGCCCTCGACGGCCGCGGACAGCACGAGTCCGAGGGGTCCCGGGAGGACGAATCGGCTTACGCGCAGGCCGAGTTGGCGCGGGATGTGCTGGCGCAGGCGGCGGCGCTCGGGGACGGTCCGCTGCATCTGCTCGGGCATTCGCTCGGCGGCCAGATCGCGCGCGCGGCGGTACTGCTCGACGCCGCGCCCTTCGCCTCGCTGACCCTGATGTCGTCCGGCCCCGCCGAGATCTCCCTGCCCCAGCAGGAACGCGTACGCCTGCTGCGCGGCGCCCTCACCCAGCTCGACATGGCGCAGGTATGGGAGGCGATCCAGGCGCTCGAACCCCCCGAGGACACCGCCACCGACTCCGACACGGACACGGAGGTCGAGAACGGCACCGGCGGCGGGATCGAGGAGGGCGTACTGGCCCTCGGCACCGAGGACGGCGTGCCGGGTGCGACCGACGACCCGGACCGGCTGCGGCGCCGGTGGCTGCGCAACGCACCGGCCCAACTGCTTGCCACAGGTCGCCAGTTGTGCACGGAGCCGGACCGGGTCGACGCGCTGTCCCGGGTGCCGCTGCCGATGCACGTCGTGTCCGGCACCGTCGACCACACCTGGCCGGTGCCCCTGCTCGACGCGATGGCCGAACGGCTCGGCGCGCGCCGGAGCGTGATCCCCGGCGCCGAGCACTCCCCCAACACCGACCAGCCCAAGCTCACGGCGGCGGCACTGGCCGGTTTCTGGGACGAGGTCTGAGGGCGCCGACGGGAGTCGGCTGTGCCGCCCGCCCGGGAGCGGGACGGCGTACCGCGGCCCCTCGCGAGGCCTACCGCGCGCCCGGCCCGCGTTCCGCGTGGTTGCGGCGCCGGGCGAGGAACACCGCGGTGAACAGCAGGACCGCGAGGGCGGCGAGGACCGCCGCGGTCACGAACGGCCAGGCCGACCAGCCCGGGTCCTGGTAACCCTCCTCGTACGGGCGCCGGTCGCAGGCCGTGGTGGTGTCGCAGGCCAGGTGCTTGCCCGCGGTGAGAAAGAGCCCGGCGACCACGCCCAGTCCGGTGAAACCCGCCCCGCACAGCATCAGCAGAGCCACCAGCGCGTACCAGGCCTTGACCGGGCGGACGCCCTCCCAGCCGTCGGGCGCGGGACCCTGCCACGCCTCGGGCCCCCGCGGCTGACGCGGTACCCGCGGCCGGGCGGACGGGTACGGCTCATGGGCGTTCATGGGGCGCGGCCTCCGGGACGGGGTCGGTGTCCCACCCATCCTGCGTGGTGATCACGCCCGCCGCCTGAGCAGAGGTACGGGGATGCCCGGCGGGGGTCTTGGGTGCGGGTACTCAGTCGAGCCGACGTCAGTACTGCGCCTGTACGTGCTCCCAGAAGCCGTCGCGCAGCGAGCGCCGCAGGTCGGACTGGCCGCGCAGCGAGTACTGGAGCAGGCCCTCCGCCTCGACGAGGAGGTCCTGGTCCACCGAGCCCGGCAGATAGGGGTGGCCGGGCAGGAGTTCCGAGAGGGACTCGCGGCCGCGGGAGGCCAGCCAGCGGGCGGCGATCTGGGCGCCGACGAACCGGACGTCCTCGCGCGTGGGCCGCTGCCCCGCCGAGACCTCGGGGACGCTCAGGGTGCGGCGGGTGACGTACGGCTTGAAGAAGTTGAGGTCGAAGGTGCGCTGGCTGTCGACCTCCCACAGCAGCGGCTCCGCCTGATTGCGGCCCTCGGGCGCCTCGATGCCCCACAGGTGCACCCGCGCGCCGTAGCCCTGCGCCGCCTCCACCGCCGAGACCAGGTCCTCGTCGCCGCCGATCAGGGCGGCATCGCTGATCGCGCGGTGCCGGGCGAGCGATTCGAGGTCGGTGCGGATGAGCGAGTCGACGCCCTTCTGCTGGTTGTTGGCGTTGAGGTTGCCGAGGCGGACCTTGACGTCGGGCAGTTCGGCGATCGACTGCTGCTCGGCGGTGTGGATACGGCGGCGGGCGCCGTCGTACCAGTACACGCGCAGCAGCCTGCTGTCGGCGAAGATCATGCGCGCTCTGTCGATCAGCGCGTCGATGAGCCCTTCGGCGTCGAGGTCGAAGGAGCGGCGGTCCTCCGTACCCGCGACGAGGCGTCCGGTGGCGGCGTAGAGATAACCGGCGTCCACGAAGATCGCGTGGGTGGACGGGGTCTTGGCCACCTCGGCGAGCATGCGCTGCAGCAGCTCGTTGGTGCGTTCGAGCCGGGCGAGCACTGCTTCGTCGGGCCGGGTGTCGTCGTTCATTGCGCCCCATTGTCCGGGCGTACGCCGACCGGACACAAGCTGCCCACCGTCCGGCCTTGTGACATCGGTCGCGAGGCACGCCACCGAGGGGCACCTGGCGTCAGTAATTAGATACGCGAAAATTTTCTTTAGTGTAGGGAATGATCGGCCCGGGCACATGGTTGAACACGGTGACGGCGCGGGCCGGGGGCCCGTGCAATCGACTCTTCACGGGCGGGAAACCGCCTCGCACCACGCGCGGGAGGAGACTCTTCCTCCCGCGTCAGCAGTTCTCCGCCAGGAGGATCAACCGAGGAAGGGGAAGCCTTTGCGCTTCGAGATCATGCGCCTCGACGAAACCGGTGCCGCCATCGACAGCACCGTTGTGGACGCCACGTCGGTCAACCGGATCGTGCAACAGGCCGCCGCCATCGGGCAGCGGCTCTACATTCGCCCCGCCGAGGCCGCCTCGTAACGGCAGGCCCGCGCTGCCCGCTTCGGCAGCCACCGCATCCGAAGCCCCCGCTCGCCAGACGGCGCGAGCGGGGGCTTCGCGGTGACGGGAGGGCGGGTTCTGCTCAGGCGCCGCCCTGGATCACCTGGGTGACGCCGTTGATGATCTGCTGCACGGCGATGGCGGACAGCATCATGCCCGCGAGCCTGGTCACCAGGACCACACCGCCGTCCCGGATGACGCGGATGATGAGCAGCGAGTAGCGCATCACCAGCCACAGCACCACATGGATCAGCAGGATCGCGGCCCAGACCGCGAGCTGTCCGCCGAAGCCGTTCGCGTCCTGCACGGCCAGGATCACCGAGACGATCGCACCCGGACCGGCGAGCAACGGCATACCCAGCGGCACCAGCGCCACATTGACGTCCTTGGTCTGCTTCGGCTCGTCCGTCTTGCCGGTGAGCAGGTCGAGGGCGACGAGCAGGAGCAGCAGTCCGCCCGCGATCATCAGCGCCGGAACCGAGACATGCAGATAGTCCAGGATGTGGTGGCCGAGCAGACCGAAGACGGTGATCACACCGAAGGCCACGCAGACGGCCTGGAAGGCCATCCGCCGCTGCACCTTGACGGGCCGGCCGGAGGTCAGACCCAGGAAGATCGGCGTGATGCCGGGCGGGTCCATGATCACGAACAGGGTGACGAAGAGAGAAGCGAATACGGCGACGTCGAACACGGGAGGGCCTCGCGGAGCGGTTGGGCGGCGGGAAGGTGGGCGGCTCGGGCGGCTTGGGCGGTTACCGAGCGGGAGTTGAGCGGGGGGGCGGTAACAGTTGTTGGTGGGAAATGTCGGGTGGCTGCGGCCGGTGGCGGGGGCCACGCCGAGCACAGACGGGGAGCGCGACATCTCGTACGTACGCACTGATGGAGGGACGGACGACAGGGCGGGCGCGGGACCGAGCCGGTCGTGACGGGCAGGCGACACGCGACGGGCTAGGGGCCACGAGCGACGGGTCGGAGGTCAGGCCCCGGACGGCGCGAAGTGGCATGCGCCGAGGCGCAGTTGACCTACCTGTTCACCAACCGGCCGCCGCGCGCGACAGGACCCTGCGATCAGGTCCGTAAGCGCCCGAGTCCGCCGCTCCGAGCGGTCAGACGTTCACGGGTCCACCCGTGCCGGGGACCGGGAAGGCGCCCGTGGCGCGGCGGGTGATCTCGCCGTAGACCTCGGGGTCGGTGGTGTAGTCGCCGAGTCGGCAGGTCTTGCGGCTGCCGTGGTAGTCGCTGGAGCCGGTGGCGAGGAGGCCGAGTTCGGCGGCGAGCGCGCGCAGGCGGGCCTGGGTGGCGGGCTCGTGGTCCATGTGGTCGGTCTCGATGCCGTCCAGACCGGCCTCGGCGAGTGCGGCGATGGCCTTCTCGGGCACGACCTGTCCGCGCTTGACCGCGGCCGGGTGCGCGAAGACGGTCACCCCGCCCGCGGCCTTGACCAGACGGATGGCCTCGAAGGGATCGAGTTCGTACTTCTCGACGTACGCCCGGCCGCCGTCGGCGAGCCACTGCGGCGTGAACGCGTCGGAGACGGTGGGCACCACGCCCAGCTCGACGAGCGCCTCGGCGATGTGCGGCCTGCCGACCGAACCCGCGCCCGCGATCCGCGCGACCTGTTCCCAGGTGACGGGGACGCCGAGTTCGCGAAGCTTGGCGATCATGCCCTGGGCGCGCGGGACGCGGTCGTCGCGGACCAGTTCGCGGCGGGCGAGGAGTTCGGGCTCCCGGGCGTCGAAGAGGTACGCGAGCATGTGCAGGCCCACGCCGTCCAGGCGGCAGGAGAGTTCGGCGCCGGTGACCAGGGTGAGCCCCTCGGGCAGGGCCGCGATCGCCTCGGCGTGGCCGCGGGTGGAGTCGTGGTCGGTCAGGGCGATGACGTCGAGCCCCTCGGCGGCCGCCGTACGGACCAGTTCGGCCGGGCTGTCCGTACCGTCCGAGGCGGTGGAGTGGGTGTGCAGGTCGATACGCACGACGCTCGCTCCAGCTCTGCGGGACGGAAGGGACGCTTCAGGATAACGGGGCCATGACCGCTGCCGGGCCGGGATCCGGTGTGCGCTCCCCCACTGCCCGCCGGGTCACGCTCCCGAGCGCACTCCCGCGCGCACTCCCCGCGTGCACGCCCGCCCGACGGACGCAGAGCGGCGGCGCAGGTTCCGGACGAGGCGGCGCAGGGCCGTTCCGTACGAGAGGAGGTCGTTCCGCACGAGACGAGGTCGTGGCGTCGACTCAGGGCGAGAGGATGCGCGGCGTCAGCGCCCCGCAGGGCAGCAGGTCCACTTCGGCGCCCGCGTCGCGCAGGTCGGTCAGGACGAGTTCGTCGTACATCAGCAGCCCGGACTGCTCGGGCCAGACCACCGCCCACAGCCACAGCCCCATCGCCTCCCCGGCGAAGACGGCACGGTCCGGTGGGGCGTCGCCCACGTGCCACAGCGGTGTCGGGCGTCCGGCGGCGAGCATCTTGACCTGCGGGGGCTTCTCCACGTTCAGATAGGGACCGGGGTCCGGGCCGTCGAGACCGGCGTAGCGCGCGCCGAGGCCGACACCGAGTTCCTCGGCCACCAGGACCAGCTCACCGATGCCGCCGAGCGGGCCGGGCCCCGAACAGGCCACCGCCGTCGCACGGCCCCCGCTGCGATCGTCACCGGCATAGGCGACTCCGGTGAACAGCCAGCCGACCGGGAGCGGCCAGGGCATCCACACCGGCACCCGCGCTCGGTGCACCACGACGCCGAGGCCCTCGACACTGGGCGGGATCACGGGCTGCAGCGGATGCACGGTGCCGTGCACATCACATTGCCAGGAATCGGCAAAGAGACCGGGAGCCCTGACCCGGCCACCGCACTTCGGGCAACTGGGTTCGCCCCTCATGAGACCCAACGGTCCTCCCCGGTACTCGCCGCGTCAAGGACGATCACCCGTCCGGACGGCCGCTACACCCGGAGATTTGCATGCCTCGTGCATTAGTTAGAGCCGCTAAGTCAATATGTGCGCACACCGGTTCGTACGTGACTACTTGGGCTCACCATCTGACCGAATTGCGCGTCAGTCGAGCCGCACGGAGGCACGCAGCGGATCGCGGAGATCGGTGCCGTGCTGCAGCCAGCGCTCCTGGAGTGCCTCGGCGCCATGCACCCGCTTCCAGGCCGCCTCGTTCGGGGTCATCGGCAGCAGCGGCAGGATGCGCACCGGGTCCATGCCCTCGGTCACCGGCTCCACGTCCTCGACCAGACCGCCCGGCTCGCCGACCAGTACCGAGGTGAACGGGGCCCCGGGCCACAGCGGTTCACCCACGTCGAGCGAGGCACCGGGGGCCACCACCACACCCTCGACCTGCGGGGAGGCGGCGAGCACCGCGAGCGGGCGCAGCACCTTGTCGGTGTCCGCCCGGCCCGCGCGTACCGAGAGCACCAGTTCGGCGCGCGGCCCCTTCACCGGGTCGGCGAGCGCCGCGGTGGGGTCGGCCATCGGCTGGGCGGACATGCCGAGGGTGGCGTACCGGACGATGCCGCCGTCGGCCGGGTCCGTGAAGCGCAGCACCTCGATCCGGTCCGTACCGAGGAAGGTCACGGCGGCCCGCGCCTCCGGCTCACCGAGCACGGTGTGCAACCGGGCCTCGACCAGGGCAAGTACGTCAGACATGCGGCGAGCCTAGACGAGCGGCGCCGCACGCGGCCGGGCGAGCGACGCCGCGACCGCGCCCTGTGGCCAAGGACACCCGGGAGGGCGGCGGCAGGGACAAGGACCCGGGGGTGGCGGCAGAGCCGAGGACAACCGCCCCGGGGCCGAACCCCGAGAGTTCCCCCCTCCGCCCCTGAGACATCCCCCAGATCTCCCGGACATGTGTCAGTTTTCTTTGACAGGTATCCGCGACACCTGTCAGGTTTGAGTGACAGGTACGGCGGACAGGGGGCGGCGATGGCACGGAAGGCGGACCCGCCCGTGACCGGGGACCAGCTCCTGAAGGTCCTGAACGCGCTCGGCAACCCGCACCGGATGCGGATCGTCGCGGCGCTGGCCGGAGGGCGGAACTACGTCAGCGCGCTGGCCCGCGAGATCGGTATGGGACGGCCGCTGCTGCACATGCACCTGCAACGGCTGGAGGCGGCCGGTCTGGTCACCGGCTCGCTGGAGCTGTCCGAGGACGGCAAGGCGATGAAGTTCTTCGAACTCACGCCGTTCGCCTACCTGTTGACCCCCGAGACACTCACCCGCGCGGCCGCCACGCTCGGCGAGGACACCAAGACGCAGGACTCCCAGGGCACACAGGACGCCCAGGAGACGCAGAAGGAGAGGACGCCATGAACGGCGAGGATTGGGCGGGCGAGCAATGGGTGGGAGTGGCGGGGGCGGGCGGTTTCTTCCTCTTCCTCATCGTGGTCGTCTGGCAGATCGCCGCGACCTGGCGGGCACGGATGCTGGCGGCGCGCGAGGAGCAGTACAAGCAGCTCGCGCTGAAGTACGCACAGCTGCTTGAGGACAACGTCGAGATCCAGCGGCGCTCGCTGGACGAACTCGCCCAGGCGCGGCAGTCGATCGCCTCGATGGAGAAGATGATGCGCGAGATCGACTAGCCCTCCCCGAAGGACCACCACCGGTGCCCGGCGCACCGAAGACGACCGGTGCCGCGCGCACCGGGACCGGATCCCAGCGCCCGTGACGGGCCGTCCGGGGAGCGGCAACTCCCCGGCCACGGCGGCGACTTCACCTGGCGGCGGGCCGGAGTACGGCGTACGGCGTACGGCCGGAGGCGGCAACCTCCGGCCGCAGCCCACTTGTACGGGCGGGGCGGCAACCCCGGCCGGTACGGACGGAAGCAAGAACCGCGAGCCCTCGCAGCAACCCCACTTCCCTCTGAAGGAGAACACCCATGTCCGCTTGGATCAAGCGGCTCTGTATCGCCCCCGGCGGGCGGCGTGCCAAATGGATCGTCCTCGCCGCCTGGCTGATCGCCGCGGTCGCCCTCGGCCCGCTGGCCGGAAAGCTGGGCGACGTGGAGGACAGCGGCCCCAACGCGTTTCTGCCGCGGGGCGCCGAGTCGGCGCAGGTCAACACGGAACTGGAGAAGTTCCGTCGCGACGAGCTGATGCCCGCCGTCGTCGTCTACACCTCGGAGGCGCCCTCGGACGGCGAGCGCGCCGACTTCGCCACGCTCCGCGCGAAGGCCGACGCCGACCGGGCCGCCTTCCAGCGGCACGCCGCCGAGGGCGAGCGGGTGACCGGACCGGTGGCCGCACGGGACGGCGCGGCCCTAATGACCGTCGTCCCGCTGAACGCGGAGGACGGAGTCACCGACGCGGTGGGGAAGTTGCGCGACATCGCCGACGCGCACGCGCCGCCGGGCGCGGCCGTCGAGGTGGGCGGTCCCGCCGGATCCCTCACCGACCAGGTCGCCGTCTTCGACACCCTCGACGCGACCCTGATGATGGCCACCGTCCTGGTCGTCGCCGTACTGCTGCTGCTCACCTACCGCAGCCCGGTGCTCTGGCTGTTCCCGCTGCTGGCGGTCGGCCTGGCCGCCGTGCTCACCCAGGCGACGACCTATCTGCTCGCCGAGTACGCGGGACTGCCGGTCGATCCGCAGTCGGCGGGCGTGCTGATGGTCCTGGTCTTCGGCGTCGGCACCGACTACGCGCTGCTGCTCATCGCCCGCTACCGCGAGGAGTTGCACCGGCAGGCCGACCGGCACGCCGCCATGCGCACCGCGCTGCTGCGCTCGGGCCCCGCCGTACTCGCCTCCGCGGGAACCGTCGCGGTCGGCCTGGCCTGCCTGGCCTTCGCCGACATCAACTCCTCGCGTTCGCTGGGCCTGGTGGGTGCGGTCGGCGTGATCTGCGGGTTCCTCGCGATGGTCACCGTGCTGCCCGCACTGCTCGTACTCGCGGGCCGCTGGGTGTTCTGGCCCTTCGTGCCGCGGCTCGGCACCCCGGCCCGCAAGGAGCGCACCGTCTGGTCGCGGATCGGCGTCGCGGTGGCGCGCCGCCCGCGCCGCTCCTGGCTGGCCTCGGTGGGCGTGACCGGTGTGCTCGCCGTCAGCGCGCTCGGTATCGACATGGGCCTGAACCAGGCGGAGATGTTCCAGGACGAGCCTGAGTCGGTCACCGCCCAGGAGCGCCTCTCCGCGCACTACCCCTCCGGCGCCTCCGACCCCGCCAAGGTGATCACCCCGGCCGGGAGCGCGGAGCGGGTCGAGGCCGCCGCCGCACGGACCGCGGGAGTGGCCCGGGTCGAGGAGGAGCGGCGCACCGGGAACGGCCAACTCGTGCAGTACGCCGTGGTGTTGAAGGACAAGCCGGACAGCGGGGCGGCCAAGGACACGGTGGACGCACTGCGCGCCTCGGTGCACCGGGCCGCGGCCGAGGCCCTGGTCGGCGGCACCACCGCGCAGACCCTGGACACCCAGCGCGCCGCCGACCGTGATCTGCGCACCGTCATCCCGGTGGTCCTCCTGGTGGTGCTGCTGGTCCTGATCGGCCTGTTGCGTGCCCTCGTCGCGCCGGTACTGCTGCTCGCCACCGTGGTCCTGTCGTACTTCGCCGCGCTCGGCGCCTCGAACCTGCTCTTCGAGCACGCCCTCGGCTTCGCGGGCGTGGACTGGTCCATCCCGCTGATGGGCTTCGTGTTCCTGGTCGCCCTCGGCATCGACTACAACATCTTCCTGATGCACCGGGTCAAGGAGGAGGCAGGGCGCCTGGGCCACGGGCGCGGCGTACTGGAGGGACTGACCAGCACCGGCGGCGTCATCACCTCCGCCGGGATCGTGCTCGCCGCCACCTTCGCCGTCTTCGCCGGACTGCCGCTGGTCACCATGGCGCAGATGGGCGTCCTGGTCGGCATCGGTGTGCTGCTCGACACCTTCCTGGTACGCACCGTCCTGGTACCGGCGCTGGCGCTCGACCTCGGGCGGCTGTTCTGGTGGCCGGGGCGGCTTTGGCGCGGGGACGCGGGTGGGGATGCCCGGCCGGGGAGCGGTGACCTGGAGGTGACGGCGCGCACGGCCCAGCGGGCGGAAGCGGAGGCGGAGGCGGAAACGGTCTGAGCGCACGACCGGCAGAACGCACCCGGCCCGGCCCGGCGTACCCCGTGTACGCCGGGCCGGGCCGGGCCGCGTTTGCCCGTGACGCCGCGCACCCGCGGCGGGGAAAGTGGCCAGGCCAGAGCGGATCGCAGGGCGGCCGAGCCGGACGAAAAGCCTGCCGATCCGAATCGGGACCGACCGGGCGCGGCGCGCGGCGGGCGTGTCACACCGCACTCCGGTCCGCGCGCAAGAAGGGACTTGACACGCCGGTCGGCTGATACTCTTTGTCTGCCGTCGGGGCAGCACGACACAAACGACGGCGCCTCTCGGCCTCCGCCGGAGGTTCACCGGATGCCCCGACGCTGACATCCCCCACGGGGGACCGGCCGGAGGAGGTGGGACTGCAGTGGACCGAAGTCGCCCTGGCAGTACCAACCCGCTCTTTCGGCAGCACGGCCTGTAGCACTCCACGCCACCGCCTGCGCGCGTCACACGTTCTGCGGCACGCCCGTCGGAAGAGCTGTTCGTCCGCCCGATCCACCATGATCCGTGTGCAACAAGCGCAGCCGCCGACCGCGACGATGCGGTGCTCCCCGCTTTGTGGACGTAGCAAACCCTTCCCATCGAACGGGCAGGAATTCTTCGCAGGACGTCCTCATTCCGGGTAGTTCCACCGTCGCCGGCGGCCTCTCCGCGAAGGAGCCTGCCCATGTCGATGATCCGCGACCTCCGCGCCGCCGTCCGCCCCGCCGCCCGTAAGGAAGGCGGCTCGCTCGGTACGTACGACAACACCCGTGACCCGCTGACCACCTCGGCCGTGGTCGACTGCGCCGTCTACCGCGACGGCCGCCGCGTCACTCACCACAGCTGCCTCTCGCCGCACGAGGCGATGCTCGACGTACGCCGCGAGGGCGGCTTCGCGTGGATCGGTCTGCACGAGCCGACCGAGGCCGAATTCTCCGGTATCGCCGCGGAGTTCGGGCTGCACCCGCTGGCGGTCGAGGACGCCGTGCACGCGCACCAGCGGCCCAAGCTGGAGCGCTACGACGACACGCTGTTCACGGTCTTCAAGACCATCCACTACGTCGAGCACGCCGAACTGACCGCCACCAGCGAGGTCGTGGAGACCGGCGAGGTGATGTGCTTCACCGGACGGGACTTCTTCATCACCGTCCGGCACGGCGGCCAGGGCTCGCTGCGCGCCCTGCGCCACCGCCTCCAGGACGACCCCGAACTCCTCGCCAAGGGCCCCTCCTCCGTCCTGCACGCCATCGCCGACCACGTCGTCGACGGTTACCTCGCGGTGGCCGACGCCATGCAGGACGACATCGACGAGGTGGAGACCGAGGTCTTCGCCGCGCCCGGCAAGAACGGCCGCGGTACCTCGCGCGGTGTGGACGCCGGGCGGATCTACCAACTCAAGCGCGAGGTACTGGAGTTCAAGCGCGCGGTGGCCCCGCTGGCCCGGCCCATGCAGCTGCTGAGCGAGCGGCCCATGCGGCTGGTCGACCCGGCGGTGCAGAAGTACTTCCGCGACGTCGCCGACCACCTGGCGCGGGTGCAGGAGCAGGTCACCGCCTTCGACGAGCTGCTCAACTCGATCCTCCAGGCCAACCTGGCGCAGGCCTCCGTCGCGCAGAACGAGGACATGCGCAAGATCACCTCGTGGGCGGCCATCATCGCCGTACCCACCATGGTCTGCGGGGTCTACGGCATGAACTTCGACCACATGCCCGAACTGCACTGGCGCTACGGCTACCCGATGGTCGTCGCCGTCACCGTCGGGATCTGCTTCAGCATCCACCGAACCCTCAAGCGCAACGGCTGGCTCTGAGCAGGCTCCCGGTCGCCCTCGCGGCACTCCGCTGTCGGGCCCGGCCGGCGGCTCATTACCCTGTCTGCCATGACGAATGAGCTGCTCGGCCGTGCCCTCGTCGAGGAGGCCACCAAGAAGTCCGGTCTCATCTGGGTGCAGGGCACCGGTCCCTCCCGCGCCCTGTGGCACGTATGGCACGAGGGCGCCGCCCACCTGGTGGGCGACGGCCCCGGCGAGCAGCCGCTGCCCGGACTCGCCGACGGCTCCATCGCCACCGTGACCGTACGCAGCAAGGACAAGGGCGGCCGGATCGTCGGCTGGCGGGCCAAGGTCACCGAGCTCGCGCCGCGCGGCGAGGCCTGGGAGGCCGCCGTCGCCGAACTCAAGGGCAAGCGCCTGAACGCACCGGACGGCGAGGGCGTGCCCGACCGCTGGGCCCGCGAGTGCCGGGTGCTGCGCCTGGACCTCGTGGAACCGCTGACCGACCTCCCCGAGGACCGCCTCGCCGCCGCCCCGCTGCCCACCACGGCCACCACCCGCGAGCCGATCCCGCAGGGCCTGCACCGTCTGCTGCTGCGCGGCAAGCGCAAGCGGGGCTGAGCGAGGGGCGGGCGCAGGCACGAGGCGCTGCCCGCCCGTCCGGTCACGACGACCCGTACGGTCGCGACGACCGGTCCGGCAACAACGACCCATCCGGCCACTCGGCCACTACGAGGCGGGAAGCTGCTTCCCGTAGTCCACGCGGTCCTTCTCGGCGGGCTCCCGGAGGGTGAACTTCTCGTTCCAGTCCTGGAGTTTGACGGTGCCCGCGTTGCCCGCGCGCTTGAGGGCGAGCGGGTAGGGGGCGCCCTCCAGGCTGACGTTCAGGGTGCCGCCCGCGCCCTTGTCGCCGGTGAGCTCCAGGGTGGAGACGCCGCCCAGTTCGGTGCGGTCGCCCTTGTCCACCGTGCCGTGCAGCCCGAGCAGTCCGCCGAGCATCAGCTTCTTGTCGGTGAATCCGCTGAGCCGCTTGTAGGCCGGATCGCCCTTGGGCACCCGGACGTACATCCCGCTGAGCTTCTTCGCGGCGTCCGCGTCGTTCTTGCCGTCGCCGCGCCAGAACTCCGCGTCCGCCTTCAGGTACATGCGCTCGCCGACCCGCAGCAGCCGGAAGGTGCGCCCCTCGGTGCCCACCGAGCCCGCGCCGCCGTCGTTCCTGAGCTGCATGTCCAGCTCGTACGAGACGCCCTTGCTGACCAGCGTCCCGGTGATGCGCACCGCCTGGGCGGAGTCGGCCGCCGCCTTGTACTTGCGCTGGATCTCGGGCGCCTCCAGCTTGGCGACGCCGTTGGTGCCCGCGTCCGGGTCCTCGCCGCCGCCGCAGGACACCAGCACGCTCCCGGTCGCGGCGAGCCCCAGCCCCGCGCACAGGGCGACGGCCGGATTGGCCCGGCTGGTGCGGCGCGGGGAAAAGGGGCTCACGGGTGGCGCTGCCTCTCGAGAGGGGACGTGCGGTGGTGCGGGAGCGTACCGGCCCGTAGGTCCGTTTGAGCAGGCGGGGGGCGCCGGAACAGGCGCCGAACGGGCGGCAGTAGGGCAGCGTACCCGGACCGCCCGCACCCGATGCGAAGCAGTCCTGGTGGACCGCCCGCAAAGGCGTGTTCGAAGGGGACGGACTAGCCTGAGCTACGCGAACGACCCACCCCGAGCCCGGTCCGGAGCACTCGGGACCGGCGGCCCGCCGGTCACGACCGGGCGCCGGGCGAGCGACGAAGGAGGCGTGGCCGGATGGCGGCGAGCGCGCCCAGGATCTTCGTCTCCCACCTCGCGGGGACCGCGGTCTTCGACCCCAACGGCGACCAGGTCGGCCGCGTCCGCGACCTCGTCGCGATGCTCCGGCTCCAGGGCACCCGGATGCTGCCGGACGGCCGTACGGAATCCAGCAGCAGGCCCCCGCGGCTGCTCGGTCTGGTGGTGGAGCTGTCCACCCGGCGCCGGATCTTCCTGCCGATGACCCGGGTGACCGGGATCGAGTCCGGCCAGGTCATCACCACCGGCGTGGTCAATGTGCAGCGCTTCGAGCAGCGGCCCACCGAGCGCCTGGTCCTTGGTGAACTCCTCGACCGCCGGGTCGAGTTGGTCGAGACCGGCGAGCAGGTCACCGTCCTGGACATCTCCGTACAGCAGCTTCCGGCCCGCCGGGACTGGGAGATCGACCGGGTCTTCGTCCGTAAGGGGAAGGCCAAGGTCGGAGCCTTCAGGCGGGGCAAGGGCGAGGCGCTGACCGTCGAGTGGTCGGCGGTGACCGGGTTCGCACTGGAGGAGCACGGGCAGGGCGCGGAGAACCTGCTCGCCACCTTCGAGCAGCTGCGCCCGGCCGACCTGGCGAACGTCCTGCACCACCTCTCCCCCAAGCGCCGCGCCGAGGTGGCCGCCGCCCTCGACGACGACCGGCTCGCGGACGTCCTGGAGGAGCTGCCGGAGGACGACCAGATCGAGATCCTCGGCAAGCTCCAGGAGGAGCGCGCGGCGGACGTCCTGGAGGCCATGGACCCCGACGACGCCGCCGACCTCTTGGGCGAACTCCCCGAGGAGGACAAGGAGCGCCTGCTCGCCCTGATGCGGCCCGGCGACGCCGCCGACGTACGGCGCCTGATGGCCTACGAGGAGCGCACCGCGGGCGGCTTGATGACCACCGAGCCGGTGGTGCTGCGCCCGGACGCGACGGTCGCCGACGCCCTGGCCCGGGTGCGCAACGCCGACCTGTCGCCCGCGCTCGCCGCCCAGGTCTACGTCTGCCGCCCGCCCGACGAGACGCCCACCGGCAAGTTCCTGGGCACCGTCCACTTCCAGCGGCTGTTGCGCTATCCCCCGTACACCCTGGTCAGCGCGCTGATCGACGAGGACAGGCTGTCGCTGACGCCGGACACCCCGCTGCCCGCCGTGGCCGGGTTCTTCGCCACGTACGACATGGTGGCCGCCCCGGTCGTCGACGAGAGCGGCTCGCTGCTCGGCGCGGTGACCGTCGACGACGTACTCGACCACATGCTTCCGCAGGACTGGCGCGAGGGCGAGTTCGCGCCGGGCGGGCGGCTCGGCGCGCTGAACGGGGTGAGCGATGGTCGCTGAGCAGCGCGAGACACGTGCCGAGAGCCGGGCCGCCCGGCTGCGGCTCGACCAGCCGCGGGCGCCGCGCCGCAGGCTGCTGCCGGAGTACGACCCGGAGGCCTTCGGCCGTCTCTCCGAGCGCATCGCGCGGTTCCTGGGCACCGGCCGGTTCATCGTCTGGATGACGTTCGTCGTGGTCGCCTGGGTGCTGTGGAACATCGCGGCGCCCGAGCGTCTGCGCTTCGACCAGTACCCGTTCATCTTCCTGACCCTGATGCTCTCGCTCCAGGCCTCCTATGCGGCGCCGCTGATCCTGCTCGCGCAGAACCGGCAGGACGACCGGGACCGGGTCAACCTGGAGCAGGACCGCAAACAGAACGAACGTTCCATCGCGGACACCGAGTACCTCAGCCGGGAGGTGGCCGCGCTGCGGATGGGCCTCGGCGAGGTCGCCACCCGTGACTGGATCCGCTCGGAGCTGGGCGACCTGGTCAAGGAGCTGGCCCGGGAACTGGAGGAGCAGCGGTCGCTATTCCCGGGTGAGGAGGGCGAGGGACGTGACGTAAGCGACCGCTCCCAGCCTTTCCGCCGCCACCGGGATGGCCCGTAAACTCGACCTCATGGCTACCGAAGACGCGGTGCGCGAAGCACTGGCGACAGTGAACGACCCGGAGATCCAGCGGCCCATCACCGAACTGGGGATGGTCAAGTCGGTGGAGATCGGCGCGGACGGCGCTGTCGCGGTGGCCGTCTATCTGACGGTCTCGGGCTGCCCGATGCGCGAGACGATCATCACGAACGTCACGGACGCGGTCTCCGCGGTCGAGGGCGTCTCGCGGGTCGACGTCACGCTCGACGTGATGAGCGACGAACAGCGCCGTGAGCTGGCCACCGCGCTGCGCGGCGGCCAGGCCGAGCGCGAGGTGCCGTTCGCCAAGCCCGGCTCGCTGACCCGGGTCTACGCGGTCGCCTCCGGCAAGGGCGGCGTCGGCAAGTCCTCGGTGACGGTGAACCTCGCCGCGGCCATGGCGGCGGACGGTCTGAAGGTCGGTGTCGTCGACGCCGACATCTACGGCCACAGCGTGCCGCGCATGCTCGGCGCGGACGGCCGTCCCACCCAGGTCGAGAACATGATCATGCCGCCGTCCGCGAACGGCGTGAAGGTCATCTCGATCGGCATGTTCACCCCGGGCAACGCCCCGGTCGTGTGGCGCGGCCCGATGCTGCACCGCGCGCTCCAGCAGTTCCTCGCGGACGTCTTCTGGGGCGACCTGGACGTCCTGCTCCTGGACCTGCCGCCGGGCACCGGCGACATCGCGATCTCGGTCGCGCAGCTGGTGCCGAACGCCGAGATCCTGGTCGTCACCACCCCGCAGCAGGCCGCGGCCGAGGTTGCCGAGCGGGCCGGTGCGATCGCCGTGCAGACCCACCAGAAGATCGTCGGCGTGGTCGAGAACATGTCCGGCCTGCCCTGTCCGCACTGCGACGAGATGGTCGACGTCTTCGGCACCGGCGGCGGCCAGGTGGTGGCCGACGGGCTGACCCGGACCACCGGCGCCACGGTGCCCGTGCTCGGCTCGATCCCGATCGACGTACGCCTGCGCGAGGGCGGCGACGAGGGCAAGCCGGTCGTGCTCTCCGACCCCGACTCCCCCGCGGGCTCCGCGCTGCGCGCGATCGCGGGCAAGCTCGGCGGCCGCGCGCGCGGCCTGTCCGGGATGTCGCTGGGTCTCACCCCGCGCAACAAGTTCTGAAAGGCCGCCCGTCGGAAACGGCGGGGGACGGCTCCGGGATCCGGGGCCGTCCGCACACGGCACACGAGGGGCGGCTTCGGCCGCCCCTTCGCTGTTCCCGGACCGCCCGGGCTCCGGCAGTACGGGACGTGTGCGGCGTTCGCCGGCCGTCCGTACGGCGTTCGCGGCGCGGTCCATGCGGTGTTCACGGCCCGCGCCGAGGGTGGGGCCTGTGCACGACGGGTCCGGCACCGGGGACCGATGCATTTCGGCCCTTACGGCGGCGGCCCGGGCGAGGTGTACGCAAGGGTGCGCGGACGCGTACGCACGGCGTCCGCGCGGTGGCGGGCGGCTCAGCTCTCCGCGTAGGTGCTGAGGTCCTTGATGACGCAGAAGCCGAGCCCGTACGCGCTCATGCCGCGGCCGTACGCGCCCAGGTGGGCACCGGTGGGCGTGGAGCCCGCGAGGACCCAGCCGAACTCGCTCTCGCGGTAGTGGAAGCTGGTGGGGATGCCGTCGACCGGGAGCGAGAGCCGGGTCCAGTCCGGGCCCTGAAGGTCGTCCGCGAGCACCCAGGCGGTCTCGGTCTGCTGCTCCAGCCAGTCGTCGCGCAGGCTGTGGTCCAGCTGGGACGGCCAGGTCACGCTCAGCAGGCCCACGCCCGCGAGCCAGGCGGCCGTGGAGACCGAGGTGGCCTCCAGGGTGCCGGTGCCGTCGCCGCTGCCCCGCACGGGGCTCGCCGCGACGGTGACGACCACGGTGAAACGATCGCGCTCCGTGTTGTCGCGCTCCTCGGCACGGGCCCACGGCGAGTCACCGTGGCCGGTCGAACCGTGCTCGACGGTGCCGTCGGCCGCGGTGCCGACCTGCATCAGACGGCGCGGACCCGTGAACGCCTCGTCGAGGCCGTACCAGGGGAACGGCGCCAGAAGGTAGCTGTCGAGCGTCCGCAGTGCGGCGGGGTTGCGTCTGCCGCCCTCGGGCGCCGCCGCCCGCGTACTCACCTGCTTCGTGGACTCCATGTGCCCGGACGCCTCCTCGTTCTCCTGACGGTGGACCGGGCCCGCCCCCCTCGGGCGTACGTGCGTCCGGTCCCGCGCGCTTGCGCGGTGTGTCCTGGCCCGCCCTGCCTGAGCGCATCCCGCCGCGTCGGTGGGGACGGAACGGGACTCCTCCGGCCGGGCGGCCGATGATCGGCCGGACCGATCATCTGCCGGACACACCTCAAGCAGGATAGCCACACGCCCGGAGAGAGCCGGGATATCGCCCGGGGCACCAGCCGGGCGGATCAAGCGCGCCGCGCGCCCTCACGGGCGCCCGCCGGAGCCGGAACGGGGCGGCCGCGCGGAGCGCCGCTGAGGGTGGCTCGGGGCGGTGCCGTCAGGTGGCGTCGGGGTCGAACGGGGCGCGGTCGACGGCCTTCGGCTCGTCGTCCTTCTTCGTCATGTCGAGGCCGCCGCCGGAGCCGGAACCCTTGCCGGAGCTGGCCGAACCCTCGTTGCCGTGACCGTTCACGGCATCGGCGACCTCGGCCATCTCCTTCTTCAGGTCGAAGCCGTTGCGGATCTCCTTGAGACCGAGATCGTCGCCGTCGAGCTGCTTGCGGATGAACCGCTTCGGGTTCAGATCCTCGAACTCGAAGTCCTTGAATTCCGGGCCGAGTTCGTTGCGGATGTCGTCCTTGGCGCTGTCCGAGAACTCACGCACCTTGCGTATGAAACGCGACACATCCTGGACCAGCTTGGGCAGTTTGTCCGGACCGAAGACGAGCACGGCAAGGACCACGAGCGTGACCAGCTCCAGCGGTCCTACGTCATTGAACATCCTGCGCTCCTTGCGATGCCCTTCGCCCGACGCGTCTTCCGTGGTCCGGGCCCGGTCCACCGTACCCGGACGTCCGGTCAGTTCGATACTGTCCGTGGCTTGTGATGCCGCTCGACATCTCGTATTCAGCCGCCCGCAGCCCGGCGTACACGGGCCCCGCAGCGACGGAAATCACTCGCCGTCCGCCGAGCCGAGCACCAGCGAGACCTCGCGCTGCCTGCCGTCGCGTTCGACGGTCAGCTTCAGCCGGTCCTCGGGGCGGTGGGCGCGGATCTTCACGATCAGCTCGTCGCCGGAGTGCACCCGCTGCCCGTCGACCGCGGTGATCAGGTCGCCGGGCTCGATCCCCGCCTTGTCGCCGGGGCCGCCGCGGACCACCGCGGGGCTGCCCTCGGCGTCCTTGTCGCGGACCCGGGCGCCGTCGCCCGCGTAGTTCATGTCGAGCGTGACGCCGATCACGGGGTGGGTGGCCTTGCCGGTGTTGATCAGTTCCTCGGCCACGCGCTTGCCCTGGTTGACGGGGATGGCGAAGCCGAGCCCGATGGAACCCGACTGCCCTTCGCCCTGGGGCCCGCTGCCGTTGTCGGCGCTGCGAATGGCGCTGTTGATGCCGATGACCCGGCCCTTGGAGTCCATCAGCGGGCCGCCGGAGTTGCCCGGGTTGATCGGCGCGTCCGTCTGCAGGGCGTCCACGTAGCTGATGTCGCTGCCGTCGCCCTTCTCGCCGCCCGCCGTGATGGGGCGCTCCTTGGCGCTGATGATGCCGGAGGTGACGGTGTTGGCGAGGTCGAAGGGGGCGCCGATGGCCACCACCGGATCGCCGACCTGGACGTTGTCGGAGTTGCCGAGCGGCAGCGGCCGCAGGCCCGAGACGCCGCGTACCCGCACCACGGCCAGGTCGTAGCCGCTGTCCCGGCCCACCACCTCGGCCTTGGCCGTCTGCCCGCCGCTGAAGGTCACCGTTATCTCGCCGCTGGAACCGGCCGGTTCCACGACGTGGTTGTTGGTGAGGATGTGGCCGCGGCCGTCCAGCACGAAGCCGGTGCCGGTGCCCGCCGAGCCGCGCCCGTTGACGTGCATCGTGACGACTCCGGGCAGGGCCTTCGCGGCGATCCCCGCGACCGAGCCGGGCGCACGCCCCTTCGGCTCCTCGCCGGACTGCGTCAGCTCCACCCCGCCGCCGACCCCGCCGTTGCGCTCCAGATACGTCCCGACCAGGCCGCCGACCGTCCCACTGATCAGCGCGATGGTCACCGACCACACGACGAGCAGCCGTATCCCGCGCTTCTTGCGCTGCTGCTCGGTCCGCGTCGCGGCCCCGGTCTGCTGCAAGGGCGCGCGCGAGGCGTACCACGGGTCGTAGTTCTGCCAGGGGTCGGCGGCGCCGCCCGGGTTCTGGGGGGCGGCGGGGTTCTGGGGCTGGTGCGGCTGGTGGGGCTGGTGCGGCTGAGGTTGGGGCTGCGGGGCCGTCTGGTGCGGTACGGGGGCGGGGGCGGCCTGGGTGTGGTGGGCCATGGCCTGCGGCTGGGGCTGGGGCTGGGGCGTCGTGGGATGGGCGCCGCCGTACGGGCCGGGCGTCCCGTGGCCCGCGGCACCGTGAACCGACGTGCCGTGTGCGGGAGTTCCGGGTACGGCGGTTCCGTGCGCGGGCGTTCCCGGTACCTGCGTTCCGTGCGTGGGCGTTCCCGGTACCTGCGTTCCGTGCGTGGGCGTTCCCGGTACCTGCGTTCCGTGCGCGGGCGTTCCCTGCGCGGGAGTCGGTATCGGTGTCCCGAGGCCGTTGGTGCCGTGCGGCTGCGGGAGGACCGTGCCGTGGGCCGGGGTGGCCGTCGGGTGCTGCACCGGCGGCGCGGGCGCCCAGGGGCCCGGCTCCCCGTACGGCGGGGTGCTGTACGGGTCGGGGTCGTGCAGCGGCTTGGGACGCTCGGCGGAAGCGGCACCGGCACCAGCCTCGGCGGCCGGAGCCGACGCCGTGGCCTGCGCCCGAGTCGGGTCGGGGACGGCGGTGAGATGGGCACGCCCGTGGCCGGGGGGCGCGGTTTCCGCGGGGTCGGCGGGCGAAGCCTCGCCCGACGAGGGCTGGTTCGACGAAGCCCCGCCCGACGAGGGCCGGCCAGACGAGTTCGGGCCCGACGAAGCCTCGGCGGCCGTACCGGCGAGGGTCCCGGCATCGGGGCTGGTCCCGGAGTCGGGGCTGGCGACCGCATCCGCTGCGGTACCCGCCGTCCCTGAACCGCCGGAGTCCGCCGCCCCACCGCCACCGCGCCCGGGCGCCTGCGCCGACGCGGCTCCCTGGTGTGTGGCGGCGGGGTCGCCCGCCGTCGGTGCCGTGTCCTCGACCGTCTCCGGCCTCGGGCGGCTCCACCACTTCGCTTTCGCGGGCCTCTGCTCGTCCATCGTCTCCCCAACAGCCGGCGCGCCCGGTGACCGCGGACGGCCACGGCTTCGCCGTCCCTACACAACCCGACGCCGTGCCCCGGCGGGTACGACCGGTACCCGGGGGCACGAACCCGTCCGCGAATTCAACCAGGTTCGCCCGCGTCCGCGCAGGGCCCCGGGTCAGCGCAGCGGCGAGGCCGAGGCGGACGGAGAGGGCCCGGCCTCGGCCATGGTGGTGGCCGATTCGACGGGCGGGGCGACGAGCGGGGTGAGCACGGCGGACCGTACGGCCTCGGGGGCGCGCAGGAACGGCGACATGCTCGCGGCCGAAAGCAGTGGGGCCAGCGGACGTTCGGCGAGATGCCGGGACGCCTCGCCCGTCGGTGGATGCAGCGCGGCCGCGTACGGCGCCGGTGCCTCGGCGGACAGCGGGGTACGGACCGGGGCGGCGAGCGCCTGTACGCCCTCCTCCGCCCGGCTCTCCCGGCTGACCTCGGGGCTCACGGTCGCGTTCGTCCGCCTGCGGGTGGCGTCCGCCGTGGCGCCGCCACCGGTGCCCTGGGCACCCTGCGGGGTCACATTGCTGCCCGCGCCGCGCACCTCACCGTTGCCACCGCCGCCCGTCGTACCGGCGGAGACCCCGCCGAGAGCTATCGCGGCCAGCGAGACGGCCCCGGCCGCGGCGAAGGCGAAGCGGCGGCTCCGGGAGGCGGCGCGCTCGGCCTCGGTGCGGCCGATGTGGTGCACGCGGAAACCGCGTTCGGCGGGCGGCAGTACGCCGTGCCCGTCGGAGGGGTCGTAGCGGAAGGGATCCGGGGTGCTCGGGAAGACTCCGGCGCCGAAGGCTCCCCCGGAGGGGCCGTCGCCGCCGCCGGGCAAGCCCTGCAGGCGGGCCAGGAAACTCTCGGTGGGCGGTGGCGGGGCGGCCTGCGCGAAGGCGTTCTTGAGGCTGCGCTGGGCGTCGGCCTCGGCCTTGCACTTGGGACAGGTGGCCAGGTGGGCGAGCACACGCTCGCGGGCATCGTGCCCCAACTCGCCGTCGATCAGGGCGGCGAGCCGGTCTCCGAGATGCTGCTCGGCGGGGCTGGGACGTGATCCACTCACGCGGGTGCGCCCCCTCCGCCCAGCGCGGGCACCGCGGACGCCACCGCGCGGCGCTGCTCGGCACGGGCCTCGGGGGACCGGTGCTGGAGCGCCTTGCGCAACTGGGAGCGGCCACGGTGGATCCGGCTACGGACGGTACCGAGCTTCACGCCGAGCGTGGCGGCGATCTCCTCGTACGACAGGCCCTCGATGTCGCACAGCACGACGGCGGCGCGGAACTCCGGGGCGAGGGTGTCGAGGGCGTGCTGCACATCGGCGTCGAAGTGGGTGTCGTTGAACACCTGCTGCGGGGACGGCTCACGGCTCGGCAGCCGCTCCGCGGCCTCGTCACCGAGGGCGTCGAAGCGGATGCGCTGCTTGCGCCGGACCATGTCCAGGAACAGGTTCGTGGTGATGCGGTGCAGCCAGCCCTCGAAGGTGCCCGGCGTGTACGTCGACAGCGAGCGGAAGACGCGGACGAAGACCTCCTGCGTCAGGTCCTCGGCGTCGTGCTGGTTGCCGGTGAGGCGATAGGCGAGGCGGTAGACCCGACCACTGTGCGTGCTGACGATCTCCTCCCAGGTGGGCGGGGTCCACGTCTCGGCATCGGCGGAGAAACCCGCGGTCTGGGTGGTGTCGGTGGCGCTCGCACCCCCCGTACCCGGGCCGTGCGAGAAGGAGCGGTCAGCGGTGTCGGTCACGGATTTCGGCTTGCCCGTCGACCGGAACAGGCGCCTGAGCACCCCTTTCCGATCCGCAGGCTCAGCCGCACCTCCCCTGTCAGATCTGGTGGTGTCCAGCGGAGCACCTACCATAGTCACCTCGCCCGTTAGCTCCGGATAAGACTTCTTGGGGGACTTTGGCTCCCCACCAGGGCAGGCCCTGGGCCCCTCGGTCTGTACGTGTTGTCCGGCCTGATCCATCTGTCCCCCCACCGCGTCTCGATCTGTCTCCTCCACCCTTTCCAAACGCGCGGTCCCATCTGCGGGTTCCCGCCTCCAACGGATACAGTCACGCGCAAGGAGCCAGGACCTGTCCCCCGATGCCCCGCGGGCCCGCAAGGATCGGGCGGGCCAGGACCTACCCAGACGGGGACAGGAGAGGGTCATTACCGGCAACCGGCAGACGAGCTGGGCCTTCGCCGACGCCTTCGCCGCCGAGGAGGACGCGCTCCGCTGGGCTCGCGACCGGTCCCGCGAGGCGGGGCTGCGCCCGGTGTCTCCCGGCACGGGCGCCGCGTTGCGCCTGCTCGCCGCCACGGCCGGAGCCAAGTCCGTCGTCGAGATCGGTACCGGAACCGGGGTCTCCGGAATTCATCTGCTGCACGGCATGCGGCCGGACGGGGTGCTCACCACGGTGGACCCCGAGCCGGAGCGGCAGCAGTTCGCGCGGCAGGCCTTCCGCGCCGCGGGCTTCGCGAGCAACCGGGCCCGGCTGATCCCCGGTCGCGCCCTGGACGTACTGCCGCGGCTCACCGACAGCGGGTACGACCTCGTCTTCTGCGACGGCGACCGCTCGGAGTTCCCCGAGTGTCTCGCTGAATCGTTGCGCCTGTTGCGGCCCGGTGGTCTGGTCTGCTTCGAGGGCGTCTTCGCCGACGGCCGCACCGTGGGCTCCGGACCCCAGCCCGCCGAGGTGCTCCGCATCCGCGAACTGGCCCGTACGGTGCGCGAGAGCCAGGACCTCGTACCCTCGCTGCTGCCGGTCGGCGACGGCCTGCTCTGCGCCGTCAAACGCTGACACCGGGCGGGAGCGCAGCCCCAAAAAGAGAACACCGCGACCTCCGCACCATACAGCGCTGCCCCGGCACCTTCGGTAAAACCGAATGCCGGGGCAGTACTTCGGTCAGGGACGCGTGCGTCTCAGCCGACGACCTTCTTCAGGGCGTCGCCGAGTGCGTCGGCCTCATCCGGGGTCAGCTCGACGACGAGCCGACCGCCGCCTTCGAGCGGAACGCGCATGACGATGCCCCGCCCCTCCTTGGTCACCTCGAGCGGGCCGTCGCCCGTCCGCGGCTTCATGGCCGCCATGCTCGTTCCCCTTCCTGAAACCAGCTCATCGTCAGCCGGGGGCTCCGTGGAGAGGAGCGCTGCCGCGGCATCGAACACATTGCTTCCAGGCCATTATCCCGCATGCCGGGACCCGATGACCAACAACGGTTGGCATCGCTTGTGCAACGCACATGATCAAAACCACTCAATTCGCCGAAGCGGCTGCGATACTCCGGCCTCTCGCGCCCCACCCGACACCCCCTTCCGTGCGCATTTCTTTGACGCAGGTCACATGCCGGGCACCCACCCGCTCCGCCATGCTTGCCCTGACGAAGAACGCCCCGCACAGCCGAAGGGACCCCACCATGGCCGACACCGTGCTCTACGAGGTGAGCGACGGGCTCGCGACGATCACGCTCAACCGCCCCGAGGCGATGAACGCGCTGAACACCGAGCTGAAGAACGCCCTGCGGGACGCCACGCAGGCCGCCGCCTCGGACGGGTCGGTACGAGCCGTGCTCCTGACCGCCGCCGGTGACCGCGCCTTCTGCGTGGGCCAGGACCTCAAGGAACACGTCGACACGCTGATCGAGGCGCGCGAGTCGGGCGCGTCCGACACCGTCATGTCCACCGTGAAGGACCACTACAACCCGATCACGCGCGCCCTCGCGGGCATGCCCAAGCCGCTCGTCGCGGCGGTCAACGGCGTCGCCGCGGGCGCCGGATTCGGCTTCGCGCTCGCCGCCGACTACCGGATCGTGGCGGACACGGCCAAGTTCAACACCTCGTTCACCGGCGTGGCGCTCACCGCGGACTCGGGCCTGTCCTGGACCCTGCCGCGCCTGATCGGCCCGAGCCGCGCCTCGGACCTGCTGCTCTTCCCGCGCAACATCGGCGCCGAGGAGGCGCGGGACCTCGGCATCGTGAACCGGATCGTGCCCGCCGCCGACCTCGCCGAGGAGGCACGCAAGCTCGCCCGCACCCTGGCCGAGGGCCCGACCGTGGCCTACGCCGCGATCAAGGAGTCGGTCGCCTTCGCCGCGACGCACACCCTGGACGAGGCCCTGGACAAGGAGGACGAACTCCAGACCCGCGCGGGCTCCTCCGAGGACCACTACCTCGCGGTGCGGTCCTTCCTGGACAAGACGAAGCCGAACTACCTGGGCCGCTAGGCGAGTTGGGCCGTACGCACGCAGGCGGAAACGAGTGAGCCGCGCCCCTCGGGACGATCGGGGGCGCGGCTCGCGCGTAGAGCGAGGGCGGGTCAGTGCGTGCCGCGCGCCACGCAGTCGGCGAGGTGGTCGTCGACCAGGCCGCAGGCCTGCATCAGGGCGTAGGCGGTGGTCGGTCCGACGAAGCGCAGGCCGCGCTTCTTGAGCGCCTTGGACAGGGCGGTCGACTCGTCGGTGATCGCCGGGACGTCGCCGAGGGTCCTGGGCGCGGGACGTGCGCCCGAGGGCGCGAAGGACCAGATCAGCGCGTCGAGTTCGCCCGCGGGCCAGTCGGCCAGGACCCGGGCGTTGGCCATCGTCGCGTCGATCTTGGCACGGTTGCGGATGATCCCGGTGTCCGCGAGCAGCCGCTCCCGGTCGGCCTCGGTGAACTCGGCCACCGAGGCGATCTTGAAGTCGGCGAACGCGGCACGGAAACCGGGACGCCGCCGCAGGATCGTGATCCAGGACAGCCCGGACTGGAAGGCCTCCAGGCTGAGCCGTTCGTACAGGGCGTCGTCACCGTGTACGGGACGCCCCCACTCCGTGTCGTGGTACGCGATGTACTCCTCGGCGGACAACGCCCAGGGACACCGCAGCCCACCGTCGGGCCCGGCGACCGGCGCCCCGCTCATCGCGCGTCTCCCGGCGCACCGCCGCCGTCACGGCCAGACTCGGGGCCCGGGCCGGACTCGGGGTCCTGCCCGGCGTCCGGGCGCTGTTCGGAGTCCGGGGCCCGCTCCGAGTCGGCGTCCGGGAACTGCCCGGAGCCCGGCAACTGCCCGGCGTCCGGAAACTCCTCAGGCTCCTCGCCTCGTACGAGGTACTCGTCCTGCGCCTGCTCCCCCAACTCGCCCTGATTCAGGGCGGGTTCGGACACCCCATCCGCATCCTCACCCTGAGGCCCGCCACCCGCCACGGCCCACCCCGGAGTCCGCCCCGGCAGACGCTCGCCCCTCCCGGACGCGCCGGAGCCGGAGCCGGAGCCGACCACCCCGTTCTCCGAGGGCGGCCGATACGGGTCGTACTCCTCGGCGCCCTCGACGTAGGTCCCGGCGTCCTCGACGTACGCGCCGGCGTCCTCGGCATGCGCCCCGTGGAAACCGGCGTACGGACCCGGCTGCCCCGAAGGCCAGTACGGAGCCGCCTGCGCGCCCGCGAAGGGGTAACCGTGCCCCGCGACGGGCGGAACATGACCCGCGGGCGCCGGTTCCGGCGCGGCGGGAAGGGGCACCCCGGCGCCCTTGAGTGCCGTCTCCAGACGGTCGATGTGCTCCTCGCGGGCGGCGAGTTCGAAGCCGAGGCGGGCCAGTGCGACGTCCACCTCGGACATGCGGTAGCCGCGCAGTGCCAGGGGGAAGCGCAGGGCGTCGATGTCGGCGGGGGCCACCGGGCGGTGCGGGGGCAGCGGTTCGGCCCAGCGGTCGGGCGTGGCGTCGGGCAGCGGGCCCTGGTCGCCACGCCCCACGACCACCAGGGTCACGGCGGCGACCACCACGACCAGCGCGGCGATCAGGAACAGAAACATGACCATCGTTGAAGGGCCCCCACACTCGTCCGCCGGGCTGAGACGGCGCCGCCCGAACGCCGTGTACGAGGGGACGGTAAACCGCCGGGCTCCGATCGTGCCATGTACCACCGACAGCTAATGTCGCAGGCGACCGATCGGAAGCGGCCCGCAACCGAACGGCAGCTCACGGCTACGGCTACGACCACGACCACCACGGCGACGTCGACAAGGAGTGCACACGGGATGCTCAGGCTGGGCAGGCGCGAGTTCGGTGACCACGAGCCGGTGATCATGGCCATCGTGAACCGGACCCCGGACTCCTTCTACGACCAGGGCGCCACCTTCCGCGACGAGCCCGCGCTGGCCAGGGTCGAGCAGGCCGTCGCCGAGGGCGCCGCGATCGTCGACATTGGCGGGGTGAAGGCAGGCCCCGGCGAGGAGGTGAGCGCCGAGGAGGAGGCACGCCGTACGGTCGGCTTCGTCGCCGAGGTCCGCAGGCGCTTCCCGGACGTGGTGATCAGCGTGGACACCTGGCGGCACGAGGTCGGCGAGGCGGTCTGCGAGGCGGGCGCCGATCTGCTCAACGACGCCTGGGGCGGCGTCGATCCGCTGCTCGCCGAGGTCGCCGCCCGGCACGGCGCGGGCCTGGTCTGTACGCACGCGGGCGGCGCGGAACCCCGTACCCGTCCGCATCGCGTCGGCTACCCGGACGTGATGGCGGACATCCTGCGCGTCACGCTCGGGCTGGCCGAGCGCGCCGTGGCCCTGGGTGTCCCGCGCGAGTCCGTACTGATCGACCCCGGCCACGACTTCGGCAAGAACACCCGGCACAGCCTGGAGGCGACCCGGCGCCTGACCGAGATGACCGGGACGGGCTGGCCGGTCCTGGTCTCGCTGTCCAACAAGGACTTCGTCGGCGAGACGCTCGACCGTCCGGTGAAGGAGCGCCTGATCGGCACCCTGGCGACCACGGCCGTCTCGGCCTGGCTCGGCGCCCAGGTCTACCGCGTGCACGAGGTGGCCGAGACCCGGCAGGTGCTCGACATGGTGGCCTCGATCGCGGGCCACCGGCCGCCCGCGGTGGCCCGCCGGGGCCTGGCATAGCAGCCGGGCCCCGGGGCCCTCGGGAAGGCCGAGGCTACCGCCCGGTCTCCTTGGTCACCAGCGCCACCGCTTCCTCGATGTCGTCGGTGATGTGGAAGAGCAGCAGGTCGCGGTCGGAGGCCTTGCCCTGGCCGATCACGGTCTCCTTGAGCCAGTCGACCAGACCGCCCCAGTACGCGCTGCCGAAGAGCACGATCGGGAACTGCGTCACCTTGCGCGTCTGCACCAGGGTGAGCGCCTCGAAGAGCTCGTCCAGGGTGCCGAATCCGCCGGGCAGGACCACGAAGCCCTGCGCGTACTTCACGAACATCGTCTTGCGGACGAAGAAGTAGCGGAAGTTGACGCCGATGTCGACGTGCGGGTTGAGCCCCTGCTCGAAGGGCAGCTCGATGCCGAGGCCGACGCTGATGCCCCCGGCCTCCCGGGCACCCTTGTTCGCGGCCTCCATCGCACCCGGACCGCCGCCGGTGATCACCGCGAATCCGGCCTCGGCCAGAGCCTTGCCGAGGTTGACGCCCGCCTCGTACTCCGGGCTGCCCGGGCGGGTCCGCGCGGAGCCGAACACGCTGATGGCGCTGGGCAGTTCGGCGAGCGCGCCGAAGCCCTCGACGAACTCCGACTGAATGCGCAGTACGCGCCAGGGGTCGGTGTGGACCCAGTCCGAGTCGCCCTTGGTGTCGAGCAGCCGCTGATCGGTGGTGCCGGGCTGGATCTGCTGGCGGCGGCGTACCACCGGCCCGAGACGCTGCTCCTCGGGCGGCCCTTGTGGCTCGCGACTTTCCATGAGATCCCCTTCCGCTGACAGATGCCTGGTCACCCTAGGAGGTTCGAGGTGACCATTCGGGTAACTACGAAATGACGCAGGCGATCAGGAAGTGAGCCAGGTGCGCAGCTTCTCCTCCGCCGCGCCGATTTTCGCGATCTGAACGCGTTCGTCCCGCTTGTGCGCGAGATGCGGGTTTCCGGGGCCGAAGTTCACCGCGGGCACGCCGAGCGCGCTGAAGCGGGAGACGTCGGTCCAGCCGTACTTGGGCATCGGGGTGCCGCCGACCGCCTCGATGAAGGCGGCGGCCGCGGGGTGCGAGAGTCCCGGCATGGCCGCGCCGCTGTGGTCGTCGATCACGAACTCGGCGACGCCGCAGTCCGCGAAGACCTCGCGGACATGGGCCACGGCCTCGTCCGCCGTGCGGTCGGGCGCGTAGCGGAAGTTGACGGTGACCGTGCAGGCGTCGGGGATGACGTTGCCCGCGACGCCGCCCGTGACGGCGACGGCGTTGAGGCCCTCGCGGTACTCCAGGCCGTCGATGACCGGGTAGCGCGGCTGGTACTCGGCCAGCCGCCGCAGGATCGGGGCGGCGGCGTGGATGGCGTTGGAGCCCATCCAGCCGCGCGCGGAGTGGGCGCGTTCACCGGTGGTGTGCAGCTTGACGCGCAGGGTGCCCTGGCAGCCGCCCTCGACCTGGCCGTCGGAGGGTTCGAGCAGGACGGCGAAGTCGCCCGCCAGCCAGTCCGGGTGGGCGTCGGCGACGTGTCCGAGGCCGTTGAGGTGCGCGGCGACCTCTTCGTTGTCGTAGAAGACGAAGGTCAGGTCGCGGTTGGGCGCGGGCACGGTGGCGGCGATACGCAGTTGTACGGCGACCCCGGACTTCATGTCGCAGGTGCCGCAGCCCCAGAGCACCCCGTCCTCGTCGAGGCGGGAGGGGACGTTGTCGGCGATCGGCACCGTGTCGATGTGGCCGGCCAGGATCACGCGCTCGGCGCGGCCGAGCCGGGTGCGGGCGACGACGTTGTTGCCGTACCGGTCCACACTCAGGTGCGGCAGCGCGCGCAGCGCCTCCTCCACGGCGTCGGCAAGGGGTTTCTCCGCGCCGCTCTCGGAGGGGAAGTCGACGAGCTGCGCGGTGAGCGCGGCGGCATCGAGCGTGAGGTCGAGTGCGCGCGGTTCCTGTGCCATGTCCCGACCCTAAACCAGCGTGGGCACCGACCCGGAAAAACCGTGCACAACCGGCTCGACCGCAGGTCCGGGCGGGGTTGAGCGCACCGAGTGCTGAAGTACCTTGGACGCGTGCCGAAGACTGCCGACCGCCCTTCCCGCGGCCGACTCCTGCGCAGGGGAGCGGCCGTCGCCCTGCTGCTCGCGCTCGCGGGCTATCTCGTCGGCCAGTATCTGACCGGCGGCCGTACGGCCCCGCGCTGCCGGGTGGTCCAGGCCGACGGCGGCGGCGCGTCCTACGAGTTCACCGCCGAGCAGGCCGTGAACGCGGCGACGATCTCCGCGGTCGGCACCTCGCGCAAGATGCCCGAGCGTGCGGTGACCATCGCCCTGGCGACCGCACTTCAGGAGTCCGGACTGCGCAACCTCGGGCACGGCGACCGGGATTCACTGGGTCTGTTCCAGCAACGCCCCTCACAGGGCTGGGGCGACAGGGGGCAGATCATGGACCCGGTGTACTCCTCGCAGCAGTTCTACAAACACCTTGCCGAGGTGCCGGGTTACTCGCGGCTGCCGCTCACCGTCGCGGCCCAGCGCGTACAACGCAGCGGCTACCCGCAGGCGTACGCCAAGCACGAACCGGACGCCACCCTGCTCGCCGCCGCCCTGACCGGGCGCGCCGCCGCCGGGCTGAGCTGCGAGGGCAGGCCGGGCATAGAGCCGGGCGATCCCGAGCGCGTACGGACCGCGCTGGTACGGGACTTCGGGCGCGGGATCCTGCCGGAATCCTCGGCCACCGGTTCCGGGAAGTCGGCCGGGGGCGGCAAGGGCGGGAGCGGGGACAAGGGCGACGGCGACACGGTGACCGTTCCGGTGCCCGCGTCCGGTGACCCCGCGGCGGGGACGCCGCGCCGGCGCGGCTGGGCGCTCGCGCACTGGGCGGTGGCCAACTCCTCGGCGCTGCGCATCGAGAAGGTCACCTACGCGGGCCGCGAGTGGCGGGCCTCGGACGACGGTCCCGGTCCCTGGCGGGAGGTTTCCCCGGACAAGGGCTCCGGCGCCGGGGGCAGCAGCCCTGGCGAGGGCGGCGGCGCGGGCGAAGTCCGTATAGGCGTCGGCGAGTAGCCCGCTTCCCCACCACACCGACCCACAATTTCCCGAGCGGTCAAGGAACTTGGCGTCCCGGACCGCAGCGCAACGGCCCCTTGAGGTGAATGCTTTCGCCTTGTGCGCCCGGCGCGCGCCGCGCACCCGGCATTACCGACTCTTTACCTCGGCACGCCGCAACCTTCCCCCGCATCGGTTCGGTAGTCACTACGTCCGACCGCCGCTCCACGTGCCGCAGGCACCGCGACGTGGCGCCTCGGACGTACGTGTCACCTCTCCAACTCCTAGGAGCCGAACCCCATGTCTGTATCCATGACCCACCGGATCGCCCGCGTCGCCCTGCTGCTCGCGGCAAGCGCGGCCCCCATCGTCGCGGCGGGCGGCAGTGCGGTCGCGGCCGACCAGCCCTCCGGCGGAATGAGCCGGGCCGACGGTCTGACCGACTCGGTGGACGGCGCCACCAAGCGGGTGGGCGGTGCCGCGGGCACCGCGGGCGGGCAGGTGGCCGAGAAGGTCGCGCCCGGCACCGGCCCCGTGGTCGAGGACACCACCAAGAAGGCCACCAAGGACGGCGTCTCCGCCAAGACCCTGCCGTCCAAGGACCTGTCCTCGGGACAGCTCCCGCTGCGCTGAGCCGACGCGCACCGCACACACACGGGCCCGGGGTCGCCACGACCCCGGGCCCGCGTACGTCGCCTCGCGTACGTCGCCTCCGGCTCAGGTCAGCCGCGCCACCGCGGCGGCCACCCGCTCGTCGGTGGCCGTGAACGCCACCCGTACGAAACGCTCGCCCGCCGGGCCGTAGAAGTCGCCGGGCGCCACCAGGATGCCGAGCCGGGCGAGCCGGTCGACGGTGTCCCAGCAGGACTCCTCGCGGGTGGCCCACAGGTACAGGCTCGCCTCGCTGTGCTCGATGCGGAAGCCGTACGACTCCAGGGCGGTGCGCAGCGCGGTGCGGCGGGCGGCGTAGCGCTCGCGCTGCTCCTCGACGTGCTTGTCGTCGCCGAGCGCGGCGACCGCGGCGGCCTGGGTGGTCGCCGGGATCATCATGCCGCCGTGCTTGCGGATCTGGAGCAGATCGCCGAGCAGCGTCTCGTCGCCGAGCAGGAAGGCCGCGCGGTATCCGGCGAGGTTGGAACGCTTGGACAGGGAGTGCACCGAGACCAGGCCCTCGTACGAGCCCTGGCAGACCTCGGGGTGGAGCACCGAGACCGGCTCGGCCTCCCAGCCGAGTTCCAGGTAGCACTCGTCGCTGACGACCAGGATGTCGTGCTCACGGGCCCAGGCCACGATCCGGACCAGATCCTGCTTGGCGAGCACCCGGCCGGTCGGGTTCGACGGGGTGTTCAGCCAGAGCAGCCGTACGCCCTCAGGGTCCAGCTCGGTCGGGTCCTCGTAGACCACCGGCTCGGCACCCGCGAGGCGCGCGCCGACCTCGTAGGTCGGGTAGGCCAGGCGCGGGAAGGCCACCTTGTCGCCGGGGCCGAGCCCCAGATGGGTGGGGAGCCAGGCGACGAGTTCCTTGGAGCCGACCACCGGCAGGGCGTGCCGGTCGGTCAGACCCCGGGCGCCGAGCCGCCGGGCGCCCCAGCCGACGATCGCCTCGCGCAGGGCGGGCGTGCCCCACACGGTCGGATAGCCCGGCGAGTCGGCGGCCGCGATCAGCGCCTGCTGCACCAGCTCGGGCACCGGGTCGACGGGGGTGCCCACGGACAGGTCGACGACCCCGTCCGGGTGGGCGGCGGCGGTGGCCTGGTAGGGCGCCAGCCGGTCCCAGGGGAACTCGGGCAGACGGGTGCGCAGGGTCGGCTGCGGGGCTCGGGAGGCGGACACGGGGCTCACTTTCTCTCTCCGGCTCTGCCCGCGCGCGCGGGGCCGCGGGCACGGGTCGGACCCTACTCAGGAAATGCGACGGCCCCGCACGGCACGAGGCCGTACGGGACCGGCTGGGGCCGGACAGGCCCAGGGCGGCGGGGCGGCCTTGCCGCTCGCGCGCTCGCCCGCTGGGTGTTACTGGTTCTGCGGCGGCAGCCCTGCGATGAAGGCGTGGTCCCGCTCGATGAGGCCCAGCTTGCTGGCACCTCCGGGGGATCCGAGCTCGTCGAAGAACTCGACGTTGGCCTTGTAGTAGTCCTTCCACTCCTCCGGAGTGTCGTCCTCGTAGAAGATCGCCTCGACCGGGCAGACCGGCTCACAGGCTCCACAGTCGACGCACTCGTCCGGGTGGATGTACAAGGACCGGGAGCCCTCGTAGATGCAGTCGACCGGGCACTCCTCGATGCACGCCTTGTCCTTGACGTCGACACAAGGCTGCGCGATGACGTAAGTCACGCTGTCATTCCTCCTCGATAGGGCGCTGGCGGGCTTCCACAGCCCCGCCGCCTGGCGCGCGGGAGCGCGGCGTAGTCGATGCCCGCCCCTAGTATCTCCGTTCCCGGCCAAGATCCGAACAGAAGGGGTGGGGACAACTGTGGGATTCGCCACGGGCGGACAGCTCGTCATCCGCATCACCAGCGCCGACGTGGGAAAACGTGTGTCCGTACGTGCTCTTTCGGGGGGTGTCGGAGCAACTGGGAAGTTCACCGACACGATCGGCATTCTCACGGACTGGGACGACGGCGTGCTGTACATCACACGAAAGTCCGGGGAACGTGTCCGTATCGCGGAATCGTCGCTGGTCGCAGGCAAGATCGTGCCCCCCGCACCGGCTCGCGGAAGGGGACCGGCCGCTTCATTCCCGGAGCTCGCGGAGGTCACCGCGCGCGCCTGGCAGCCGGTCGAGAGCGAGCGGCTCGGCGAGTGGGTACTGCGGGCGGCCGGCGGCTTCACCCGGCGGGCCAACTCGGTACTGCCGCTCGGCGACCCCGGCATACCCCTGGACCAGGCGCTGACCACGGTCCGCCGCTGGTACGAGGCGCGCGGCCTGCCCGCGTACGCACAGACCGCGACCGGCGCCGAGGGCACCCAGGAACTGCTCTGCGCCGAACTGGAGGCGCACGGCTGGTGGCGTGAAGTGAGCGCTCAGGTCCACGTCGCACGGCTGGCGCCGGTGGCCGACCGTGACGCCGACACCGAGGCGGTACTGCTGTCGCGGGAGGCGGACGAGCAGTGGCTCGCCCGGTACCAGCGCTCGGGCGGCGCGGCCGGGCCGCACGAACGCCAGGTGCTCGCGGCGGGACCCTCGGTGTGGTTCGCGACCGTGCCGGGCGGGGCGGGGCAGCCGCCCGCCGCGATCGGGCGCTGTGTGGTGGACGGCCGCTGGGCCGGTTTCATGGCCGTCGAGGTCGCCGGGGAGCGGCGCCGCGAGGGCCTGGCCACCGCGGTGATGACGGCACTGGCCCGCCGGGCCCTGGACGAGGGTGCCTCGGCCGCCTGGCTCCAGGTCGAGTCCGACAACACGGGCGCGCTCGCGATGTACGGGGCCATGGGCTTCGCCCCGCATCACAGCTATCACCACTACCGGGGGCCGGAAGCGGGCAGCGCGGCGGAGGGCTGAGCCGGGCGGCACGACAGAGGTACGAGAAGGGCGGCCCCGCGCAGGTGTGCGCCGGGCGGCACGACAGAGGTACGAGCAGGACGGCCCCGCGCAGGTGTGAGCCGGGGCCCGGGCCCGGCGGGAGTCCGGCCGGAGCGAGCGGGCGGAAGTATCCCCGAACCCTGGGCCCCCGGGAAACGTGAGCAACCGGGGAGACTTGGAGCAGGAGCCGGTCGCCCTGTCCCTCCGGTCCCTCCTGCCCCTCCTGTCCCGCCCACCGAGAGGTCCCCGATGCACCCGCCAGACGCCGAGCGCGCAGCCGAACTGCGGGAGCGGTTCGCCGAGGAAGCGCGCGCCGAGCGGCCCGATCTGTCCGTACTGTGCCTGCTGATCGGCGCGGCCGGGGACGCGGCGCTGGACGAGCGCGGCACGGACGAGGCCCAGATCGAGCTCGACCGGCTCGCCGGTGAACTCCCGCACCGCCCGGGCGGCCCCGAGGCTTGGGCCGCCGCGCTGGGCGCGCATCTCGGCTCCGCCGGCGCGGGCTTCCACGGCGCCGGGCCCGACTACGAGCGCCTGGAGTCCTCGCTGCTCCACCACGTCCTGCGCAGGCGGCGCGGGCTGCCGATCCTGCTCTCGGTGGTGTGGATGGAGGTCGCGCGGCGGGCGGGCGGCCAGGTGTACGGGGTGGCGCTGCCGGGCCACTTCGTGGTCGGCTTCGGGCGCCCGCCCGGCCCCGGGGACGCCGGGGAACAGGTGCTCGCCGACCCCTTCGACGGCGGCCGGGTGCTCACCGGCGGCGAGGCCGAACTGCTCGTCGCCGGGGCCACCGGTGAACCGCTCGACCCGGCGCTGCTCTCCCCCGCCGACCCGCGCGAAGTCGTCCTGCGCATCCTGAACAACATCCGGGTCTGGGCGGCCACCCACCCGGAGCGCTCCGAAGTCGCCCTGTGGGCTGTGGAGTTGGGCCTGCTGCTGCCCGCGCACCCGGCGAGCCTGCGCTACGAGCGCGCCCAACTCCTGGTCAAACGCGGCGACTTCCTCACCGGCGCACGGGAGATGGAGTCGTACGCGGATGTCGTCGAGGCGGTGGACGAGGAGGGCGCGGCCACCATCCGCGAACAGGCAAGGGCGGCCCGCGCGTTGCTCAACTGAGGGCTCGACGCCGGGCCGACCCAAGGGGTGAACCAAGACGCCCCCGGCCGCTGGAACCTCAGCGGGGCCGGGGGCGTCTCGTCCACGCACGAGCGTGCTGCTCCTGCGATTTGGTCGATTACCGCGGGTTGGTCTCGATGGTGACGATCCGCTCGGCCGGGGTGGCGCCGCGCAGCGCCTTGCTCAGCGCAGAAGCCACGTCCTCGGGCGAGACCGGCTTCTTGCTGCCGTTGCCCTTGGTGATCGTGACTCCGTCGAAGGCGCCGCCGTACAGCTCCTTGAGCACCTTACGGTCGTAGTACTCGACGAGCTTGCCGTCGACCACCTTGACCGAGAGGAACTGGTGGATCGAGCGCTCGGGGCTGAACGAGACCGTGTGCCCGGGGTCCGTCTGCACGGTGACCAGGCCGGACATCGCGGGCTTGGCGAAGCTCTTCATCATCCGGTCGACCTCGGCGTTCGGCACGCTGGGCTCACGGGTGGTGGTGGGCAGCTTGACGGTGCCCGCGGAGCCCTGTTCGACCTGGGTGCGGTAGGCCTTCTCGACCGCCTGGGTGGCGGCGTTCACGTCGATGCCCTTGCCCGCCTTGCCGTAGACGGCGACCGCCTTGCCCGGCTCGAACTTGATGGTGCCCTCGGTCGCCGATCCCGAGCCGCCCGCGGCGCGTTCGAGCGCGGCCCGCAGCTTCTCCTCGTCGACCGGCATCACCGGCTCCACCACGCGCTCGCCGCCGAACAGCGAGCCGATCACCGAGACCGGGTTGTAGTCGCTGCCCGACGCCTCGCCGACGGTGGCGTCCGTGTCGAGCGTCAACCCGGCCTGTTCCGGGCGGAGTTCGACGGTGTCGCCGTCGACGGAGAGCTTCAGCGACTTGGTGCTGCGGTCGCCGAGTTCGGCATTGAGCTTTTGCACCGCGTCGTCCCGGGTGCCGCTGATGTCGACGCCGAGCACCGTGGTGCCCGAGGGCACGTCGGAGTGGTTCAGGAGCAGGCCCGCTCCGTAGGCCACACCGGCGATGCCGACCACCGCGACGGCCACCAGGACCAGCTTGTTGCGGCCCTTCTTCTTCGGCGCGCTCGCGACGGCCGTCTCGCGCTCGACCGGCTCGGGCAGCTTCGGCACGGTCTGCGGCGGGGGCCCGTCCGTACGGCCCGCCGGGGTGAAGGGGGACTTCGTCTCCGGCGGCACCACCGGGATGCCGCTGGTGAGCGTGTGCCCGGAGACATTGCCGTCGGGCCGCTCGGGCACCGGCGTGGGCGCGGGCTTCTGCGGAGTGAGGACGGCCGTCTCGTCGGACATCGGACCGGGTCCACCCAACGGCCCGGGGACGCCCGGGAGTTGGGCCGCGGGGTCGCCCGCGCCCAGCGGGCCGTCACCGGTGACGGGGCCACCGGTCGGTCCGGCCGGTGCGCCGGGCCCGGCGTCCGGGCTGAAGTACGGGAGGTCACCGCGCCGGGGCTCGCCCTCGGGACCGCCCGCCTGGGCGTCCGCGCCGAAGGGGGCCGAACCCGTGGGGCCGCCGAAGGGGTCCGAGGCCGCCGGACCCGCGAAGGGGTCGGCGCCCGAGGGGCCGGTGAAGGCGTCCGGTGCGCCGCCGGGCAGGCCGCCGCCCGGCAGGACGTAGCCGCCGGTGTCCGGGTTCAGCGGGTCGCCGGGCGCGACGGCCGGGAAGCCGCCGGTGTCGCCGGAGTGCGCGCCGGGGTAGGACTCGTTCTCCTGGCCGCCGCCGGGGAATCCACCGCCGGCACCGCTCAACGGGAAGCCACCGGTGTCGGGTTCCGAGGAGCCGGACGGGGCGCCGGAGCCGAAGGGCGCGGAGCCGTTCGCAGTCGCACCGGGCACCGGGCCGCCGGGCTCGGTGCCGGGGATGCCGGAACCGGCCGGGAAACCGGCGGAGTTCGGGGCGGTGGGGCCGCCGGGCGCGGAGCGCGCGCCGGGGACCGAGGGGGTGCCGCCGCCCGCGGGCGGGGTGCCGCCCTGGTCCGCGGGGCTGCCCGCCCGGGCGGACTTGCGGGGCGCGAACCAGTCGCTGGTGCGCTCCTGGGAGTCCGGCTTGCGCTCCGCCGCGGTGGCCTGCTTCGGGGCCTTCTTCTCCCGTACCGGGAGCGGGGAGTTGGGCCGGGCACCCTGTCGATCGCCGCGCTCGGACGGGGAGTCCGGGCGCGCGGCCGGTGCGCCGGGGGCCGCGGGGCCCGCGGCGTCGCCGCTGCTCGCGGCACCCGCAGCGCCGTCTTCGGACACCGGCGTTCGCATCACGACCGGTGGAATCGGCCGCGAACCGGGGATGTTGATCCGGATGCGCGTGGTCAGCGTGGTCTCGGTCTTGCGGTCCTCGGGCGGAGAACCGGCGGCCTCGGCCCCGGTGTTCTCCTCGGACGTCTCGCCCTGCGCGGGCCCGTACGGCTGAGTCCCGGACGGGTACGCGGTCTGCTCGCGGCCCTGGGGTCCGGAGGACGAGGTGTCAGTTTCACGACTCAAGGCAGGTTCTCCCGGTTGGCTCCGCCGTCCGTCTCGACCTGTGGCGGGTTGCTCGGCGGCGCGCACCACCATACTGGCCACCTCGGTGACACAAGCTGGGACGGCTGAGAAAATCCTTCGCGCACACGCGGGGACGTGCTACTGCGAATCAGGAGTCATCTCCCAACTCGGGCGGCGCCTCCGCCCTGCTGAGGCCCTCCGGCCAGGGTGGCACAGATCACAGCCACAATCAGCCCGCCCAGCAGGAACAGATACGTACCGGCGTTCGCGGCGAAGACGAAGTCACCCTCGGGACGGCTCGCGGTCAGCAGGATGACGGCCACCAGCCATCCGGCGGCCGGCGAACCCGCCCCGGCCCGCGTCCCCATGGCGAGCCCGCCACCGAAGAACAGTCCCGCGGCACCGGCCAGAGCGAGCAGCAGCCCGCCCGGGAACCAGGCCGCCTGCACCAGCGCCCCCGCGGCCCCGATCAGCGCGCCGAGCACGAGGAGCAGCGCATGAGCGGCGAGGCGCGCCGGGTTCAGGGGCTGCGCGAGGAACGACCCGGGGGCGGGGGCCGCGTTGCTCCGGTCCTGCGTGCTCATCTGTGTGCTTTCCGGTGGCGGGCGGTCGGGCACCGGCGCCGCGACGGTTGCCCGTACGCGTGGGCCGGTGCCGGACATTGTGCACCGCCCGGTACGGGATTCAGGCGCCCGGCCCCGGCGAGGAGGCGACCTTCGGCCCGGAACCGGCGGAGATGCCCGCGAACAGGTCGGTTTCCGGCGAACCCGCCGCCTCGCCACGGACCAACTGGTAGTACTCGACCGCGAACACCGGCTGCGCGAGCTTGTTGGACAGGGCGAACCAGTCGCCCTCGACCTCGACCTGGGTGGCGTGGGCGGCCATGGCCGCGGCCTTGGCGCGGGCGTGCGCGGTGCCGTCGACGACGGTGGTCACCACGCCCGGCTCGGTGAGCCCGGGGACGTCCTCGAGGCGGGCGGCCTCGGTGAAGGACAACTCCGGCAGCGCGGCGGCCAGCGGGGCGAACGCCTTCTCGGCGGCCTCGCGGGGCAGCCGGTTCCAGTAGACCTTGCCAATCGTGTGCGGCTCGCCGAGGTCCCGGCGGAAGGCGCGTTCGGCGGCGAGGTCGGCGGCGCGCATGGCCACTCGGTGCGCCTTGATGTGGTCGGGGTGGCCGTAGCCGCCCTCGGGGTCGTAGGTCACCAGGACCTGGGGGCGGACCTCGCGGATCACCTCGACGAGGTACGCCGCCGCCTCGTCCAGGTCGGCCTGCCAGAAGGCGTCGGGGCGGCGGTTCTGTACCGCGCCCATCATCCCGGAGTCGCGGAAGCGGCCGGGGCCGCCGAGGAACCGGTGGTCGGTGACGCCGAGTTCGGCCATCGCGGCCCGCAGTTCACCGATCCGGTACGGACCGAGCCGGTCCTCGTGGGTGGGGGCGAGGGCGGCGAGATGGGGCGGGATCACCTCGCCCTCTTCGCCGAGCGTGCAGGTCACCAGGGTCACCTGCACGCCTTCGGCGGCGTACTTCGCCATGGTGGCGCCGTTGTTGATCGACTCGTCGTCTGGGTGCGCGTGCACAAGCAGCAGGCGCCGCGTGGGCAGTTCCGTCATGGCAGCACCCTACGAGCCGGAGGGGCCCGTCAGATCTTGATGTCGCTGATCATTCCCGCGACGTTCGTAGTGAAATCATCGATCGTCGGGGCCATCGAGGAGCTGGCCAGGTAGAAGCCCAGCAGGGCGCAGACCACGGCATGCCAGGCGTTCAGCCCCGATTTTTTCACCAGGAGTACGACGATGATCGCCAGCAGCACCACCGCCGAAATCGAGAGTGCCACGGCGGTTCACCTCCAAAGTCCTTGTGAATCAACGTAGTTGCCGCTGAGGTTCTACCCCGCGACGAGAAGGATCATAACTTTCCGAGCACGCGTATGGATCGGAACAGGTCCGGTGCACGGCAGCACGTGGGGGCGCATGCCCGAGGCGGCCGTACGGGATCTGAAGTAGGCGAAGTACCCCTGTTCACGGACATCTCCTAGTCTCTGGACATGACCTCAGCGCCGCAGTCAGTCCCGCTCACGTTCCCCCGTCAGCACGCCCGCACCCAGCGCTTCACCCTCGGTGCGCCAAGGGCGTTCACCGTGGCTCCGGACGGCGGCCATGTGGTGTTCCTGCGCTCCCGCAGTGGCACCGACCGCTCCCAGCTCCTGTGGATCACCGACACCGCGACAGGTGAGGAGCGGGTGGCCGCCGACCCCGTGGCACTGCTCGGCGGCGCTTCGGAGGAACTCTCCGCCGAGGAGCGGGCCCGCCGCGAGCGCAGCCGGGAGTCCGGCGCCGGGATCGTGTCCTACGCCACCGACCAGGCGGCCGAGGTGGCCGCCTTCGCGCTCTCGGGGCGCCTGTTCGTGGCCGAACTGCGCGCCGGAACCGCCCGCGAACTGCGCGTACCCGGACCGGTGATCGACCCGCGCCCCTCCCCCGACGGCAGGCACGTGGCCTACGTCAGCGGCGGCGCGCTGCGAGTGGTCGCGCTCGGCGACGGGAGCGGCCCCGGCGAGCTGGACCGGGCGCTCGCGGAGCCCGAGTCGCCCCAAGTCACCCACGGGCTCGCGGAGTTCGTGGCGGCCGAGGAGATGGCGCGCACGCGCGGATTCTGGTGGGCGCCCGAGTCGGACCGGCTCCTGGTGGCCCGGGTCGACGAGTCGCCGGTGCGCGAGTGGTGGATCGCCGATCCTTCGCACCCCGGCAAGGCCCCGGCAAAGGTGCGTTACCCGGCGGCGGGCACGCCCAACGCCGAGGTGCGCCTGTTCGTGACCGCGCTGGACGGCGGCCGGACCGAGGTCGACTGGGACCGGGCGCGCCATCCGTACCTGGCCCGGGTGCACTGGTCCGCGGCCGGCGCCCCGCTGCTTCTGGTGCAGACGCGCGACCAGCGCAGCCAGGTGTTCCTGGCCGTCGACCCGGCGGACGGTTCGACCCGGATGGTGCACGCCGACGAGGACCCGGATTGGCTTGAACTGTTCCCCTCGGTGCCCTGTTGGTCACCGAGCGGGCAGCTCGTCCGGATTGCCGACGAGGGCGGCGCCCGGGTACTCGCCGTCGGCGAACGCGCCCTGACCGGCGCCCAGTTGCACGTACGGGCCGTGCTCGACGTGTCCGACGAGGACGTACTGATCTCCGCCTCCGCCGGCGAGGAGGCCGCCGAGCCGGAGATCGGCGAGGTGCACGTGTACCGCGTCAACGAGCTGGGCGTGGAGCGCGTCTCCCAGGAGCCGGGCGTGCACAGCGCGGTGCGCTCCGGCGAGGTCACCGTCCTGGTCACGGCCCGGCTCTCCGAACCCGGCGCCGAGGTACGGGTGTTGCGGGAGGGCAAGCCGGTCGCGAACATCGCCTCGCACGCCGAGCGTCCGCTGCTGAGCCCCCGCGTGCGCCTTGTGCACGCAGGCGCGCGCCGCATCCCGTGCGCCGTCCTGCTGCCCACCGACTACCGCGAGGGCGACGGCCCGCTGCCGGTGCTGCTCGACCCGTACGGCGGCCCGCACGGCCAGCGGGTGCAGGCGGCGCACAACATCTACGCCACCTCGCAGTGGTTCGCCGACCAGGGCTTCGCGGTGCTCGTCGCCGACGGGCGCGGCACCCCGGGCCGGACTCCCGCCTGGGAGAAGGCGGTTCGCGACGACATCGCGGCCGTGACGCTCCAGGACCAGGTGGACGCACTGCACGCGCTCGCCGATCAGTTCCCCTTCGACCTCACCAAGGTGGCCATCCGCGGCTGGTCCTTCGGCGGTTATCTCTCCGGACTCGCGGCGCTGCGCCGCCCCGACGTCTTCCACGCGGCGGTGGTCGGCGCCCCGGTCACCGACCTCAGGCTGTACGACACCCACTACCAGGAGCGCTACCTCGGCAACCCGGAGGAGCAGCCCGAGGTCTACGCCGCCAACTCGCTGGTCTGCGACGAGGGTCTGGTCCAGGCGGCCGAGCCGCATCGCCCGATGATGATCGTGCACGGCCTGGCCGACGACAACGTCGTGGTCGCACACAGCCTGCGACTGTCCTCCGCCCTGCTCGCGGCGGGCCGCCCGCACGAGGTCCTGCCGCTGTCCGGAGTGACCCATATGACCCCACAGGAACAGGTCGCCGAGAACCTGCTGCTGCTCCAGGTCGACTTCCTGAAGCGGAGCCTGGGCCTCGACCGCACCTGAGCGGCTCGCCCCGCACACGGCACGGGCACGCACAACCGGCCGGGGCGACATCGCGCCCCGGCCGGTCCACGGCACCCGCACGGCCGTACGCGGATCAGAGTGACCCTCACGTATATCCGCACGACGACAGCCGAGTTGCACCCTCGTTACACCGCCCGCCCCCGCACGACACCGCCCCGACCTGCCACTTCACCGGAGCGCTACTTCTCCTCGCCCCCGGGCACGATGTGCCGCTCCTCGGCGAAGTGACAGGCCGAGTCGTGCGCGGCGAGCCCCTTCGTCTCGCGGAACTCGGCGGGCACCGCGAGCAGCGGCACCTCCAGGGCGCACCGTTCCTGCGCCTTCCAGCAACGGGTACGGAACCGGCAGCCGGACGGCGGATGGGCCGGCGAGGGCACGTCCCCGTAAAGCAGGATGCGTTCGCGCTGTTCGCGGGTGCTCGGGTCGGGCACCGGCACCGCGGACAGCAGCGCCTGGGTGTACGGATGCGTGGGGTGCTCGTAGATCTCCAGGTCGGTGCCGGTCTCCATGATCTTGCCGAGGTACATCACGGCGACCCGGTCGGAGATGTGGCGCACGATCGACAGGTCGTGCGCGATGAACACGTAGGAGAGGTCGAACTCGTCCTGCAGCCGCTCCAGCAGATTGATGACCTGGGCCTGCACCGAGACGTCGAGGGCGGAGACCGGTTCGTCGGCGACGATGATCTCGGGCCGCAGGGCCAGGCCCCGGGCGATGCCGATGCGCTGGCGCTGGCCGCCGGAGAACTGGTGCGGATAGCGGTTGATGTACTCCGGGTTGAGGCCGACCACGTCGAGCAGCTCCTGGACCCGCGCCCGGCGCGAGCCCTTGGGCGCCGCCTCGGGGTGGATCTCGAAGGGCTCGCCGATGATGTCGCCCACCGTCATCCGGGGGTTGAGCGAGGTGTACGGGTCCTGGAAGACCATCTGGATGTTGCGGCGTACCGCCTTCAGGGCCCGCCCGGACAGCCGGGTGATGTCCTCGCCCTTGTAGAGGATGGTGCCCGAGGTCGGCCGCTCCAGATGGACGAGCATCCTGGCCACCGTCGACTTGCCGCAGCCGGACTCGCCGACGATGCCGAGCGTCTCGCCGTGGCCGAGCGCGAAGTCGACGCCGTCGACCGCGCGTACGGCGCCCACCTGCCGTTTGAAGACGATCCCCTGGGTCAGCGGGAAGTGCTTGACCAGATCCCGTACTTCGAGGATCGGCACGCCCCCCGCGCCCGGGCCGCGCACCCCGTGCGCGGACGCCTCACGCGTGGTGGCGAGGACCGGACCGGCGCCCTGCGCGGACGACCCGCCTCCCCCGGCGGACGATCCGGCTCCCCCGGCGGACGATCCGGTGCGCATGAGCGGCTCACCGTGCGGCATCGAGGGTCTCCTTCCAGAAGTGGCAGGCACTGCCCCGCTCGGCGGAGACCTGGTACAGCGGCGGCTCGTCGGTCAGGCACACGTCCCGGGCGTACGGGCAGCGCGGATGGAAGGCACAACCGGGCGGAATCCGCATCAGGTTGGGCGGCAGGCCCTTGATCGCGTAGAGGTCCTGCCCCTTCTGGTCCAGGCGCGGGATCGATTCGAGCAGGCCCTTGGTGTACGGGTGGGCGGGCGCCTTGTAGATGTCGTGGACCGGGGCGGACTCCACGATGCGGCCCGCGTACATCACGGCGATCCGGTCGGCGACGTCGGCGACCACGCCCAGGTCGTGGGTGATCAGGATGAGTGCCATGCCCAGTTCGCTCTGGAGCTCCGCGAGCAGTTCCATCACCTGGGCCTGCACGGTGACGTCCAGTGCGGTGGTCGGCTCGTCCGCGATGATCAGCGCGGGCTCCAGGGCCAGCGCCATCGCGATCATGATGCGCTGGCGCATACCGCCGGAGAACTGGTGCGGATACTGCCCCACCCGCTCCTTGGCCGCCGGAATGCGCACCCGGTCCATCAGCTCGACCGCGCGGACCCGGGCGTCCTTGCGGGACATGCCCCGGTGCACCACGAACATCTCGCCGAGCTGGTCGCCCACCGTGAGCACCGGGTTCAGCGAGGACAGCGCGTCCTGGAAGATCATCGCCATCTTGGCGCCGCGCACCTTGCGGCGCTGTTTCTCCGGCATCTTCAGCAGGTTCTCGCCCTGGAAGACGATCTCGCCGCGGGTGATCCGCCCCGGCGGCGAGTCCAGGATGCCCATCACGGCCTGTGCGGTGACCGACTTGCCGGAGCCGGACTCGCCGAGCACGGCCAGGGTCTCGCCCTCGTCGACCCCGTACGTGACACCGTTGACGGCCCGCGAGACACCGTCCCGCATCCGGAACTCCACGTGCAGATCGCGTACTTCGAGCAGCATGGCCTCGCTCCTCAGCGCAGCTTGGGGTCGAGGGCGTCGCGCACCGCGTCGCCGAGCATGATGAAGGCGAGCACCGTGAGCGCCAGCGCCCCGGCCGGCCAGAGCATGGCGTGCGGGGCCGTGCGGATGAACGGCGAGGCCGCGGAGATGTCGATGCCCCAGCTCACGGTGGGCGGCTTCAGGCCGACACCGAGGTAGGACAGCGTGGCCTCCAGGGCGATGTACGTACCCAGCGCGATGGTGGCCACCACGATGACCGGGGCCACCGCGTTCGGCGCGATGTGCCGCAGCAGCATCCGCGAGTTGGAGGCGCCGAGCGCCCGCGCCGCCTGTACGTAGTCGTTCTGCTTCGCCATGATCACCGAGCCGCGGGCGATACGGGAGATCTGCGGCCAGCCGAGCAGCACGATGAAGCCGATCACCGGCCAGACCGTGGAGCTGGTCACCACCGACAGCAGGACCAGTCCGCCGAGGACGACCGGGATCGCGAAGAAGACGTCGGTGATCCGGGACAGGATGGCGTCCCAGAACCCGCCGAAGAACCCGGCGAGACCACCGAGCACCGAGCCGAGCAGGGACACCCCGAGGGTGGCGCAGACACCGACCGCGACCGAGGTGCGGGCGCCGTACACAGTGCGGGTGTAGACGTCGCAGCCCTGCCCGTCGAAGCCGAAGGGGTGCCCGGAGGTGGATCCCTTCTGGGCGTTGGCCAGGTCGCAGTTGAGCGGGTCCTGGGAGGTGATCGCCGAGGGCCACAGCGAGATGAACACCAGGAAGAGGATCACCACCGCCGAGATCAGGAAGACCGGGTTGCGGCGCAGATCCCGCCAGGCGTCCGACCACAGGCTGCGCGGTTTGGTGTCGGGTCCGTCGCCGCGCCGGCCGGGGCCCTTCTCCAGGGTGGCGCCCTCGTCGGTGGCCAGGTCCATGGAGCCGCCCATGCCGGTCGCGGCGATCGCGGAGTCTTCGGGGGCGGCGCCCCCGGGTCCGTGGTCAGGCATAGCGGATCCTCGGGTCGAGTACGGCGTACAGGAGGTCGACGAGCAGGTTGGCCACCAGGAAGACAAGGACGAGCACGGTCACGAAGCCGACCACGGTCTGCGTGTTCTGCCGCAGAATGCCCTGGTAGAGCTGGAAGCCGACGCCGTGGATGTTGAAGATCCGCTCGGTCACGATCGCACCGCCCATCAGCGCGCCGATGTCGGTGCCGATGAACGTCACCACCGGGATCAGCGAGTTGCGCAGCAGATGCCGGATCACCACCCGGCGCCGGGGCACCCCCTTGGCGATGGCGGTGCGTACGTAGTCGGCGCGCCGGTTCTCCGCGATCGAGGTACGGGTCAGCCGCGTCACGTACGCGAGCGAGAGCGACGCCAGCACTAGCCCCGGCACGATCAGTTCGTCGAAGCTCGCCTCGGTGGAGACCGCCGGTTTGATCCAGCCCCACTTCACGCCGAGCAGCAGCTGCAGGACCAGACCGGTCACGAAGGTCGGCACCGAGATGACCACCAGCGTCATCAGCAGCACCCCGGTGTCCACCGGGTGCCCGCGGCGCAGCCCCGTGACCACGCCGAGGGTGATGCCGATGACGATCTCGAAGAACACCGCGACCAGGGTCAGCCGGATGGTGACGGGGAAGGCCTCCGCCATCAGCTCGGTGACCTTCTGACCGTTGAAGGCGGTGCCGAAGTCGCCGGTGAAGACGTTCCCCATGTACGTCAGGTATTGCTGCCAGACCGGCTTGTCGAGGCCGAACTCCTTCTCGAGCTGGGCCGCGGTGGCCGGGTCGCACTGCCTGTCGCCGCAGAGTCCCGCGATGGGGTCGCCCATCACGTTGACCATGAGGAAGATCAGCAGCGTCGCCCCGAAGAAGACGGGGATCATCTGGAGCAGCCGCCGGATCACATAACGTCCCATGAGGGCTCCGGAGTTGGGGTTCGGGTCAGGTGCCCGGACGGTGTCGGGCCAGGGCCGGGTGGCCGCGAGCCCGGCGCGGCCTCGTGGGCGCGCGCCGGGCCGGGGCCTGGATCAGCTGACCTTGATCTCGTTGTAGACCGGGACGCTGAAGGGGTTGAGGGCCACGTTGGAGACCCGGTCCGAGTACCCGGCGCTGCCGTTCTGGTACCAGAGCGGAATCGCGGCCATGTTGTCCCGTACGACCTCTTCGGCCTGCTGGAACTTCTTCACCGCCGCCGCGTTGTCGGACTCGGCGTTGGCCTCGTCGATGAGCTTGTCGAACTCCTTGTTGGACCACTTGCCGTCGTTGGACGAGGCGTTGGTGTAGTACAGCGGCTGCAGGAAGTTCTGGATCAGCGGGTAGTCCATCTGCCAGCCCGCCCGGAACGGACCCGACATCTCCTGCTGCGAGATCTTGTTGCGGAAGTCGGCGAAGGTGCCGGTCGGGTCGCCCACGCACGCCTTGGACTGTTCCAGGGCCTTGTTGATGCTGTTGCAGACCGCGTCGACCCAGTCCTTGTGGCTGCCGGTGTCGGCGTTGTACGAGATGGTCACCCGCCCGCCCGGCAGACCGCCGCCCTCCTTGACGAGCTTGCGGGCCTCCTCGGGGTTGTAGTCGCAGGCGTCGCCGCAGAGCCCGGCCTTGTAGCCGCCCTCCTCCCCCAGCACCGGGGAGGTCCAGTCGGTGGCCGGGGTCCGGGTCTTCTGGAAGATGGTCTCGGTGATCTGCTTGCGGTTGATCGCCATCGACAGACCCTTGCGGACCTTGGCCGACTTCTCGTTGTCCTTCCAGTTGTCGTCGTAGAACGGGAAGGCGAGCGTCTGGATGATCCCGGCCGGGGTGTTCAGGTACCGGTCGCCGAGGTCGGCCTGCACATTGCGCAGCTGGGCCGCGGGCACGTCGTCGACGAGGTCGAGGTTCCCGGCCGTCAGGTCCGTGTACGCGGTGTTGTTGTCGGTGTAGACCTTCAGGTCCACGCCGTCGTTCTGCGCCTTGTCGGAGCCCGGGTACTTCGCCCACTTGCGCAGCGACATCTGGGAGCCCTTGCGGTACGAGTCCACCGTGTACGGACCGTTGCCGACGGGCTTCTTCACCCACGCGTCGTGGTTGTCGAAGAACGCCTTGGGCAGCGGCGCGAAGGCGGCGTAGCCGAGCGTCTCCGGCCAGGTGGAGAACTTCTGGTTCAGCTTGACCGTGAACGTCTGCGCCCCGGTCACCTTCAGGCCGGACAGCGTGTTCGCGCTCTGCTTGCCGCTCTCCGGGTGGACCTTCTCGTAGCCGTCGATGTAGCCGAAGAAGTAGGAGTTCTTCTGGTTGTTCTTCAGGCTCGCCCCGTAGTTCCAGGCGTCCACGAAGGACTTGGCCGTCACCTTCTCGCCGTTGGAGAAGGTCCAGCCGCTCTTGACCGTGACGTCGAAGGTGATCGAGTCCTTGGTCGTGATCCGCTCCGCGAGCATGTCCTGGGCCTCACCCGTCTTGGGGTCGTACCGCTTGAGGCCGCGGAAGATCATGTCCAGCACCTTGCCGCCCTGCACCTCATTGGTGTTGGCCGGCTCCAGCGGGTTCTGCGGGTCACCCCACGAGGACCGCACCACACCCCCGCCGCCCCCTCCCCCGCCACCACCACCGCTGTCGTCACTGTCACCGCAAGCGGTCGCGGCGAGCGCGACGGCCACCGCACATGCGGCCCACTTGGCGTGCGTCGCTCCACGCATGGAGTGCCTCCTTGGAGTGCCACTGCTACTAGGGGCAAATATTGCGGTACGTCCGCATGCGCGCATTTCAGGGCGGGCCGGATGGGCGGCGCGGGGAGAACGCCGGACCGGGAAACCGATGGCCCGGCGCCCGCCCCGATTGCCACACTGACGGCCTTGGCGTACTGCCTCTCTCGCGGCTGTGGGACCGGCCCGCACGCCCCCGCGAGCGACCCGACCCCAAGGAGCCGCCATGCCCCCCGCCCCGCGCATCGCCCTGATCGGCGGCGGCTTCTCCGACGACCCGGACACGCTGCTCGACGACTGGGTGCTGTCCCTGACCGGCGCCGCGCGCCCGCGCGTCTGCTTCCTGCCGACGGCGAGCGGGGACGCGGCGGGGTACGTGGACAAGTTCGAGGCGGCCTTCGCCGCGCCGGGCCGCGACTGCGAGCCCTCGGTCCTGTCCCTCTTCCGCCGGGACGAGCGGGACCTGCGCTCCTTCGTCCTCGCCCAGGACGTCCTCTACGTGGGCGGCGGAAACACGGCCAACCTGCTCGCCCTGTGGCGGCTGCACGGACTCGACGCGATCCTGCGCGACGCCTACCACCGCGGCGTACTGCTCTGCGGCATCAGCGCGGGCGCCTGCTGCTGGTTCGAGGCCTGTGTCACGGACTCCTTCGGCCCGCCCGCTCCGCTGGCCGACGGCCTCGGGCTGCTGCCGGGCGCCTTCTGCCCGCACTACGACTCGGAGCCGCTGCGCCATCACGCTCTCCGCGACGCGGTACGGGACGGCTCGCTCCCGGCCGTCTGGGCGCTGGACGACGGGGCGGCGGCGCTGTTTACGGACGGCGCTCTCGGCGAAGTCGTCGCGCGGCGCGAGGGGGCGGGGCTGCATCGGATCGCGCGTGAGGCGGAGGGTGGCGGGGTGCGTGAAGTACCCACTTGGGGGCGGGTGTTGGGGCGCCACTGACGTCGGCACTCGGCTGCGTCCGCGCCCATGCGAAACGGGCCCGTGGCAGGGGATCCCCTGCCACGGGCCCGTCCCGTGTTTGTGCGCGGCTACGTCGAGACGTACACGCGCGAAATGACAGTCCGGTCCGACCTGCGGTGAGTCACACGCGTGCGACCGGCCACAGCCGAAACGCCCAGCCGCCAGCGCTATCCGCTGCGGGGCGCCACGAGTTCAGCAATTACCAGGAGTGCCCGCCCTACGGCTTGGCAATCCTCCACCACATGGGGTTCTTACGCTTATCTCCCATAACCCTCTTTCCCACCACTACCTTCTTGGAGTCCGAGGCTTGAAGCGTGTTGGCCTTCACATCGGTGTTGCCGAAAATCGCATCCTTCCCCCACTCAAGGGTGTTGTAAATCCACGTCACATGACTACCATTCGGGCACCCCTGCAGGATGGCGCGACTATAGCTCTTCGTAGCCGCCAAACAGGTCATGGAGAACCCGTCCCTGTTGGCAATACCCGCATGGCCGTAGTTGATCCAGAGCTGGCTAACCTTGCCCTTCCGGCACTTTTCAAGGGTAACCGCCTTATTGAAGCCGTGCCCCGTAAGGCACTTATTGTACTTGCGGTTGACAATGCGAACTTCATTGGCAACGCCGCCGGGCACCGCACCCTTGACCGCAGGGCCAGAATTCTTGGGCGCACCTACCGACGCCCCCGCCACCGGCGCGGAGAGGCTGAATGCCCCCAGGCAGGTTACAAATACCGCAACAAGAGCCTTCTTCTTCATTGAATTCCTTACATATGGGGGGTGGTCAATCCACATCCCACACTGTCAGGCTCGACATCTTCAACACAAGCAATTTGAGCTAAGCATGAGGAATCGACAGTACCGACAGAAATGCGCCACAAAAACCCAGCCAAACACAGAAGAATTACAGACAATCAACAGCGTGTCGCGAGCGGAGATTCCATAGATAAACTGATAACGAGCGCGGGCCCGTGACAGGAGAATTATCCTGTCACGGGCCCGCGCTCGTACGCGCCGAGGCGCAGTGAGATTACTTGCTGACGCCCTCACCTTCGCCGGAGGCGTTGGCGTCGGCGTTCTCCAGGGCCGCCAGCCCCGGGTCCATGACGATCTCCCGCTCCCGCTCGACCGTCGGGTCCTCCGGGAAGTGGCAGGCCGTCAGGTGGCCCTCGCGGTTGCCCTCGATGTGGACGAGCGGCGGCTCCTCGGTCGCGCACTTGTCCTGCGCCTTCCAGCAACGGGTGCGGAAGCGGCAGCCGGACGGCGGCGAGATCGGGGAGGGCACATCGCCTTCGAGGCGGATGCGCTCCTTCTTGTCCGCGTCGATGTCCGCGTCCGGCACGGCCGAGAGCAGCGCGTGCGTGTACGGGTGACGCGGGCGCGTGTAGAGCGAGTCGCGGTCGGCGATCTCCACGATCTTGCCGAGGTACATCACCGCGACCCGCTGCGAGAAGTGGCGTACCACCGCGAGGTCATGGGCGATGAAGACGAACGCGATGCCCATCTCGCGCTGGACTTCCTGGAGCAGGTTGACGACCTGCGCCTGGATGGAGACGTCCAGAGCGGACACGGGCTCGTCCGCGATGATCAGCTTCGGCTGCAGGGCGACCGCGCGGGCCACACCGATGCGCTGACGCTGACCGCCGGAGAACTCGTGCGGGAAGCGGTTGTAGTGCTCCGGGTTGAGACCGACGATCTCCAGGAGTTCCCGCACCCGGGCCTCACGGCCGCCGGGCGGGTTGATCCCGTTGATCTCCATCGGACCCGCGATGATGCTGCCGACCGTGTGCCGCGGGTTCAGCGAGGCATACGGGTCCTGGAAGATCATCTGGATCTCGGACCGGATGGGGGCCAGCTGCTTACGGCTGGCCTTGGAGATGTCCTTGCCCCGGTACTGGATGGTTCCGGCGCTCGGCTCGTAGAGGCGGGTGAGCATCCGGCCGGTGGTCGACTTGCCGCAGCCCGACTCACCGACGAGGCCCAGGGACTCGCCGGGGAACACGTCGAAGTCGAGCCCGTCGACGGCCTTCACGGCGCCGACGGTGCGCTTGATCGGGAAGCCGCCCTTGATCGGGAAGTGCTTCTTCAGGCCGCGCACCTGCATGAGCGGCTCACGGGCGTCGCCGCCCTGCTGCTCGGGCACCGTGTCGGCGACCGCCGTGGGAGTGGTGGTTTTCTCGGTCATTTCCTTCAGCCCCAGTCGCTGGTAGCTCAGCCCAGCCGGGGCTGAATCGTCTCGATGAACACCTGCTGCTTCTGGTCCGCCGTCAGGTGGCAGGCGGCGGCACGGCCGAGCGCCAGCGACGGGCGGTCCGCGTCACACGCGTTGCCGGACACCTGGTCGGTGAACGCGCAGCGCGGGTGGAACGCACAGCCCGAAGGCGGGTTGAGCAGCGAGGGCGGCGAGCCGGGGATGGGCATCAGCGGCTCGTCCACACTGCCGGACAGCCGCGGCATCGAGCCGAGCAGACCCCAGGTGTACGGGTGCTGAGGCGCCTTGAGCACCTCGCGCACCGAACCACGCTCCACGGCGCGGCCCGCGTACATCACCATGATGTCGTCGGCCATGTTGGCGACGACGCCCAGGTCGTGGGTGATCATGATGATCGCCGAACCGAACTCCTGCTGCAGGTCCTTGAGCAGGTCGAGGATCTGCGCCTGCACGGTCACGTCGAGCGCGGTGGTCGGCTCGTCCGCGATCAGCAGCTCGGGGTTGCACACCAGGGACATGGCGATCATCGCGCGCTGGCGCATACCGCCGGAGAACTGGTGCGGGTAGTCGTCCACGCGCTGCTTGGGGTGCGGGATGCCGACCTTCTCCAGCATCTGGATGGCCCGGTCGCGGGCCTCCTTCTTGCTGGCGCCGGTGTGCTTGCGGAACGGCTCGGAGATCTGGCGGCCCACCGTGTAGTACGGCGAGAGCGCGGTCAGCGAGTCCTGGAAGATCATCGCCATCTTGTTGCCGCGGAGCTTCTCCAGCTCCGACTCGCTGGCGGTGACCAGTTCCTTCCCGTCGAGCACGATCTCGCCCTCGACGGTGGTGTTCTTCTTGTTGTGCAGCCCGAGAACGGTCAGGTTGGTCACGGACTTGCCGGAACCGGACTCGCCGACGATGCCCAGCGTCTTGCCGCGCTCCAGGTCGAAGGAGAGTCCGTCGACGGCCTTGACGATGCCGTCCTCGGTGGAGAAACGGACCTGCAGGTCGCGTACGGAAAGGAAGGAGTCCGACCCCGTGGCGGCCGGGGAGCCCTCGGTCTTGGTGAGTGTGGTCACGGTCGGTCTCCTAGGACAGGCGCACGCGCGGGTCGATGACCGCGTACAGCGCGTCCACGATGATGTTCAGGGCGATGATGAAGGCGGCACTGACCAGCATGACGCCCATGGTCAGCGGCAGGTCCTTGTTGAGCACGGAGTCGATGGCCAGCCGTCCGATGCCCGAGAGGCCGAAGGTGAGTTCGGTGACCATGCCGCCGCCGAGCAGCGCGGAGATGTCCATACCGAGGATGGTCACGATCGGGATGAGCGAACCGCGCCAGGCGTAGCGGAAGAAGACGTAGTTCTTGCGCATGCCCTTGGCTCGGGCGGCCCGTACGTGCTCCTCCTGGAGCTGCTCGATCATCGTGGAGCGGGACATACGGGTGTAGTTGGCGGTGAAGATGACCGACATCACCAGCCAGGGGATCAGCAGACCCATGAACCATTCGCCCAAGTTCTCCGAGAACGGCACGTACTTGGGCTTGTCCAGCCAGCCGGTGTCGTACACGAACGCACCGAGCACCACCGGGCCGAGGAAGTAGATCTGCATCGAGCTGAGCACCAGGGAGACCGAGGAGGCGCCCTTGTCGAGCCAGGTGCCGCGCTTGGCCGCCGCAAGGAGACCGGTGCCAAGGCCGACGAACAGGAAGACGATCAGGCCGCCGACGGTGAGCGAAAGGGTCAGCGGGAACCGGTCGACGATGGTGTCCCAGACCATTTCCTGCGTACTGAAGGAGACACCGAAGCACGGGGCGTCGCAGTGGCCGACCGCGAAGTCACGTCCGGCGAATATGCCGACCAGGAAGTTCCAGTACTGCACCGGCACCGGGTCATCGAGGCCGAGATTCTTGTGGATGATGTCCAGCGCGTCCGGTGTGCAGTTCTTGCCGCACGCGAGCATCGCCGGGTCCTGTGGGATGGCGAAGAACATGAAGAACGTGAACGCGCTGATCAGCAAGAGGATGAGTGCTGCGCCGAGCGTCCGGCGAAGAAGAAATCGAAGCATGGCAGATCGCTGCTCTCAGGACGGCGGCGGATCGAGGGAAAGTCGTTCGTCCGGTCCCGGGGGTGTGCGCTCCGCCGCGCGCACACCCCCGGGACCCAGGCCGTCTTACTTCTTCAGGTACACCTGGGTGACGTCGGTGTAGCTGGTGGTGGTCGAGTAGCGCAGACCACCGACGTTGGAACCGGCGATCTGGAACACCTTGGTGTAGTAGATCGGGGCGGCCGGGTTGATCTCCGTCATGATGTACTCGTTGAGCTCGTGCCAGGCGGTCGCGGCCTTCTTCGGGTCCGTGATCTTCTGGATGCGCACGATCTCCTTGTTCACGTGCTCATCGTTCAGGTGCGAGTAGTTCGAGGACCCGTCCTGGATCTGGGTACCGTCGAACAGCGGCGGGAAGACCGTCGCACCGGAGGCCCAGTCCTGGCCCCAACCGGTCATGTAGATGTCGTACTTGTTCTTGATCTTGCCGACCTGCTCGTAGAAGGTCGCCGAGTCGACCTGCTTCTTCTGCGGGTTCAGACCGATCTTGCGCAGCGCGTCCTCGATGAGAACGGCCTGCTCCTGGCGCATCTGCTCGGAGCCGTGGGCGTAGGTGATCTTCTTGCCCTTGGCGCCGGCCTCTTCGATGAGCTTCTTGGCGGCCTCGATGTCACCGTTCGGGTTCTTGGCGCGGTTGAACGGGTCGAGCTTCTCGTCGTAGCCCGGGGTGGTCGGCGACATCAGGCTGTTCGCGACCTCACCGCCGTAGGCACCGCCGTCCGCCTTGTAGACCGCGGTGGCCGGCATCGCGAGCGTGATGGCGTCGCGGATCTTCTTGTCCTTGATCCGGTCCAGGTTGAAGTTCATCTGCCACACGTACGGCGCGTAGCCCTGGATGGTGCGCTTCATGGCCGCGGCGTTGCCGACGACCTTCTGCAGCTGGCTGGTGGAGACCTGACCGGTGAACATGACCGCGTCCTTGGCGTCGCCGCGGTCGGCGAGCAGGGTCTTGGTCTGGTCGTCGTCGTTGTGGTTGTACTCGATGTCGAAGCCGTCGACGTACGCGTGGCGCATGGCGTCGGTCTTCGGGTCCCAGTTCTCGTTCCTGACGAGCTTCATGCCCTTGCCGGGCTTGTACTCGCCGATCTTGTACGGACCGACCGCGACGGGCTTCTTGTCGTACTTCTCCTTGGTGTCCGTCTCCTTGGGCACCACGGAGTAGCCGACCATCGCCAGCGCCTGCGGGAGGTCGGGCTGGGCCGTCTTGAACTTGAAGATGACGGTCTTCTTGTCCGGGGTCTCCAGGACCGAGTCCGGCAGGTGCTTGCCCTTGAACGGACCCGCGTACGCCTTGCGGTAGGTGGTACCGGAGCCGGACAGCCACTGCTGCAGGTAGCTCGGGCCGTCGGTGATGAACGGGTCGTAGAGCCGCTCGACGCTGTGGCGGACGTCGGCCGAGTCGATGACGTGGCCGTTCTCGTCCTTGATGCCGTCCTTCAGCGTGTACTTCCAGGTCTTGCCACCGTCGGTGGTCTGACCGGAGTCCGTCGCGATGTCACCGACGACGGTCTGGTTGCCCTTGGCGTCCTCCTTGTTCGTGGTGAGACCACGGAAGAGGAGCTTGCCGAGCATGCCCGCGTCGGAGACGTAGATCTGCCCCGGGTCCAGGTGCGAGAAGTCGGTGGCGTTGTACACCTTCATGGTGCCACCGGTCTTGGCGCCGGGAACCTCGGCGGCCGGGCCCTTGGAGTCGGCCGCGGTACCGAGCTTGACCGCGACGGACTGCGCGGCCGCGTCCTTCTTGCTCTTGCTCTTGTCCTTGGCCGAGCCGCCGCCGTCGCTGCAGCCGGTCAGGACCAGGGCGCCGGCGGTCGCGGCGACGACCGCGGCCTGTGCCGTGCGGGATCGAATGATGCTCATGGAGTTCAGTCCACCTGCCTGTGAGTAGTGAAAGGTGCTGCCTGGCACATCCGGCCCACGCCGGCGCCCGGGTGTGGCAGCGGCCCCCTCCTGTGGGAGGTCAGCGGCCCGTCTTGGGATCGAACGCGTCCCGGACGGAGTCACCGAGGAGGTTGAACGCCACGACGAAGACGACCATGGCGACACCCGGGAAGAGCATGTAGGTCGGGTCCAGCTCGTAGATCTCCGCACCGGTGGCGAACATGCGCCCCCAGTCAGGGGTCGTGGCGTCGTAACCGACACCGACGAACGAGAGGAAGGCGACCGAGAGAATCGTGCTGGGCAGGAGGTAAGTGGCCTGCACGAGGATCGGGGTGACGAGGTTGGGCAGCAGTTCCTTACGGATGATGCGCCAGGGCGAGGCACCCGCGACCTTCGCCGCCTCAACGAACTCCCGCTCGCGCAGGGAGAGGGTGACGGCGCGGATCAGACGGGCCAGGCCCATCCAGCCCAGGAACGACAGCACACCGATGATGGCGAGGGCCTTCACATACGTGGGCGTCGCGTCCTCGGGGCTGACGAAGATGGTGGTGATGACCGGCATCGAGGCCACGAAGAAGAGCTGGCTCGGGAAGGCGAGCAGGAAGTCGGTGACCCGGCCGAGCCAGTAGTCGACCTTGCCGCCCATGTAGCCGCCGACGATGCCGATGAGGACACCGACGAGAACCATCAGCAGGGTCGCGGCGAGGGCCGTGTAGAGCGAGGTCCGCATGCCGTAGACGAGCTGCATGAAGACGTCGCGTCCGAGCTTCGGCTCGATGCCGAACCAGTACTCGGAGGAGATACCGCCGTTGGCGCCCGCCGGGTAGTTGAACTCGTCGAAGAGCAACGGGTCTTCCTGCGCGTACAGGGTGTACGGGTCCTTGCCGTACAGCTTCGAGATCACCGGCGCGAGAGCCGCGACCGCGAAGAAGAAGATGACTATGCACGCCGATATGACGCCGGCCTTGTCCCGCTTGAACCGGCTCCACATGAGCTGGCCTGGCGAGCGCCCCGCCAGCTTCTTCTCCTCGGGGGCGGCCTTCGGATCGGGGTCCTTGTCCAAGACGGGGGCGTCGGTGCCCTTGATCTCGATTGGACTCGTCATGATTCGTCCGTTTCACAGGTATCGGTGGCCGGCAGCCGAAGCGCTCGCCTCACGGGAAGGCCCACGCCTGACAGTTGACCGATGCACGAGGTGCCCGCACACCAGCGCACGCCGGTACGGCGTGCCGACCGTGGAGCGGACGTGCGCCCAACTCACGGCCTGGCGTGCTGGGTTGGGCTATGACTGGGAGATGCCGACTGGGTCGAGGCCCCGACTGGAGCCGGGGCGACCTGTGCCGCCCGACGCTGGGGTATCGACCGAAGCGCCGAGCCCTGCGGCCCGGATGGCGTGCATCTGGGGTGACGCGACCCATCTGGTGCGTGTGGCACCGCGCATGGGGTCCTCCTCAAGAGTCCACTCGTTCACTACGAAGGAGGGCACAGGAGGATTCACCGCCACCCCTGACGGCAAGTTCCATGTGCCCCAGTGTGCTCGTGAGTCCGCGCTCCCCACAGCGCGTTAACCCATTGACCCGAGCTCTACGCGGACAACTATCAGCCATGGGGTTCCCCCCGACCACCGTCTTTTGGTCTCGATTCGATCACACCTCCTACGCGCTTAATCCGAAATCCGGACAAAGCGATCCGAGATAGATGGCCGCGAAACGGACTTGTTACCTATGTATCGGTCACCGATGTCCGCATAACGGACTCTCGGTTCAGGGAAATCGCTTGCGGGAATCGCCCTCGCATGCCGCTTTCGCGGGGCCTTCCGGAGCCTCTTCCGGAGCTCTGCTCCGGGGGCTCTCCAGGGGCCCGACGGTGACCCACCGCGAGGAAACGGAGGGCGGACCGTGCGGTCGATCGACGGGCGATCGGCGGGCGAGGCGGTGCGCAGTGCGCATCATCCATGCCTACGGGCAGCCTAGCCAACCGGCTCCGCGCGTAGAACTGCTTCTCGACCGCAGCTTGTTACATCTGTGCGTCGACTTCCGGGAAAGTGTCCGGTGGGACTTTGCCAAAACGGGACCGGGCCCCTCTGGTGAAACGGGACCGGCCCGCCCTCCCGGTGACGGGAGGACGGGCCGGTCTCTCGGTTCTACGGACCCCTGCCGCGCTCGGTCGCGCGAGGGCTCAACCGGGCGTCGGTCAGCCGTGCTTGGCGCGCGAGGCCGCGCGGGCGCGCTCGCGGCCGTCCAGGTTCACCTTGCGGATGCGTACGGCCTCCGGGGTGACCTCGACGCACTCGTCGTCGCGGCAGAACTCCAGCGACTGCTCCAGGGAGAGCTTGCGCGGCGGCACGATCGCCTCGAACGAGTCGGCCGAGGACGACCGCATGTTGGTGAGCTTCTTCTCCTTGGTGATGTTCACGTCCATGTCGTCGGAGCGCGAGTTCTCACCGACGATCATGCCCTCGTACACCTCGGTGCCGGGCTCGGTGAACAGCACACCGCGCTCCTGCAGGTTGGTCATCGCGAAGGCGGTCACGGAGCCGGAACGGTCCGCCACCAGCGAGCCGTTGTTACGGGTCTGCAGGGCGCCGAACCACGGCTCGTGGCCCTCGTGGATGGAGTGCGCGATGCCGGTGCCACGGGTGTTAGTGAGGAACTCGGTGCGGAAACCGATGAGTCCGCGCGAGGGCACCACGAACTCCATGCGCACCCAGCCGGAGCCGTGGTTCGACATGTTGTCCATCCGGCCCTTGCGGGTGCCCATGAGCTGGGTGACCGCGCCCATGTGCTCCTCGGGCACGTCGATGGTGATGCGCTCGACGGGCTCGTGGACCTTGCCGTCGACCTCCTTGGTGACCACCTGCGGCTTGCCGATGGTCAGCTCGAAGCCTTCCCGGCGCATGGTCTCCACCAGGATGGCCAGCGCCAGCTCACCGCGGCCCTGCACCTCCCAGGCGTCCGGGCGCTCGGTGTCGAGCACGCGCAGCGAGACGTTGCCGACGAGCTCGCGGTCGAGGCGGTCCTTGACCTGGCGGGCGGTGACCTTGCGGTCCTTGACCGCGGCCTTGTTGTCCGCGCCCTTGCCGGTGCCGCCGCGGCCGACCAGCGGCGAGGTGTTCGTACCGATGACCATGGAGATCGCGGGCTCGTCCACCGTGATCAGCGGCAGCGCGACCGGGTTCTCCGGGTCGGCCAGGGTCTCGCCGATCATGATGTCGGGGATACCGGCGACCGCACAGATGTCACCCGGACCGGCCTTCTCGGCGGGCTTGCGGGTGAGCGCCTCGGTCATCATCAGCTCGCTGATGCGGACGTTGGCCACGGTGCCGTCGCGCTTGATCCACGCGACGGACTGGCCCTTCTTCAGCTCGCCCTGCTCGACGCGCAGCAGCGCGATACGGCCGAGGAAGTTGTCCGCGTCGAGGTTGGTGACGTGCGCCTGGAGCGGGGCGTCCTCCTCGTAGGAGGGGGCCGGGACGTGCTCGAGGAGGGTGGAGAAGAACGGCTCCAGGCTGGTGGAGTCGGCCGGGACGGTGCCGTTCTCCGGCTTGGTCAGGGAGGCCACGCCGTCACGCGCACACGCGTAGACGATCGGGAACTCGATCTGGTCCTCGTCGGCGTCCAGGTCGAGGAACAGGTCGTAGGCCTCGTTCACGACCTCGTCGATACGCGAGTCGGGACGGTCCGTCTTGTTGATGCACAGGATGACGGGCAGCCGCGCCTGGAGCGCCTTGCGCAGCACGAAGCGGGTCTGCGGGAGCGGGCCCTCGGAGGCGTCGACGAGCAGCACGACCGCGTCGACCATCGACAGACCGCGCTCGACCTCGCCACCGAAGTCGGCGTGGCCGGGGGTGTCGATGATGTTGATCGTGATCGGCCCCGCGCCGTCCTTCGGGTGGTACTTCACCGCCGTGTTCTTGGCGAGGATCGTGATGCCCTTCTCACGCTCCAGGTCGTTCGAGTCCATGACCCGGTCGTCGACCTGCTCGAGCTGATGGGCGGCGAAGGCGCCGGCCTGCTTCAGCATGGCGTCGACGAGGGTGGTCTTGCCGTGGTCGACGTGGGCGACGATGGCGACGTTGCGAATGTCGTGACGCTGAACAGTTGCAGCCATAACGTGCGGCGCTTCTCCCGGGAGGTGTGGACGGCTCGGCGTACGCCTGGCGTACGCGGCCCTGCCGGGCTGGACACGCCACGGCCTCACCCCATCGTACGGGGCGTCAAGGCCGAGGGCCTCCGCGGGGCCGAGTGCGACGGGCCACGGAGGGCTGGAGGGCGCGTGACGAGGCGGAGCTCGTGGAGGAGATGAGACGCAGGTCACGCGGGTCACCGGCGGCGCGGCAGCGCCGTGCGCTGGGGAGGCGCTCGGTGGTCAATGGGCGAGCACGAGACTGCCCGCCGACACCGCCGACGGGCAAGTCGATCCGCTCCCTTTGCGAACAAGTTCGCCGCGCGGCCCCCAAACCTTCACCCCGTGTCCGTCGGGGGTCGGGCAGGGGGCCGGTTCGGCGCTCGCTCAGCGCTCGGTTTCGGCCGGTTCCCGCTTCCGCTCGCCCTCGGGACCCGCCGCGGCCTTCTCGGCGCCGGGGCCCGAGCGGGCGGAGGACTTCAGGAAGCCGATGTCCTCGTAGCGCGGGGCCTCGAAGCCGAAGGCGCCGACGTTGGCGAGGTCCCTGCGCACCGCGACGAGCTGGGGCCCCTGGTAGAGCGGCAGGGATCCGGCGGCGGCCCAGATGCGGGCGTCGGCCTTGCGCATCAGGGAGGCCACGTCCCCGCTGTCCAGCTCGGTGCTGGCCTTGTCGAAGAGCTGGTCGATGTAGTCCGTACCGACCCGGGTGTAGTTCTGCGCGACGTTCAGCGAGCCGTCCGCCCCGGGCACCGGCTTGGCGTAGATGGGCCGGGCGTCGGTGGCCGGGAAGGCGGTGGCGGGCCAGGAGTAGAGGGCCAGGTCGTACTCGCCCGACGCGATGTGGTCACGGAAGTAGCCGTCGTCGGCCACCTTGACCATCTGGGTACGGATGCCGATCCGGCCGAGCATCCGCGAGATACGGGCACCGACCTCGCGCAGCGACTGCGAGCCCGGGCCGGAGGGCAGGACGAACCGCAGCGTCATCGCCTTGCCGTCCTTGGCGAGCAGCCCGGCCTTGGAACCGCCGGGCGCCGCCGTGCCCTTGGGCGCGTAGGCGCCGGGAGCGCCGCCGGGCCCGGAGTGCGGCTTGTCCTGGTCCGGCTTCCCCTCGGGCCGACCGGCGTGCGGCGCGGCACGCAGCGGCTCGGCGACTTCCTTGCCGGTCCGCTGATCCGCGCCCTTTCCGGTCTGGTCGCCGTCTCCTCTGCCGGTCTGGTCGCCGTCTCCCCTGCCGGTCTGCTTGTTCGTGTCGGCGTGGTCGTCGCGCGTCGAACGCGCGGCGTTCTTGGGTGACTTGCCGTCATCCGCTCCCGAACCGACCTCCGCGCCCGCGGACTTGCCGTCACCCCGCCCCGAACTCACCTTGCCCGACTTCGACTTGTCGTCGCCCTCGGACCCCGCGTCCCCGCCGTCGCTCTTGCCGCGCTCGGTGCGGGTGTCGGAGCGGGCGTCCGTCTCCTGGTCGCCGTCGTCCTGGCGCAGCGGGCCGCCGGGCACCCAGCCCGCGTCGGCCAGCAGGGCCTGTGCCTCCGCGGTGTCCTGGGCGCCGAGGGCGCCGCTGCCGTCCGCATACCCGCGCTGGCCCGCGAGGGCGAGGTGGCTGCCGACCGGCTCGGCGGGCAGGCCGAAGGGACGGAGTACCGAGCGCGCGAGCTGCGCACGGTCGATGGCCCGGGCGACCGCCTTGCGCACCCGGTCGTCGGTGAGCGGTCCGGAGGAGCCGTTCAGGGCGAGCTGGGTGAAGGCGGGTTCCAGGGACTTGCGGAGCTCGTAACGGCCAAGCCCCGCCTGCTCCTTGGCGAAGGCGATCCGGGCCCGCTCGGCCTTCTCGCGGACCGCTCGCTCCTTCTCGGCCGCCGCCTCGTCGGAGCCGTGCGCCACCGCCCACGAGCGCAGCGCGTCCGCGGCGCTCAGCTTGCCGGGCCCGGCGGCCGAGGCGCCGCCCGCGGCCTGGGCGCCGCGGCGCTGATCGAGGCGCCGGGCGTCGTCCGGTTCGAGGGCGGCGATGTCGATACGGCCCTTGCGCAGGGCCTCCAGACGGCGGTCCGCGGGGACCGCGGCGAGGATCAGCCGGTCGAGCTTGGCCCGCTCGCCCCACCAGCGCGTGTTGCGGACCAGGGTCAGCTCCGGGAAACCGGAACCGGACCGGACGCCGTCCCCGCTCTCCGCGTCGTCCCCCTTCTTCTTCGCGGTGTCCTTGCCCTGCTGCGGCGCGAACGGTCCCGCGGTGATCTTCAGCGCCTCGCGCGACTTCTCGTTGAAGGCGTCGGGGCTGCCCATGACCTGCTTCGGGTACAGCGGGGAGAACAGCGACTGCCAGTCCGCGTAGCGCTCCTTGAAGGTGACCCGCACCTCCAGGTCGTTGTCGCCGCGCTCGATCTTGGCGATGCGGTTGTAACCGGCGTTGCGCGCCGTCCAGTACGAGCTGTCGCGGCCGGACAGCGCGCGCCACTGGGCGACGAAGTCCGCGGCGCCGATCTCCCGGCCGTCGCTCCACACCGCCTGCTGGTTCAGCCGGTACAGGACGACCTGCGGATCGTCCTCAACGACCTTCGCGGACTCCAGGAAGTCGGCGTCCCGGGTGGGCCTGCCGGACGCGTCGAGGCGGAACATGGACGGCAGTACGGCACCGGCCACCCGCGACGTCGTCTCCTCGGCGTCGGACTGGTAGACGTTGAACGTGCTGGGCAGCGAGTCCACCGCCCAGCGGGCACTCGCACCGTCGGCCACCCTGCCTCGGTCCGCGGAGCCGAGGTCCTGCCGCGCGGGGGACGGGGCCTGTTTCTCGTCGGAACTGCAGGCGGCGAGGGCGGGCACCGCGAGGACGCCCGTCGTGAGGAACGCCACCGAACGCATCACCCTGCGTCGGCCTGCGCCTTCGTAAGACATCTGGGACCTCCGGAACTCGCCGGCCGCCCCCTGTGACCGGGGCCGCGCCGTGCGGGACTGTTCTCGTTCGGGGGAATATGAAGCTGATCAGACGTGATCCCCCACTGAAGGCGACCGCCGCGCGGGCCCGCGGCAGACACGGCGCCGCGAGGGGGCAAGGCCACTCGGCCGGAGGAACCGGACGGGGCCGACGGGCGTGCGGGGCGGTGCTGGGCACGCCGCCGAACGCCTGAGCACCTGCCGCGCGACCGCCGACCGCGCCGCGAGCCGCGTCCGCGGCGGGGAGCCCGCCTCGGCCCGCTCGACATATGGCCCTGTCGGACCGGCACTCTTTGGCTCTGTGCCGCAGACCATGACGGGCCCAGGGTGGAGGGAACCCCGAACTTCGTGGAGGTCCCCGTTGAGTCCCGCCTTCCTGCTGACCACCCTGATCGTCGTGGTCACCCCCGGTACCGGCGTGGTGTACACCGTCGCTGCCGGGATCTCCCACGGCCGCCGGGCCGGCGTGGTCGCCGCGTTCGGCTGCACCCTGGGCGTCCTGCCGCATCTGCTGGCGACGGTCACCGGTCTCGCCGCGCTCCTGCACACCAGCACGGTCGCCTACGAGGTGGTCAAGTACCTCGGAGTCGGATACCTCCTGTACATGGCCTGGGCGACGCTGCGCGACAAGGAGATGCTGACCGTCGAGCAGGGAGCAGCGGCACAGCCGGTGCTGCGGGTGATCGCCTCGGGAGTGCTGATGAACCTGCTCAACCCGAAGCTGACCATGTTCTTCGCGGCGTTCCTCCCCCAGTTCGTCCCCGCGGACGACCCCGGCTCGCCGGGGCTCGTGCTCCGGCTCGGCGCGGTGTTCATGGCGCTCACCTTCGTCGTGTTCGCCGTCTACGGGATCTGCGCCGCCGCCGTACGCGACCGCGTCCTGGCCCGGCCGGGCCTGATGACCGGCATCCGCCGGGTCTTCGCCGTCTCGTTCGTGGGCCTGAGCGCACGGCTGGCGGTGGCGTGAGCGTGGTTCGCTTCCGGTACTCCCCACCGGCCGGCCCGCACCCGGCACCACACCACTGACACCATGGGCCCGGTGAGCGAGAGGGCCGAGAGGGCCGAGAGGAAAAGGCCGACGGGCGACGGCGGGCCTTCGGCGTCCGGCTCGGACTTCCTGCAGCTGAATGCCGACCGCGCGCCGACGGGCGGCAAGGCGGACTGGCTCGCCCGGCAGTTGCGGCTGGCCATCGCCGACGGCCGACTGCGGGTGAACAGCAGACTTCCGCCCACCCGCGTACTCGCCGTCGAACTGCGGGTCTCGCGCGGTGTGGTCATCGAGGCCTACCGGCGGCTCACCGAAGAGGGGCACGTCGAGGGGCGCCGACGTGGCGGCACCGTGGTGGTCGCCGCACCCTTCGGGCCGACACCGCCCGAGGGCACCCGGCCCCACCGGGCACCGCCTCGGCCCACCGACACCGCGGACCGGTCCCGGCCGGGCACACTCTTCTCCGGGGCCCCGGGCGCCGACGTCTTCGACGCGCTGCGCGCCGCTCCTGCCCGCGTCGACTTCGCCCCCGGCCGACCCGACCTCGCCGCGTTTCCCCGTACGGCCTGGCTGCGGGCCGAACGGGCCGTACTGGCCGGTCTTTCGGCCGACGACCTCGGCTACGGAGACCCCCGCGGCACCCCACAGCTGCGCCACGCCGTCGCGGGCTGGTTGCGGCACACGCGCGGGCTGCGGGTCGAGCCGGACGAGGTGATGATCGTCGCCGGTACCGCGCAGGCGCTCACGCTGCTGCACCCGGCACTGCGCGCCGATGGCATCGACGGCGTCGCCGTGGAGGACCCCGGCTCGCTCGGCACCCGCCAGCACCTGAGCAACGGAGGCCTCGCCACCCCGCCGGTCGCGGTCGACGACGAAGGAGTACGGGTGGACGCCCTACGGGCCACCGCCGCCCGCGCCGTCCTGCTCACCCCGGCACATCAGTTCCCCACCGGTGTGGTGACCAGCGGCGAGCGCCGACGCGCGTTGCTGGACTGGGCTCGGGACGGCGGACTGATCCTGGAGGACGACTACGACGCCGAACACCGCTACGACCGGCCGCCGGTGCCCGCGCTGCGCGCCTTGCTCGCCGATCACGTCTGCTACCTGGGCAGCGTGTCCAAGCTGCTCGCACCGGCGCTGCGGATCGGCTGGATGGTTCCGCCGCCCCGCTACCGCGAGGCGCTGACCGAGGCCAAACGCTTCACGGACCTGGGCAATTCGGTGCTGCCGCAGCTGGTGCTCGCGCGACTGATCGAGACCGGTGAGCTGGAGCGGCATCTGAGGCTGCTGCGCGGACGCCACTCACGCCGACGGGACGCGATGATCGACGCCCTCGCCGAACACCTGCCGGGCGCGACCGTGCACGGTGCGGCCGCGGGGCTGCATCTCACCGTCACCTACGCCCCGGACGTTCCCGACACAGACCTCGCCGCCGCCGCGCTCGCGCACGGGGTGAAGTGCCAACCCCTGTCCTGGCACCGGCAGTTGCCCGGCCCGCCCGGCCTCGTCCTCGGCTACGCGGCCGCCCCGCCCGGTGTGATCGCCGACGGAGTGGCCGCGCTCGGCGCGGCGCTGCGCGAACTGTCCTGACCCGCGCCTACTCCCCCACCCACCCCTCCCAGTACTCCCGCCAGTCCCCTTCCCGCTCCGCGAAGTCCACGTACAGCGCGAGCCCGAACCGGCGCCGGTCCAGATCGGTTCGGGTCAGCCCGAGGCGGGCGCCGCGTACCGCTGCCTCGACGGTCTCGGCGGAGCCCCGGTGCCCGAAGGTGTCGTTGTCGAAGAAGGGCACGCCCATCAGGAGGTCGGTGCCCTGTGGGGTGGCCTCCAGGGCGAGCCGGGTCTGCTCGGCGACATAGCCGCCGTAAAGGCTCTCCAGCTGCATCGCCGTGTCGTACGACATCACCGCGATCTGGTCCACGCGGCGGGCGACCTGCGCGAAGTAGGACTGGGACCAGTACTTGGGGTGGTTGGCGAGCAGGCCGGGGACGTGGTGCAGGCCAGGCAGCGGGTCGATCTGGTGCGCGGCGACCGAGAGGGGGAGGCCGCGGGCGCGGGTCAACCGGTGCAGTGCGTCGAGCAGTTGGAGGTAGTGGCGGTCGCCGGAGTGCAGGGGTTCGAGGTCGAAGTGCACTCCGTCGAAGCCCGTGTCGAGTATCTCCTCGGTGGTGGCGACGATCTCGGCACGGGTGCCGGGCCGCTCCAGGTGCATGCCGTCCGGTGTCTCGGTGGCGAGCTTGTCGCCGAGCCAGGCCTGGACCCGTATCCCCGGCATCTCCCGGTGGACTCCCTCGATCAGCCAACGCGCCCTGGAATACGTCGACTTGGGCAGCGTGCCGTCGTGCTCCAGCGGTCCCGAGTGCACGTACAGATCGCGGATGCCGCTGCCCCGCAGTTTGACGGCCAGCGCCCTGAGATCGCGGTCGTTCTTGCGGCCGTCCACCCAGGCGTGACCGAGCCAGAAGGCGTCACGGCCACGGGTGCGGGCGCTCTCGTCCGGTTCTCCGGCGTAGCTCATGCGCAGCAGGAACCCCGCCGCGAGGACCGGCACCACGAGCACCACCGCGAGCGCCGCCGAGAGCCGCTTGGGCCACTTCATCCGCTGGTGCCGCCACAGCCGCACCGAGGCGGCCCCCCACCTCTTCAGTCTCCCCATGCGTGTGGAGAGTACGTGAACGGCCGTTGGTGGCGGCGGAGTTGACCGGTTGCGAGGGGCGTCTCTCAGAAGAGACTGAGCAGTGCCTCCGTCGGATCGGCAGTGCCGCCGCCGTTCTTCGGCAGGGTGAGTTCGAACCAGACCGTCTTGCCGCGATGGGTCCTGCGCGAGCCCCACCCGGCGCTCAGCAGACCGACCAACTGCAGGCCTCGGCCGCCCTCGTCGGTGTCGCGGGCGCGGCGGCGGCGCGGCTGGACGAGACCCGCGTCCCAGACCTCGCAGACCAGGGTGCGCTCCAGGAGCAGCCGCAGCCGGATCTCGCCCTCGCCGTAGCGCAGGGCGTTCGTGACCAGCTCGCTGACCAGCAACTCCGTTGTGTCCACGAGGGGTTCCAGACCCCAGGACTCCAACTGGGCACGGGCGAACTCGCGCGCCTTGCCCACACTGACCGGCTCGCGCGGCAGCGCCCAGTCCCCGACCGCGTCGGCGGGCAGCCCCTGCACCCTGGCCATCAGCAGGGCGATGTCGTCCTCGCCGTGATGGGTGTTCAGGCTCTCCAGCACGTGGTCGCAGAGGTCCTCCAGGGAGCGCGGCGGTGCCTCCGGCCCGTCCGCGGTGACCGGCTCCGCGGCCTCGGCCTGCTCCGCGCGCCGCTGCAACGCCCCTTGCCTGTACGGCAATTGGGCGGGCACGTCCTGCTCGCCGGACTCCGCCCCGGGCGACGTGCCATGCGGCTCCGGCCGGTCGAGAGCGGCCACGAGTGCGTCCAGGCCCTCGTCGAGGTGGTGCTCGCGGGACTCCACGAGACCGTCGGTGTAGAGCGCGAGCACGGCGCCCTCGGGCAGTTCGATCTCGATGTCCTCGAAGGGCTCGCCGCCGACCCCGAGCGGCATGCCCGGCGGTACGTCGATCATGGTCGTCGGCTCGCCCGGCGCGACCAGAACGGGCGGCAGATGACCGGCGTTGGCGAAGGTGCAGCGGCGGGTCACCGAGTCGTAGATCGCGTAGACGCAGGTGGCCAGGTACACCTCGGAGTGGTCGGCGTCCTGCTGGTGCCGTGCGCCGCGGCGCACGGTGCGGCTGGCCTTGCCGGAGGCGGAGGGCGTGACCGGGGTGCCCAGACCCCGCGCGGTCTCGTCCAGGGCCGCGAGCACCTCGGAGGGTTCGAGGTCGAGCTGGGCCAACGTCCGTACCGCGGTGCGCAGTTCACCCATGGCGACGGCGGCCCGCAGACCGCGGCCCATCACATCGCCCACTACCAGCGCGGTGCGGTGGCCGGGGAGTTCTATGACGTCGAACCAGTCGCCGCCCACCTCGTTCGCGGCGTTGCCGGGCAGATAGCGGCAGGCGATGTCCAGGCCCGCGGCCTCGGGGTCGCCCGGCGGCAGCAGGGAGCGCTGGAGGATCAGCGCGCGCTCGTGCTCGCGGCGGTAGAGCCGGGCGTTGTCGATACAGACCGCGGCGCGCGCGGCGAGTTCGACCGCGAGGGCCCGGTCGCGTTCGCCGAACGGCTCGCTGCCCTTGGTACGGGCGAACTGCGCGAGCCCGACCACCGTGTCGTGCGCGACCATCGGCACGATCAGCGTCGACTGCACGAGCCCCGGGCTCTTGCCCGGCAGCAGCTTGGGCCGTGCGGTGCGCAGCGCCTCGGCGTACGGCGAGTCGAGTGCGTAACAGTGCACGGCGCCCACCGAGATCGGCGCGGGCCCGGCGGTGAACGGGGCGTCGGCCACCGCGCTGGCGAAGCCGACCCGGCGCAGCTCGGCGCTGTAGCTGCTGGACCTGCTGCGCGAACTGCTCCCGTGCGGGTTCTCGTCGCCGAGCAGCAGCCCCTGGTACAGGTCGACGGTGGCGACGTCGCAGAAGCCGGGAACCGTCACATCGAGCAGTTCGCGGGCGGTGGTCTCCAGGTCGAGCGAGTTTCCGATCCGCGCGCCCGCCTCGTTGAGCAGCGCGAGATTGCGCCGGGCGTGCGCGGCCTCGCGCGCGGCCGCGTGCCGGCGGGTGACGTCGATACCGAGCCCGGCGACCCCGAGCGGCCGCCCGGTGGGGCTGTGCACCCGGTACAGGTTGACCGACCAGTGCCGGCGCTCCTGGGAGCCGGGCGCGGTGCCGACGATCTGCATGTCGGTGACGGACTCACCGGTGTCCAGGACCCGTTGGACCACGGCCGTGACCCGGTCCGCCTCGTTCTGCGGGAGGTAGTCGTGGACGGTACGGCCGCGGTGGTTCTCCAGGCCGCCGCCGAACGCGGCGGCCAGGCGCTCGTTGGTGCGCTGCACCCGCAGATCCGTACCGAAGAGCAGAAAGCCGAACGGGGACTCACCGAAGATCGCCTGCGAGGCGGCGAGGTCGCTCTCGATACGGCGCAGCGCGCGCACGTCGACCACGATGCAGATGGCGGCCTTCTCGCCCTGCGGGGTGCCGGTGGGCATCACATAGATCTCGGCGATGCCGTCCCGGCCGATCCGGCCCCGGCCGCCCGGGGTCTCGAAGGGCACCAGGCCGGTCCACTCACGGCCGTCGAGGATCTCCGCCATCTTGCGGTGACCACGGGTGCGCAGATGTTCCGGGACGAACTCCTTGACGGGATCCTTGCCCAGGATGTCGGCGGCCGGGACGCCGAACAGTTCCTCGGCACGGCTGCTCCACTGCTCGACGAGTCCGTCCGAGCCGATGGCGAACGAGGCGACCTGGATGTACTCGTACATCGAGCCGGACGTGGTGTGGTGCCACATCGCCTCGTCACCCGAGTGCCCCTCGGAGACCGAGGCCCTCGCCGGTGTCTCGCTCACGCGAACCGTCCCCTCCAGCTCACCGCGTCCGGCCCGCCACCGGAACCGGCAACCCGAAGTATCCAGCACTGCGGCGCCCGGCAACACGGCGTACACGATCACAGCACGGTCTCGACGCATTTCCGACCGCACGGGCGGCCGAACGCCTTTCGTCCAACCCCCACTGCCTGTCTCTTAACCAGGCACGGCCTGCTCGAATCACCCGGTTTTACGGTGCCTGGGCCTCCGGTTTCCGCGGCGGGGCGGTGGCATGGCCCAGGGCGCCGTCGACGCAAGGGCGAGGGGACGGATTTCGGCCCCCGTCGCGGGCTTCGGCTACGGAGTCGCAGCGTGTGCCGCGCACCCCGCGTGCACGTCACACGCGGGGTGCGCGTCGCGCGTGGAGTGCGCGGCCGCGCGTACGTCACGCCTGACGTGCGCGCCCGCGCACGCGGAGTTGTCCGCCCGCCCCTGCCCTGCGCCCACCCCTCGCCCTCACCCTCGCCTCACAGCCCGAGGCGCGGCGGCCCCTGTTCCACCCGGCGCAGGACGGGTGCCAGTTCGTCGACGGCGTCGTCCATCGGGCGCCGCTCGTCCCACCAGGTGACCCCTGCCTCGGCCAGCGGGCCGAGCAGAGGTGGTCCCAGACGAACAGGGCGTCCCAGCCCGCCTCTTCGGCCGCGACCGCGAGCGAGGCCACGGTCCTGGCATCGGCGAAGTCGCCGTAGTTGGGGATGTTCACGGAGAAGCGCATCCGCGGATCGTCCGCCCCGGACGCGCACCGGGGCAACGGAGATTCCCGTCGAACGCCGGGCCCCTCAGTCCAGTTGCCCGGCCGCCCTGAGGTCGTCGAAGAGCAACTGGTCGACCAAGGGCACCCGGTCACGGTCCGCGTACGAGAACCAGGCCATCTCGTCGATCTCGCTGCTCGGCGCCAACTCGCCCCGGTACGCGCCGGTGTAACAGCTCATGCGCACCAGCAGTCCGCCCTGAGGGCCACCGGGTTCGCGCGCCTCGTACGTACCGACATGGGAGACGGTCTCCGGGTCGAGCAGGACGGTCAGTTCCTCCTCGATCTCGCGCAGCAGCGTCTGCAGATCGGTCTCGGTGCCCTCGCGTTTGCCGCCGGGGATGTAGAAGACGTCCTTGCCCCGGGGGCGTGCGCACAGGATGCGGCCGCCCTCGATGCGCACCCACGCCACCGTGTCGATCAGCTTTGCCCCAGGCACCCCGGTCCCGCCCCGCTCCCCGTCGAGTCCGCACCAGTCACCCATGTCACCGGTGGTCCGGACCCTACCGGCCGCCGGGCGGGCTCAACTCCCGCCGCGGGCCTTGGTGGACTCGACCCAGTAGAGCTGCTTGTGGCCGCGGGCATCCAGCTGGTCGGCGACCCGCTGCGCCTCCGCCCTGGTCGCGTAGCGTGCCACCCGGTAGCGGTTGCCGTTGTCGTCCTGCCGGACCACCGCCCAGGAGAGCGTGGCCGTATGGGCCGTACCTTCGTTCATCGCGCCTTCCCTTCCCCCCGTGCGCGGCAATGTGCGCCTGCCGTCAGCGGAAACCGCCTTCCGCATATGCCTGAGCCTACGCGCGGCCTTCACCGTACGGATACGTGTTTTTACGAAGAGATACACTTCGCGACAGATTTGGGCTCTGACCTGCGCGTATTCATGAGGCGCGAATTTCGGCGCACGCCCCGCAGGGGCGGACACGGAGGCGGAACAAGCCGTTCCACAACCGTGCGCGGCCAGCGGCACATGCCCCGTACGCTGGGACGCCGCAGGAACTCGCCCCGGAATAGGGGCAGTTGAGGGAAGGCTCCGGAGGGACGGGAGCGGGGACGAACGGAGTGGCCCCACCCTGACCGGATCAGGCCGGAAATGCACCGGGAGAGCGCGCGGTGGTGCTCATCCGGGCGGCACATGGGCGCGCGCGATCACGCGCGCCCCACGCGCGTGACGCGAACCGGCGATCGATCCGGCGGCCGAACCGGCAACGGGACCCGGGCAGGACCGGCAGCCCCGCAGCGGTCACGTGACAGGGCCGACCGCCCGCAGCGGCCCCGCGACAGGACCGGCAGCAGCGTCAGCGGCCGGCCCCGCGGCGCGCACCGCAGGAACGTCTCAGCGCACGGGCAGGTGGTAAGCCACCTGATAGCGGTCGGCGGGGACCACCACGTCCGCGGTCTCCACGGCGCGGCCCGAGGCGTAGTAGGTACGCCGGATGACGATCACCACATGGCCGGGTACGCCGCCGAGCGAGAGGAGTTCCTCGGCGAGGCCGGGGCGGGCGCCGACCTCTTCGGTGACGTTGTCGACGATCACGTCGATGGCGGCCATCCGCTCGACCACACCCATCCCGCCGAGCGGCCCCTCCTCGGGCAGCATGACGGGGGTGCGGCCGGTGAGGCAGAGGGGTTCCCAGGAGGTCGACAGCATCATCGCCTCGCCCGACTCCCGGTAGAGGTAGTGGGTGCGCATCACGCGCTCACCGGCCTCGATACCGAGCCGCTCGGCGATCTCGGCGTCCGCGACGGTCTGTTCGCTGCGCGACTCCCAGCTGCCGAAGCTGCCGTCCTCGGCCTGCTCCTGGCGGAAGGAGGTCGCGCCGCCCACGGGCCGGTAGCCGGAGCGGGCGATACGGCGCGGCACAGGGCGTTCGCGTACGTAGGTGCCCGAGCCCGACCGGCCCTCCACCAGGCCCTCGGCCATCAGGACCTTGCGGGCCTCCAGGGCCACCGTGTCCGAGACGCCGTACTCCTCGCGGATCCTCGCCTGCGAGGGGAGCCGGGTGTGCGGCGGCAGCGAACCGTCGACGATCTTCTTGCGCAGATCACCCGCGACGCGCAGATACGCCGGCTGCCCACCGAATGTCACAAGTCACTCCCCTCCGTTTGACAGACGGCAACAGCCTGGCAACTGTGGGTTGTTGACCGCAAGTCAAGGCCCGCTAATCACTCGAAGTGATGGCTTGGCTTTACCCGGGGACTTCGCGGAGGTATAGGAGCCCCTTCACCCACCGGTCGCCCGCGCCCGCGGCACGTGCCGAGGTGTACGTATCCATCCCGGGGTCCGCGCACACCCCGGCCGCCGTACGTGATCCGTACCGGCGGTGAAGAGCCGCTCCCGGCCCCCGGCACGCTCAGACCGCGGCGCCGCTGCCGCCCGAGTCGCCGGAGCCGCCCGAACTCCCGGCGTCCTCCTGGTCCTCCGGCTTGTCCTCGGGCACCTCGGGCGGCGAGATGTCGAGGCCGAGCGCCTTGCGGGCCGGGATGCGGGTGGTGTCGGTGAGCAGGTTCTCGGCGGCCTCGTAGTGCCGGTAGAAGGTGTCCGCGTCACCGGCCGCCGCGGCCTTGACCCACTCCCTGCGGGCCGCCGAGACCGCGTGGATCTCGCCCGCGACGGCGGTGGCCGCCTTGGTCGGCCAGGTGTGCGCCGACAGCGCGCGCTCCTGCTCGCGCAGGGCCGAACTCATGCGCTGCGCCCAGCGTTTGTGCGCCGCGAGGTCGTCCTCCACGTACTCACCGGGCGGTGCGCTCTCCAGCGCGTCCACCGTGAGCTTCGCCGCCTTGAGGTAGGCCCGCTGGTCGCTGTCGAGCTCGGACGGGTCGTTGCGCAGCGAGCGGTTCAGCGTACGGCCGGACTCGGTGTGGCCGAACATGCAGCTGATCTCGCGGTCGCCGTAGTCCCAACTCTCCTCGGTGGGCGTGAAGTAGTAGACCTCGGCGTAGCCGGGCAGCGCCCAGGTGTCCGCGGCGTAACTGTCGCGCAGGGCGTAGCACTTCTTGTCGGCGGTGCTGTTCAGTTCCTTCTCACCGGGCCAAACGCCCCCGGGAACACGGAAGTTGGCGTAGATCTCGCCGTCGTGCGGGTCCTCGCAGGAGACGCGGTCGACGTCGTAGGTCAGTCCTTCGAGCGAGCCGTTCTGCGACTCGAAGCACTCGCCGATCTCCAGCGTGAACGTGACCTCGCCTGGGCCCCGGCTCTTGCCCGAGTCGCGGCCGTCGTCCTCGAGCCCTTCCCTGAAGTCGCTCCAGCCCCCGCCGATGAGCATGAGCGCGAACAGCACGATGCCGAGCGCCGAGGTCACGATTCCGGCGATCGCGAGACCTTTGCCGCGCTCGCCCTTCTTGCTGATCTGGGACAGGCCGATGGCGCCGAGGACCACCCCGAGACCCGGCACGCAGCAGAACAGGCCGAGCACCAGCGAAGCGATCGCCAGACCGTTCACCGGCGGCTTGGAGTAGGGCACGTACCCGGGCCAGGGCTGGTACGGGGCGCCGTACGGCAGCCCCCCGTAAGGCCCGCCCGCGCCCGGGTACCCGCCCGGCGGGACGTGGCCGCCCGCCGGTGGCGCGTACGGATCCTGCGGGCCGGGCTGCGCGGGCCCGCCCGGCCAGGGCTGCTGGGGTCCTGGCGGCTCAGGCGTGGTCACGGGTGGGGTGCTCCTGGACGATCGGCCACTGCGGCGCCGCGGGCGCGGCGCTCGGCTGGCCGCATCGTATGCGGGGTGCGGGCCGCCCCACGCGGTGGGGCCCGGCCGTCGCGAACGGCCGGGCCCGTGCCTGCGCGGCGGGCCGCCCCCATGCGTCGAGGTGCACCTCGACCGGCCCCCCACGCGGGGTGGTTCGGGGTTCGGCTCTGCGCGTGGCATGGCCGGAGCCCCTGGTGTCACGGGGCCGGTGGGGGTCCCGTGTCATGTCCTGGCTCCTCGCGCCGGGTGGCCGCGGCCGCCCGGCGCGAGGAGTTGTTCAGTCCCTGGACCGGACCGCGTTCAGGCCCGGGAGGACCGGATCAGAACTGCAGACCCCAGGAGTCGATCTTTCCGGTGTCGTACGAGGCGTTGTCGCTGACGCGCAGCTTCCAGCCGCCGTCGGCGTTCTCCGCGGACGCGTTGACGGTGTACGTGGTGTTGATGTTGTCGCTGCTGCCGCCCACGCCGTAGTCCTTCAGCGTGTAGGCCGTCCCGTCCGGCGCGATGAGCTGGATGCGCAGGTCGCCGACGTAGGTGTGCTGGATGTTGACCTTCACACCGAGGGAGGCCGGGGCGCGGCCGGTGACTCCGCTGACCGCCAGGGGCGAGTCGACGGTGGCGTTGTCGTTGATCGTGTAGTCGTTCGTGTTCTCGAAGAACTTCCCGGGCGGGGTGGTGGTGCCGCCGCCGACGTTCAGGAGGCGGTTGGGCGAGCCGGTGCCCGGGTTGGTGACGACGCCGGTGGTGGCGGCGCTGTTCAGGGCCGAGCCGACCTGGGCCGGGGTGGCCGTGGGGTTGTCCGCCAGGTACAGGGCGGCGGCGCCCGCGACGTGCGGGGAGGCCATCGACGTACCGGAGATGGTGTTCGTCGCCGAGTCGCTGGAGTTCCACGCGGAGGTGATCGAGGAACCCGGGGCGAAGATGTCCACCACGGAGCCGTAGTTGGAGAAGCTGGAGCGGGCGTCCGTGTTGGTGGTCGAGCCGACCGTGATGGCCTCGGCCACGCGGGCGGGCGACTTGGTGGAGGCGTCGGTGCTCTCGTTGCCCGCCGCGACCGCGAAGGTCACGCCGGAGGCGATGGCGTTGCGCACCGCGGTGTCGAGGGCGCTGTCCGCGCCGCCGCCGAGGCTCATGTTGGCGACGGAGGGGCCCGAGGCGTTCTGGGCGACCCAGTCGATGCCCGCGACGACCTGCTCGGTGGTGCCCGAGCCGTTGTTGTCCAGGACGCGGACGGCGACGATCTTGGCCTTCTTGGCCACGCCGTGCGCGGTGCCGCCGACCGTACCGGCCACGTGCGTGCCGTGCCCGTGGCCGTCCTGGGCGACGTTGTCGTTGTCGATGGCGTCGTAGCCGTTGACCGCGCGGCCGCCGAAGTCGCTGTGCGAGATGCGCACACCGGTGTCGATGACGTACGCGGTCGCGCCCTCACCGGCCTTGTCCGGGTAGGTGTACTTGCTGTCCAGCGGCAGCGCCCGCTGGTCGATGCGGTCCAGACCCCAGGACGGCGGGTTGGTCTGGGTGGCGTCCGCGTGGAAGGTGCGGTTCTGGACCACGGAGGCGACCGCCGGGTCCGCGGCGAGCTGCTTGGCCTTGGCCTCGGAGAGCTTGACCGCGTAGCCGTTCAGCACCTCTTTGTAGGTGCGGGTGATCTTGGCGTCGTACTTCGCCGCGACGGCCTTGCCCTTGGCCGAATCGGCCGAGGCGACACCGTGCTTGAGCGTGACGATGTAGCTGCCGTCGACCGCGTTGGCGGCTCCGGCGTACTGGATGGTGCCTGCGCCCGGTTCCGGGGCGGCCTGTGCGGAGGACGCCGAGACGAAACCGAGGGCGAGTGCCGCCGCCGCGACCGCGCTGATGCCGGCCGTGGTGCCGAGGGCGACTCTTCGTCCGTTGTGACGCTTGACTGCCATGGGTGTGGGGCCCTTCTCGTGAATGTTCCTGGTGGGGACGTACTGCAGGAATCACTGGCGGCAGATCATGCGCATGACAATCCACACTCACCGGGATCGCATTGCACCGACCTGCCAGACGACAGATTGGCGGGGTCACAAGAAATCCACAAGTACCGGGAGGGGATGTAACAGTGGCTCCACACGGCCGTCATGATCGGCGTCCGCTTCCGGCCAAGATCCGCTTGCCCGACGGGCATGAGGGGGCGGCGGGGGATGACATCGTTACCCCACTCGATTGCACCGAGGGCCGGTCGTGGTGCCGTTGGCCGGTGCACCGAAATCGGTGCCCATGACAGGCGGTTGGGGCGTCCAAGGCAGCCGGGCGAAGCCACTTCGGACGTCAACCAGGCTGTTTCCAGGGGGAGTTGAGCTCGGCACTCCGGTTCGCGGGCCGACGTGCACCGCGCGCGGAACGAGGTCCGTTACGCGCTCGGGGCGGGCCCCGCGGCCTCTTGGGACCGGTCCGTGCCGGGCGCCTCACCCGGCGCCCCTCGCATGCCGCTCCCGGCCCGCTCCCCCGGTTCCGCTTCCGGCTCCGGCGCCGCCGATTCCCCCGCGAGTCTGCGCTGCTCGTCCTCGACGATCCGGCGGGCCAGCGAGCGGTCCGAGACGTCGACGGCCTCGGGGGACGACTCGGCGATGTCGCTGCGGCGGGCGTACGCGTCGAAGAGACGGTCCTTGTTGCGCAGAATGTCCAGGAGTCGCTCGTCGCAGCTGTCGGCCGCGAGCAGCCGGTGCACCTGGACCGTCCGCACCTGCCCCATCCGGTGCGCACGGGCCACCGCCTGGTGCTCCATGGTCGGCTTGACCTGCGGCTCGCACAGGATCACCACCGAGGCCGCCTGCATGTTGAGGCCGACACCGCCCGCCTGGATCTGGCTGAGCAGGACGGCGTGCCCCTCGGCCGCCGAGAACTCGTCCACCAGCAACTGCCGCCGCGCGGCGGGGACTTCACCGGAGATCGGGCCGAACACCCGTCGCCCGTCCGGCGACTGGGACGGCTCACCTTCCGTACGTACGAGCGAGTCCCGCACCGTGGCGAGCACGTCCCGGAAGTAGGAGAAGACCACGACCTTGAGGCCGTTGCCCTCGGCGTCCTCGACGAGTTCGCGCAGGCGCTCCAGCTTGGCCGACTTCTCCGGGTCGGCGTAGGCGGCCCTGCGCATCGCCATGAAGTTGCCCTCGTCGACGGCGCGCGCGTAGGCCTCCCGGTCGGCCTGGCTGAACTCCTCCCACTCGTCGACCTTGAGCAGGGCGGGCAGTTCGGCGAGTACGTCCTGCTGGTTGCGGCGCAGATAGACGGGGGCGACCGCTGTGCGGAACGCCTGGGAGCCCGCGGCCCCGGTGCGCTGCTCGACCCGGGCGGCGAGCTCGGGCGCCAAGTGCCGCACCAGCGCGCGGAATTCCTCGACACGGTTCTCCATCGGCGTCCCGGTGAGGAACAGCACCCGCTCCGCGCGCCCCGCCCAGGCGGCGACCGCCCGGGAGCGGCGTGCGGCCGGGTTCTTCACGTAGTGGGCCTCGTCCACGACCAGGAGGGCGGGCGCGGGCGGCGGCTCGCCGCCGGTGTCCACGGACTCGGTCAGGGCGTGCAGGACGTCGAAGGTGGTGAGGGCGACGCCGCCCCGGGCGCGCCACTCGGCGAACGCCTCGGCGCGCTCGGGCCCGTGCACCGGCAGGGCACGCAGCGCCGTGCGCGCGCCGATCTCACGGCTCCAGTTCAGGAGCACGCTGGCGGGGCACACGACCAGGAAGTGCGTCTGCCCGGCGGCGGCCAGGTGTGCGAGCGCGGCGAGCGCCTGGACCGTCTTGCCCAGGCCCATCTCGTCGCCGAGGATCACCCGGCGCTGCGCGAGCGCGAACCGGGCGCCGAAGGCCTGGTAACCGCGCAGCGAGACACGCAGCAGTGAGTCGTCGAGACCCTGCGCGCGCACCCGGTCGGCGACCTCGGCGGGCAGAAAGCCCTCGGCCGCCGCCACATCCGCGGCGCCGCCGGTGAACTCGGCCAGCAGGCTGTAGTACTCGGCGGAGCGCAGCTCGAAGTCGACCTCGACGGCGAGGGGTTCGGCGGGCTCGCGCAGCAGGTCGACCGAGGCCTGGGCGAGCGTCGTCGGCGTCCCGTTCGCTGTGATCTCCCCGGTGAGCGCGCGTAGTTGGGCCGCCGCGGTCAGGGCCCGCTCGCGGGTGCGGCGACCGGTGAAGAGCATCCGCAGGCGGCTCGCGGCCGGTGCGGCGAGCGGCAGCAGTACGCCGAGGTCGCGCTCGGCACGTCCGGCGGCCTCGACGGCCAGGCGCAGCGCGGGGCCCGCCTCGACGAGCCGGTGCAGGGCCTGGAGCAACGCGGTCGTGTGCGGCCGCGGGTCCTCGATGTCGATCCGCACCGGGACCGTCTCGGCCACCGCGCGGGCGAGCTGTCCGGCCGCCGCCAGCGCCTGGTCGGCGGTCTGGGCACCGACGCCCGGTATCAGGCGCAGCTCGTGCCGGCTCGCGGCGTGCACCCGTGCCACGTCCCGATAGCCCGCGTCCTGAAGCGCGCCGAGCCGGAGCCGCCCTTCGGTGACGTCGCGCAGGCGGGCCAGCGGGATGCCCGCCAGTTCCTCGGCGACGAGCCGGTCCAGGACCGGGGCCAGCGCGGTGCGTACCGCCTCGCGGGCCCGGTCGTGGTCGGTGCGCACCGCGCGGGCGGCGGCGTGCAACGCGCCTGCGGCGTCCAGGAGTTGGGCGACCTGGCGCCCCGCGCGCTCGCCTTCCGGCCGCACCGCCGCGCTCTCCTCCGCCATGACGCCGTCCGTTCCTCACGCTCCCGCCGACCGATGGGGCGCATCCTGCCACGCGGGGGTGTCGGCCACCGTCCGGCTCCGGGGAGGCCCGGCGCCCCTGCCGTAGTGACGCAGCGCACCCGCGGAACCGCATTGACGCGGTGAATCCCGCCATGGTTGCCTGCTACACCGACACGGACAGAACATCTGTGCACCGAAACCACGCGACCCACCTAGCCGGGAGGCACAGCGGTGACCTCGGTACCCGAATCCGCGGCGGCCCCCGAAGTCCTGGTGGCGGACCAACTGCTCCCGTTCACCGAGCAGTTGCGACTCGAACCGGACGGCGAGGACCGGTTCCTCGGGCAGTGCCACCCGAGCAGGCGGGGGGTCGGTTTCGGCGGCTCCGTACTGTCCCAGTCGCTCGCGGCGGCGGCGCGCACAGCGCCCGAGGGGCGGCCGGTGCACTCCCTGCACGCCTACTTCCTGCGTCCGGTGATGTGCAGCAAGAAGGTGTCCTACTCCGCGCTGCGGCTGCGCGACGGGCGCTCGTACTCGCTGCGGCAGGTGAACGCCCGGCAGTCCTTCGGCGACGTACTGAGCATGCACGCCTCGTTCAAGGCGCCGGAGGAGCCGTCCTACGAGCAGCAGTCCACCGCGCCCAAGGTGCCCGGCCCCGAGGGGCTGCCCGACGGCCTGCGCGACCACCCCGCCCGTGAGGTCAGGGACGGCGTCGAACTGCGGTACCTGCCGCCCGAGGACACCCCGCCGCCGAGCCCGGACGGCGAGATACGCCAGTACACCTGGTCCCGGATCCGCACCCCGCTGCCCGACGAACCGGCGTACCACGCCTGCGCGTTGGCCTACCTCAGCGATGTCTCGCTGGCCGCGACGGCGATCGGCGCCTTCCGCCCCGTCTTCCCCGTCGTCGGGCCCCCACCCGCGCGGATGGCCTCCCTCGACCACGCCATGTGGTTCCACCGCCCGCTGCGCGCGGACACCTGGCTGCTGTTCGCCCAGCGCAGCAAGACCGCCGCGGACGGCAGGACCCTGTGCCACGGCGAGTTCTGGACCGAGGACGGCGAACTCGTCGCGAGCGCCTCGCAGGAGGCGCTGATGTACGTGGCCCGGCGGACCCAGGAGGCGGGGGCGGGGGCGGGGGCGGACCCGCTCAGCTGAGCCCGTGCCTGCGCGAGACCATCCGCTCCACCGCCGCCCTGGGCAGGATCCGGCGCAGGGCGAACACCAGCGGGGCCCTGCTGCCGACCGCGTAGAACGGCTTCGGGCTCGCGGCCTCGATCGCGCCGAGGACCGTGGCGGCGACCTTCTCAGCCGCGATCCCGACGGTCTCGTTGGCGTCCAGCCGGGTCGAGACGGCCCGGTAGTCGTCGGCGTACGGGGAGCCCTCGGCCTGGTAGCGGGTGCGGCGTTCGCTGATGCCGGTGTTGATCGCGCCGGGCTCCACGGTGATCAACCAGACGCCGTACGGGGAGAGTTCACGGCGCGAGGCGAGCGCGAACGCCTTCACGGCCGCCTTCGAGGCGACGTAGGAGGAGCGGAACGCGAGCGGGAAGCTGGCCAGCATCGAGCCGACCATGACCACCCGGCCGCGGCGGCGCTCGCGCATGCCGGGCAGCACGAGCTGGGTCAGCCGTACCGCCCCGAAGACGTTCAGTTCGAACAGCCGCCGCAGGGCGTCCATCGGCAGCTCTTCGAGGGCGCCGAGCTGGCTCTCCCCCGCGTTGTTGACGAGTACGTCCACCGCACCGGCTGCCTCGGCGCAGGCCACGATGCTCGCCTCGTCGGTGAGGTCGAGCGGCAGGTACTCCACTCCCGGCACCCGCGCCGAGGCGGCCATCCGCTCCGGGTCGCGGCTGGTGCCGATCACCCGGTAGCCGCGGCCGAGCAGGGCCTCGGCCACCGCCTTGCCGATGCCCGAGGAGGCCCCGGTGACCAGTGCCGTTCGCTTCGTCATCTCTCCATCGCCTCCGCTGGTTAGCCGGCTCGGGGTGTTGCCGTCCTTCCCTGAACTCGCCGCTCAGGCAAGCGACTTGGCCAGGGCCCGGCCCGCCGCGCGGCCGGAGAAGATGCAGCCGCCGAGGAAGGTGCCCTCCAGCGCGTTGTAGCCGTGCACTCCGCCGCCGCCGAACCCGGCCACCTCACCGGCCGCGTACAGGCCCTCGAAGACCTCGCCGTCCGGCCGGATCACCCGTGCGTCCAGGTCGGTCTCCAGACCGCCGAGGGTCTTGCGGGTGAGCAGGTTCAGGCGGACCGCGATCAGCGGGCCGTGTTCGGGGTCGAGCAGCCGGTGCGGCTTGGCGACCCGGACGATCCGGTCGGGGAAGTAGGCACGGGCGTTGCGGATCGCCATCAGCTGCATGTCCTTGGTGAACTTCAGGTCCACCTCGCGATCGCGCGCCACCACCTCCCGCTCGACCTGTTCGTAGTCCAACTCCGGTTCCATACCGAGGGAGTTCATGCCCTCCACCAGCTCGCGCAGCGTCTTGCGCACCACGAAGTCCTCGCCGTGTTCCATGAACGCGGTGACCGGTCCGGTGGCGCCCTTCTTGGCGCGGCCGAGGGTCTGCTTGAGGTCCTTGGCGGTGAAGTCCGGGTTCTGCTCCGAGCCGGAGAGCGCGAACTCCTTCTCGATGATGGTCTGCGTGAGGATGAACCAGGTGTGCGCGTGCCCGGTCTGCTGGATGTGCCCCAGCGTGCCGAGCGTGTCGAAGCCGGGGAAGTACGGCGGGGGCAGCCGCCGGCCGGTGGCGTCCAGCCACAGCGAGGAGGGGCCGGGGATGATCCGGATGGCGTGCTCGGGCCAGATCGGGTCCCAGTTCTTGATGCCCTCGGTGTAGTGCCACATCCGGTCGCGGTTGACGATGTTGCCGCCCGCCCGTTCGGTGATCCCCAGCATCCGCCCGTCGACATGGGCCGGGACCCCGCGGATCATGCGCGCGGGCGCGGGGCCGAGCCGTGCGGGCCAGTTCTCGCGGACCAGGTCCGGGTTGCCGCCGATGCCACCGGAACCGACGACCACCGCCTGCGCCCGCAGCTCGAACGAACCCGCCACCTCCCGCGAGGACTTGACGCCGCGCGGCTGGGACGAAGGCTCCAGGATGCTGCCGCGCACGCCGACCGCGGCGCCGTTCTCCACGATCAGCTCGTCCACCTGGTGCCGGTGCCGGAAGGTCACGAGCCCTTCCCGCTCGGCCCGCTTGACCGGTTCGAGGAAGACGCGGACCACCTCGGGGCCGGTGCCCCAGGTGAGATGGAAGCGGGGCACCGAGTTGCCGTGCCCCGAGGCGAGCCCGTCGCCGCGCTCGGCCCAGCCGACGTTCGGCATGAACCGCAGCCCGAGGTCGTACAGGTACCGCCGCTTCTCGCCCGCCGCGAACTCCACGTAGGCGCGCGCCCATTGGCGCGGCCAGTGATCCTCGCGCTCACGGTCGAAGGCGGCCGAGCCGAGCCAGTCCTGGAGCGCCAGTTCGTGGGAGTCCTTGATCCCCATACGGCGCTGTTCCTCACTGTCGACCAGGAAGAGCCCGCCGAGCGACCAGAAGGCCTGCCCGCCGAGGTTGGCCTCGTTCTCCTGGTCGACCACGAGCACCTTGCGCCCCGCCTTGACCAGTTCGTACGTCGCGACGAGCCCGGCGAGCCCGGCCCCCACGACGATCACGTCCGCCTGCTCGCTCATGCCTCGTCCTCGCTCTCGGTGGAGCACGTCCTCAGGACATGTCCAATCTCGGTGGAGTACGCCCTCAGGACGTGCCCGAACAGTTCCTCGCGGCGCCTGCGGACGTCCTCGACGCCGGGCTCGATCAGCATCTGCACACTGGTGCCGTCGTGTACCGCGATCAGCGCGTGCCCCAGCGCCGCACGGTCCGCGACCCGGCGCCCCGCCCGCGCGAGCGCCTGCTCCACCAGCGGCATCAGCGCCTCCAGAATGGCCCGCTCCCGCGCCGCCATCACACGCCTGAGCGGCGGGTTGCGCAGCGCGTGCGCGGTGAACTCGGCCGTCACGCGGTACCAGGCGTCGTCCACCGGGATCACACGGAGGACGGCCTGCACGGCCCGGTCCGGATCGGCGTCGGACAGTTCACCGGAGGCGTCCAGGCCGTCGAGCGCCGCGCGCAGATCGTGCAGCATCGCGTCCGCGCGCTGCTCCCACATGGCGAGGAACAGCTCGTCGAGCGAGGTGAAGTTGGAGTAGAACGCACCGCGCGTGAACCCCGCCCGCTCACAGACCTTGTCGACCGTGGACCGGCCGAAGCCCTCCTCCGCGAAGACGTGCAGCGCCGCGTCGAGCAGCCGCTGCCGCGTCTGCGCACGCCGCCGCGTGACCCGCTTGGGCGGCGGGCCCGGTGCGGGCGTCTGGCCGTGCGTGGTGGACGTCGATGCCATGGCTGCCTGCGCCGTTCCTCACCGTGCGGGGGCGGGGCGTCCCAGGGGGCTCCGCCGAACGTGCGCCGAACCTGCCCCGGGTCGATTGGATACGTGAATGTATCGGATGCACTCGTGTATCACAAGGTGTCTGACCTGGGAAAATGCGGGAGGGGGCCGCTGGTCGATGGACGCTGGGGGCGGGCGTACTCGGGCGGGAGCGGCGTCAGCCGTTCGGCCACCGCTCAGTCGCGCCGCAGCACACACCGATGGCTGAGGAACGCGCCGAGCCGCCCTTCCCGGTCGCCCGCCTTGTAGGCGTGGGCGAGGCCTTCCAGGGTGGCGTCGGTGGCGCCCGTCGCACTGCCGGGGTTCAGGACGAGTGCGAGGCGGGGGCTGTTGATCCGGGCGTCGAGGGTGGGGAGTTGGAGGGGGAAGTCGGCGCGCAGGCCCCCGCTCGGCGATCCGGTGGAGGATGCGGTGGCGATGGCTTCCGCGCGCTCGTCGGCGACTTCCAGGACCGCGTGCCCGTCGGTGCCGAGGGTGAGTACGGCGGGCAGTTCGCCTTCCGGGGTCGCGAGCGAACCGGTCCACTTACCGCTCTCGGGGAGCCGGGGTTCACGTCCGTCCCCCGGCTCCGAGGCCACCGGTGAGATCTGCTCGGGCCCGAAGCCCGGGACCAGTTCGCCCAGCAGTTCCGCGACCACCGCGTCCCGGGCCGCCTTGTCGGTGGAGTTGCACAGGACCGCGACGGCGAGCTCCAACTCCGGTACGGAGGCGGTGAAAGCGGCGACTCCGGGGCCTCCGCCGCCGTGGCTGAGGATGCGCGGCCCCGGCCCGGTCGACACACACCAGCCGAGTCCGTACCCCAAGTGCGGGGTCACCGTGCCGAGTTCACGCAGGCCATCTTCCGCTGCGGCCAACTGCCCGTGTACGGAGGCGAAGAGAGCCGTGTCGGCGGCGGTCGCCCAGCCGAGCGTGGCGCCCGGATGGCTGACGGTGTACGACGGATACGCCCGCCCGTCGGAGGTGTACCGCACGGCGGTCGGGGCCGGTCCAGGGTAGGTGTCCCGATGGCTGTCCCCCAGGTGCCACGAGTCGAGCCCGAGCGGCGCGCACACCTTCTCCCGCACAACGTCCGCGAGCGAACGGCCCGTTGACCGTTCCAGCTCCCGGGCGGCGAGCAGATACCCGAGGTTGGCATACGCGAAGTCCGTACCGGGGGCGCGTACTTGGCCGAGGTAGGGGGCGGGGTCGATACGCGGCGCGCGGGGCCGGTCCTCGTCCAGGTAGTGGAAGTCGTAGTACGGCGCCAACCCGGCCCGGTGGGAAAGGAGTTGGCGGTGGGTCGGCGCCGGGTGGGCGAGCTGCGGGCCGAGGGCGGCACTGTGGTGACCCGGCACCGGCATCGGCACCGGTGCGTCGAGGTCGAGCAGGCCCTCGTCGGCGGTGCGGCGGACGGCGGCCGCGGTGAACGGCTTGGTGACCGAGGCGAGTCCGTAGACCGTGGCGGGGGTGGCAGGGCGGCCGCTCGCGATGTCGGCGAGCCCGAACGCCTCGGCCAGGACGACCTCGCCCCGTTCGACGACGGCCACGGAGACCGAGGGACAGTCGTGCGCGGCGAGCGCCTGCTCGCAGACCGTGCGGATCCAGTCCGCGGGTATCCGGTCCGTGCGTAGCCGGTCTGCGGGTATCCGGTCCGCGGGTATCCGGTCCCCGCGTATCTGGTCCGCGCGCATTCGGTCCCCGCGTATCTGGTCCGGCTGCCGCCCCGCCGTCATCCGAGCTCCCCTCACGGGGGCGCCGGGCCGCGATCCGGATGGGCCCCGGCACCGCCCGCCCCCTCGCGCGGACCGCTCAACTGGCCTTCCGCGCCACGTAGTAGAGGTTCAGGATGTCACCCTCCACCTGGCGTTCGTCGACCCGGTCGAAGCCCGCGTCCCGGAGCATCGCACTGTCGACCACGTCGAAGCGCGCAGCGCCCAGTTGGTCCCTCAACGCCGAGCATGGCGAATCCTCAACCGCCCGAATCCCATCACCCCGGAGATGCGGATCTCCGGTCCTCCGGGACGGGACGGCTGCCGGGCCTTGTACCGCAGGTCCTTCCAGTCGGTGCGCAGGCCCTGCACGTCCACGACCGCGTCGCGCGGCACCGTGATCCTGGCCCCGCCCGTCCCGAGGTGCAATTCGATGTCGACGACGGGATGCTCGATGATCGCCCGGGACAGATCCAGGCGCACCCTTCCGTACGCGGACGCGACTTTGAGGACCCGGGGCACCCGCCATGTGCCGCGCCGCTTGATCCGGCCACCGGCGGCGGTGATCGTCGACGTGGTGTCCGGGAGCTGATCAGGGAGTTCCGGGATCGAGGCGAGCGCCGATTCGAGCTCACTGTGCGCCTTGGCGGTGAGTACGCGGTCGAGGCGTTCGTCCAACTCCTCGTGCGAGAGGAGCCCTTCGGAGTACGCCTCCTGCAAGCGCTGCACGGCCGTGTCGCGGGCGCCCTCGCCGATGAGTGACGGCGAGCCTTCCGGTAAGGAGGTCACCGGTTCACCCTACTGCCGTGCGGCCGCCGTGAAGTGTCGCAACCTCAGCCCTCGGCCCCAGCCTTCAGTCCCCGCCACCGCCACCGCCACCAGTCTTCGGCATCAGCCCTCGACCTCACTCCTCGATCTCAGTCCTCGGCCTCCGGCCGCAGCGTCGGACGCTCGAAGAAGCTCTCCAGAACCACCGTGGCCTGAGTGCCGCTGACCCCGTCGATCGCGAACAACCGCCGTAGTACGTCCTGGAGTTGGACGGTGTCGGTGGTGCGCACCTTCACCAGGACCGAGGCGCTTCCTGCGATGATGTGCGCCTCCTCGATCTCCGGGACGGCGGCGAAGGCCTCGGCCGAATCGCCCATCCAGGCCGTCGACTCGACCATGACGAAGGCGAGCACCCCGCGCCCGACGGCAGCGTGGTCGATGTCGACCCGGGTCCGCGTGATCACGCCGCTCTCCCGCAGCTTGCGCACCCGCTCGTGCGCGGCTCCGGTCGAGAGCCCGACCTCCTTGCCCAGGGCCGCGTACGAACGACCGGCGTCTTCCTGGAGCAGCGCGAGCAGCCGCAGGTCGACCTCGTCCACCTTCGCCGCCATGCCGCTCGCACCCGCCCCGCTCACCTTGCCCGCCTTCTTCATCGCCCCACCATATCTGGTCCACGATCTCTCCTGATAGGCTGAATGATGTTCGGTTGAGTGAGCGAATCGAGGGAAAATGTCAGGCGAGATTCTCGACGGTCTGTACGAGATCCTGGACGAGCGTTTCCGTACCGGCCGTTGCGTCTACGGGGACAGCCAGCTGGAGAAGCTGTACGACAACTGCCGCTGGGCGGAGGGGCCGCTCTATCTCCCGGCCTGGCGCCAGCTCATCTGGAGCGACATCCCCAACGACCGTCTGCTGCGCTGGGACGAGGAGACCGGCGAGGTCAGCACCTTCCGCCGGGCCGCTGGGCACGTCAACGGCAACACCCTTGACGGACAAGGGCGGTTGATCTGCAGCGAGCAGGGCAACCGCCGGGTCACCAGGACCGAACACAACGGCGGGATCACGGTCCTCGCCGACCGTTTCGAGGGCAAGCGGCTCAACAGCCCCAACGACTCGGTCGTCCACTCGGACGGCACGATCTACTTCTCCGACCCCGACTTCGGCATCACCAGCGACTACGAGGGCCACCGCGCAGAGAGCGAGATCGGCGCCTGCCACGTGTACCGGATCGACCCGGTCACCGGCACCGTCCACCTCGCCGCCGACGGCTTCGGCGCCCCCAACGGCCTGGTCCTCTCCCCCGACGAGCAGCACCTGTACGTCTCCGACACCCGCCGCAACCAGATCCGCGTCTTCGAGGTACGCGAGGACCGCACCCTGTCCGACGGCAAGGTCTTCGCCGAAGGCAGGCCCGAGGGCGGCCGCTTCGACAACATCCGCTTCGACGACGGCGGCCGTCTGTGGGCGGCGACCATCGACGACAGCGTCCACTGCTACGACCCCGACGGCACCCTGATCGGCCGCCTCCTGATCCCCGAGCCCGTCTCCAACATCGCCTTCGGCGGGCCCAAGAACAACCGGGTGTTCATTACGGCCACGACGTCGGTGTACTCGCTGATGATGGGGGTGAGGGGGCTGCCGCGGGTGCGGGGGTGAGGCAGGGGGAAGGGGAGGAGGCCGGAGCGGGAGCGACCTGACGGGTCCCTCAACCGACCCGTATCAACTCTCCAACCGTCGGGCGTGCTCCAGCAGCCAGTCGGCCCTGACGACCTCGGCGTTGCCGTCGAGGGCGGAGGCCGCGTTGACCAGGGCCTCGGCGGCGGCTTGTGGAGTGGCGGGGAGGGAACGGGCCGCCTCTGCCAGGGAGTGGGACGCTGACTTCTGGACGGCACCCGCGATGTCGAGGGCGGTGGTGGCCCGTTCCGCCGTGGTGGCGGACTCGTCGAAGTCGCCGTTGCACCAGTGCGCCCAGGCGAGGTTGAGCAGGCAGACGCCCTCGGCACGAGGGTTCTCCATGAGTGAGGCCTCGTGCCGGGCTTCCGCCAGGACCGCCGCCGCCTGTGCCGAGTCGTCGAGGGCCAGTAGGGCGATGCCCTGGGCGTTCAGCGCGTAGGCGATCGCTTCCTGGCTGTCGGCGGCGCGATAGGCACGGGCCGTTTCGGCACCGGCGGCCACCGTCTCGCGCCAACGGCCGAGTGTCAGCAGGGCGATGGTGCGCGCGTTGCCTGCCCGGGCGATCGTGAGCAAGTCGCCGCCTTCGTGGGCGAGTTCGGTGAGTCGCTCGGCGCCGTCAAGAGCGCTCCGGCCGTCGCCGAGGTAGCTGTGGGCGAGGCTGAGGGAGAGCAGCGCGTGTACTTCGCGCTCGGGGTCGGCCAGTTCGCGCGCCAACTCGGCGGCACGGGCGAGGGGTTCGACGGTGGCACCCAGATCGCCGAGCTGCCGGTGGGCATCGCCCAGTCCGAACAGCGCGTTCTGCAACACGGCCCGGTCATCGAGACGTTCGGCGAGCGCCACGGCCTGGGTGAACAGTTCCGCCGCGTGTTCCATCGGGCCCGCGCTGAGCCGGGCGTGACCGTAGGCGACGACGTGGGCGAGGCGCACCCGCTCGTCCTCGATGTGGCCGTCGACGGCCAGGTGCATCGAGACCGCGGCGAGCACGGAGCCGTGCCAGACGAGCCATTCGCTCATCTCGCCCAGTACCCGCGCGGCCTCGTCGTGGTCGCCCGCGCGCACGAGGTGGTCGAACTGTCGCCGCAGCGGTTCCACGTCCTCCAACGTGCGCCAGGCGTCGCACGGTTGAGCTCCGCGCCCGTACCAGGATGCGATGTGCCGTTCCACGCGCTGCCTCCCGAATGGTCCGTTCGGTGTCATCTGTGCGTAGGCGAGATCCGAGTCCATGGGGTGGAGCCCGACCGTACGGCTCGCCCGGTCCACGGACACCAGGTGTACGCGGACGAGGGAGGCGAGCACCGTGGCCACGGGCAGGTCCGGGTCGAGTCCGCCGATGATCTCCGCGGCGGCGTTCTGCCGTACGGGGGTGCGCAGTGCCGCGAGGACGCCGAGGACCGCGCGTGCCGGGTCGTCGAGGCGCCGGTACCGGTCCTGCGCGAGATCCGCGACAACGTCGTGGCGTCGGGTGAAGTCCTCCAGCACGTCCTGCAGGCTCGGCAGCAGGACGGTGTCGTCGGCGACCGCACCGACGAGGAGTTCCAGGGCTCGCGGGACGCCGTGCACCCGGACCGCGGCCCGCAGGAGTTCGTCGTCGGACAGCTCGGCCACGCCGAGGCTGCCGTCCCGGTCGAGTTCGCGCAGCAGCGCGGCCGCCTCTTCGGGGCTGAGGCCCTCGGAAACCTCCACATGGGCGGCGAAGCGCCGCAGTTCGGGAGGGAGGCGTACCGGCATCTGGCTGGTGACGAGCAGCCGCGGGGTTTCGCGCGCGCGGAACAACTGATCGAGGAAGAGGGCCAGTTCGTCGTCGGCGATGCCTCCGTCGTCGTGGAGCAGGTCCTCCAGGTTGTCCATCAGGATGACGATCAACCGCTGCCCCAGGGACGCGAACAGTTCCGCCAGCCGGTCCTGTGTGCTGTTGCTCGCGGTCCAGAACTCGCGCAGGTGCGCCTGCTGCTCCGGGCCGAGCAGCTTGGCGCAGTCGAAGTAGAGGCGTTCCAGGGAGATCCCGGACGTACGGGTGGAGAGATTGACCAGGCCGGACGGGAGCGGACCCTGAGCGGGGCCGGGCCATTCTCCGCCGTCGAGGAGGTCCATGACCTTCGCCGCGAGCGCGCTCTTGCCGATGCCGCGTCGTCCGGTGACCATCACCATGCGGACGGCCGGGTCGCTCAAGTGCCGGACGATGGCGTCGCGTTCACGGGTGCGGTTCTTGAACAGTTCGATGCCGTGTGCGACGGGGAGGCCCACCACCCGCACGCCGGGGAGCCGTTGATCCTCAGCCTGCCCCTGCCCCTGCCCCTGCCCCGGACCGGCCAGGGGCAGTGATGCGATGTCGGGGAGTGCGAGGAGTTGAAGGAGTTCCGCACGCGCCCCGGCCGTCAGCTCGCGCAGCGCGTGGTCGAGCGGGACGGCGGTGAGACGCCCCGACCCCTCCGCGCGGTGGTGTTCGGCGACCACCCCGACGATCCGGCTGCCCGCCCATACGGCGGCGCCGGACATCCCCGACCAGGGCGACGTCGCCGGGTCGGGATCGGAGTCGGCGGGGGTCACCGTGATTTCCAGCCTGCGGGTGCGCCGATTGGAGAGCGTGGCCACGGTCCCGTCCGCCTGGTGCAGTTCACGGAAGGCCACCTCGCCCCGACGGCGCCGTTTGAACAGCGGGAATCCGACGGCGTGCACCTCGACCAGACCGGCCCGCTCGTCGTCGATGCGCCCGAAGCGGACCGGCTCCACCACAGTGGGGGCTGTCGTCGGCGGTACGACGGTCAGTACCGCCAGATCGCTGGTCCCGTCCGCCCAGGTCACGGACGCCGGTGCGGACCACTCCTCGGGCCGGTCGGCGTCGCACCGTACGACGGTCTCGGTGGCATCGGCCACGACGTGGGCGGCCGTGAGGATCGATGCGGCGGAGATCCGGTACCCGGAACCGCGCCGTCTGCCGTTGCCGGTTTCGACGATGATCTCGGCGATCCGGTGCGGGTCGACGCCCGAGGCGTCGGCCGGGGGCTCAGGCCTCATCGTCCAGTTCGGCGCCCGAGATCAGCGCGGGGCGATCGGTGGCGTCGGCCCGCACGGGCTGAAGCGTGAGGGTGATCCGCTGGGTGGACATCTGCGCGGAGCGCGCGGAGCCGTGCACGTCGAAGACCCAGAAGCGCACCTTGGCTCCCGGCTCTCGGCTCCGCTCCACACCTACGGTGAGTTCGAGTTCGAGCTTCTCGGCCTGGAACCGGAGTCCCTGACCTTCTCCGTCCGCCATGGCCCGGCTCAGCTCGCCCCTCAACTGGGCGATCATGTCCGCCAGTTCCACCGCGTCGTCCACTCTCGGCTCCCGTTCCTTGCGCCCCTGCGACCGGCCGTACGCTGCCCGCCGAGCATACCCACGGCACGTCAACCGCACCTGTCACAGGGCGACTTCCCCGCCACTCGACGATCAGGGCCGGATCCGGTGATCAGGAACGGGTCCGGCGATCAGGAACGGTCCTTCGGGGCGTATCGCAGCAGCACGACATCGTCGATCGGACGTGCTTCGAGGAGTTTCATACGGGCCGTCGGGCCGCCCGGGTACCGGGCCGGCCTCAGAAAGGACGGTGCTTGGTCCTCGCCCACCAGCAACGGGGCCACGACGAGGTGGAGTTCGTCGGCGAGGTTCTGCGCGAGGAGCTGTGTGTGCACCGTCCCGCCGCCTTCCACCAGGAGCCGCTCGACGCCGTGCCGGCCGAGGTGGTCGAGCAAGTAACCCCAGTCGAGCGTCGGACCGGTGCTCACCACACCGGCGAGAGGACTCAGGTCACGGCAGGCCCTGGGCAACGCGCCGTCCACGGTGAAGACCAGCTTCTCGCCCCCGCTGTGCCAGAACCGCAGACCGGGGTCCAGTTCGGCGGACCCGCTGACCGTCACCTTCAGCGGATGCTCCGTCCTCCCCAACGCGACGCGCCCGGCGCGCAGTTCGGGGCTGGTCACCAGGAGTCGGGGGTTGTCCCTGCGCAGGGTCCGCGCACCGACCAGGATGGCGTCCGCCGCGGCCCGTTCACCGTCGATACGGTCCAGGTCACGGCGGTTGGAGAGGACAAGCCGTTCACGGGCGGTGTCGTCCAGACGGCCGTCCACCGAGACGGCCGCGGACAGCAGCACGTACGGGCGGCGGACCGTCGCGGCCTTCGGAGGTTCGGCCATGATCGCGGCGGTCAGAGCGCGCGGTGGTAGTCGGCCCACGCGATGTGCGATTCGTGCAGTCGCACCGTGAGCCCCGTCAGCCCGTGCGCTCCGGGGCCCAGGGAGCCGTCGTGCACGCGTACGGCCAGACGGTCGGCGATGACCTTGGCCAGGAACTCCGTGGTCGTGTTCGTGCCCGCGAAGTCGGGGTCCTCGTCGAGGTTCCGGTACGAGAGCGCCGTGACGACCATCCGCACCTCCCGCGCCGCCAGCGCCATGTCGACGACGATGTTGTCCTCGTCCAGTTCCGGGCGCTGGAAGGTCGCGTCGACCAGGTACGTCGCCCCGTGCAGGCGCTGTGCGGGACCAAAGACCTCGCCGCGCAGGCTGTGGGCGATCATGAGGTGATCGCGGACGGTGACGCTGAACATGTCTTCTCCGGAGTGGCGTTGGCGGTGGGGTGTTGGCGATGAGGCGCTGTCCAAGGGGGACGGGAGAGGTGGCAGTGCGTGCCCTGGATCGGGGCGTGGCCCTCTCAGACCGGACCCGGTCAGTCGGGGTCGTAACGGATGCGGTGGCAGAGCCCCGGCCGTCTGCCCGTCGCGATCTCGGCCATGGTCCGCGGGAGTTCGTCGAAAGCGGACTCCCCGGTGATCAGCACGTCGAAGAGCGGGTCCCGCAGCAGGTCGAGCGCCAGACCGAGCCTGTCGGCCGCCGTGTGCCGCCCGCGCCGCTCCGGTGCGACGGCGCCGACCTGGCTGCTGCGCAGCGACAGCCGCCGGGAATGGAAGAACTCCCCCAGCGGCAGGGTCACTTGCCGGTCCCCGTACCAACTGAGGTCGACCACCGAGCCCTCGGGAGCGGCCAGTTCGAGAGAACGCCGCAGCCCCGCCCCGGTGGCGCTGGCGTGGAAGACGAGATCGCAGTCGTCCGCCGCCCGTTCCGGCCGGGCGAAGGCGACGCCGAGCGCCTCGGCAACCTGTGCGCGGGCCGGGTCGGTGTCGATCAACTCCACGCCGACGCCGGGAAACCGGGCGAGCAGAGCGGCCACGGAGCAGCCGACCATTCCGGCGCCCACCACGGCGATCCGGTCACCGATCCGTGGCGGGGCGTCCCACAGCGCGTTGAGTGCCGTCTCCACGGTCCCGGCGAGCACGGCGCGCTCGGCCGGCACCCCTTCGGGCACGGGGGCGAGCGCGCCTGACGGGACACGGAAGCGCGTCTGGTGCGGATACAGACTGAACACCAACCGGCCCAGCAACTCCGCAGGACCGTCCTCCACCCGCCCGACGTTGAGGTACCCGTACTTGACGGGCCCGGGGAAGTCCCCTTCCTGGAAGGGCGCGCGCATGGCCGCGTACTGGCTGACGGGGACCCGTCCGTGGAAGACCAGCGACTCCGTACCCCGGCTCACCGCCGAGTACAGGGTCTGAACTACGGCTTCGCCGTCACCGAGCTCGCCGTCGCAGGGCGGGCGGGCAGGCAGGCAGGCAGGCAGGCAGGCAGGCAGGCAGGCAGGCAGGCAGGCAGTACTAACGATTTCACCCTGTCCTGGGGCTACGACCCAAAAGGAGCGTATGTGGCTCGGCACGGGTGATCCTCTGCTCAGAACGGCCGTCTGCTGGCCCTCCGAGAATATGGGCATCGAACACCCGAACCCACGGGGGCCTCAGCCACGCCCCCGCAACAGGTCCACCACCCCCGTCAAGTCCTCGTCCCCACTTCCCATCGCCAGACGGCGCCGCATCAACTCGAAGTAGGGCGCGAGGAGTTCAGTGCTGACGCCCTGCTGTTCGGCGGTCCGCTCGAACGTCGGGACTCCGGCCACCTGCATGGCGAGCCGCGAGACCACGTCCTTCTCGTAGTCGCCGCTGCTCAGTTGCTCAGCGGTCTGGTGGACTGCCGGGGCCATCGCGACCAGCCAGTCGCCGAGCAGCGGTGCGAAGGCCACCGGATCGATGTCCTCCCCGCGGATCAGCGCGAACGCGTGCGTGGCCCCGGCGAACATCCCGTACATGGCGCTGAGCAGCGCCACGTCGTGCAGCGCCGCGAAGCCCGCGTCCGCGCCCACGTACTTCGTGCCAAGGGGTGCCCCCAGGGTGTCCCCGTACTCCTCGAACACCTCACGCGCACCGCTGTAGAAGACATACCCGCCCGCCTCCGGCACCCCGACCATCGGCGGAACGGCCATGATCCCGCCGTCCAGATACCGGGCCCCGCGCGCCTCGGTCCACTCGGCACGGGCGCGCGCCTGAGCCGGCGTGCCGGTGGTGAGGTTGACGAGGTCCTTGCCGCGAAGGTCGACGCCTTCCAACGTCACGTCGAGCGAGGCGTCGTCCAGCAGGCAGACGACGATCAGCCGGTTCGCGGCGACAGCGTCGGCAGCGCTGTCCGCGACGTTCGCACCCTCGGCGGCGAAGGGGGCGGAACGGGCGGGCGTGCGGTTCCAGACGGTGAGGGGGTGTCCGGCCCGGAGCCAGGTCCGGGCGAGGGCGGAGCCCATGGCGCCGAGACCGAGGAGGGCGAGGGAGTCCTTGTCGGCAGAGGTCGTGGTCGTGGTGGTGTCATCGAATGTGTTCGCAACAGGTGTCCGTGTCATGCCGTCTAGGCTGGTCACAGGCCCGGAGGTGATCAAGTACCCACTTTGGAGTGGGTGGTTACCCCGAGGTGAGCGAACAGGTCAGAGGAGTGGGCGAGCCATGGCGACGCTGAATCGGCCGACGGGACCGGACGGGCGCGACGAACACATCTGCGGAATCGACACCGCGATGGAGATCATCGGCGGCAAGTGGAAGGTCCTGATCCTCTGGGCCCTCCACCAACACCCCCACCGCCGCTTCGGCGAACTCCGCCGCCTCCTCCCCGGCATCACCGAGAAGGTCCTGACCTCCCACCTCCGCGAAATGGAATCGGACGGCATCGTTCACCGGGCTTCCTACGACGAGGTTCCGCCCCGCGTCGAGTACGCGCTCACTGCCGATGGGGTGCGCCTCAACGAGGCGTTGGGGCCGTTGGCGGAGTGGGGGCGGGGGCGGGTCGAGGAGCGAAGGTAGAGGTGGAGACCGGAAGTGGCCGTACGCGACCCGAACGGATGACTCCGCTACGTCCGGCCGCGTTCCCCGTGTTTGCCGCCCCCGCCCCGGAGCGATGGATCGCACCGGCGGTACGAAGAGCATCCCGCCTTCAACTGGCTTATTCCAGCAGCATCTTGTGATGCACACCACTCGAAACTTCGGTTGCGGCGGGCTGACCACACCTGTTTGATGTTCGAAGAATTGACGTACACGTGGAGTTTGTGCGGAAAGTGTCGGCTGGGGGGCTTCGATGCAGTGCGTCACCACGCACCCGTCGGTCCACGGATTCCCAGGAACCGACCCCGCAACAGGAACCGGCCCCCGCGATTGCGGGCTGTTCGCAGTCCTGTCACTGTCCACCCTTGCAGCGTTGGTGGCGTGCAACTCCAAAGACAGTCGCCTGAGTTGACCCTCGCGACGTCGGAGCGCTGATTCTCCGTTCAGCGCCAGGAGGACAAGGTGACCACAATTTCCGGTAACGCGGGCCCCCGTCAACGCGGCACCTCGGACGCCGACCCGAGAGAGGCACTCCAGCAGGCCGGCATCGATGTGCGGCCGATTCCCCGCGCCGCCGACGAGACGCCTGCCGGACTGCGGCGAGCCGTCACACAACGGGAAACCCCTCTCATCTTCAGTGGTTTGACCGAGAGTTGGCCCGCCCGTGAAGCGTGGTCTCCCGAGCGCCTGCGCGAAACCCATGGACAGCACGAGGTCACCGCGTTGATGGGCCTGCCCACCGACGGTGTGCTCTATCCGAAGGATCAGAAACTCTACGAACGCACCTTGCGCTTCGCCGAGTTCATCGACGCCATGCTGGACGAGGACCGGGACGGGCCCTGCTACCTGGCCTACCAGCGGGCCGCGGAACTCGTGGATCCCTCGGACTGCGACTTCACTTCCCTGCTGGGCACCACCGAACCGCAATCCACTGACACACGGGTATGGATCGGCTCCTCGGGCACCCGATCCATGCTGCATTCCGATCTCAAGGACAATCTGTTCTGTCAGATCTGGGGTACCAAGACGGTGACGCTCCTGCCCTGGCGGGACAGCCGCGCCGCTTACCCCTTCCCCGACAACCTGGTCAACAGCCAGATCGACGTGGCGCGTCCGGATGTGGCCCGCCATCCCCTGCTGCGGAACGTCACGTTCTACAGCACCACGGTCGGCCCCGGCGACATCGTCTTCATCCCTCGCGGCTGCTGGCACGACATCCGCTCGCACACGCCGTCGGTGTCGGTCAACCACTGGTTCGGCGCGGCTCAGAGCTTCACCGAGTACCTGGCGCTACTGGGCCGGCTCGGGCCGTCGTACTGGCAGCGCACCGCCAGGGACTTCGTCGAGCACGGTCTGCGGGGCCGCCGCGAGGAGACCCGGTTCTTCTTCTCCCCGCCGTCCACCGGCAAGCGGCTCTACGACGCGCTCCGGACGGGGAACTTCTCCGAGGGCAACGACCCTTCCAGCTGAGCAGGGTGCCGACCGCGTGCTTCGCACCCACCGCGCCTGAATGATCAGGCCCTTCATCGCTATTTCACTTACGGGGAGAACATCCGTGCTGGAGCGGGTCGACCTGACCATAGCCGCACACGCAGTCACACAGCCCGACGCGAAGGCGGTTTCCTCCGACGGCCGGTGGCTGACATACGGCGAGCTGCACGACCGGGTCAGCGGCGTGGCCGCGACCCTGACGTCCTGCATCGAGCCGGGCGTGGAACGACCTGTGGTCGTGATCACCGGACGCAGTGAATGGGCCGTCGTAGCGATGCTCGCGGTCTGGCAGGCCAACTGCGTCTACGTACCGCTGGCAGCGGGCACTCCCCCCGAGCGCCTGCGGGACATCTTCGAGAGCGTCGAGCCGGCCGCGCTCCTCACCGACCGCGACAACCTGGAGCAGCTGAAGGGCGTCTGGAGCGAGAGCCCCCTGCTCCAGATCGAGCAGGCCACCGGTGCGGGTGAATCCGCCACTGTGGCACCTCCCCCCGATCCGCACGGGTCCCAACTCGCCTGCCTGGTCCACACCAGCGGGTCGAGCGGTCCTTCCAAAGGCGTGATGATCGATCATCGTGCGCTGCACAACCTCGTGACCAACGTCGTGGAGCCGTACACGCTCGGGGCCGCGGACCGGGCGCTGCACTTCGGCGCCTTCGGCTGGGACTCCAGCATCGAGGAGGTCATCCTCCCCTTGAGCAAGGGCGCGTCCCTGGTGATGCGCACCGACGAGGCCGACTACGGCGTTCCCCATTTCCTGCGGCAGTTGGAGGACCAGTCGGTCTCCCATCTGTATCTGCCGACCTCGTACTGGCATGAGATCTGCCTTGAACTGAGCCGCGGAACGGTGCGGCTCCCGTCGTGTGTCCGCAGCGTGCTCATCGGCGGCGAAACCGCGTCCCTGGCCGATCTGGCCACCTGGCGCGAGTGCGTTCCCGAGGACGTCGATCTGTGGAACTGCTACGGGCTGACCGAGACGTGCGTGACCTCCACTGTCTACCTCGACGACCGGAAGCTCCCCGTGGAGCGGTTCCAGGGAATCCCGCTCGGGACCCCCTGCCCGAGCGTCACCGTAGCCGTGCTCGACGACCGGATGCGGAGTGTGCCGGTGGGCGAGGCCGGGGAGTTGTGCATCGGCGGTCCGGGCGTGGCACGGGGCTACTGGGGCGACCCCGTGGCGACAGCGAAATCCTTCGTACCCGACTCCGACGGGCAGGGGCGTCTCTACCGGTCCGGTGACCTGGTCAGGCAGGACGAGTCCGGTCTGCTGCACTTCGTCGGCCGCGTGGACCGGCAGGTCAAGATCAGAGGCTTCCGCGTCAATCCCGGTGAGGTGGAAGGCGTGTTGGCCCTCCATCCACGTATCAGGAAGGCCTGTGTCCTGGCCCGCACCGAGCCTTCGGGTCTCACCGGGCTGGTGGCCTGTCTGGAGTTCGTCGACGACCGGGACGACACCGAGGATGTCACGGCATTCCTCGAGGAGCGTCTTCCGGAATTCATGGTGCCGAGGACACTGGAAGTACTCGACAGCCTGCCGCTGCTGCCAAATGGCAAGATCGACGTCAATTCTCTGACGAGCAGCCGGTCCACCACTGATTCCCCGGCCTCGCTCCGGCCAACCGGTGCTTTCGAAAGCGTTCAGGCCATCTGGTGCGAGGTCCTGGGTGTCGAGAGCTGCGACCCGCAAGATGATTTCATCACCCTCGGCGGAAACTCGCTCTCCGGCATGCGCATCGCCGCACGGATCAACGAATCATTTGATGTGGAGATCCGCCTCAGGGACATATTGGACGCCCGCACGATCTCCGCGCTCACCGACCTCGTATCACGGCTCCACAAGGACGCCCCCCAAGGAGAATGAGACATGGAGAACTCCGTAAAAGACGAAACGGAATACGTTGTCGTCGTCAACGTCGAGGAACAGTACTCGATTTGGCCGACCCACCAGGATATTCCGACGGGCTGGCGAGCCCTGGACATTCGCGCACAGAAGGCCGAATGCCTCAACTACATCGAGCGCACCTGGACCGACATGCGGCCCCAGAGCCTGCGCGGCCCGCAGCAGCCGACGACTGAGGGGTGAGTGGCGTGATCCGTACGCTCTACGCCAACGGGTGCAGTTTCACCGAGGGCAAGGAACTCGAAGAGGAAGACCCAGAGCTTCGCCTGGCCGGACAGAGCAAGGACATTCTCACCCAGACCCAGGTGCGCGCCTATCGGAACAAGAAGGCGTGGCCCAGCCATCTGGGCAGGCTCCTGGATGTCGAGACGGTCATCAACGCGGGACGCAGCGGTGGCTCCAACGCGCGCGCGGTACGCATGACATACGACTACGTCTGCAGCTACCTCGCGGCCGGCGGCTCGGCCGAAGAACTCCTCGTCTGCATCGGTTTCACGGACCTGGTCAGAACCGAGCGCTTTACGAGCATGCCCGGGGTCGATGTCAGGTCCGACGCGCCATTCGATGACGGGTGGAGCCTGATGAAGACCAACCTGTCCACGAAAAAACATGGTGCAGATCGCTCAGGCTTGAAGGTGAATCGGTTCTATTACCGTTATCTGTTCACCGAGGAACAGGCCACCGTCACCTACGTCCAGCAAGTGCTCAACATGCAGTTCTTCCTGTCGTCACTCGGAGTGAGATTCCACTTCCACGACGCCCTTGCGACGAACGCTGAACCCGTAAACCGGTTCTCTCTGATAACGCAGCATTTGATCAACTTCGTCAAGCCGGGTGCACACCGCTCCGTCCACTCCGCCGGCAAGAACGAGATGGCCTACAAGGACGGGCACACTTTCGAGGAGTGGCTGGTGCGTTCGGGCGCCCCTCGCGCATCCGCACAGCACCCTCTCTCCGAGGCTCACCAGCAGTGGGCGAGGCTGCTCCACTCGGAGCTGCTGGAAAGCGAAATTATCTGAGTTCCCTGAGGGAGAAGGAGAATTCTGGATGTCGGAACTTCAGGGACACCACAGCCCCAGAGAGATCCATCTGACCGATCCGGTACCGGCACAAGTCGCACCGGAACTACCCGACTTGCCGCACGTGGAGGAAAAATGGGCGGCTCCCGGACACGAGCTGCCCCTCGTTCTCGAACCCCGCTCCGCCGACGTCCAATTGATCGAGCTGGCCACTGAGTACAAATCGGAGATCCGGCAACGCTTGCTCCGGTACGGCGGAATCCTGTTCCGCGGTTTTGCCAATTCCACTCCTGAGACGTTTCGCACCCTCATGACCGCCCTGTCCGGCGACCCTCTCGAGTACATGGAGCGGACCTCCCCGCGCCATGAGGTGGGTGACAAGGTCTATACGTCGACCGACTATCCGGCAGGGCAGGAGATCTTCCTGCACAACGAGCAGTCCTACAACATAACCTGGCCTCAGCTCATCTTCTTCCATTGCGTCACGGAGCCCGGCTCGGGGGGCGGTACACCGATTGCCGACTCCCGTAAGGTGTTCCAGCGCATTTCCGAAGAAACGCGCCGCAAACTGCAGGAACGAAAGTATTCTTACGTACGCCACTTCGGAGGCCCACTCGGGCTCAGTTGGCGCGAGGCTTTCCAGACCGAGGAACGGAGCGAGGTCGAAGAATACTGCCGGAGCAACGCCATCAGCTTCAGCTGGGACGAGAAGGATAAACTGACCACCCGTCAAATTCGCACGGTCAGTACGCATCACCCGGTCACGGGTGACGCGACATGGTTCAACCACCTGGTTTTCTTCAACATTCAGATGTTTGACCCCGGCACCAGGAAAGCCATGCTCTCCATGGGAAAGGACCGGCTTCCCAACAACACCTACTACGGCGACGGCGAGGACATCGAGCCCGAGATCGTGGAAGAACTGCGTGCCGCCTACCTTGCGGAGAAGGTCGTAGTCCCGTGGCGTGAGGGCGACATTCTGATGCTCGACAACATGCTCGTGGCCCACGGCCGGGAGTCGTTTACACCACCGCGTCGGATCATCGTGGGCATGACTGAGCCGCTTGCAGCCAACAGCTGAGCTCTCTTGTCCGCCGACCAAACTGAAGGGGTATCCTCGATGTCTTCTCCCACGGGCAGCGTTCCACATCCTGCCGAATGGACCCGCGGCCCGATGGCGAATCTCTTCTCGTCCTACGTGGCTGCTTCGGCATTGTCCAGCGCGTACCAGCTCGGGCTCCTCGACGAGTTGTCCGAGAAGGGCGAGGTTCCGCTCCTCGGCCACAGCGGCCAACGACTCGACGTGAATGTGCTGCGCACCATCTACCGCACGCTGCACTGGGCCCAGGTCGTAGAGATAAAGGACGGCGAACTCGTCATACCCGGCGCGCGCTTCGAAGAAGCGTATGCCGCGCGCGGCTACTTCTACTGGCTGGTCAAGGGGTGCGGCGAACTCTTCAGCATCGCGCCGGACGTGACCCACGAGGACCAGCGGACGGGCGACTTCTACCACCGCGACATGAGGGCGGTGGCAGTGGGGTCGCGTCACATCGGTGAGGAGGAGGTGGAAAAGCTCTTCGACAAGGTTCTCGCTGATGTTCAGGTCGGGAAGGTCGCCGACCTCGGCTGCGGTTCCGGACAGCGGCTGATCCGGATCGTCGGCAACCATCCTCATGCCCACGGTGTGGGGGTGGACATCTCCAAGGCGGCCGTTCAGCTGGCCACCGAGTCCGTAGGGGAAGCGGGGCTCTCCCGCCAGATCTCCGTACTGCAGGGCAACGCCCTGGCGCTGGAGGCACTGCCCGAATTCGCCGATGTGGACACGATCACCTGCGTCTTCATGGGACACGACTTCTGGCCGTACGAGAGCTGTGTGAACACCCTGCGCGAACTGCGCAAGGCCTTCCCCGCGGCCAAGCGGCTCTTCATCTGCGACGTCGTTCGCACGACCGATCTGCCGGGCCCGGACACCACCATCTTCACGCTCGGATTCGAAGCGGTCCACGCGCTGATGGGCGACTATCTGCCCACGTACGACCAATGGCAGGAAGCCTTCACCGAGGGCGGCTGGGAGTGCAGGGCGACCCATCCCACCACCACACCGCCCAACGGATACCTCTTCGAACTGGTCCCCGCGTCGGCGGAGTAACCCGACGAGGCATGCGCAGGCGGAGGTGCAAGACGCGCTCGTCGTCGACACCGATGTCGTGCTCGCGTAACGGCAGCTGTGGGCAGTCGAGTTGACGCGCCTTCGTGAACGGCCGGGCACACTCCGTGGAGTGTGCCCGGCCGCGGAGGATCCGTGGTGGCCTCGGTGCGCGTTTCTCTTGGTACGCGAACTCGTCTTCCACGCCGGGCAGTTGACGGATGCGCCATCGCCGGAGGGGCGTGGACACGTCGGCGGGATCCGGCTGTGGTGATCGGGCCGGGCTCAAGACAGCGGCCCTCGACCGGTCAATCCGTACTCGCGACGCGTCGGGCAACTCTGCTTGTCACGGCACGCTAAAGACGCCGATGAACCCAGACGTTGGGCTCGATGTAGGCCGCCGAATCGTGGCGCAGGTCGCAGTGAACCGGGGTCAATGCCTCCGGCACGACAGTCGGACCATGCGTGTCGAACGGGAGCCCCGTCCACTCCCGCCAGTTGTCGAGCGATCCCACCACCACCATCGACGCCGGAGCCACCCCCACGATGTCCGCGCCCAGCCTGACGTGCGCGCGAAGCAACGGGTCCTCGGGGAGCCCGTTCCTGGTCCGCTGGATGTACTCGCTCATCGGAAGCTCGGGAACCTCTGCCTTGCCGGGTGGCCTCACCGGCGCGACGAAGTGACGGAAGCCCCTCGCCTCCGCCAGATCGTGCATGGCTCGCAGCATCCGGGTGCCGATTCCCGTCCCGCGGAGGCCCTGGCGGACCACGACCTCGAGCCCGCAGACCGCATCGCCCTTGTACCCTGCCAGCCGCGCGAGGTGAGCCTGACGCACGGCTCCGTCCCATCCGCTGTCGGGCAGGCCCTTGGGAGGCACGTCGTCGAGGCCGACGGGCACGCAGTACGCCCGCGCGAGCACCTCCCCCGAATCCTCCGCCGACACGGCGACGAGGACGTACTCGGGATAGTCCGCATGGGCGTCGATGTGGAACCGCTCGCCGATCGGCTCGTGCCGCATGAACTCCGGCCAGCTGTTCTTGAGTGCCAGGACCTTCCCCATCAGGTCGGGTCGCTCGGCCAACGTCACTACGTGTATGCCCTGGTTCACAATCCCCGTCTTCTCCCCTGTCGGTCCACCACGAGGCGTCAGGCGCCCTGGCCGCCGGACGCACTCCGCACATGCTTCGCAAGCGCCGCGACGCTGGGCGTGTTGAAGAGCACCCGGAGGTTGATGTCGGTGTCGAGGGTGTCGTTGATCCGGGCGATGACCTGGATGGCAAGCATCGAGTGCCCACCGAGTTCGAAGAAATCGTCGTGCAGACCGATCGGGGAAACCCCAAGAAGCTCCGACCAGATCTCCGCGACAACCTCCTCGGTCCGCGTGCGCGGAGCCTCGAAACGCGCCGCCAGCTCGGGCCGACTCCCATCGGGCTCCGGAAGCGCCTGCCGGTCCAACTTCCCACCCGGCCCCACCGGCATGGCGTCCAACACCATCACCGTCGAAGGCACCATGAAATCAGGCAAGAACCCCGCCAGATCCTCACGCAACCGACTACCCAGCACCCCACGCTCGACCTCATGACCAGACGCCACGGTGACATACGCGATCAGCCGACGATCCTCGGACTCCCGACCATGCGCGACAACAACAGCCTGCTCCACAACCGCCTGCCGACGCAGCACCGACTCGACCTCACCGGGCTCCACCCGATAACCACGAATCTTGACCTGATCATCAATCCGCCCCAGGAACTCCACCTCACCCGAAGACCGATAACGCACCAAGTCACCACTGCGATAAAGCCGTTCACCCGGAGCCCCCCACGGATCCGGCACAAACCGCTCCGCCGTCAAACCAGGCCGATTACGGTAACCCCGCGCCACCCCAAGACCACCGATGTACAACTCACCGGGCACACCCACCGGCGCCAACGCACCATCCACGTCCACCACATACAAACGCACATTGTTCAACGGCCGCCCGATCACCGGCCGATCACCCTCAACCCGCGCCAACGTCGCATCCACCGTGCACTCCGTCGGACCGTACAAATTGAAGGCACTGTGGCCGTACCGGGCCGAGAGCGCGGAGAGCATGAGCCAAAGCTCCGGGTCGATGGCCTCGCCACCGATCAGGCTGAAACGGGGTGTGTGCTCCCGGCCGAAGAGGCCCGAGTCGATGAGCGCGCGCAGCATGGTCGGCGTGCAGTTGAATTCGTCGATCCGCTGCTCGCACACATAGGCGGCGACAGCCGCGGGGTCCTTGCGTGTCGACTCGTTCAGCACGTGCAGCGTGACACCCTCACACATCAGGAGCAGCTGCTTGACGGACGAGTCGAACGACAGCGGCGAGAGCAGCAGGCCTTGCAGGCCGGGCGAGAGGAGTCGGTCGCCGGCCAGCTCATCGCGGAGCGCCGTCATCAGGTTGGCCAATGCGCGGTGGGTGACTTCGACGCCTTTGGGCTGCCCGGTCGAGCCGGACGTGTAGATCACGTACGCCAGATCATCCGGACCCGCCACCTCGCCCCGAACACCACCGGCATCCGCACCCGCCACCTCCTCCGGGGAGACCTCACCCCGAGGGACATCCACAACAACCCCACGCCCCGCAACAGCCGCCGGCACATCCGCACCAACGACCATCACCTCAGCACCACTGTCCTCCAGCATGAACGCCAACCGCTCAACCGGATACGACAGATCCAACGGCACATACGCAGCCCCGGCCCGCAACACCCCCAGCAGGCCAACCACCATCTCCGACTGCACACCCGAACACACACCCACCACACGACCGGGCCCCACACCCACCGCACCCAGACGCGCCGCCACCACACCCACAGCCGCATCCAACTCCCGATACGTCCACCGCCGGTCACCCTCCACCAGCGCCACCGCATCAGGCGTCCGCGCCACCTGCGCCCCGAACAACCCAGAAACCGTCACCCCACCCAACTCACCAGACGCGGGGACATTCCACTCGGAGAGCAGACGATCGCGCTCGGCCTCACCCAGCACAGGCAACTGGGACAACCGCACCGACGCATCGGTCGCCACCGCCTCCAACGCCCGTACGAATCCCTCGGCCAACCGCGCGACCGTCGACTCGTCGAACAGCTCGGCCGCATAGACCACCTGCCCCTCGAGGCCTTCCCCCGACTCCGCCAGGAACATCGACAGGTCGAACCGCGTCACCTCGTCGAGGGGAGCGAAGGAATCCACCCGCAGGCTCGGCAGATCCAGCTCCGGCTGCGGAACATCGTTCAGCTGGAACATCACCTGAACAATCGGATTCCGGCCCAGGTCTCGCACCGGCGCCAACTCTTCGACCAGTTGCTCGAACGGCAGATCCTGATGCTCGTAGGCACCCAACGCCGTGTCCCGGGTCCTGCCGAGCAGATCCTCAAAGCGCGGGTCGCCCGAACAATCCGTGCGCATCGCCAAGGTGTTCACGAAGAAACCGATGAGCGACTCCAGCTCCGGACGGTGCCGGCCCGCGATCGGTACCCCTACGACCACGTCCCGCGTCGCGGCGAACCTGCCCAACACAGCCTGGAACGCGGCCAGTCCCACCATGAACAACGTCGCGCCGTGCGCCTGGCCCAACCGGCGCAACTGACGGCACACCTCCGCCGGAACCGCGAAGTCCCATGCAGCTCCCCGGTAGGAGGGCACCACCGGCCGCGGCCGGTCCGTCGGCAACTGCAACAACGGCGGCGCACCCGCCAGCGCTCCCCGCCAGTAGTCGACCTGCGACGCGGGCCCGCTCTCCTCGAGACAACGACGCTGCCAGACCGCGAAGTCGGCGTACTGAACCGACAGTGCCGGCAGAGCCGCGTCCTTGCCTTCGACGAACGCCGCGTAGAACAAGCTCAGTTCACGCATCAGGACGAGTCGGGACCACGCATCGGCGACCACGTGGTGCATCGTCACCCGCAGCACATGATCATCGGGGCCGAGCCGCACCACATCGGCACGCAGCAGCGGCCCGGCGGAAAGATCGAATGGCGTACGTGCTTCCTCCCGGACCAGTCGGCGTGCCGCCGATTCCGGATCCGCTTCTCCCGACACATCCACCAGCGGAAGCGTCATCGGCGCCGGATGCGCGAACTCCTGCCAGGAGTGTCCGGCCTCCTCGTGGATCGTGGCGCGTAGTACCTCGTGCCGCGCGACCACCGCGCTCAGCGCCTTGGCAAGCGCGTCCAGGTCCAGTGGCCCCCGCATCCGGACGGCGTCGGGCACGTTGTAGAACGGGTTGTTCTCGACCAACTGGTCCAGGAACCACAACCGTTGCTGGGCGTGCGACAGCGGCATGCGGCCGGTCCTGGGAACCGGCTGGAGCGCTGCGCGGGAGGAATCCGTTATCAGGCCGTCCAAGTGTTTTGACAGTGCGGCCACGGTGGGGCTCTCGAAAATCACCCGGAGGTTGACGTCGGTGTCGAGGGTGTCGTTGATACGGGCGATGACCTGGATGGCAAGCATCGAGTGCCCGCCGAGTTCGAAGAAGTCGTCGTGCAGACCGATCGGGGAAACCCCAAGAAGTTCCGACCAGATCTCCGCGACAACCTCCTCGGTCCGCGTGCGCGGAGCCTCGAAACGCGCCGCCAGCTCGGGCCGGCTCCCATCGGGCTCCGGAAGCGCCTGCCGGTCCAACTTCCCACCCGGCCCCACCGGCATGGCGTCCAACACCATCACCGTCGAAGGCACCATGAAATCAGGCAAGAACCCCGCCAGATCCTCACGCAACCGACTACCCAGCACCCCACGCTCGACCTCATGACCAGACGCCACGGTGACATACGCGATCAGCCGACGATCCTCGGACTCCCGACCATGCGCGACAACAACAGCCTGCTCCACAACCGCCTGCCGACGCAGCACCGACTCGACCTCACCGGGCTCCACCCGATAACCACGAATCTTGACCTGATCATCAATCCGCCCCAGGAACTCCACCTCACCCGAAGACCGATAACGCACCAAGTCACCACTGCGATAAAGCCGTTCACCCGGAGCCCCCCACGGATCCGGCACAAACCGCTCCGCCGTCAAACCAGGCCGATTACGGTAACCCCGCGCCACCCCAAGACCACCGATGTACAACTCACCGGGCACACCCACCGGCGCCAACGCACCATCCACGTCCAGCACATACAAACGCACATTGTTCAACGGCCGCCCGATCACCGGCCGATCACCCTCAACCCGCGCCAACGTCGCATCCACCGTGCACTCCGTCGGCCCGTACAAATTGAAGGCCACGACGTCGGGCGTGTCACTCAGACGCCGCCACATGTCGGCGGGGAAAGGCTCTCCGCCCGCCATGATGCGCAGCGGTGTGGGCAACGGCCCGGCCGCGAGCAGAGCCGCGAGCTGCGACGGCGTGCAACTCACCGTGTCGACGCCGTGCTTGTTCAGGTAGCGCGAGGCGGCGGGCAGGTCCCTGCGGTTGTCCAGTACGTGCAGGCAACCCCCGGTGAGCAGAATGCCCACCGCCCGCCATGAGGCGTCGAAGGTCAGGGACGCCAGCAGCAGCACCTCGGAACCGAGGCACGGGCGCAACTCACGCAGCATGGACGCCAGATTGGTGTGGGTGACTTCGACGCCTTTGGGCTTCCCGGTCGAGCCGGACGTGTAGATCACGTACGCCAAGTCGTCCGGACCCGCCACCTCGCCCCGAACACCACCGACACCCACCTCCCCCACAGGGATCTCACCCCGAGGGACATCCACAACAACCCCACGCCCCGCAACAGCCGCCGGCACATCCGCACCAACGACCATCACCTCAGCACCACTGTCCTCCAGCATGAACGCCAACCGCTCAACCGGATACGACAGATCCAACGGCACATACGCAGCCCCGGCCCGCAACACCCCCAGCAGGCCAACCACCATCTCCGACTGCACACCCGAACACACACCCACCACACGACCGGGCCCCACACCCACCGCACCCAGACGCGCCGCCACCACACCCACAGCCGCATCCAACTCCCGATACGTCCACCGCCGGTCACCCTCCACCAGCGCCACCGCATCAGGCGTCCGCGCCACCTGCGCCCCGAACAACCCAGAAACCGTCACCCCACCCAACTCACCAGACGCGGGGACAGCGCCAGAAGAATCACGGAACGAATCACATGGAATCGACGTCACGTCAGAACACCTTGTCCTTGTGGGCAAAAAACGATTCAGAGCCCGATCAAACTACGAGCCGTTGCATCGACGATTTCGACTACGTCTGATGCTTTCGTCTCGACGAAGAAATGGTCACCGTCGATCTCGACGCTGCGAAAACCACCCGTTGTAAATCGCGACCACGGCCGGACGTAACTTGGCGGCGTACCCTCATCGTGCCGACCGTAGAGACCGATGACCGGAATCCGCACACCCTGCTCACGGATTCCGTGCGCCGCATCCGAGAGGTGCAGATCGGCCTTCAGCGCGGGGAGCATCAGCTGGGCGAACTCCCCGTTGGACGCCAGTTCGGCCCTGGGCCCTCCCTCGGACCTGAGCCGTTCGAGGAGTTCACTGTCCGCAAGCCCCCGCGCCTCCGACGACACCGGACCGCTCCATGGGGAGCGCCGCCCGGATACGAAGAGCACCGCGTCGGACTCAATCCGGTCTCCCAGCAACTCCTGCGCCACCCGGGCCGCGAGCACGGCGCCAAGGCTGTGGCCGAAGAGTATGACCTTCGATGTGGCGACAGGTTCGATCGCCGTGCACAGTTCGGCGACCACTCGCTCGGCGTCGGACTCGGGTGCTTCCGACAGCCTCTCCTCGCGACCCGGTAGTTGGACCGCGAAGGCGTTCACCAGTGGTGACAGTTGCCGCTGCCAGCCACGAAAGACCCGAGCCCCGCCGCCCGCATAGGGAAAGCAGACAACCGTGCACAGGGACACCGGGCGGCCGGGGGTCAGGTTCTTCAGTATGGGGTGCTCAGTCGACATATGTCTCGAGCGAACCTGATCGGCGCACATCCAGGGTGGCGCAGTGGAAGGAGCCGCCGAAGCTGTTGAAGTTCCGGAAGTTGCAAGGAATCGGAGTGAATCCCCATTCCTTGAAGAACTGGATCATCGGCTCGTCCTGAGCCTCCACGATGACGCGCTGCTCGTCGAGCATGAGGATGTTCATGTTGATCCACTTGCTCGTCATGTAGAGCGGCTGCGCATCAGGCATGATCGGCGCGGGCGCAGCCCGCACCTCCCAGTTCCTGAACATCTTCGGGACCTCGGGCACGCGCTCGGGGTTGATGAGCAACTTGCCCGGTGCCAGCGGAGCCAGCGTGGCGTCGATGTGCATGGGGTGGGTGTCATTGAATTCAAAGACACTGACCCGGAACTCATCACCCAGGGTGCGGCGCAGCCACTCGATGCCGAACTCATTGGTGACGTTGCTCTTCTGTCCGATGATGTCGCGCCCGAGGCGGAGGAAGTCGGCAGCATCGAAGGTGGGTTCGAACTCGGTTATCGCGAAGCGTGTCGGCTCGCCCTCCGCAGGCTCTTTCCAGTCGAGGTCGAACATCTCGTCCGTGAGTTCCGGCTTGGGACCGGCGATCCACTGCGCCCCGTTGTGGAAGTACTCCTTGAGCAGAGGGCGATAGGCCAGGTTCTCGTAGTAGCGCGAACGCCAGGCCATGGGGCATTCGATGATCTTTTCGCCCACTACCAGGATGGTGTCGCGCGGCATCGCGGCATACATCCCGGTGGTCGCCCATGCGCCCGTCGAGTAGAGCTGCCCTTGCGGGATCGGCTCGGGGCGGCGGACGGTGACGCCCTCGCCCTCCAGAATCCGGACGAATTCTTCGAGTTCCTCGTTGGCGGCCTTGACGATCTCCGGCGGGAACTCCTCACCCCCGCGCTGACGGAACGTCTCGTGCTGTTGGGTAGGTATCACCGGCTCCAAAGACGGATGCCATTGCGGGAAGCGCGCATCGTCCAGGATTCCGACAATCACCTCCTCCAGCGGGTCCCATTCGGTGTAGGAACTGACCTGACTACCTTCGTACTTCTTCCCTGCATCTCGCATCAACGTGCCCCCCTAAAGAGTTAAGGAAAATTTTTCATTCGCGGCGCAACGGTTCTGCGCCATCGGGTTCAAGGGCCGACCGCGTCAGTCGTAGATGTACGCATCCTTCTTGGACAGACGCTTTGCTCGCCGACGGAAATTGATGTACCTGCGCAGCGAACGGATCGGCCAGGTCAGCTTTCCTGCAAGAGTGGATTTAGAAGACATTGACTCCGTATTTCTCTGTGAACCTCTGAGCATCGTGGGCAGAGTCGACTATCGGTTCGCCCTTGATGTTGAGCGAGGTATTCAGAAGCATCGGGACACCGGTCGCCTCGTACCATTCCTCGAGTACGTGGCGCAGAACCGACGAGCAGTCCTTCTTGACGACTTGGACACGAGCAGTTCCGTCGACGTGCGTGACGCTCGAATAGTCGTGCAACGCACGGCTCGTGAACTGCATGTACTCGTTCATGGGACCAGTGAAGTATTCACTGGCGAACTCTTCGAGAATTGCCGGAGCGAACGGCCGGAAGAGCTGACGGCGCTTGATGTTGTTCACGGTGTCTTTGACGTCGTAACGACAGTCGGCGAGCAAGCTCCGGTTACCGAGCGCCCTCGGTCCGAACTCTGCCTTCTCCGAAGCGACGCCACACACTTTGTTGGCAAGTAGTTCCTTGACTATGTCCGATGGATTTGCCCTCGGCAGCTGCGTCCCCAGATAGGGATCGACCCATTGCAGCTTGGCACGCCGAACCAGTGCCGCAGCGCCCAGGGCACTGCCGGCGTCACCCGGGTTGGGCATGATCCAGAGGTTCTTTCCCTGTATTCGCGAGTTGGCAACGCAATTCAGGGCGCAGCCACCCATGAGTACCAGGTTCTCTTTCGGACAGAGAGCGACCAGCTCCAGCAGCTTCTCCTCGAAGAGCTTCTGCACGGATGCCGCCAGGTCCTCGGGCCGGGCGTCAGGGTACAGATCATCGCACCCGAGATGCAGATTCTCCTCGAGGAGGAAACTCAGGTCGTAGCGCGGCTCACCGTAGGCTGCCATTCCCATGGTGATGTACTCGTCCGAGTTCGGCTGAAGGCCGACTCGCTTGGTGATCGCCGAGTACAGGAGACCGAGCGAGTAGGGATATTTCCAACTGCGGATCTTCCGCATGTTGTCCCATATGGAGATCGTGTCCCACTCGCCGATCGCATCGACAACCAGGATGTTGCAGTCATCGAATGGCGCTGTGTAGTACCCCGCGGCGGCGTGCGTCTCATGATGGGAGAAGCAGACGTCAGCGGGCGTGCGTCGCCGTGCGAGCTTCTGTCCTGAATACAGGCGTCTGGTGGCCTTGAGCCACGGCCGCTCGTAGTAGGCGGTGGTCTCGGCCTGTTTCATGAGTTCGAGTTGCGTCGGGTGCAGCCAGCGGTCCCCCTTTTCCTTGGAGTAGCGCTCGCTGTGTGAGGCATGAACGATCACCGTGTCGTCGAGCAGGCACAGTGCCGCATCATGAAAGCCTTCGGAAAAGCCTGCGATGAGGGCCAAGTCCATACTCCCTAGTCGGCGATAAGTTCACGTATCGGGCGGTCCGGCGCACGGAGGCCGCCAACGAGAATTTCTTTCCACAGAGCCATCAATTGCGCGATCTCTGCCCGGGAGTACATTCCGTCACGGCACAAGAGCGTGGCTTGCATGGTGTCTTCGTCTGCGCACACATCGAGAGTGAAGTCGTGCCGAACACTGTCGCGGCCTTGTGTGTAGTCCTCGTTCGAGACCGAGATGTCTTCCAGTTCTTTTTCGAAATGATGACTTCGGCTCAAAGCGAACCAGACTTCCGTGTACGGGGTCCGGTCGAGTTTGCGTGGTGGGCGGGTAGCGGCCACGACCATGTCGAAGGGCAGATCCTGATGATCCTGCGCCTCGAGAACGGTCTCCCGCACTCGCCGCAGCACCTCACGAAAACCGGCCCCGCCACCGAGATCAGTACGCAACACCAGGTTGTTGACGAAGAACCCGATGAGCTGGTCCAACGACGGATGATTCCGCCCCGCAACCGGCGTCGCCACCACAATGTCCGTCTCACCGGTCAAGCGATGCAACAACACCTTGTACCCGGCAAGCAACACCATGAAGGGAGTACACCCCTCCTCACGCGCCAACACACGCAACCCCGCGACCAGTTCCGCATCCAGCGTGAAACTGTGCGTATCCCCTTCCCACCCCGCACCCGCCGCCGGCTCCCGGTCATACGGCAACCTCATATACGCAGGCGCCCCCGCAAGCCGTTCACGCCAAAACGACTCCAACTCCCGCCGACGCTCCCCCGCAAGCTCCCCCACCTGCCACAGCGCATAATCGGCATACTGCACCGGCAACTCCGCCAAAGGCGCCGCCTCCCCCCGGCACAACGCCGGATAAAGAGCCAGCAACTCATCCTGCAGAACACCAACAGACCAACCATCAACAGCAATGTGATGCATATTCAGCACCAACACACTGTCATCCTCATCAACCAGGATCAGACAACCCCGCAACAAAGGACCCCGCGCCAGATCGAACGGCACCGACAACTCTTCACGAATCGCCGAATCCACCGCCCCCCGACCCCCACCACGACAGTCCACAACCGGAAGACCCACCTCGAACGGCGCACCCACCACCTGAACCGGAACGCCACTCTCCACAACAAACGTCGTCCGCAACACCTCGTGCCGCCGGACAACCTCACTCAAACACGCCCGCAACACATCAGGACGCACCCGCCCCCGCAACCGCAAAATGAACGGAGTGCTGTAAGCCAAACTCCCCGGCGCAACCTGATCGGCAAGCCACAACCGACGCTGCCCGAACGACAACTCGGCCTTGGAGGATGGCGAAGTCCTCGGCAGGGGTGCGGTCTTGGCACCCACTCCCCGCAATCCCTCGATGTGGCGGAGGAGGCCATGCGCAGTAGCGTTCCTCAGGAATTCGGAGAACTCGATCTGCACCGAGAACGCCGGCTCCAACCTGGCGATGATCCGGATCGCTCCCAGCGAGTCGCCGCCGAGTTCGAAGAAGTTGTCGGACACTGCGATGGGGCTGTGACCGAGAACTTCCTCCCACACGTCGAGAACAATGTTCATTGCCTCGGAAAGGGATTCCCTGCCACCGCTCTTCGCTTCCGCGGGCGAGATCTCCAGCAAGCTGGCGCGATCGACCTTCCCATTCGTGGTCAGCGGGAAGGAATCGACGTACACGATCGAATGCGGGATCATGCTGGCGGGAAGAGCGGTTTCCGTGAGCGCGCGCAGTGACCTTTCATCAATCGTCGGGTCCTTCATGATCACGTATGCGCGGAGAATCGTTGCGCCGTGTTTGTCCTTGTCCGCGGCCACCGCACAGGCGGATACCCCGGCAAGGGCACTGATGGCCGCTTCGACCTCTGCGGGCTCGACCCGGACACCCCGGATCTTGACCATGTCGTCGCAACGACCGATGAACTCCAGTTCACCGCCGGGCGATATACGGCCCAGATCGCCGGTGCGGTACATACGGCTGCCGGGTTCGCCGCTGAACGGGTCGGGCAGGAACTTCTCCGCGGTCAGGGCCCGTCGCTCGAAGTACTCCTGGCCTACACCGACGCCACAGATGAAAATCTCGCCCACCGTCCCCATGGGCAACGGCTCCAGCGTCTCCGACAGGATGTGGATGGACGTGTTGGGCAGCGGCCGGCCGGCCCGATTGGCTGGTGAGCCCGCGTCAAGTACGCCGATCGTCGTGGACATGGTGCCTTCGCTGGCTCCGTACACCTGGCCCACGTCCGCCTGCGGCAGCCACTTCTTGACCAGGGTGTCCGACAGGACGTCGCCGCCCACGACGATCTTGTCGATCAACGGCACGTCGTCGGGCTCGATCACGGTGAGCGGTCCGGGTGTGCCCATGTAGAGCGTGACACCCTCACGCCTCAAGGCCTCGGCGGTAACGCTCGCACCGCGTCGCTCGTGCCGAGGTATGACGCTGAGCCTGGCGCCGGTCAGCAACGCCATCCACACCTCTGCGGACATGACGTCGAACGACGGGGCAGCCAGCTGGGCAAGGTTCGTCCGAGGGCCGACGCCCATGGCCTCGCCCATCCCCAGTGCCCAGTTGCACACCGCGTCGTGCACGAGGACAACGCCCTTCGGTTCCCCAGTGGAACCGGAGGTGTAAACGATGTACGCCGGACGCTTGGATGCGGGAAAGTCGTCCCCGCCGCTCCACGGCCTTCGTTCTTCGGAGAACCGGTCATAGGCGAGGGACGCCCACTCATTGGGTGCCGATTCACCGGTGTGCGACACCACGACGGAGCATCCGGCGTCATCGAGCAGCCAGGCATTGCGCTCCTCGGGCGCAGCCGTGTCCAGACACATGTACGCCGCGCCGATACGCACGGTGGCGACCAGGACGACCACCAGGGCGAGCCCTGGTTCCAGGGAGATTCCGACCACGTGCCCCCTGCCGATCCCCGCGGCTCGCAGGGAAGCGGCCACCTCATCGCTCGCCGCGATCAGTTCGGAGTACGTCAGGCTGTCACCCGCGCTCTGCAGCGCGGTCGCATCCGGCTGCCGATGGGCAACGGCGTCCAACGCCTTCTCGAGGTCGAGGTTCAGCAGATCGGGCCGTGTCGGACCGACGAGGACGGAGGCGGGCTGCTCCGCGCTCTCCAGGGCTCGTAGGTCGCGGTCCGCTCCCTTGTCGCCGGACACGCCCTGACGCAGCACTTCGACGAACTGGTCACTGATCGATTTCACCGAGTCGGCGTCGAACAGGTCACTTCGGTAGTTGACCTGGATATCTGTGGAGGTTCCCTCGAAAACGGAGAAGACCAGGTCCACCGGGGCACCCGGCAGTGGTGCCTGGGTCGGTGTGGCCACGAGGTCGCCGATGCGGTACTCGGACACCGGTTCCGGCTGGTGAACGAGCGTTGCCTGAAGGTATGGGGTCCGATCGGGTTTGCGTGGTGGGCGGGTAGCGGCCACCACCATGTCGAAGGGCAGATCCTGATGATCCTGCGCCTCGAGAACGGTCTCCCGCACTCGCCGCAGCACCTCACGAAAACCGGCCCCGCCACCGAGATCAGTACGCAACACCAGGTTGTTGACGAAGAACCCGATGAGCTGGTCCAACGACGGATGATTCCGCCCCGCAACCGGCGTCGCCACCACAATGTCCGTCTCACCGGTCAAGCGATGCAACAACACCTTGTACCCGGCAAGCAACACCATGAAGGGAGTACACCCCTCCTCACGCGCCAACACACGCAACCCCGCGACCAGTTCCGCATCCAGCGTGAAACTGTGCGTATCCCCTTCCCACCCCGCACCCGCCGCCGGCTCCCGGTCATACGGCAACCTCATATACGCAGGCGCCCCCGCAAGCCGTTCACGCCAAAACGACTCCAACTCCCGCCGACGCTCCCCCGCAAGCTCCCCCACCTGCCACAGCGCATAATCGGCATACTGCACCGGCAACTCCGCCAAAGGCGCCGCCTCCCCCCGGCACAACGCCGGATAAAGAGCCAGCAACTCATCCTGCAGAACACCAACAGACCAACCATCAACAGCAATGTGATGCATATTCAGCACCAACACACTGTCATCCTCATCAACCAGGATCAGACAACCCCGCAACAAAGGACCCCGCGCCAGATCGAACGGCACCGACAACTCTTCACGAATCGCCGAATCCACCGCCCCCCGACCCCCACCACGACAGTCCACAACCGGAAGACCCACCTCGAACGGCGCACCCACCACCTGAACCGGAACGCCACTCTCCACAACAAACGTCGTCCGCAACACCTCGTGCCGCCGGACAACCTCACTCAAACACGCCCGCAACACATCAGGACGCACCCGCCCCCGCAACCGCAAAATGAACGGAGTGCTGTAAGCCAAACTCCCCGGCGCAACCTGATCGGCAAGCCACAACCGACGCTGCCCGAACGACAACTCGACCCTGCGGTCTTCCGAGTTCAACTCGAGCCCCTCTCGCATCCCCCGTGGGGCTATCTGTCGAACAGCCCTTCCCTTATTGGACCTTACCAGCGAGCACCGAGTTGCAAGAGGGCTTGATCCGACGCTTGAGAGGTACAGGCCGGAGGGGACCCCAAGCCTCCGCCTACAGGCTTAACGGAGTGACTGATTCCGGGTGTTCGGTACGCGCACACTCATGAAGTGACTGAGATCACTTCGCGATTCGAGGTCTCTTAGCCTCTGCAATCGACGACACCTTGACAGCCATCCGAACCACGAGTTTGATGGCTCGCGGCCTCGCCGAGTGTTAGACAACAGGCCGTCGTCGCAAGTGAGTCGAAGCAGACACGGCCCGCGAGGGAGCGCAGCAAGTGCAGTTCCTTCAGCTCCCCACTTTGCAAGGCCCTCTTCAGAGTCGTAATTTCCGGCTGCTCGTAACCTGTAATGCCATCTCGGTTACGGGAACTTCGATTGCGACTGTGGCAATACCCTTCGCAGTCCTCGATGTTGGCGGTTCGGCCGGCGACGTCGGACTCATCGCGGCCGCCAAGCTCGTCCCTCTCATCGCCTTCCTTCTGATCGGCGGGGTGATCGCGGACCGCTGGCCCCGTCACCGAGTCCTGGTCGCCGCGAACGTCGCGCAGGCCGCCGCCGAAGGTGCCGCGGCCGGTCTGGTTGTCAGCGGTCACGCCCAGGTGTGGCACCTGGGCGTGTTGTCCGCGATCGGCGGCATGGGCGTGGCCGTCAGTTACCCGGCCGCGCAGGGGCTGCTCCCCCACACGGTACCGGCCGCACACCGGCAGCAGGCTGTCGCGCTGGATCGCATGTCCCGCAACACGGCATCGATCGTCGGTGCCGCACTCGGCGGTCTACTCGTCGCGTTCTGGGGTGCGGGGCTGGGTCTCGGCATCGACGCCGCGAGCTTCGCGATCGCCGCGGCCCTCAGGTTTCGCATGAGCTTCACGAACCTGCCTCAGGTCCGGAAGTCCAACATGATTTCCGAACTCCGCCAGGGATGGCGGACGTTCACTTCTCGGCGCTGGCTGTGGGTGACAGTGGCCCTGTCCGGGGTCTTCACCACCGCAAGCTCGGCCCTGATCGCGGTATTGGGACCCTTGGCCGCCGATCTCCACCTCGGCGGTGCGCGCAGTTGGGGATTCATCGTCGCCGCGTACGGCTTCGGAGCCGTTGTCGGCGGCATGGTGCTGCTCAGATTCCGGCCACGCCGCATACTCCTGGCGGGAATTCTTTCCTTTCCTGCCCTGTCCCTGCTGTTCTTCGCGCTCGCGATTCCCTTGACAACACCGGTCAATATTGCCTTGTCCTTTCTCGCCGGGGCATTCCTCGAAATCTTCGAGGTGGGTTGGGCCATCGCGCTACAGCAGGAGATCCCGCCGGAGGAGCTCTCTCGTATCTCCTCGTACGACGCATTCGGGAATTACGCCCTCAGCCCGGCGGGAACCGCAGCGGCTGGTGGGCTGGCCGACGCGTTCGGCCTCCCAGTCATCCTCACCTGCAGCGGCGTTCTCATCGTGCTGCTCAGCGCCACTGCTCCACTGGTTCCCGAGATCAGAAACCTGCGCGGGCGGCCACCGGGCACTTCTGCCGCCGAGTCAGTGGGGGGTGGGCATGGAGATGCTCCTGCTGAACGTCAAGACGTTCAGCACCATGAGATGTGACCGTTGATGCTTGATTTACTGGGTACAGTTGGAGATTTTCGTGAGGCCTGATCTGCCCCTGAACATTGCCGATGCGGAATTGGCCGACGAGCTCACCCAAAGCATGAAGCTGGTGGAGGAACGTCTCTTCGCTGCTGTGGAAACAGACAATGACCTGCTGGCCGCCTCTGCGCGCCACCTGATCAGCGCCGGCGGAAAACGACTTCGGCCCTTTCTTGTTTTCTTGGGCGCCCAGTTCGGAGCTCATCGAGACGAGCGCATCCTGTCGGCCGCAGCGTCCATGGAACTCACTCACATCGGGACGCTGTACCACGACGACGTCATGGACGAGGCCACCATCCGGCGCGGGGTGCCGAGCGCGCACGTGCTGTGGGGCACGAAAGTCGCCGTACTGACCGGAGACTTCCTCTACGCACGCGCGTCCCAACTCCTGGCAGAACTTGGGGATGAGGCGATCCGTCTCCACGCACGGACCTTCATTCGACTCTGCGAGGGGCAGTCGGCCGAGACGGCAGGCCCGCAGTCCGAGGCCGACAGGCTCAATCACTATCTCGGCGTCCTCGCCAACAAGACCGCATCGCTGTTCGCCGCCTCGGGCGAGCTCGGCGGCCTCCTCTCGGGTGCGCCGGGCGAGATCGTGGCGCGGATCGGGAGAGCATGCGAAGCGTGGGGGATCGCCTACCAGTTGTCCGACGACGTACTCGACATCACCAGCGGGACCGACCAGAGCGGCAAGCCCCCGGGGGCCGACCTCCGCGAGGGTGTCCCCACCCTGCCGATGATCTACGCCTCTCGCTCGTCCCTCGCCACGGATGCCCGGCTCGTGGAGTTGATGCGGTCCGGCCAACTGACAGACCCCGCCCTGCACGCCGAGGCACTCAAGCTCCTCCAAGAGCATCCAGCCGTCGACATGACACGGGCGGAAGTACGGAAGTGGGCGGGCATAGCCAGGCAGGAGATCACCAACCTGCCCGACTCACCAGCGCGTGACGTCCTTGAGATGCTCTGCGATTTCGTCGTTGACAGGACCAAGAGCGGCTGACTCAACAGGGGAGACCGCGCCCCGGCAACGACCTGAAACGGCCGCGTCCACCACTCGGGACGCGGCCGTTCGACACGCAGGTTTGGTAGTGACCAGGAGCGGGGCTCCGGAAGCCGCTACACGTTGAAGCGGAACTCCACCACATCCCCGTCCCGCATCACATACTCCTTGCCCTCCATACGCGCCTTGCCGGCCGCGCGGGCGTCGGCGACCGAGCCGGTCTCGACCAGGTCCTCGAAAGAGATGACCTCGGCCTTGATGAAGCCCTTCTGGAAGTCGGTGTGGATGACACCGGCCGCCTCGGGGGCCGTGGCGCCCTTCTTGATCGTCCAGGCGCGGGATTCCTTCGGGCCTGCGGTCAGGTAGGTCTGGAGGCCGAGGGTGTTGAAGCCGACGCGGGCCAGGTTGGCGAGGCCGGGCTCCTCCTGGCCCACGGACTGGAGGAGTTCCAGGGCCTCGTCCTCGTCCAGTTCGGCGAGGTCCGCCTCGAGCTTGGCGTTGAGGAAGATGGCCTCGGCGGGGGCCACCAGGGCGCGCTGTTCGTTCTTGAAGTCCTCGTCGGTCAGCTCGTCCTCGTCGACGTTGAAGACGTAGAGGAACGGCTTGGTCGTGAGGAGGTGCAGGTCGTGCAGGAGCTCTTCGTTGCCGGAACCCTGGACGATGCCGGCCGAGAAGAGGGTGTCGCCGCGTTCGAGGATCGCCTGGGCCTCCTCGACGGCCTTGACCTTCGGCTGGATGTCCTTCTTGATCCGCGATTCCTTCTGCAGGCGCGGCAGGACCTTCTCGATGGTCTGCAGGTCGGCGAGGATCAGCTCGGTGTTGATCGTCTCGATGTCGTCCTTCGGCGAGACCTTGCCGTCCACGTGGACCACGTTCTCGTCCTTGAAGGCCCGGATGACCTGGCAGATCGCATCCGATTCGCGGATGTTCGCGAGGAACTTGTTGCCCAGCCCCTCACCCTCGCTCGCCCCGCGCACGATGCCCGCGATGTCCACGAAGTCGACCGTGGCGGGCAGCAGCCGCTGCGAGGAGAAGATCTCGGCGAGCTTCGTCAGACGGGAGTCCGGTACGCCGACCACACCGACGTTGGGCTCGATCGTGGCGAACGGGTAGTTGGCCGCGAGCACGTCGTTCTTGGTCAGGGCGTTGAAAAGGGTCGACTTGCCGACATTCGGCAGGCCGACGATTCCGATCGTGAGCGACACGTTGCGACTTCCCGTACGTGAGGTCTGGTGGAGGGCCCGGGCGGCGCAGGCACGCGCGGACCGGTCCACCAGTCTACGGCGTGCGGGGGCGAGGCCTCCGACCGCCGAGCACCTGATCCAGGCCCCCCGGGACCTGGGCTCCCAAGTCCCGGGGCCCAGGGATGCCGGCCGCCCGGTGCCGGGTCGCCGCGGGAGGCGCCGACCCGGCGGACGGCCTCCCGCCCCCTCCCCGAATCCACCCCAACTCCCCCCAGGATCCAGGTACTTCACAGCCACCACCCCGACCGTAAAGTTGCCCGGACACCCTGGAAGTACCTGGTGTTCGCATGCTCGCAGTCCTGGGGGCCGAGGATGCGAGCGCGGGCGGCGGGCGATGTGGCGGCATCGGCGTACGGAGGGGCCACCGAATGCGGAACGTGCGGGGCGTACGGGACACACCTGACACCCGGTATGCGCGGAATGTGCGGGATGTTTGTGAGGCGCCGAGCGGGGTGTGGTTCGGGGTTCTGGGGCAGGTGGAGGCCCGCCGAGGTCCGGAGCCCGTACGGCTGCGTCCCGGCCGCGAGCGCGAGCTGCTGGCCCTGCTCGTACTGAACGCGGGTCGTCTGCTCACCGCCGAACGCGTCGTGGACATGCTGTGGGAGGACCCTCCGGGGAGTGCGCGGGCCCAGGTGTACAACCTGGTCAGCGGGCTGCGCAGGGCGCTGGGCCCCGAGATCCTGCTCACCGTCGACGGCGGTTACCGGCTGGAGGCCGCCGCGCACTCCAGCGATCTGGCGGAGTTCCGGACCGCGTCCACGCGCGGGCGCGGCGCCGCCGACCAAGGCGCGAGTGAATCGGCCGCCGAACTCCTCACCGTCGCCCTCGGCCGCTGGCGCGGCGAGGCGCTCGGCGACTGCGCGGCGCCGTTCGCGGCCGCCGCCCGGCAGGGGCTCGAGGACGAGCGGCTGCGCGCGCTGGAGGCGCTGCTCGACGTACAGCTCGGTCTCGGCCGGTACGAGGAGGTACTCGCCGAGGTCGGCCCGTGGCTGGAGCGGCAGCCGCACCGCGAGGATCTGTACCGGCGCCAGATGCACGCACTCGCCGCCCAGGACCGCCGCGCCGACGCCCTGGCCACCTACCGCCGCGCCTACCGCCGCCTCCAGGACGACCTCGGCGTCGCCCCCGGCCCCTCCCTGCGCCGACTTCAGGAACAGATCCTCCTCGGAGCGTTACCTGCCCCCGTCCCCGCGCCCGCCTCCGGACCGGGACCGACGACCAGGCCCACACTCGATCCCACTCCCGCACACACGCCCGGACCGGGACCGACGACCGGGCCCGCACCCCTCACTCCCCTGAACCGCATCCCCACCCAACCTCACCCCCCGACACCCACCCCCACCGAAACCGAAACCCGAATAAATCCCGCATCCCCAGCACCCTCAACGCCCCCTCCACCCCCAACCCCCCGCCAACTCCCTCCCACCCCCGAAACCCTCTACGGCCGCGCCCACCTCCTCACCGAGCTGCACACCGCCCTGCACCGGCGCGGGCTTGCCGCCCCCGTAGTCGTACTCACCGGCCCGGGCGGCGTCGGCAAGACCGCGCTCGCGCTGCATGCGGGGCACCGGATGGCGGGGCGGTTCCCGGGTGGGCAGTTGTACGCCGATCTGCGCGGGTCGCAGGCCGTACCGGCCGACGCGGCGCAGACCACAGCCCGGTTTCTGCGCAGTCTGGGGGTGGACGGCCAGGACGTGCCCGCCGATCCGGACGAACGGGCCGCCGAGCTGCGCAGCCGTCTCGCGGGGCGCCGGATGCTGCTCGTCCTGGACGACGTGCACGACGAGAACCAGATACGGCCGCTGCTGCCGGGCACCGGCGACTGCGCCGTACTCGCCACCTCCCGCAACCGGCTCACCGCGCTGACCGCGCTCGCGGACGCGCGGGTGTTCCGGGTGTCCACGCTCGCGCCCGGGGACGCGGTGTCCCTGCTCGCGGGTCTCGCCGGGGAGGAGCGCGCGCGGGCGGAGGCCGAGGCCACCGCGGAGGTCGCCGCGTTGTGCGGTCATCTGCCGCTCGCGCTGCGGATCGCCGGAGCGCGGCTGGCCGCCCGGCCGGACTGGACCGTACGCGCCTTCCGCGACCGGCTCGCGCAACATCACCAGCGCCTGGACCAACTCGCCGTCGGGGACCTGGACGTACGGGCGGGCATCGATCTGAGTTACCGCTCCCTCACCCCCGAACTACGCGTCGCCCTACGGAGGTTGGGGCTCCTGGACGCGCACAGCGTGCCGGGCTGGGTGCTCGGCAGCCTGACCGGAGTGGGCTTCGAGCGCGCCGCCCGGCTCCTGGACCAGCTCGTCGAGCGTCATCTGGTGGAGGCGTGCGGCGTGGACCAGGCGGGCCAGAGCCGGTACCAACTCCACGCTCTGGTACGGGACTTCGCTCAGGAACGGGTACTCGCGGAGGACTCCGGGGCGGAGCGGGAGGCTGCGCTGGAGCGGCTGCTCGGCGGCTGGCTGTCGCTCGCCTCGCAGGCGGCGGGGCGGCTCGGCCACGGCGGGGTACTCGACCCGGTACCCCTGAACGAGGAGGCGCCCGCGGCGGTCGCCCTGCTGGTGCGGCAGCAGCCGGAGCGCTGGTTCGCGGCCGAGCAGGCGAGCCTGATCGGCGCCGTCCACCTCGCCTGCCGGCTTCGCCGGGCCGAACTCGCCTGCGACCTGGCCCTTCAGCTCGACAGCTATCTGGTCATCCGCTTCTACGAGGCGGAGCGAGAGGCCGTGATCCGGGCGGCGATCGCCTCCTGCGGCGAGGGTCCGGCGACCGACCGCAGGCTGTCGCGGCTGTACTTTCTGCTGTGCTGGGCGATGTACCAGCAGGACCGTTACGAGGAGCTCGCCCAGGCCGCCGAGCGCGGGCTGCGGGTGGCGACGGATCTCGGCGATCCCGAGGTCGTCGCGGACGCTTCCTGGCAGCTCGGCCGGGCCACCGCGCTGCGCGGCGCCCTGCCCGAGGCCGCCGCCTACTACCGCGAGACCGTCCGCAGCGCCGAACACCTCGGCCTGTCCGAACGCGCCCATGTGTACGCGCTCACCGGCCTCGCGAACGTCCTCGCCGACCTCGGCGACACCACCGCCGCCGTGCAGCACTACGACCAAGCCCTCGACCGGCACCGCACACCGGACCGCACCCGTGTGGTGATGCTGCTGCGCTGCGCGGAGGCCTTGGCCGATGGTGAACAGGGCCTACGGGCACGGGAGTTGCTGGCCGAGGCCGGGCAACTGGTCGGAGACATCGGGGACGAGGTCGGCGCGGCCCACGTCGCACGCGTGCACGCCCTCGCCGACCTGGCCGACGGCGACTGGCCGCGCGCCCGTGCCCTCCTCGACTCCGCACTCGGCACACTGCGCGCCCACCGGGAGCGCTCCGGTACGGCACTGGCCGTGCGCACCCTCGGCGACGCGGCACTCGGCGCCGGCGAGTGGACGGCCGCCCGCGAACACCTGGGCGAGGCACGGGAGTTGCACCTTCGGATGGCCCTGCCCGTGGAGATCGCACGGACCGAGGCCCGCCTCGCCGTCGCCCTGCGCCTGTGCGGCGAGAACGCCCCGGCCGACCGGCACACCCGGGCCTACCGCGACCTGCTCGACCGCCTCCGCCTCCCCACCTCCAGCCTGCGCCTGCCTGGCCACGTCCACCGGCTACTGGCGGCGGGGGACGTGGCCGGGCAGGGCGGGCAGAGCTGACAGAGGGGGCAGGGTGGAGCGGAAGCCTGAGCGCCCAAGTCCCCTGTCACAGAGGCTTGTTGGTTTTCGGAGTGCCGGTGCTGCCGCTTCCGGCGCCGGTCCCGGTTCCAGTTTCCGTTCAGGTCAAGAGCTCGGCCCCATACGGAAGTTGACTCCCGCGTACGTCAGATCGCCTGGTCCCCGAACCCATGGCGGGCGATGCGCGCCAGCATGTTCTGCCAGGAGTCGATGCTGCTGTGCGGGTCGCCGGTGATGCCGAGGCGGGACTTCGCCTGCTGGAAGGCGTCGGTGGTCCTGGGGCCCCAGATGCCGTCGACCGCGAGGCCCGAGCCCATGAAGTTGTTGCACATGGCCTGGACGAAGACGGTGTCGCTGGAGGAGCCCGTCTCGCAAGTGGTGGGCAGTCCGGCGAAGTCGGAGTGGATGTGGTCGTGGTGGTCGGAGTTGTACCAGCCGTCGAGGACGTACCGGAACCGGCGGCGGCAGGTGGCGTCCACCGCGAGGTAGCGGCGGCGCTGGGTGCGGTCGCCCGCGTGGTGGCCGTCCAGCGGCGCGCTGCGGCGGCCGCCCGCCCACTCGACCAGGTCCAGGTCCATCGCCGTACCGGCGCCGTGCTGGCCGGGCTTGTTCACGTAGAAACCGGCGGAGACAAGGAAGTTGACGCCGCCCATGCCGCCGTCGGCGGAGAGCTGGCGCAGGTCGCGTATCCACAGCACGAGGCGGTCGTAGAAGGCCTCGGTGCACCGCCAGTCGCGCAGCGTGGTGTTGCCGCGGTCGCCGCGCCAGTAGTACACGGGCGTACCGTCGATCTTGCTGAAGGTGCGCATCGCCAGCGCCGAGGACGCCTGCATCTCGCGCGGCAGCGCGCCGACGGGCTCGTCCGCGGCACCGGCCGGTGTGGCCGACTGCGCCACGAAGGCACCGGCCGCGACGGCGCCCACGCCGCCGAGGAACAGGCGGCGGTCGATCCGTGCGGTGCCCGCGGACTGCGCGGGTCCGTCCGCTTCCGGGAGGCCCACCGGGCCGGTCTGTGATCCTGCCGGGTCCTGCATGCTCATCGCTCCTCCACGGCGGTGCCTCGGCGACCCGTCTGCGTACGACGGGCGCCCGCGAACCGGACACCGGAATGATTCGCGCCACGCCTAACCCGGACCTCATTCGCCCCTAACTCGGGTGCTCGTACCGCGTTTTGTGCACAACTTCCGCTGATAGGAGGAGAGTTGGCGTCATTCTCGGCGGTAGCGGCAGCGGTGCGAGGTCCGGGGCGGAGGACTGCGAGGGCCGCACGCGGTGGCGGAGAACCAGGCGGGTACTCGCCTGCTGTCGGCGCGGGCAGGGACGGGCGGGGCAGGGCAGGACGGTTCCGTTCGGTTCGATGCTTGGCCGTGCCGGTAGCAGCCGTGACGCCCGCGACTTCGAAAACCGCGCCGCACCGCACCCCGCTGGCAGTACGCGTCCCGTTCCTCCATCCGCACCCACGACAGCGCTCCCGCCCCGCCACAGCCACCGCCACCACCCCCGCCGAACCGCACACCGCTCCACGCCCGCGCGCACTCCCCCAACCAGCCCGGCACTCCTGTACGCCGGGAGCGCACCCACCCGCCCGCACAACCCCCCGCACACCGTCCCCCCCATCGGCCCCCGCACCCACGCAAGGCCTCCACCTGTGCGAAGGACCGCCGAATGCTTGGCCAAGGTCGGCGAAAGGCGCGTGTCCCAGCGAACATCCGGCACATCATCGGATCTACGTTGGTCCGGTGGAGCAACACAGGACCCGAACCCCCCAGAACCGGCAGCGCCGGACCGCGCCCCTGCCTCCGCAGGGCGGACCGCGCCGCACGGCGCCGGTCCGGCGTACCGCCCCGGCGGCTCCGGCCGCCGTCGCACCCGGCGCCCGGACACCGCGCGGCCCGGTCCCCACACTCGCCGACCGGCTGCGACGCCTTCCCAACCCCCGCCTCACGGGGCTCGGCGGCGGGCTGTTCTGCGCCCTCGCGATGTTCCTGATCGCCTACGCGGATTCGCTGGTCCTCGGCTCCTCGCAGACCGTCTACGGATTCTTCTTCGTGCCCGTCGCCGCCCTGACCGCGCTGTGGGTACGCAATGCGGACCTGGTCCTGGCGCCGGTCGTGGTCCCGATCGCCTTCGCCGTCGGGGTAATTCCGGTCGCCGACACCGACGGCGGCGTCGGCGGGCTCCTGATGGGCCTGTTCACCGCCCTCGCGCTCCAGGCGGGCTGGCTCTACGGCGGCACACTCGTCGCCGGAATCATCGTCTCCGTACGCAAACTGCGGCTCATGGCCCGTCGTGCGGCCGCCCGCCGCAACGCCCCGCCACGACCGCGCGGACCGCGCCCGCCCGCCCAGAACGGCGGCCGCCCGGCCCGTCCCACCCGACCGACCCGACCGACCAGGGCCTGAGGCCGCTCACAAGCCGGGGTCCTGACGCCGCCCGTGCCGGGATCGCCCGGGGCGGCTAAGCCCCGCGCCTCTCCCCGTGCGTGCCCGCCGCCCGCATCGCCGCGCCCACGATTCCGGCGTTGTTGCGCAGTTCGGCCGGGACCATCTCGGCCTTGATGTGCTTGATCAGCGGCAGGAACTTGTCCGCCTTGCGGCTCACGCCACCGCCGATGATGAACAGTTCCGGCGAGAACAGCATCTCGACATGGGCGAGGTACTTCTGCAGCCGGTGGGCCCAGTGCTCCCAGCTCAGCTCGTGATCGTCCTTGGCCTTGGTGGAGGCGTGCTTCTCGGCCTCGTGGCCGTGCAGTTCGAGGTGGCCGAGTTCGGTGTTCGGGATCAGGATGCCCTCGGAGAAGACGGCGCTGCCGATGCCGGTACCGAGGGTGAGCAGGATGACCGTGCCCTGTCGGTCGCGGCCCGCGCCGAACCGCATCTCGGCGACCCCGGCGGCGTCGGCGTCGTTGAGTACGACCACCGGCAGTCCGCCGAGCCGTTCGGAGAGCAGGCTTCGCGCGTCGACGCCGAGCCAGCTCTTGTCGACATTGGCCGCGCTGCGGATCGTCGCACCGCCGGCGACGACTCCGGGGAAGGTGACACCCACCGGGCCGTTCCAGTCGAAGTGACGGACGACCTGCTCCACTCCCTCGCTCACCGCCTCGGGAGTCGCGGGCTGAGGGGTCAGCACCTTGTAGCGCTCGGCCGCCAGTTCGCCCCGATCCAGGTCCACGGGAGCCCCCTTGATCCCGGAACCGCCGATGTCCACGCCGAAGATCTCCATGGACGCTACGTTACGACCTGGCTCCCGTCCGCACGTGCCGACGGGCGCTGTGGATTACTCGCCCGGCGTTGCCCCGGCCGCGGTCGTGCCGTCGGCGGCGGCGCTGCCCGCGCCGAGAGCGGCGGCCTCGGCGCGCAGGTCGCGGCGGAGTTCCTTGGGCAGCGAGAAGTGGATCGACTCCTCGGCGGCCTTCACGATCTCGACGTCCTCGAAGCCGCGTGCGGACAGCCACTCCAGTACGCCCTCGACGAGGACCTCGGGCACCGAGGCGCCGGAGGTGACGCCGACCGTGGTGACGCCCTCCAGCCAGCTCTCCTCGATCTCCTCGGCGAAGTCGACGAGGTGGGCGGCACGGGCGCCCGCGACCAGGGCGACGTCCACCAGGCGCTTGGAGTTGGAGGAGTTCTTCGAGCCGACCACGACGACCAGGTCCGCGTCGGCGCCCATCTGCTTGACCGCGAGCTGACGGTTCTGGGTGGCGTAGCAGATGTCGTCGCTCGGCGGGGAGATGAGCTGCGGGAACTTCTCCTTGAGGGCGCCCACCGTCTCCATCGTCTCGTCGACGGAGAGCGTGGTCTGCGAGAGCCAGACCACCTTGGACTCGTCGCGCACCTCGACATTGGCGACGTCGCCGGGGCCGTCCACGAGCGTGATGTGGTCGGGCGCCTCGCCGGTGGTGCCGATGACCTCCTCGTGGCCCTCGTGCCCGATGAGGAGGATGTCGTAGTCCTCGTTGGCGAAGCGGACGGCTTCCTTGTGGACCTTGGTCACCAGCGGGCAGGTGGCGTCGATGGTGGCGAGCTTGCGCTCGGCGGCCTCCTCGTGGACGACCGGGGCCACGCCGTGGGCCGAGAACATCACGATGGAGCCCTCGGGAACCTCCTCCGTCCGCTCGACGAAGATCGCTCCCTTGCGTTCCAGGGTCTGGACGACGTACTTGTTGTGGACGATCTCGTGGCGCACGTAGACCGGGGCCCCGTACTGCTCCAGGGCCTTCTCGACAGCGATCACGGCACGGTCGACGCCCGCGCAGTAACCACGGGGCGCGGCGAGCAGGACCCGCTTGCCGGTGGCGGCGGAACCTTGTTGTTCGGCGGTGGACGGACCGGCTGCACCGGCAGGAGAAGCAGTCATGGCCCCCATCGTAGGGCGCCGTGAGTGCGTGCGGATCCCCCGCAGGGGGCACTGCCGGTCCCCCTCTGGGGGGTGGTGTGCGGAGTGCCCGGCTCCGGGTGAACACGAGGCCTCGCTTTGTCGGTGGCGGCCTATACGCTCGGGCGCATGGCTGTGAACACGTCCGCCGAGGCGCCGTTGCCCGTGGGTCAGGTCTCCCGCCTGATCGGCGGCTGGATCGACCGGCTCGGTGCCGTGTGGGTGGAGGGACAGATCACACAGCTCTCGCGGCGGCCGGGCGCGGGAGTGGTCTTCCTGACGCTGCGCGACCCCTCGCACGACATCTCCGTGAGTGTGACCTGCTTCCGCCAGGTCTTCGAGGCGGTCGCCGATGTCGTCTCCGAGGGCGCGCGCGTGGTGGTCCTCGCCAAGCCCGAGTGGTACGCGCCGCGCGGGCAGCTCTCGCTGCGGGCCACCGAGATAAGGCCGGTGGGCGTCGGTGAACTGCTCGTCAGGCTCGAACAGTTGAAGAAGTCGCTCACCGCCGAGGGCCTGTTCGCGGCCGAGCGCAAGAAGCCGCTGCCCTTCCTGCCGCAGTTGATCGGCCTGGTCTGCGGACGCGCTTCGGCCGCCGAGCGTGACGTCCTGGAGAACGCGCGGCACCGGTGGCCCGCGGTCCGTTTCGAGGTCCGCAATGTCGCGGTGCAGGGGGTGCACGCGGTGCCGCAGGTGGTGCAGGCGGTCAAGGAGCTCGACGCGCACGACGAGGTCGACGTGATCGTGGTGGCGCGCGGCGGCGGCAGCGTCGAGGACCTGCTGCCCTTCTCCGACGAGCAGGTCGTACGGACGGTCGCGGGCTGCCGCACACCGGTGGTCTCCGCCATCGGTCACGAACCCGACAGCCCGCTGCTCGACCTCGTGGCCGACCTGCGGGCGTCCACCCCGACCGACGCCGCGAAGAAGGTCGTACCGGATGTCGGCGAGGAGTACGAACGCGTGCGGTGGCTCCAGGACCGGGCCCGCCGCTGTCTGACCGCCTTCCTGGAGCGCGAGGAACGCGGTCTCGCGCACGCCCTGGCCCGCCCCGTCATACAGGATCCGCACCGGATGACCGACGACCGCGCCAAGGAGGTCGGCGACCTGACCGACCGGGCCCGGCGCACCCTCGGCCACCTGCTCGACCGCGCCTCCTCGGAACTGGCCCACACCCACGCCCGGGTGGTCGCCCTCTCCCCCGCGGCCACCCTGCGCCGCGGCTATGCCGTACTGCAGACGCCCGACGGCGCGGTGGTGCGCGAGCCGGCTGACGCCCCCGCCGGGGCACGGCTGCGGGCGCGTGTGTCCGGCGGCGAGTTCCACGTGGTCCGGGCGGCGGAGGGCGAGGACGAGGGCACCGGGCGGGCAGCGGCGACGCCGGAGGGCGAACGGTGACAGGCAGCGGCGTACGACGGACAGTGCACGGTGTGAGCAACGGGACGGACGGTAGGAACGGATGACCAGCGAGACACAGGCGCCCGCGAACGGCGGCGCGACGGCGGCCGCCGAGGCCCTCGGCTACGAGCAGGCGCGCGACGAACTCATCGAGGTGGTACGCCGCCTGGAGGCGGGCGGGACCACGCTGGAGGAGTCCCTCGCGCTGTGGGAGCGCGGCGAGGAACTGGCCAAGATCTGCCGCCGGTGGCTGGACGGCGCCCGGGCCCGCCTCGACGCCGCACTGGCGGCGGAGGAGACGGCCGAGGAGGCCGGCGGGAACGGGGAGGACGAGAGCTGAGGGGACGGAAGCTGAGACGGGCCCACCGGCGCCCTGCCGCTGTGAGGTCGTTCACCCGCAAGCAGGGATTTGTTGAACTTTAAAGCTCATTCTCGTACGGTCGGGCATGCTCGACCAATGGCGTGCCACCGCACGCCGCCCGCCCACGAGAAGGTTGCTTCATGTCCCTCGTTCTCGACGCCGCCGCCCAGGACCTGCTGTTCCGCGAGGCCCACACGGCGAACACCTTCACCGACGAACCGGTCACCGAGGAGCAGGTCCAGGCGATCTACAACCTGGTCAAGTTCGGTCCGACCGCCTTCAACCAGACACCGCTGCGGGTGACCCTGGTCCGTTCCGAGGAGGCTCGCGCGCGTCTGGTGCCGCTCATGTCCGAGGGCAACCGCCCCAAGACCAGCACCGCGCCGCTGACCGCGATCCTGTCCGCGGACAACGAGTTCCACGAGGAACTCCCGCACCTATTCCCGGCCTTCCCCCAGGCCAAGGACATCTTCTACACCGAGCGTTCGGCCCGCGAGCGGGACGCGAAGCTCAACGCCGCACTGCAGGCCGCGTACTTCATCATCGGGGTCCGCGCCGCGGGCCTGGGTGCGGGCCCGATGACCGGCTTCGACGGTGAGGCCGTCCGCAAGGAGTTCCTGGACGACGACCACACCCCGCTGATCGTGATCAACATCGGCAAGCCGGGCGAGGCCGCCCAGAAGCCGCGCGGACCGCGCCTGGCGTACGAGGACGTCGTCAAGACCGTCTGAGTCGGCGACCAACCGAGCGCGCACGGAACGACGGAGGGCCCCCGGCAGCACGCCGGGGCCCCTCCGCTTGTGTCCGTTCGTGCCGTACTCGTATCCGTGTACGCGCGCTCGGAGCGCCGTCCTCAGGCCATCTTGAGCAGGCCGGCCATGTGCTCCAGGTCGGCGAAGGTCGCCTTGCCGGTGACCACGGTGGTCGAACCCTTCTCCTTCAGGACGAGGGCGTCGTAGTCACTGCCCTCGTAGCGCACCCACTTCTTGCCGCCGATCTCCTTGGTGACATCGGTCTCGTCCGCTCGGCGGGCGACGCGGTCGATGAAGCGCGAGGCGCGCTCCTTGGACTGCTCGATCGCGATGTACCTGTCGTCGGAGCCGTGGAAACCGAGGTGCCAGGAGCTGAACTCGGCGCCGTTGTAGCGGACCGAGGTCGCCTTCCAGGTCTTGGCCAGGCCCTCGGGCGCGGCCACCGGATAGTCGGCGGCGCGGCGGGCGGTGACCAGCTCGACCTCGTAGGTGACCGCCTTGGGTGGTTTCTCCGTGGCGTCGTGCGGGAGGACGGACCAGATCACCGCGACGAACGCGCCAATGACGACCAGCGACAACACCATGTCGCGGACCGTCTGGTTCCTGTTTCTTCCTGCCACGCCCCCCATGGTCGCAGGTCGCCGTCCCCGCTCTGGCACCGCCCCTGACGTGCGCGCTCCCGGCGGGCCTTGACGCCGCTCATGCGTAGGGCCCTCTGCTCATTGTGGCGGCGGGCGGATAGAGTCATGGACACATCCTCTTCCCGCCGCCCACACGTCCCCCGCCCACAAGGAAGGACGACCTCCGGGAACGCCCGGCCGTCCTGCGCCCGCCTCCCACCGAGGTCGCCCCTCGCGGAGCGGCTCTCTTCGTCATCAGAAAGGTGCGCTCCGATGACCGAGCATCATCTCCCCTCCGAACTCGAGGTCTCTCCCGAGGCCCCCGACCGCAACCTCGCTCTCGAACTGGTCCGCGTCACCGAGGCCGCCGCGATGGCCGCGGGCCGCTGGGTCGGCCGGGGCGACAAGATCGGCGCCGACGGCGCGGCGGTACGGGCCATGCGCACCCTCGTCTCCACCGTCTCGATGAACGGCGTCGTCGTCATCGGCGAGGGTGAGAAGGACGAGGCCCCGATGCTCTACAACGGCGAGCAGATCGGCGACGGCACCGGCGCCGAGGTCGACATCGCCGTGGACCCGATCGACGGCACCACGCTGACCGCCAAGGGCATGCCCAACGCGATCGCGGTACTGGCGGCCGCGGACCGCGGGACGATGTTCGACCCGTCCGCCGTCTTCTACATGGACAAGCTCGTCACCGGCCCCGAGGCAGCCGACTTCGTCGACATCAACGCCCCGGTCGAGGCGAACATCCGCCGGGTGGCCAAGGCGAAGAACTCCAGCCCCGAGGACGTGACGGTCGTCATCCTGGACCGCCCCCGGCACGAGGGCATCGTCCGCCAGATCCGGGAGACCGGCGCGCGGATCAAGTTCATCGCGGACGGCGATGTGGCCGGTTCGGTGATGGCGGTGCGCGAGGGCACCGGCGTGGACATGCTGATGGGCATCGGCGGTACACCCGAGGGCATCATCTCGGCCTGTGCGATCAAGTGTCTCGGCGGCACCATCCAGGGCAAGCTCTGGCCCAAGGACGAGGCCGAGAAGCAGCGCGCCATCGACGCCGGGCACGACCTCGACCGGGTGCTGTCCACCGACGACCTGGTCTGGGGCGACAACGTCTTCTTCGTCGCCACCGGCATCACCGACGGCGAACTCCTGCGCGGCGTCCGCTACCGCGCCGAGACGGCCACCACCCAGTCCCTGGTGATGCGTTCGCGCTCCGGCACCATCCGCCAGATCGACTCCACGCACCGCCTGAAGAAGCTGCGCGCCTACAGCGCCATCGACTTCGACCGCGCCAAGTAGCGGCGCCGAGCAAGCGCGCACCGCATACCGCGAGCACACCGACGGGCGCCTCCCGCGAGGGGGGGGCGCCCGTTGTGTGCGTACAACCGGCGCGTACGCCCGGGCGCACGCGCGCGTACATCCCAGCCGTACAGCGGCACGCACCAAGATCGCCGGGGCACACCTCGGAGCCGTACGACAGCCGTGCGACGGCCGTACGGCTCCGGACGAGAGGGGCTCAGCCCGCGGCCGCGATCCGGCCCGTGCTGCGTGCCGCCTTCTGGAGTTCGAGGTCGCGGCGGCGACGGCGGGCGAGGACCACGCGGCGTTCCGCGGCGGTCAGTCCGCCCCAGACGCCGTACGGCTCGGGCTGGAGCAGCGCGTGTTCGCGGCACTCGACCATCACGGGGCAGCGCGCGCAGACCCGCTTCGCGGCCTCCTCGCGCGAGAGCCGGGCGGCGGTGGGCTCCTTGGAGGGGGCGAAGAAGAGACCGGCCTCGTCGCGGCGGCAGACCGCGTCCGAATGCCAGGGGGCTTCCTGGTCGCGCTCTCGCACTGGCACCCGCTGGGGCCGAACGGCAGCGACCTGCAGGGGCTTATGCGGCGGTTGCAGCACGGTCTACTCCTGACGACAGCTTCGCGAGCGAGTGACGATGCAGCAAGAACTACCCGCCCTGCACGCCCCTAAGCACCCGCACAACCGCGAGAGGGCTTTTACGGCGTTTTACGGCCAGGAAAATCCAACGCGCGTCACTGGAACGGGGCTTGAGCCCTCGCCCATTGCCGCGGGATGCCGGAAAGTCGCTTGACAACCGCAAACGACTTTGGCACCCGAAGAGCCGAAGGTCGACCGCCACAAGCGGATCCCGCACCCCCACTTCGCCCCACGGCCGGGCCCGTCTCCGCGCGGCGGACACCGGCCCCGCAACCGGCCCGCACCGGTTCGGGCACCGGCTCAGTGCCCGAGATGCCGCCCGAATCCCTTGCCGTGCGACTTGCGCTGAAGATTGCGGACGAGTTTGCCGCGTTTGGGCTTGGCCTCGATATTGCCGAGTACGGAAATGCCCTCGATGTAGACGACAGGTGCATCCGGTTCGGTGGAATCCAGGGTGTCCACCTCGAAATTGCCGAGCACACCGCCACCACTGCCGCGCAGGGAGATGTTCTCGGGCACCCGGACCTCCACACTGCCGAAGACCGAGACCGCCTTGATGACGACCTGCGGATACTCGAACACGGCCTCGCTGAGGTCGATTTCCACGCTGCCGAAGATCGCGTACGCGTGCGTCCTGCGACCGACCCGCCACCGGCCCTTGCGCACGGAGCCGCTGAACACCGCGACCAGGTTCTCGTCCGCCTCCGCCGGAATCGTCCCCGGCACCGGCCGTCCGGCGACCGGCATCGGGTACGCGCCCGGACCGCTCGCCCCCGCGCCGTCGTACGCCCCCGGCAAGTCCCGTACCAACGGCGCGAGTTCGCCCTCGGTCTTGGCGTCGTAGACCGCCTCGATCCGTTCGGCGTGCTCCTCGGGCGTCAGCCGCCCCTCGGCGAGCGCCTCCCGCAGGATGTCCGCGACGCGGTCACGGTCGGCGTCCGAGGCGCGCATCGACGACCCGGGCTCGGCCAGCGAAGCCCGCGCGGGCTCCCCGGCCGGTTCCCTCGATTCGGCCGGTTCCCCCGACTCCCCCGAAGTCCGCTCCGACAACTGCCCCGGCGTGCGCGCGTGCTTTTCCAGGTCCACCACCCCAGCCTACCGAACGCGATAGATCGCGACTAGCGTCCCGACGCCCCGGGAAGCCTCCCGGCCGGAATCCGTGCGGCACTCGCGACACATACACGAGTCACCACCCACCGGCGCCCGCCACCACGGACCCCGCCCACTGAGCCTTACCTCACAGATCCGGCGCCCCGCGCAGGTTCTACCCTGGTGGGCGCTGCCCAGAGGCCAGCGGAAGCCCCGCCGAGTGAGGAATCGCCGAAAATGCCGGAGTTCGCGTACACCGATCTGCTCCCGACCGGGAAGGACAACACTCCTTACCGCCTGGTCACCGCGGAGGGCGTGTCCACCTTCGAGGCGGACGGCCGTACCTTCCTCAAGGTCGAGCCGGAGGCGCTGCGCAAGCTCGCCGCGGAGGCCATCCACGACATCCAGCACTATCTGCGCCCGGCCCACCTCGCCCAGCTGCGTCGCATCATCGACGACCCGGAGGCCTCCGCGAACGACAAGTTCGTGGCCCTGGACCTGCTGAAGAACGCGAACATCGCGGCCGCCGGTGTACTCCCGATGTGCCAGGACACCGGCACCGCGATCGTCTCGGGCAAGCGCGGCCAGAACGTGCTCACCGAGGGCGGGGACGCCGAGGCCCTGTCGCGCGGCATCTACGACGCGTACCAGAACCTCAACCTGCGCTACTCGCAGATGGCCCCGCTCACCATGTGGGACGAGAAGAACACCGGCTCCAACCTGCCCGCGCAGATCGAGCTGTACGCGACCGACGGCGACGCCTACAAGTTCCTCTTCATGGCCAAGGGCGGCGGCAGCGCCAACAAGTCCTTCCTCTACCAGGAGACCAAGGCGGTCCTGAACGAGACCTCCATGATGAAGTTCCTGGAGGAGAAGATCCGCTCCCTCGGTACGTCCGCCTGCCCGCCGTACCACCTCGCGATCGTCGTCGGCGGCACCAGCGCCGAGTACGCCCTGCGCACCGCCAAGTACGCCTCCGCGCACTACCTGGACGAGCTCCCCGACGAGGGTTCCGCGCTCGGCCACGGCTTCCGCGACAAGGACCTGGAGGAGAAGGTCTTCGAGCTGACGCAGAAGATCGGCATCGGCGCCCAGTTCGGCGGCAAGTACTTCTGCCACGACGTCCGCGTGGTGCGCCTGCCCCGGCACGGCGCCTCCTGCCCCGTGGCCATCGCGGTCTCCTGCTCGGCCGACCGCCAGGCGGTCGCGAAGATCACCGCCGAGGGCGTCTTCCTCGAGCAGTTGGAGACCGACCCGGCGCGCTTCCTGCCCGAGACCACCGACGAGCACCTCGACGAGGGCGGTGACGTCGTACGGATCGACCTGAACCAGCCGATGGACGAGATCCTCGCCGAGCTGAGCAAGTACCCGGTCAAGACCCGCCTCTCGCTGACCGGCCCGCTGGTCGTGGCCCGCGACATCGCCCACGCCAAGATCAAGGAGCGCCTGGACGCGGGCGAGGAGATGCCGCAGTACCTCAAGGACCACCCGGTCTATTACGCGGGCCCCGCCAAGACCCCCGAGGGCTACGCCTCCGGCTCCTTCGGTCCGACCACCGCGGGCCGGATGGACTCCTACGTCGCCCAGTTCCAGGCCGCGGGCGGCTCCAAGGTGATGGTCGCCAAGGGCAACCGCTCCCAGCAGGTCACCGACGCCTGCGACGCCCACGGCGGCTTCTACCTCGGCTCCATCGGCGGCCCGGCCGCGCGTCTGGCCCAGGACTGCATCAAGAAGGTCGAGGTCGTCGAGTACGAGGAACTCGGCATGGAAGCGGTCTGGAAGATCGAGGTCGAGGACTTCCCGGCCTTCATCGTGGTCGACGACAAGGGCAACGACTTCTTCCAGAACCCGGCGCCGGAGCCGACGTTCACGCATATCCCGGTGCGGCACGGGGCCTGATCCCCGGACGGATCCGGATAGGGATACGGATACGGATCCGCTCGTCCGTACGGCACGGTGCAGTGCCGTACGGGCGGACGGACCGGGGCAGTGCCGTACGGACGGACCAGGTCAGTGCCGTACGGACCGACGGCCCGCGTCGCACGCACCGCGCCGCACCACACAGCTCTCGACAGCCCGCATCGCACGGGTGGGCTCCGGCTCAGCTCCCGCTGCGGGCACCGAGGTCGTAGGCCAGGCGTTCCGCCTTCTCCTTGGTCAGACCGCCGGAGATCTCGACCTTGCCACCGGAGATCACGCTCAGGACCGCGGGGGCGCTCAGGAGGCGGTCGCCGAGGAGCGTCGCCACGCGGTTGTTCGGCGGCGCACTGCCCGACACCTTCGCGCTCAGCGCCCGGAAACGCTCCGCGTCACGGGAGTTGAAGCTCATCGATACCGTCCACCCGGCCGATTCGGCCCGGTAACTCGCGGCCACCGACTCCAGCCGCTCGACCTCCATGGCGGTGTCCGCCCCCGAGTCGACGGTCAGGCACTCACGGCCATCGGTACCGGTGAACTCCTCGGGCCCCTTGTCCGCCGGGCAGGCACCTGTGTCCACGGCGACCACCCGCACGAACCTCAGCGTCCCTTGGGGTGCCACCGTGGTGCGCTCGGGCCGCTTCTTCTCACCTTCGCCCTCGTCCTCGTCCCCGACCACCCCCACCAGGACCACCAGCCCGAGGACACCCATCAGCAGACCGGCCACCGAGAGCACCCATATCCAGGGAGTGCTCAGACCCGGCCGCGGCGGTGGGGCGGACCACGGCGGTGCGGGCGGTGGGGCGGATGGCGGCGCGGAAGGTAGACCGCTCGGCGCTTCGGACGGCGGGGCCGGCCACCCCGGAGGCGGCGCGCTCCCCAGTCCGGTGCCGTCACGGTCCGCCGCAGCTCCGGCACCAGCTCCGGCGCCCGCCCCCTGGTCACCCTGGTTCCCGCCCTGCTCAGGCGGCTGCCCGTACGGCTGCTGCCCGTCGCTGTCTCTGTCCATTGCCGCCCCCGCCGAATCTCCCGCACCAATGCCGCCCGGTACCGAGGACTGGCACCGGAGCCCGCCCGGGACCTGTCCTCGCGGCTTCCTGGTACCCATGAACACGCTCACCGACCCGTGCGTGGTGTGGCACGCGATCTGGTGCGCCAAGTTGCGCCACTTTAACGGGAGTTGAGGGGGGCGGCCTCAGGTCGTAACGGTGTCCGTGCCGTCCTGAGCCACCCCGCGGCTGCTCACCTCGGGCTCCTCGAAGGAGACCGTGTCCAGCACTGCAGCTGTCATGTCGCAGATCTCGCCCCAGTAGTCCATCGAAGCGGTGTGCATGGTGAACACCGCCGTGTACGGGGCGTTGGGGAACGGGACATGGACCTGAATCTGACCGGTCAGGAGTTTCTCCTGCTCCCCCGAGGCGGTGATCCCCGCATTGAGAACCAGCTCGGTGAGGGTGACGCAGGAGATAGCCGGGCCACAGGGCAGATCCAGCCAGCGCGCGTCGTTGTCCGAGTCGACCGACAGCGTCGCGAGGGTTCCCTGGGCCGCGATGTCGGGGTCCGCGTGCCCGGTCTCGACGGCGGCCAGGGTGAAGGCACATTGGACGACAGCGCCCTCGTCCGTGGAGAAGAGCCCCATCGCGGAGTAGGAGAGGCCGCTGTCCGAGAAGTGTTCGGCGAGGGCCTCGTAGTACGGGGCCGCGGGTTCCCAGATAGATTCGTCGCCCTGGGAGTACAACTGCCGTACGAAAGTCTCGGCGCGTTCGGCGCGTTCTTCGGGCGTTTCTGCCAGAGGAAGAGCGAAAAACGTCGACGGGACATCGAACCACACCGGCGGTATGTCACTGATGGCATCCGACGCGGATATCTCCGAAGGAATGGTCATGATTCTTGCCGTTCTGTTCGTGCCGTACGGTCAGCGGCCCGGGCTGCTTCCTTGCGAGTCCATGAGGTCGCTCGGCGCGAACATCCCGGAGAAGTCGCTGACTTCCACCGCACCCCTGCCGGCCATGCGGAAGTTTCCGTTGTCCAGACGAAGCACTACGGGATCGCCCATCAAGTCGTAGTTCTCACTGAAGCGATCGACACGTTGCCTTTGCCCTTCGGTGAGCTCAGAGAGGGGGACCAGTTCAGGGGAACCCACCAAGTAGGGCGCCAAATCCTCCCGATAGTTCGAGGCCACGCGGCACCACGAGCCGTCCGTAAAGTCGATGCGCAGATCGCACTGGTTGCCGGCGAGATCTTTCACTCTCAACGGAATGGCACTGAAGTCCCTGGTTTCCACTTTGGCGACACGGGCCCGGTCGATCTCCCAGAGGACCTCGTCGTCGATGGTGTCCGACGTCGTGAAGCCCACCACGACCAGGCGCGAGTCCGTGACGATGAGATGAGTACGGTATCCGCGCGGACGACGGCCCAGGTCCATCTGCCAGGGAAGGGTCGCGGCCACGCTGTCGGGGTCGCCCCAGAGCACGGGGAAGTCGTCCACCTCGTTCTCCGGCTCGTCGGGCCTGCCGAGTGTGCCAGGGCCGGGGCCGAGCCCGCCAGCCGCGGTGAGCACGATCATCACCGCGACGTAGCCGATACGTCCAAGAACGCCACCCACGCCCCGCACACCCTTGGCGGACTTGCCACGTGCGACGAACTCGGGACCTGCGGGCCAGCCCGGCAACCGGTCCTGGATATCCCGCCGTTCGGTGTCCCGGAACCAACGCATCCCTTTGACGGCGGTTGCGGCACCGGTGGCGAACACGACCTGAACTCGGGCCAGCATGGTTTCGCCCGGTTCCGGTTCCCAGATTGGCATTTTCCTTCACCTCTCCTGGAGTCAGTGCGCGGCAGCGAATCGATCGCCGGGATTGATCGCCTCGCCGACGTGCTGGGGAATGCTCTGCAGTTTGGGTGCGATCTTCAGGGCGCCATCAAGGGCACGCCCTCCGGCGCTGAAAGGATCGAGATCGGCCTTTCCTCCGGTTATCAGCTTCAGCCCTTTGGTTCCCAGCCATTGCCCTTCGTGATATCCGCCCTGGGCGAGACCCGCGAGCCTGCTCATCGTTCCGCTGCTTTCATGAGAGACCAGGACGAATTTCTTGGCCGTGCCTCCGATGGCCACCTTCTGGAAAAGGTTGACTCCCCCTTTGACCTTCCCCGCCATTTCACCCATCGCGAGGATATTCTTGGCGGACGTCACCTTGGCCGCTGTGAAGCCCTTGCCGAACTTCGCCGCGGTCCCCACCAGATCATCGGCCCCCTTCGCCAGCTTCGCCCCCTTGCCGAACAGCCCGATACCGGGGAGCAGGCCCACCGCGTCAAGCCCGATCTTCGCCCAACTCACATCCGCACCGGCCAGCTTCGCCAACGAATGAGCCCCGAGCGCCAGTCCGCCCGTGATCAGCGCAGCCGTCCCGAAGATCGCTGCCAACGGCGGGAACGGCAGGGTGATGATGGCCAACAGCCCGAGGATCGCGGTCAGATCGCTGAGAAGATCACCCACCAGCGCGATGATGTCGGCGTGGTCCTTGACCCACTCCGCCATCCCCTTGAAGCCGTCGGCGATGCGGTCGAAGAGGCCCGGCTTGTTCGGGGCGATGTTGCCGGCCTTCTCCAGGTCCTCGCCGATCTTCTTGGCGGCCTTGGCGTAGCGGTCGTCCAGGTCGTGGAGCCAGCTCATGGCCTCGCCGACCGCGATCTCCGCGTCTGCCAGGCTCTTGCCCTTGTCGGCGCCCTCGCCCTTGCCGTCGCCCTTGCCGCCCTCCGCAGACTTCGCGTCCTCGCGAGTCTTGGCGTCGTCGCGCTCATCCAGGGCTTTCTGTGCCGCCTTCTCCAGTCGGTCGGTCTCGTCCTGGAACTCCTGCAACTGCGTCGCCCAACGGCTGAGCGCGCTCGCCGCCTTGCTGAAGGACTCGTGGCTCTTCTTGAACAGGGGCGTGAGGTCCTCGCCGACGTGGCCGGCGAAGGCCACCGCAGTCTTGCCCTTCCAGGCACCGCAGCTGACCTGTTCCAACTCGCGGACGGTCGTGCCCAGATCGGTCGCCAACCCGTTGATGCGGCGTGCGAGGTTCCTGGTCTCCAGGACGTCGCCGGGCGTCGGGTCGCGGCCGATGGCGGGTAACTGGGGGCGCGTCACGTCAGTTGCCCTTCCCCTGCGACTTCTTCGACTTCTTCGACTTCAGGGCCTCGGCGAGCTCGTGATCCAGTTCGTCGAAGGTCTTGCCTATCGTGTTGATCATCTTCACGGCGCCCTGTGCGTGCTTGCCCAGTTGCTTCATGCCGTAGCCCCACTCGTCGGCGAAGTCGTGGAGCTCCTCCACGAGTTTCGGGGCGCCGACCACGGAGGCGTCAGTGTGCTTGAGGGCGGTGCGGGCGTCGCCCATACGGCCTGAGACGTTGCCGAAGGTCTTCCGTAAGTCCTCGAAGATCGTGCCGTCGATCCGCAGATCGCTCATACGGTGCTCCACAGATGGTTCGAAGGTGATTGCGAGAGGGTGAGACAGCGCCTGCCGACGAACTCGGCCGGACAGCTGGACGGGCTCGGTCAGATGCTTGGAGAGCGGTGGCGCGGCGGTACCGGACTTCTGTGCCGCGACGACCTCCTTGGCGTGACGTGTGCTGCCTCTCCCCTTTTCCTCGTCGTGTTCGTCGATGGGGCAGTACGTGCGGGCCACGGCCCCGGACGGACCGCCGATCACTTCGGCAGCCGAGCTCGGGACCATCGCACCCGTCCCAGCCTCCCCGCCGAAACGGAACTCCGCACACCAAATTCGATCACTCTCGACAGTCAAGTAGTCACCCTTCTCACTCTCTTGACGATCTGTTCACTCCCTCTCGCCCTCCGGCGTCGCGCATCCCGCACCGAGCATTCCCGCGTTGCTTTACTGGGCCGTCCCGCGCGGCGCCACTGCCCGGGAATACCCAGCCCCCCACGCCCGCTCCCCTTTCAGGAGGTACACCACCCATGACCACTGAACCCGGCAGCGGACCCCACCAGAGCCCCGCCGAAGTCGACTACCGCATCGAGCACGACTCCATGGGCGAGGTCCGCGTGCCCGCCCACGCCAAGTGGCGGGCGCAGACGCAGCGGGCCGTGGAGAACTTTCCGGTGTCCGGGCAGCGCATCGAGCGGGCGCACATCGAGGCGCTGGCGCGGATCAAGGGGGCGGCGGCCAAGGTGAACGCCGAACTGGGCGTGCTGGACGCGGAGGTCGCCGAGGCCGTGCAGGAGGCGGCGCGTGAGGTGGCCGAGGGGCGGTGGGACGAGCACTTTCCGGTGGATGTGTTCCAGACCGGGTCGGGCACCTCGTCCAATATGAACACCAATGAGGTGCTCGCGACGCTGGCCACCGAGCGGCTCGGGCGCGAGGTGCACCCCAACGACCATGTGAACGCCTCGCAGTCCTCGAACGACGTCTTCCCGTCCTCCATCCACATCGCCGCGACCGCGGCCGTGACCCGGGACCTGATTCCCGCCCTCGACCACCTCGCCGCCTCGCTGGCGCGCAAGGCGGAGGAGTTCGCGGACGTGGTGAAGTCGGGGCGTACGCATCTGATGGACGCCACGCCGGTCACGCTGGGGCAGGAGTTCGCGGGGTACGCGGCGCAGGTGCGCTACGGCGTGGAGCGGCTGCGGGCCTCGCTGCCGCGGCTGGCCGAACTCCCGCTCGGCGGAACGGCGGTGGGCACCGGGATCAACACCCCGGCCGGGTTCCCGTCGGCGGTGATCGCGGAGGTCGCGCGGGCGACCGGGCTGCCGCTGACCGAGGCGCGCGACCACTTCGAGGCGCAGGGCGCGCGCGACGGGATCGTGGAGACCAGTGGGCAACTGCGGACCATCGCGGTCGGCCTGACGAAGATCGCCAACGATCTGCGCTGGATGGCCTCGGGTCCGCGCACCGGGCTCGCCGAGATCGCCCTGCCCGACCTCCAGCCGGGCTCCTCGATCATGCCGGGCAAGGTCAACCCGGTGATCCCCGAGGCGGTGCTGATGGTCGCCGCCCAGGTGACCGGCAACGACGCGACCATCGCGACAGCGGGCGCGGCCGGGAACTTCGAGCTGAACGTGATGCTGCCGGTGATCGGCAAGAACGTACTGGAGTCGATCCGGCTGCTCACCAACGTCTCCCGGCTGCTCGCCGACCGCACGGTCGACGGGATCACCGCCAACCGTGAACGGGCCCGCGAGTACGCCGAGTCCTCGCCCTCGGTGGTCACGCCGCTGAACAAGTACATCGGGTACGAGGAGGCCGCGAAGGTCGCCAAGAAGTCGCTCGCGGAGCGGAAGACCATCCGTGAGGTGGTGCTGGAGTCCGGGTACGTGGAGCGGGGCGATCTCACCGTCGAGCAGCTCGACGCGGCGCTGGACGTGCTGCGGATGACCCGCCCGTAGGGCACAGCCCCAGGGCGCGGGCCCCGCCTCACGGGCCCCGCCCGAGGCCCGTTGTGACCACATTCACCCACGCTCGCCCGCCCCTCGCCGACAACTGGCTGAAAACGATCGGTCGTTGAGCCCCCGGCGAGGGCTGGTGACGCGTACCGCAGCGGGCCACGAGGGCGGCTCCTAAACTCTGCTCATGACGGCCGAGGACAGCAGAGCGAACAGCGCGGACGGTACGGACGGCACCTCCGGAAGACCCCGTCGGGTGCGTACCGGTGAGGTCGCGCGCTGGGCGAGCGGCGACCGAATCCTGTGGCGCTACCGCGAGAACGCGGGCGCGCACATCCACATCTGCCGCCCAGTGACCGTCGTCCAGGACACCGCGGAACTGCTCGCCGTCTGGCTGGCCCCCGGCACCGAGTGCGTCAAGCCGCTGATGGCGGACGGCACGGCGGTGCACGCGGAACCGCTGCGGAGCCGGTACACCAAGCCGCGTACGGTCGCCCGTGACCGCTGGTTCGGCACCGGAGTGCTGAAGCTCGCACGGCCGGGCGAACCGTGGTCCGTATGGCTGTTCTGGGAGCAGGGCTGGCGGTTCAAGAACTGGTACGTGAACCTGGAGGAGCCGCTCGTGCGCTGGCCGGGCGGGGTGGACTCGGAGGACCACTTCCTCGACATCTCCGTATCTCCGGACCGCAGTTGGCACTGGCGCGACGAGGACGAGTTCGCCGAGGCCCAGCGGGCCGGTCTGATGAACGCCGCGCAGGCGCTGCGGGTCCGTGAGGCGGGGTGGCGCGCGGTGGCGCGGATCGGTGAGTGGGGCCCGCCGTTCGACGAGGATTGGCCGAACTGGCGGCCGGATCCCGCGTGGACGATCCCCTCCCTGCCGGACAACTGGGACCGTACGCCCGCGCATGTGTCCTGATGAGACCCTTGATGCGCCCCCATGGTTCAAACGTAGGATCGTCCTCCGCAAGGTCGCGCTGCCACAACTCCTCCGGCTGGCGCGGAGCCTGACAATCAGTCATCGAGGGGCGGCAGGACGTGAGCGAGGCCTACGAGGGATACGGCGGGGACACCGCCGTCGACCGTACGGGTCAGGCCGAGGCCTTCGACGCCATCGGTGCGCGGTACGACGTGGCCTTCCCGCACAAGGAGGGCCAGCTCGCCGCGGGCGCCTGGCTGGCCGCCTCGCTGCCGCCCGGCTCCCGGGTCCTGGACGTGGGCTGTGGCACCGGCCTGCCGACCGCGCGGGCGCTCGCCGACGCGGGCCACAAGGTGACCGGGATAGACCTGTCCGCGGGCATGCTGAGCCTGGCCCGTGCGCATGTCCCCGAGGGCGAGTTCCACCAGCTCGATCTGGCCGCACTGCGGGTGGCGGGCCCGGAGGGACTCGGCGAGTTCGACGGTATAGCCTGCTTCTTCACGCTGCTGATGCTTCCCCGTGCGGAAATCCCTTACGCACTGCGGCAGTTGCACCGTTTGCTCAGACCGGGTGGCCTGTTCACGCTGTCCATGGTGGAGGCAGACCTGGACGACGCGGAAATTCCGTTCCTGGGGCACTCAATCCGGGTATCGGGATTTCTGCGGGACGAATTGCGCCGGGTGGTGCGCGAGGCGGGCTTCGAGATCGCGGGTGAGGAGTCGTTCGCGTACGCCCCGGCGAGTACGGATGCACACCCCGAGCACCAGCTCTTCCTGAACTGCCGACGCGCCTAGGCGCACGAGCACGCAGTGCGCGCACGACGCGCAGCCCCGGACGGACGGATTCGACACGCGTGACGGAGCACCCCACCTCCCACGAGGCCCGGCAGCCGAACGCTGCCCGGCCCAAGGCCCCCGCGGACCCGCGCGGGGCGCTGCTGCGTACCCCGGCACAGGGCAGGTCCGGCGACCCTGCGGCCCCGCCCGGCGCGGGCACCGGCAGTGATGAGCATTCGCAATCGTCGACGGCCGAGCCAGATGCGCCCCGCCCGCGACCGACACCGGAGGGTGTGGAGATGCAAGCGGGCAGCGAGAGCCTGAGCCGGGTGCCAGGTCCGGCGGGCGCCCCGGCCCCGCGGCAGGCCGGTGCCGCGATGCGGCGCGACGGGGACCGGCTGCGCTTCGTGGGCGCGGCGACCCGGCGGATCGCACGCGGTATCGACCTGGACGAGATCGTGATGGGGCTGTGCCGGGCGACGGTGCCCACCTTCTCCGACGCGATCCTGGTCTATCTGCGCGACCCGCTGCCGGTCGGCGACGAGCGCCCGGCGGGTCCGGTGGTACTGCGGCTGCGCCGTACCGACCGAATCCCCGAGGACCAGGACACCGAGGGCACCCCGATGCCGCCGCTCCAGGTGCAGCCGGACCTGTCCGCGACCGCCGAGCTGTGCGAGGTGCAGCCCGGCGGTGCGCTGGCCGAGGTACTGCGCGGGGTCCGGCCGGTGTTCGCCGACGCCGCGACCGCCCGGGCCGCGCTGCCCGAACTGCTCGGCGACGGGCTGGCCGTGCCGGACGGCAAGCACGCCGTGCTCGCGCCGCTGCGGGGCCGCCGCCGGGTGATCGGCGCGGCCATCTTCCTGCGCAGGCCCGACCGTCCGGCCTTCGAACCGGACGATCTGCTGGTGGCGGCGCAGCTCGCCACGCACAGCGCGCTCGGCATCGACAAGGCCGTGCTGTACGGCCGTGAGGCCTATATCGCCGACGAGTTGCAGCGCACCATGCTCCCCGAGACGCTGCCGCGCGCCATGGGCGTACGGCTCGCCTCGCGCTATCTCCCGGCCGCCGAGACGGCCCGGGTCGGCGGCGACTGGTACGACGCGATCCCGCTGCCGGGCAGCAGGGTCGCCCTGGTCGTCGGCGACGTCATGGGCCACTCCATGACCTCCGCCGCGATCATGGGCCAGCTGCGGACCACGGCGCAGACCCTCGCCGGTCTCGACCTGCCGCCGCAGGAGGTCCTGCACCACCTCGACGAACAGGCCCAGCGGCTCGGTACCGACCGCATGGCCACCTGCCTCTACGCGGTCTACGACCCGGTCTCGCACCGCATCACGATCGCCAACGCGGGCCACCCGCCGCCCGTTCTGCTGCACCTCGGCGGGCGCGCGGAGGTGCTTCGGGTGCCGCCGGGCGCCCCGATCGGTGTCGGCGGCGTGGACTTCGAGGCGGTGGAGCTGGACGCGCCGGCCGGGGCCACCCTGCTCCTGTACACCGACGGCCTGGTCGAGTCCCGGCTGCGCGACGTATGGACCGGCATAGAGCAACTGCGCGAACGCCTCGCCGCCACCGCGCAGTTGACCGGACCGGACCACCCGCCGCCGCTGGAGGCGCTGTGCGACGAGGTGCTCGACATGCTCGGCCCGGGCGACCGGGACGACGACATCGCGCTGCTCGCCGCCCGCTTCGACGGCATCGCGCCCAGTGACGTCGCGTACTGGTTCCTGGAACCGGAGGACGCCACTCCGAGCCGGGCCCGCCGTCTGGCACGCAGCGCGCTGGCCCGCTGGGATCTGGAGGACCTGAGCGACTCGGTGGAGTTGCTGGTCAGCGAGGTCGTCACCAACGCGGTCCGGTACGCGACGCGTCCGATCACGCTGCGGTTGCTGCGTACGGACGTGCTGCGCTGTGAGGTCGGCGACGACGTGCCCCAACTCCCGCGGCTGCGCCAGGCCCGGGCCACCGACGAGGGCGGCCGCGGCCTGTACCTGGTCAACAAGCTGGCCCGGCGCTGGGGCGCGACCCGGCTCAGCACCGGCAAAGTGGTGTGGTTCGAGGTGCCGCGGCGGGCCTGAGGCCCCGCCCACCGGCGCCTCCCACTGACGCCGCCCACGAGGGCAGCCGCGGCACTCGGCCGCGGCTGCCCTCGTTTTGTTCTGATCGATCCGGTGTGCTGTGCGGATCGGCCGTGGGGCGCGCCACACCGTGTGCCGACCGGGTCCGCCGTCACCCGTCCGCACCCTCCGGCACCCCAGGGAGCCGGGCGGACCGCAACCAAGGACCGAGGCCATGACCACTTACCAAGAGTCCAAGAGTAAGTGGAGCGGAGAGCCAACGGCGTACGTGTACGGGCGTACGCGTACTGATGACCACGGTGCGCAATTCCCACTAGCACGACCAAGCGCCCCGTAACAAGGCGTAATCAATAAGTCGGGCAAATGTTGCCGACCTCCCGCCCCGGGCGTTGACTGCTGTCGAGACGAAGCCACCCGACACCCTCGCGCACCCGATCCCCCTGGGAGGACGCTCGTGACCTCGGCAGCCCGCAAGGTTCCCTTCACCACCACCAACGCAGGCATCCCGGTGGAGAGCGACGAGCACTCGCTGACGATCGGCCCAGACGGTCCGATCCTCCTTCAGGATCACTACACCATCGAGAAGATGGCCCAGTTCAACCGCGAGCGGGTGCCCGAACGGGTGGTGCACGCCAAGGGCAGCGGCGCCTACGGGCACTTCACGGTCACCAACGACGTCAGTCAGTTCACCAAGGCCGACGTCTTCCAGCCCGGCCGCACCACCGACATGCTCGCCCGCTTCTCCACCGTCGCGGGCGAGATGGGCTCCCCCGACACCTGGCGCGACCCGCGCGGCTTCGCGCTGAAGTTCTACACCCAGCAGGGCAACTACGACCTGGTCGGCAACAACACCCCGGTCTTCTTCGTCCGGGACACGATCAAATTCCAGGACTTCATCCGCTCCCAGAAGCGCCACCCGCGCACGGGCCTGCGCAGCAACGACATGCAGTGGGACTTCTGGACCCTGTCCCCCGAGTCCGCGCACCAGGTGACCTGGCTGATGGGCGACCGCGGCATCCCGAAGACCTACCGGCACATGAACGGCTACAGCTCCCACACCTATATGTGGATCAACGGCGGCGGCGAGAAGTTCTGGGTCAAGTACCACTTCAAGACCGACCAGGGCATCGCCTTCCTCACCCAGGAGGAGGCCGACGAACTCGCGGGCTCCGACGCCGACAAGCACCGCCGCGACCTGTACGAGGCCATCGAGGCCCGGAACGCGCCGAGTTGGACGCTGAAGGTGCAGATCATGCCCTTCGAGGACGCGGCCGACTACCGGTTCAACCCCTTCGACCTCACCAAGGTGTGGCCGCACGGCGACTACCCGCTGATCGAGGTCGGCCGGATGACCCTCGACAAGAACCCCGAGGACCACTTCGTCCACATCGAGCAGGCCGCCTTCGAGCCCTCGAACCTGGTGCCCGGCATCGGCCCCTCCCCCGACAAGATGCTGCTCGGCCGCCTCTTCTCCTACCCGGACACCCACCGGTACCGGATCGGCCCGAACTACACCCAGCTCCCGCCCAACCGCCCGCGCGTCGAGGTCCGTTCGTACGCCAAGGACGGCCCCATGCGCTACGAACCCGCCAATGTCAGCGCCCCGTACGCACCGAACTCCGCCGGTGGCCCGGCCGCCGACTCCGAGCGGTACCGGCCCGCGAGCTGGCACACCGAGGCGGGCGAGATCGTGCGCGAGGCGTACTCGCTGCACCGCGAGGACGACGACTGGGGGCAGCCGGGCACGATGGTCCGCGAGGTCCTGGACGGTCCGGCGCGCGAGCGTCTGGCCTCGAACATCAGCGGCCACCTCGCCCAGGGCGTCACGCCCCCGGTGCTCCAGCGCGCCTTCGAGTACTGGCGCAACGTCGACAAGAACCTCGGCGACCGCATCGCCGCGAAGTTCAACGGGGCCTGAGCCCCGCCTCTCGCCCATCGGCGGGAGGGCCACAACACACAGGCGCCCGGAGCCGGTTGACGGCTTCGGGCGCCCGTGTGCGCGTTGTTCGTTTCCGTACGCGCGTTGTCCGTTCCCGTAGGTGGGCCGCTAGCCCCGGCGTGCGCGCCGCCCGTCCGGGTCCTCCGGGATCCCCCACGTCGGGTCCGCGGTCGGCGGCGGCTCGATGGTGGGCGGGTCGGTGGGCTCGTCGGTGGTCGGCGGGTCCGTGGGGAAGTCCGTCGGCGGCTCGTCGGTGGGCGGGGGCTCCTCGGTGGTCGGAGGCTCCTCCGGCTCCTGGGTGGGCGGCACCTGGTCGTCGGGGGTCTCCTCCGGCAGCGGGCTCTCCTCCGTGGGCGGGGTGTCGATCCCGGCGCCCATGTCGGTCTCCAGGTCGAAGGGGGTCGGCTCGCCCATGGCGTCGAAGGTGTACGCGGCCCAGATCTGGGCCGGGAAGCCACCGCCGTTGACGCGGCCGCCGCCGGCCGCTCCGCTCAGGGTGACCTGGGCCCCCTTCTGGATCTTCTTGCCGCTGTCGTCGGTACGGCTCTTGCCCGCCTCGCCGAACAGGCCGACCGAGGTGACCAGATCCGGCGTGTACCCGGTGAACCAGGCCGACTTGTTGTCGTCGGAGGTACCCGTCTTGCCCGCCACCTCCTGGAGCGGGTTGCGCACCGCGTAGCCCGTACCGTCGTCGACCACGCCCTGGAGGACCGAGGTGAGGGAGTCGGCGACCTCGCGGTCCAGGACCTGCTCGCCGATCGGGTCCGGGAAGTCGACCTGGTGGTCCATGTGGTCGGCTTCCTTGATCATCGCCGGGCTGACCTTCTCGCCGTGGTTGGCGAAGGTCGCGTACACCCCGGCCATGTCGAGCGGGCTCGCGCCCATGGTGCCCAGTGTCTGGGCGGGCACCGCCTCCTGGCCCTCGGTCTGCATGCCGAGGGTCTCGGCCATCTCCATCACCTCGTCCATCCCGACGTCCACGCCCATCTGCGCGAACACGGAGTTGACGGACTTGTTCATGGCGCGCTGCACGGAGACCGGGCCGTAGCTCTCGTCGTCCTCGTTCTCCGGCGCGAAGGGGATGTCGCTGCCCTGGACGGGCCGCTTGCTGGTGCCGTCGTAGACCGTGTCGGCGGTGATCGGCTCGTCGTCCTGGGTGACCGCGCCCGCGGCGAGCGCGGCGGCGAGGATGACCGGCTTGAAGGTGGAGGCGGGCTGGTAGTCGATGCGGGTGGCGTTGTTGGTGTAGTGCTTCAGGTAGTCCTCGCCGCCGTACATCGCGAGGACCTTGCCGGTCTTCGGGTCCACCGAGACCGCGCCCGCCTGCACATCCCCGTCGACCGCCCGGGTCTTCGGCGAAAGCTGGGAGGTCAGCCGCTTCTTGACCGACTTCTCCAACTGCTGCTGCTTCTTCTCGTCGACGTTCAGGGTGATGTTCCAGCCACCCGCGTCGACCAGGGCGACGGCGTCCTCGCGGGAGACGCCCTGCGACTGGAGCTGGCTGACCAGTTGGGCGTTGGCCGCCTTCACCAGGTAGCCGCGCTGGCCTTCCAGACCGGGCGCGCCCTTGGGGTCCTTCGGCACCGGGAAGGTGAGACCCGAGCGCTTGCCCTTGTCCAGCCAGTCCTCCTCGACCATGTTGTTGAGGACGTAGTTCCAGCGGGCCTTGACGCGCGCCTTGCCGTTGTCCGTGGCGGCGTGCCAGTCGTAGGCGCTCGGGGCCTGGAGGAGGGCGGCGAGATACGCGCCCTGGGCGACGTTCAGATCGCGGGCGTCGACGCCGTAGTAGGCCTGGGCGGCGGCCTGGATGCCGTACGCGCCGCGGCCGTAGTAGCTGGTGTTGAGGTAGCCCGCGAGTATCTCGTCCTTGGACATCTTGCGGTCCACCTTGAGCGAGATCACCAGCTCCTTCAGCTTGCGGCTGACGGTGCGTTCCTGCGTCAGGTAGTAGTTCTTGACGTACTGCTGGGTGATCGTCGAGCCACCCTGCTTGCCGTTGCCGCTCAGGGTGTTGAACAGACCGCGGGTGGTGCCCTTGAGGTCGACGCCCTGGTCCTTGTAGAAGGACTTGTTCTCGGCGGCGACAAAGCTGTGCTGGACGTCTATCGGCACCTCTGACAGCTCGACGAGCTCGCGGTTGACGTCGCCGGTACGCGCGAAGGTCTTGCCGTTGCTGTACTTGTAGACGTTGCTCTGCGCCTTGGCCGCGGCGTTCCCCTCGGGGATGTCGACGACCATGTACAGCACCACGAAGGCGCCCATCACCATCAGGCAGAGCACGAAGAAGGTGCCGAGGACTTTCTTCCAGGACAGGAAGCGGCGTATCCCGCTCCGCCCCGCTCGCCCGGATCCCGCTTGTGCCATGGGTTTCCCCGTTTCCCTTCGCGACCTGGTCGCCGATGCCTTGCCGATGCCCTTGCCGGTGTCGTCCCGTCCGTCCGTTTCCCGGTCCGGCCAGCTTTGAAAGCTAACACCGCACCTCGGACATACATCCTCCGTCCGGACTTTTCCGGACGTGACAATCAGCACCTGTCCCTATGGGTTCCGACGAGCGAAGTGTCCGGAAGGTTGCCATCAGAAATTAAGTGATAGCAGTTTGCTAGATCTGAGCTAAGGTGTGGTTGCGGCCCTGACCAGTGCCGCGAGCCCTCACTCGGGTCACGTCCGTGACGTGTCCCACACCGGACGCTTTCGGACGGGCGTGCCCTGCGACGGGCGTGCGCCGTCGCACGCGACCGGCGTGACGGGTGCCCGCCGCATACGAAGTGCGCCAATCCACATGCACAGCGAACAAATTGGGGGAGCCAGATGCCCATGGACGAGACCGGTACCGCCGGAGCGAGCCCTGACCCGCACCCGAAGCCGTCCGTGCCGTCCCGGCGAGGCGGCGCCGCGGCGGACGCGGACACTCCGCAGATGCCGCGCCCGAGGGTGCGCGAGAAGCCCGCGCACAGCGTGGGCGGTGGACTGGCCCTGCTCCTCGGCCTGTTCGGGCTGACCCTCGGCATCTGCACGATCGTGCTCGGCGCGCTCGCCTCGGGCGGGGTCAAGGTGGCGCTGATCCTGCTCGGTGCGGCGATCGCCGTCGCGGCGCTGTTCGCGATGTGCGGGCTCAACATGGTGGCGCCCGGCGAGGCCCGCGTGGTCCAGCTCTTCGGCCGCTACACCGGGACCATCCGGCACGACGGGCTGCGCTGGGTCAATCCGCTCACCTCGCGCGAGGTGATCTCCACCCGGGTACGCAACCACGAGACCGCCGTCCTCAAGGTCAACGACGCCTACGGCAATCCGATCGAACTGGCCGCCGTGGTCGTCTGGCGGGTGGAGGACACCGCACAGGCCAGCTTCGAGGTGGACGACTTCGTGGAGTTCGTCTCCACCCAGACCGAGGCGGCCGTACGGCACATCGCCATCGAGTACCCCTATGACGCGCACGACGAGGACGCGCTCTCGCTGCGCGGCAACGCCGAGGAGATCACCGAGAAGCTCGCCGTCGAACTCCACGCACGGGTGGAGGCCGCGGGTGTACAGATCATCGAGTCGCGCTTCACGCACCTCGCGTACGCTCCGGAGATCGCCTCCGCGATGCTCCAGCGCCAGCAGGCCGGAGCCGTGGTGGCGGCCCGCCGTCAGATCGTGGACGGGGCGGTCGGCATGGTGGAGGCCGCGCTCACCCGGATCGGCCAGGACGGTTTCGTGGAGCTGGACGAGGAGCGCAAGGCGGCGATGGTCTCGAACCTGATGGTGGTGCTCTGCGGTGACCGCGCCGCCCAGCCCGTCGTCAACACGGGGACCCTCTACCAGTGAGCCCGGAGGCCGAGGGGCCCGAGAAGCGGCGGCCGCAGCAGCGCAAGCAGGTCCTGCTGCGGCTCGATCCGCACGTCCACGACGCCCTGGCCCGCTGGGCGGGCGAGGAACTGCGCAGCACCAACGCCCAGATCGAGTTCCTGCTCCGGCACGCCCTGCGCGAGGCGGGGCGGCTGCCCCAGGCGGTGGAGCCGATCCGGCGCCGGGGCCGCCCGCCGAAGAGATCCGTCGAGCGGGCTGTCGAGCGACCCACCGAGCCGCCCGCCGACGAGAGCGACCACGGACGCCACTGAGCCCGCCGCGCCGCCGCGCCCGCCGTGCCGCCACGCCCGCCCGTACGGACTTCCCGTTCAGGCCTCGACCACCCGCACCGGCAACTCCCGTACGGCACCCCGTAGTTCGGCCGCCAGTTCCGCGTACTCCGCGCCGCGGGCCGCCCCGGTGCGCATGGCGAGGGCGATCCGGCGGGTGGGGGCGGGGGCCTCGAAGTAGCCGGTGCGCAGGAGGTCGCCGCGGCCCGTCTCGACCTCGACGGCGGTACGTGGGAGCAAGGTCACACCGAGGCCGCCCGCGACCAGTTGGACCAGGGTGGACAGGCCGGTGGCCGCCGTGGTCACCGGGGTGTCCGCGCGCCCGGCCTCCCGGCAGACGTCGAGGGCCTGGTCGCGCAGGCAGTGGCCCTCGCCGAGCAGCAGCAGATCGAGATCGCGCAGCACCGTGTGCGCGAGCGCGTCCCGGCCGCCGAGCGGATGGTCGCGTGGGGTGATGAGCACGAAGTCCTCGTCGAACAACGGCAGTTCGGTGATCCCCGGTACGTCGAGAGGCACCGCGAGCAGCAGCAGATCGAGCCGCCCGGTGTGCAGTCCGTCCAGCAGCGAGGAGGTCTGCTCCTCGTGCACCTTGAGTTCGAGATCGGGGTACCGGTCCCTGGTCAGCCGCAGCACGGTCGGCAGCAGATAGGGGGCGACCGTCGGGATCACCCCGAGCCGCACCTGCCCGGTGAACGGGGCACGCACCGCGTCGGCCTCCTCCATGAGCGCGGCGACCTCGATCAGTACCGTCTTCGCGCGGACCGCGAGCCGCTCGCCCGCGGGCGAGAGCAGCACCTTTCGGGTGGTGCGCTCCAGGAGACGGACGCCGAGCACGTCCTCCAGGGCCGAGACCGCGCCGGACAGGGCGGGCTGGCTCATCCCGATCGCGGTGGCCGCGTCCCGGAAGTGCAGATGGTCGGCGACCGCGGCGAAGGCCCGCAACTGCGCGAGCGTGGGCTGGCGGGAACGTCCCGCCGCACCCCTTTTACCGCCTGTCTTTCCCTGGGTAACCAATAAGCTCCTCCGATCAGCACGACACAGTCTAGCTATTTCACTAATCAATGACCGGTGTGCCAACATCAAGATCCGTCCAACCCGCAAGGACCCCTCACAAGGGGGTTACTTTCCCAAGGAGAGCGTGTGCTCACTGTTGGTGACCAGTTCCCCGAGTACGACCTGACTGCTTGTGTGTCGCTGGAGAGCGGCAAGGAGTTCGAGCAGATCAACCACAAGACCTACGAGGGCAAGTGGCGCGTCGTCTTCTTCTGGCCGAAGGACTTCACCTTCGTCTGCCCCACCGAGATCGCCGCCTTCGGCAAGCTGAACGACGAGTTCGCCGACCGTGACGCGCAGATCCTCGGTGTCTCCGGCGACTCGGAGTTCGTGCACCACGCCTGGCGCAAGGACCACGACGACCTGCGCGACCTGCCCTTCCCGATGCTGGCCGACTCCAAGCACGAGCTGATGAGCGGCGCCGGTGTCGAGGGCGAGGACGGCTTCGCCCAGCGCGCCGTCTTCATCGTTGACCCGAACAACGAGATCCAGTTCACCATGGTGACCGCCGGCTCCGTCGGCCGTAACCCCAAGGAGGTCCTGCGGGTCCTCGACGCTCTCCAGACGGACGAGCTGTGCCCCTGCAACTGGAGCAAGGGCGAGGACACCCTGGACCCGGTCAAGCTTCTCTCCGGCGAATGATCTGAGCTGATTACTTCATGGCACTCGACGAACTGAAGTCCGCGGTACCGGACTACGCCAAGGACCTTCGCCTGAACCTCGGTTCGGTGATCGGCAACTCCGACCTCCCGCAGCAGCAGCTGTGGGGCACGGTGCTCGCCGTCGCCATCGCCTCGCGCTCCGAGATCGTGCTGCGCGAGCTGGAGCCGGAGGCCAAGACGAACCTGTCGCCCGAGGCGTACACGGCGGCCAAGTCCGCCGCCGCGATCATGGCGATGAACAACGTCTTCTACCGCACGCGCCACCTGCTCTCCGACCCGGAGTACGGGACGCTGCGCGCCGGTCTGCGGATGAACGTCATCGGCAACCCGGGCGTGGAGAAGGTCGACTTCGAGCTCTGGTCGCTCGCGGTCTCCGCGGTCAACGGCTGCGGTCAGTGCCTCGACTCGCACGAGCAGGTACTCCGCAAGGCGGGTGTCGACCGCGAGACCATCCAGGAGGCGTTCAAGATCGCCTCGGTGATCCAGGCGGTCGCCGTCACCCTGGACGCGGAAAAGTCCCTCACCGACTGAGCCCACGAGCCGGTCGCTGAGGAGGCGGGACCGTAACTCCACAGATTCAGCAGTGGAGTTGCGAAACCGCCTGGCAATACAGCACCAAAGCTTCGGCCCTTCCCGGGAGTTGATCCGGGAAGGGCCGAAGTCGTCTGTGCGCAGGGCTGGTTCAGCTCTCCTGGCGGTGCGGGTTCAGCTCTCCGGGGAGTCCTTGGGCGGCTCGGCACCCCGCACACCGCTGTCCGAACTCTCCTTGTCCGCCGCGCTCTTGGTCCCGGGCTCACCGGCACCGGCACCGCCGCCGCCCACGGGCGCCGCCGCCGGAGCCACGTCGAGTGCCGACGAGCCGTGCGGGGCGGGTGACTGCCGCAGTGCGCTCTCGCGCGCGTACGCGCGCAGATAGCCGACCACCGTATTGGTCACGGCGACCAGCGGTACGGCGACCACGGCACCGCCGATGCCCGCGACCAGGCCGCCCGCGGCGACCGAGAGGACCACCGCGAGCGGGTGCACACGTACCGCGCGGCCCAGGATGAAGGGCTGCAGGATGTGCCCCTCGATCTGCTGCACCGCGAGGACCACGACCAGCGTCATCACGGCCGTGAACACGCCCTGGGTGACGAGTGCGACGACCACCGCGAGCGCGCCGGAGACGACCGCGCCGACCAGCGGGATGAACGCGAACAGGAAGATGAACACGGCCAGCGGCACCGCCATCGGCACCCCGAGGAAGTAGATCCCGAGGCCGATGAAGATGGCGTCGATGAGGGCGACTATCACCGTGCCGCGCACATAGGCGGTCAGCGTCCGCCAGGCCCGCGGCCCCGCTCCGGCGATGCCCGGACGGGCCTGCGCGGGCACGAGTTTGAGCACCCACTGCCAGATGCGCGGTCCGTCGTAGAGCAGGAACAGGGTGCAGAACATCGCCAGGAGTATCCCGGTGAGGGTCTCCACTATGACGGTGACGCCTTCGAGACCGGCCGAGGTGATCTCCTCGGTGTTGTCCCCGATCGACTCGCGCAGCGTCTTGGCGATGTCGTTGATCTGGTCCTCGGTGACATGGAACGGGCTGTCGAGCAGCCAGCGCCTCAACTCGTCGATGCCGTCCTGGACTTGGGTGGACAGGTCGTCGAGGTTCTCCATCACCTGCCAGGCCACGAACCAGCCGACCAGGCCCATCACCACGAAGCCGAGCACCGCCGTGACGGTGGTGGCCACCCCGCGCGGCAGCCCGAGCCGGGTGAGCCGGGCGACGGTCGGCTGGAGCAGGGCGGTCACCAACAGCGCGGCCACGAAGGCGAGTACGACGAGCTGTACGGCGCTGATGATCCGCATCAGGATCCACAGCGTTCCCGCGAGGACGAGCAGTCGCCAGCCCGCCTCTGCGGCGACCCGCAGGCCCCAGGGCACGGCGGCCACCGGATCGGGTTTGGGCGGAGCGGGCGGCGGTGGCGGAGGCGGCGGCTGCGCCGATTCGGCGGTGGCGCCCGCGGTGGTGGGCAAACTGTCGTCCGCGGCGCGGCGTTCGGCCTCGGCGCGGCGTTCACCGAGGCGTTCGCCGAGATCGGTGAGCCCGCCGCCGACCTTGCCGAGCCACGCTGGCAGTCGCGACATCGTTGGTCCTCTTCCCCCTGGGGTCCCGTCGGCCCCCGCTCGTCGTGTGGCCCGTGATCCCCCGGTCGCCGTTGACCAGACGAACCTACACGCACGAAGCCCCCCGCCGTCGAACGGCGAGGGGCTTCGATTGGGTAAACGGTGCGCTTGCGGGCCGGGGCCCGACCGGCCCTCTAGTACCAGTTGTTGGCCTGCCAGAAGCTCCAGGCTCCACACGGACCGCCGTAGCGGTCCTCCATGTAGTTGAGGCCCCACTTGATCTGGGTCGCCGGGTTGGTCTGCCAGTCGGCGCCCGCGGAGGACATCTTGGATCCGGGCAGGGCCTGGACGAGGCCGTACGCGCCCGAAGACGGGTTCGACGCCCGGTAGTTCCAGCTCGACTCGTGGTCCACGATGTTGCTGAAGCACTGGAACTGGTCGGCCGGGACCATCTGCCGGGCCATCGCCTGAACCTCGGCGATGCTGTAGGAACCCTGGACGGGGAAGTCGGAGGAGTCCCGGGAGGCGGAACGGCTGGCCGCTTCTTCGGCCGCCTTCGCGCGCTCTTCGGCTTCCTTCTCGGCCTTCTCGGCCTTTTCTGCGGCCTTCTGCTTGGAGACCGCGTCGTCCGCGGCCTTCTTGCGGGCCGCCTCCTCCGCGGACTTCTTCGCCGCGGTGTCGGCTGCGAGCGCCTGGGCGTCCGCCTGCTGGCTCAGCGAGGCGGTCTGCACCTGAGCCTGCTGGCCGGCGGGAATGTCAGCGAGGAGGGTCGCGTCGCCTGCCGTCGCCTCGAAGTCGTTCTGGTTCGAGGGGTGCTGGGTGTTGCCCGAGGCAACGCCCACGACGGCGCCGACAGTGGTGACCGCGGTAGCCGAAGCCACTGCGAATCCCCGGACCGAAATCCGGCTCACACGGTTTCCTTCCAGCATCGCCCGCTTAGGTGACCTCGCGGACGCAATCGTGCCCCTGACGCTGGCCTCCCACTTGCTAGGTCACGGGAGGCACGGGCCCGGTGGGCAACTTCTGCTGCAGAAGCGCCGTGTGGTGCTCGGGCGGCATACGACGAGCTCTATGGAGTTCTGTTGTGTGTGTGCCTTGGAGACACACGTGTGTCGTATGCGGGGCCTGACAGGACCCAGACTCTGCCCTAGCACCGGGGCGCAAGGCAATTCCCGTTGGGGTGTGAAAGCTCACAGGCCGTTTGTCCCAGGCACTTTGCGGAAACCAGCAGACGCCGAGGCGCCGCCCGGCTAGGCTCTGCGGCCTTTCCGAGCGGCGCCAACTCCCCGACGGCGGGGGCGAATCGGTGCTGTCCGCGACAAAAATATCTGTTGCGGACAGCCGGGTCAGATCTGCCCGTCCTCCAGCATTTCGGTCACCAGTGCGGCGATCTGCGACCGCTCCGAACGGGTGAGGGTGACATGCGCGAAGAGCGGATGCCCCTTGAGCTTCTCGACGACGGCGACGACTCCGTCGTAGCGCCCGACCCGCAGGTTGTCGCGCTGGGCGACGTCATGGGTGAGCACCACACGGGAGTTGGCGCCGATCCGGGACAGCACCGTGAGCAGCACATTGCGTTCGAGCGACTGCGCCTCGTCCACGATCACGAAGGCGTCGTGCAGCGAACGCCCGCGGATGTGGGTCAGCGGCAGCACTTCCAGCATGCCGCGCGCGGTGACCTCCTCGATGACCTCGCGGCTGGTGACCGCCGAGAGCGTGTCGAAGACCGCCTGCGCCCAAGGGCTCATCTTCTCGGACTCGTTGCCCGGCAGATAGCCCAGTTCCTGACCGCCCACCGCGTACAGCGGCCGGAAGATCATGATCTTCTGGTGCTGGCGCCGCTCAAGGACCGCCTCCAGACCCGCGCACAGCGCAAGCGCCGACTTGCCCGTTCCGGCCCGGCCGCCCATCGAGACGATGCCGACCTCGGGATCGAGCAGCAGGTCCAGGGCGATGCGCTGCTCGGCGCTGCGGCCCTTGACGCCGAACGCCTCGCGATCCCCGCGCACCAGACGGACGTTGCCCTCGGGAGTGATCCGGCCGAGTGCCTTGCCCCGCTCCGACTGGATAGTCAGACCGGTGTGCACGGGCAGTTCGGACGCCTCGGGCACGTACAGCGTCTCCTCCTCGAAGAGCAGGTCCACCTGCTCGCCGGGGAGGGCGAGTTCGGCCATGCCGGTCCAGCCCGAGTCGGTGATCGCCAGCTCGGCCCGGTACTCCTCGGCGAGCAGTCCGACGGAGGACGCCTTGATGCGCAGCGGCAGATCCTTGGAGACGACCGTGACGTCGTACCCCTCCGCCTGGAGATTGCGCGCGACCGCCAGGATCCGTGAGTCGTTGTCCCCCAACCGGTAACCGGCCGGAAGTACGCCCGGGTCGGAGTGGTTGAGTTCGACACGTAGCGTGCCGCCCATGCCCCCGATGGGGAGCGGTGCGTCGAGGCGCCCGTAACGGACCCGGTAGTCGTCGAGCAGGCGCAGCGCCTGCCTGGCGAAGTAGCCCAGTTCGGGGTGGTGCCGCTTGGCCTCCAACTCCGTGACCACCACGATCGGGAGCACGACCTCGTGCTCCTCGAATCTGGCCATGGCGTTGGGGTCCGCGAGCAGGACGCTGGTGTCGAGAACGTAGGTGCGCCGGTCTGGCTTGTGGCGCTTTGTGCTGGTCACCACGGAAGGACGTACCCCCTCGGATGAGGTGCGGGGAGTGTCGCGGACCGGCCGGGGTCTCCCCCGAAGCCCGCGAATTCAGGACCGGGTTCGGCTCCCGCTGCGCGGGCCGAACGCCGGCCCTCCACGTCGCCCGCGTTTCTCACGCGGTCGTCCTGGTGCAAAGGGCCTCCCGGACGGACGGCCCCATGCCGTCCGCTGAGATACGACGCCCCACCCTGTCGTGCACGGGCGTCGACCTGCCTGGCTTATTCCCTCTCCCGGGGGCCGCCATGCCATGGCATATGACGGCGTGTATGTGAACTCTTGGTTACTCGCACAAACCGGGCGTACGGGACGACCGCCGCACGGGTGACACGCACCGGGCCGAACTCCCGTGCGCCGGGGGCGCGAAGGGGCGAGGGGCGGTGCGAGAGGCGGGGAGGTGCGCCAGGAAATGGGGCGCAGGGGGAGGTGAGAGAAAGAGGAGTTTGACGGGGCGTGCGACATGCCGGAATTACACCGAATGACGGAAATGAAATCATCCGGCTGTACGTTCCGCCCTCGCTCAGCCGCCGTAACGCCGGTGTCTGGCCGCGTAATCACGCATGGCACGCAGGAAGTCGACCTTGCGGAACGCGGGCCAGAAGACCTCGCAGAAGTAGTACTCGGAGTGGGCCGTCTGCCAGAGCATGAAGCCGGACAGCCGCTGTTCGCCACTGGTACGGATGACCAGGTCCGGGTCGGGCTGGTCGCTGGTGTACAGGTGCTGGCCGATCATGTCGGTGTCGACGACCTCGGCGACGTCCTCCAGGGTCGCGCCCCGGTCGGCCTGGTCGAGCAGCATCGAGCGGACCGCGTCCGCGATCTCCTGACGGCCGCCGTAGCCGACGGCGACGTTGACGGTTATCCCGTCGACGTGGGAGGTGGCCTCCTCGGCCTCCTTCAGCACGTGACGCATCGGCGTCGGCAGGATGTCGAGGTTGCCGACATGGTGCACGCGCCAGCGCCCGTCCGCCGCCAGCGAACGGACGACTCTCTCGATGATCCCGAGCAGCGGACCGAGCTCCTCACCGGGCCGGTCGAAGTTGTCCGTTGAGAGCAGCCACAGCGTGACCACCTCGACGTCGGCCTCGGCACACCAGCCGAGGAACTCACCGATCTTCTCGGCTCCTGCGCGGTGCCCGTGCGCGGTCGTACTGCCCGCCGCCTTCGCCCAGCGGCGATTGCCGTCCATGATCACGCCGATGTGCTTCGGCACCTGATCGTGATCGAGTCGGCCTTCCACCCGGCGTGCGTAAAGTCTGTACACCAGGTCGCGCAAGTTCACCGAGTCTCACCTCTCACTCATGGGGCACCGCCCCCGAACGCCGATACGTTCGCCGTGGGCGCGGGACCGCGACCCCCGGTGGTCTCCGGGATTCCGGGCGCGGCGTATAGGCCCCGGGTCCGCTCACGCGGCCCTTGATGGCACTCCCCCGGAGGGGACCCTACCGCCGACGAGGCCCTTCCAGCCCATCCGGGTGGGCGGGGCCACAGGCCACGGCCTCGCCGTCCGGGCCGGACCCTGGGCACACCATGGGCTCGTACGTCATGACGCGCGAGCCGGAGGTTCCGGTTCCGCTCACGGGGAAAAGGGGGACGCCAGGCGCCGGGAGATGGGAGACGGGCGGAACGGCTCGGGAGCGGGGACGTGACGGCCGGAAACGAAGAACGGACCGGGCTCGCAGATGGCGTGCGCCCGGTCCGGGGAAATCCCGAGGGATTTCGAGGGCCTTCGGAGGAACCCGGAGGAAAGAGAACGGGCCGGCCCGTGGGGGGGGGAGACGGGCCGGCCCGAGGGGGGGTTTCCACCATAACCCTTGGTGAGCTGCGCCGCGTGCATCGGCGTGCCCCTATTACTCTCCGAGTCCGAGAAAGGGCGGTGAGCCACCGTTTCGGGGACGGGCCCGGAGGTCGCGATCCCAGTCGCCGCAAGGGTTCCGCGGACTTCGGGCGCATTGGGCGCACAAGAGGGCGCACGCGCGTGACCGACACCACCGTCGGCGCGTCGCCGCCGTGGATGCGGGGCGCCGCTCCGGCACCGCGCAGCCCCCTCCACTGCGCGGTGCCGCCGCGCAGCTCTATAGATGGCTTTGCTTGCGCGAATTACCGAGACGTGAATCTACGGGACAGTCGCACTCGGCCGCGAGGCCACCCGGGTAACGATGCGAGAAATCCAGGCGTCCACCCGCCTCCGTCCAAGTGCCGGGGCGGGCCTGCTTCCCGGGGCGCTTCGGGCTATTGGCGGCGCGGCCATTTTGCGGTCCGGTCGCCCGGCTCGACGGCAAGTTCACCGAGGGGGCCGGGGCCCCGACCCGTGTCCGGCCTCCGGCCCGTCAGGCCTTGCCCGAGGTCCGGTCCGTGTTGTTGTCCTGCGCACCGCCGCCACCGCCGCCCTGACGAGGCACCCGTCGAGGCGTTCCGTACCGGGAAACGGTGGCCCGCTGGGCGAAGATGTCCGCCTTGGGCGAGCACTGGTAGTAGACGTTGCTGCCCATCCGGGTGCGCGTCACCAGGCCCGCGCCGTGCAGCCGGGACAGGTGGTACGAGACCGTGGACGGGCTGAGCTGGTGCAGCCCGGCGAGCTGCGAGGTGGTGCGCGGCTCGGAGAGGCTGGTGAGCAGGCGCACCCGCGACTGGCCGAGCACATCGTCCAGGCCGCCCTCGGCGACGGTGCCCGTCTCCTCCCGGCGGCCGACCGGGTAGCTGATCGCGACCGGCGAGGCGGTCTCGGCCCGGCCCAGGTCGACCATGTGCACGGGACCGATGGCGGTCGGATAGAAGGTGACCTGGCCGCGCACCCGGGTGGCCACATCGCGGCGGTCGCGGATCAGGATGACGTCGCCGTGGGCGTCGATGGCCGGGTGCAGCCGGCTCAGCATGGCGCCGACGCCACCGCGGGCCGCGACCCGTCCGCGGAAGTCGATCTCGGACTCCACGCGGGAGGCCATGGCGGACCAGTGCGGGGCGAGCACGCGCTGGAAGAGCTGGTAGGCCTCGTCGAACAGTGCATCCGTGAATTCCCGCCCGCGCGCTTCGAGCAGCCCACGCAACTCCGTTGCCCGCGCGGCCTGTTCGGCTCCGGCGATCTGGCCGCTCCGGTTGAGATAGGACGTCAGGCGCGGCACCAGATCGGCGTGTGCCTTCGTCAGCATCTGTAGTTCGTCACTCAGCTCGGGCCGGAAGGCGGACGGGACGGACGGCAGCCAGGGGAAGTCGTCCACGAATCCGCGCAACAACCCCAGCCTGCGCAGCTTCAGTTCACGGATCGCCGTGACGACGTCACCGGAGGCCGGGTAGCCGTCGACGGGCACGGCGGGGAAGCGCGAGTCCAGGATCAGCCGGAGGTGTTTGAGCGGCGAGACGACGAAACGCGTGGTGACGAGCGCGTCCGGTGTCAGATGGATCCGTATCACGACTACCCCCGAGCAATTCCGCGGCCGGCCCGGCATGACCGACCTTCTCGATCCTTGCAGGCGGCACTGACAAGCACCTCGCCCCCGGGCACGAGCCCGCCACCCACCTCTGGGAGTACGCGCCCTCGTTTCGAGCCGCCCACGCTCCTTCTCTGGTCGCAGTCACCGTACGGTCCGACCGTCCGTATGCAGTAGGGGAGTTGACTCAAAAGTTGTCTAGGAAATCAGCGGCCTCCCACGTAAAGCAGCGGCGCCCGCAGAGCGACCTACGCGAGCCCTGTCAGCCCCCGCTGTTACGTTCGCGCCATGACGCCGAACCCCACCGCCGCGGAGGACCCCGCCACCGTCGACGAGAAAAGCTGCCTGCTCACGAGCCTGAACCGGCACCGTGACGCCATCCTCTGGAAGCTCCGGGGCCTGGACGAGGAACAGCTCAGACGCCCCATGACCCCGTCCGGAAGCAATCTGATCGGCCTGCTGAAGCATCTCGCCTCGGTCGAGTACGGCTGGTTCTGCGAGACCTTCGGCCGCGAGGTGGAGCCCCTGTGGTTCGATCCGGCGACGGAACAGGACATGAGCCTCACCGAGGGCGAGACCCCGGACCAGATCTTCGCCTTCCACGCCCGCGCCCGCACCGCCGCCGACGCGGTGATCACGGAACTCCCCCTCGATGCCCTCGGCACCTCCTGGCGGGGCGTCAGCGTCTCGCTGCGCTGGGTCCTCGTGCACATGGTGGAGGAAGTGGCCCGGCACGCGGGGCACATCGACATTTTGCGGGAGTTGATCGACGGGGCGACCGGGGATCACAACCGCTCCTGAACCTTGCGTACGGGCCGGTCCGCCGACCCTCAACCGGCCCTGGCGGCAAGCTACTTGCCGACCTCGCCGAAGGCTGCCGCTCCCCCACGCGGCAACACGGCCCACATCCGCGTACCGCCCCCGGGTTCGCGGGCGTCGCCGAAGCCCCACTCCCCGCCGCAGGACCGTACGACCACGGCGAGCAGGCGCAACGCCGCCCGGCGCCGCGATTCGCAGGCCGCTGCCAGCTTGGGGTGCAGGTGTCGCGGGTGGCCGTCGTGGACGATCACCCGCAGGGCCTCCTCCCGGTAGCGGAGGGACACGTACATCTCGGTGTGGGGTGTGAACCGGCAGGCGCAGGCGGCCAGTTCGCCCACCACTTGCAGTACGGCGTCCGCCATGTCCGCGAGCCCGTGGGCGGCGAGCACGGTACGTACGGTCGCCCTCGCCACGGCGGCGCTGCCGGGCGCGGCGGGCAGGGTCACGCTGTAGGTGAGTGAGTCGGGGGTGAGCGGTTCTCCGGCCACGTCCAGGTCGAGACGGTCGGGGCAGGCGGTGGCGCGTACGGACATGGTCAACTCCCGTTCGGGGGTGGGGTGGTGGACGTGCGACGGTCACGCGTACGTCGGCGAACGGTGGCTTGTCTCCCTGACGCCCCTGCCCATCCCAGGGATGGAGTGCGGGCAGGGGTGTGATGCGCTTCCGGAACTCGACAGTTGAGTAACCGATGCATCACTCACTGTAGAGTCGCGAGTGACAATGTGCCACTCACTCAACGGATTTGCCCCCTGTCGATCTCGTGGAGCGTGGTGTGAGCAGCGGGCACACTGGCAACGAAGACGGACCGGAGGAGACGCATGCCACCGAGGCGAACGCCCACACAGCGCCAGAAGCGACTCGGAACCGAGCTACGAAAAATGCGCCTCGCGGCAGGTGCGTCGACCGAGTTCGCAGCGGGACTCCTCGGAGTCGACCGCACCAAGGTCTCGAACATCGAATCGGGAACTCGGACCATCACACCCGAGCGCATTCGCAAGCTGGCATGCAACTACTCCTGCGAGGACGGGTCGTACATCGACGCGCTCGCAGCGATGGCGAGCGATCAGGACAAGGGCTGGTGGGAGGGGTACCGGGGTCAGCTCCCCGTCGGATTGCTCGACATCGCCGAACTTGAATGGCACGCAAGGAAGTTGAGAGTCGGCGTTTCCATCCATCTGCCTGGCCTGCTTCAGACGGACAGGTACGCGCGCACGATCTTCGCGGCAGCCCTGCCGGCACTGGAGCCCGCCGAAATAGAACTCCGCGTCGCCCTTCGCCTCCAGCGTCAGCAGGCGCTGCACCGCAACTCCCCACTCCACTACGTGGGTTATGTGCATGAAGCAGCGCTCCGCATGGAGTTCGGCGGGGCGAAGGTGATGCGGCCCCAGCTGGAACTGCTCTGCGAAAGCTCGGAGATGGAGAACGTGGAGCTACGGGCAATTCCCTTCAAGGCCGGTGTGTTCCCGGGCGCCGGTCAGTCGGTGATCTACTTCGAGGACGGGGTGCCGAACCTCGACACCGTGCAGCTCGACTCGGCGCACGGCCCGGAGTTCTCGGACGCGCAAGCCCAACTGGACAAGTACCGCTCGCACCTTGACCGAATGGCACAGATTGCGCTCCCGCCCGAGCAGTCGCGAGACTTCGTTCACCACATCGCCCGCGACCTGTAGAGGGAACACATGGCCGACATTCGCTGGGAAGAACCGTTCTGCGCCGAGGGCTCCAACTGCTTCCGCATAGGCACCGACCCCGAAGGCAACGCCTACCTCGCCATCGCCGGGCAGGAGGAGAACCACCTCAAGGACACCCGCGAGGCCCTCCGCACCCTCATCACGGACATCAAGGCAGGCAAGGCCGACCACCTGCTGTGAACCGGTTGAACCGGGTGCTCTTGTTCACTACTTGAAGAATGAGCGCGACATCTGACGGTGCTTGCTTGAAGTCTTGACACTCTCTCGGTGAGCCGGGAAATTCGGTGCCGGGTGCCGTGGAGACGTCAGGGGCATGTCGGCGCCCGGCCGTTCACGTCGTCCGCGGGTGCGGAGGGCCCGGGCGGCCGCCGTCGTCGATCGGTCCACCCGGGGCGGGGACGTTGACGTTCCGGGCGACCGGTCCCAAGTCAGGGATGGACGTCTTGATGCACCCCCACACCCCCCGCACCCCCGGCACCCGACAGCGGCGCAGAACCGGTTCCCGGCTCACCGGCACACTGCTCGCCACCGCCGCCCTGCTGGCCGGGGCCCTCACCGCGCCGACCGCCGCCGGAGCGGATGCCTCCTCCGACGACCGGACCACGGCCACCGACCCCCGCCCACAAGCCCAAGCGCCGTACCGCAACGCCAAGTTGCCCGTCGACCGGCGCGTCGCCGACCTGCTCGGGCGGATGACGCTCGCGGAGAAGGTCGGCCAGATGACCCAGGCCGAACGCGCCGCCGTGGACGGCGACCGGGACCAGATCACCCGGCTCGGGCTCGGGTCGCTGCTCTCCGGCGGTGGCTCGACGCCGAAGCCCAACACCCCCGAGGCGTGGGCGGACATGGTGGACGCCTACCAGGAGAAGGCGCTGGCCACCCGGCTCGGTATTCCGCTGCTCTACGGAGTGGACTCGGTGCACGGCCACAACAATCTGGTCGGTGCCACCGTCTTCCCGCACAACATGGCCATGGGTGCCACCCGCGATCCCCAACTGGTGCGCAGGGCTGCCGAGATCACGGCCACCGAGACCAGGGCGACCGGGCCGCAGTGGGCGTTCGCGCCCTGTGTGTGCGTGGTGCGGGACGTGCGCTGGGGGCGCTCGTACGAGAGTTACGGGGAGGACCCGGATCTGGTGACCCGGATGGAGAGTGCGATCGACGGGCTCCAGGGCACCCGGCCGGAGGACCTCGCGCGGCCGGACCGGGTGCTGGCCAGTGCCAAGCACTTCGCGGGCGACGGGGACACCGAGTACGGGACCTCGACGACGGGGACGTACACGCTCGACCAGGGTGTCACCGTCACCGACCACGAGTCGTTCAACCGGATCGACCTGGCGCCGTACGTCCCGGCGGTGCGAAAGCATCACGTCGGCACGATCATGCCCTCGTACTCCAGCGTGAAGTGGACCGACGCCGGGGACGGCAAGCCGGTGAAGATGAGCGCGCACAAGGAGCTGCTCACCGATGTGCTGAAGAGCAAGATCGGCTTCGACGGCTTTCTGATCAGTGACTGGGAGGCCATCCACCAGCTGCCCGGTGACTACGCCGCGCAGGTGCGGGCCTCGGTCAACGCCGGGATGGACATGTTCATGGAGCCGTACGCGGCACCGAAGTTCGTCGAGACGCTGATCAAGGAGGTCGAGGCGGGGCGGGTCGAGACGTCCCGTATCGACGACGCGGTGAGCCGGATCCTGCGGGCGAAGTTCCGGCTCGGGCTGTTCGAGAAGCCGTACACCGACCGCTCGAACGCGGACACCATCGGCTCGCCCGCGCACCGTGCGGTGGCCCGTGAGGCGGTGGCCAAGTCGCAGGTGCTGCTGAAGAATTCGGGTGGCGCGCTGCCGCTGAAGAAGTCGCAGAAGATCTACGTGGCGGGCGTCAACGCCGACGACCTCGGCAACCAGGCCGGTGGCTGGACGGTCACCTGGCAGGGGCAGTCCGGCAACGGCCACTTCCCCGGCACCACCATCCTCGGCGGCATCAAGGAGCACGCCGAGCAGGTCACGTACAGCCAGGACGCCGCGGCGCCGACCGAGGGCAACGATGTCGGAGTCGTGGTCGTCGGCGAGACCCCGTACGCGGAGGGCATGGGTGATGTCGGCAACGGCGGGCACACGCTGAACCTCTCGGCCGCGGACAAGGCGAACATCGACCGGGTGTGCGGGGCGATCGAGACCTGTGTGGTGCTCGACGTGGCGGGGCGGCCGCAGATCGTGACCGACGAGCTCGCGAAGACGGACGCGTTCGTCATGTCGTGGCTGCCGGGCGCCGAGGGCGGCGGCGTCGCCGATGTGCTCTTCGGCCGCACGCCGTTCACCGGCAAGCTCCCGGTCACCTGGCCGCGCAGCGAGGCGCAGGAACCCATCAATGTCGGCGACACGGACTACGACCCGCTGTTCCGGTACGGATTCGGGCTGAGCGCCCGCCGCTGACCGTCGCGCCGCCACCCCGGGCCGCACCGCCGAACCGCCTGTGACCTGCGGGCGGCGGTGCGGCACGCAGCCGGTGCGTAAGCGGCGCGAGGGCGGCGCATCCCCTTGGGCCGCGCGCGGGTACGTGCGTACGGTTTCGGCCACATCACGAACTCCGCGAGGCGACGCCACTTCAGAGGTCCGCCCTTCCGCCCGGCTTCTCGTGGCATTCATCGCGTGCACACCCGGCGAACCGATGCTCCCTGGCAGGACACCCGTAGGACTCGATACGCCAGACACCGACCCGGCGTGCCAGTGACCGTGGCGCGAAGCGAACGGTGCCCGTCCCCCTGTGTATCGAGCGCACCGCCGTGGGCCCCCCGCATACACGGAGGTCTCCGGCCCGGCCATGGGAGTACGGCGAGACATGCTTCTGACATCCACGGGCACGACGCCCGACACCAGTAACTACGTCACCTCCATCGCGGACACCGAGGAGCAGATCCGCGCGGCGCAGCGGCTGCGCTACCAGGTGTTCGCCGAGGAGATGGGCGCCGCGCTGAGCACACCGCTGGCTGGCCACGACATCGACGAGTACGACGACCGCGTCGACCACCTGATCGTCACCGACACGACCAGCGGCGAGGTCGTCGGCACCTACCGGCTGCTGCCGCCCGGCCGCCTCCAGCACTCCTACTCGGACAGCGAGTTCGACCTGCGGGCGCTCGACGAGGTCCGGCCCTCGATGATCGAGACGGGCCGCTCCTGTGTGCACCCCGACCACCGCTCGGGCGCGGTGATCAACCTGATGTGGTCGGGCCTGGCCCGCTACGTCCTGCTCTCCGGCCACCGCTATCTCGCGGGCTGCGCCTCGGTGCCGCTGTCGGACGGCGGCGTCGCCGCCTCCAACGCCTGGCTGCTCGGCAACTCCAAGCACGCCTCCCCCACCGAGCTGCGGGTCCACCCGCGCCGCCCGTGGGTGCCCTCGGCCCAGGCCGCGGTGGAGCGTCCCTCGTACGCCGAACTGCCCCCGCTGCTCCGTGCCTACCTGCGGATCGGCGCGTGGATGTGCGGTGCGCCCGCGCACGACCCGGAGTTCGGGGTCGCCGACTTCTTCGTCCTGCTCGACATGGACCGCCTCAACGACCGCTACCGGCGCTACTTCCTCGGGGAAGTGCAGTGAATCCGCTCAACCCCTGGCCCCTGGAGCCGGTCTGCGACCCGAGCTGTGCGGGCCGCTCCACGGCGTCCGTCTCCCCCGCCGTGCGGGGCCGCCGCTATGCCGCCCTCGCGTACACGGTCGCGGGCGCGGTGGCGGCGGGCAAGCGGCTCTCGGAGCCCGAAGTGGTGCGCGCCAAGGCGCGGGCGGTGCTCGACGGCGTCGGTCTGCGGATCGTCGGCGACACCGGTCCGCTCAGCGTGCCCAAGGAGGAGTCGGGCGGCACCGGCACGCTGATCGTCGCCAACCACATCTCCTGGATCGACGTCATCACGATGCTGGCCGTCGAGCCGATGACCATCCTGGCCAAACAGCAGGTCGGCGGGTGGCCGGTGATCGGCGGCCTGGCCCGGCGCCTCGGCACCCGGTTCGTGCACCGCGAGAAGGTACGCGAACTCCCGCTGATGATCGAGGACATGACCCGGCTGCTCGCCTCCGGCCGCTCCGTCCTCGTCTTCCCGCAGGCCACCACCTGGTGCTCGGTCGCGGGCGGCGGCTTCTACCGCGCCAGCTTCCAGGCCGCCGTCGACGCCGGGGCCCCCGTGCGCCCGGTGACCATCGACTACTTCCAGGGCCCGCGCCGCACCCGCTGGGCCGGCTTCCTCGGCGTGGAGAACTTCACCGCCTCGCTGAGCAGGGTGGCGGGCGCGGCGGACATGACGGTACGGGTCACCGCCCACCCGCCAATACGCGGCACCGACCGGCGCCAACTCGCCCAGGACGCACGGTTGGTGATCAACGGGGAGCTGGCGCCGATGCATGCGGGGCCGGGGGCTGTGGCGAAGGTTCGGACGGGGGCCGGGGCGGGGGCTGCCGCCGAGGTTCGGGCGGGGGCGGCGGTAACCGTGGTTCGTACGGGTGCGGCTGCTGACGTTCGTACGGGTGCGGCTGCCGACGTTCGTACGGATGCGACTGCTGACGTTCGTACGGATGCGGCTGCAGCCGAGCCCGAGGACGAGCCTGCCCGGATGGCCGTGGGCTGACCGGCGGGATGTGCGCCGCCCTTGGGACGGCGCACATCGCCCGGGAATCCGCGGGTGAGTGTGGGTTGGCGGGTGCGGGTTGGCGGGTGCGGGTGCGCGGGTCAGAAGGCGTGGTTCAGGACGCGCGGGTCAGGGTGTCCGCGGGCCGCCGTCCGCCCGCACGGTGAAGTCCCAGGAGTACGTGAAGCCGTCGGCCGGGTCCTTCACCCACTGAACGAGCACCTTCACGGCGCCCTTGGGGATCAGGAACGTCTCGCAGAAGACATGGCTTTCGCCTTCCTTCCAGTTCGTGATCTCCTCCGGTGTCTCACAGCCCTTGGCCGGGGGCACGTCCTTGCCCCGCACCTCGGCGCTGTCGAGGGGCGTGCCCGGCTGCCCGTCGGCGGTCAGCCGGATGTCCCCGATCCGCGGATGTCCGGCGATGGTGCCGCCGTCGTCGTTGGTGAGCTTCAGGTAGGCGGTCGCGGGCACCTTGCCCTCGACCAGCGCCGGATCGTCCACCAGCTTCCTGGCGTCGGCCTCGGTACCGATGTCGACCTTCTGCGCGCCCGCCACGTACGTGGTCTCGGTCTTCCGGTTGGCGACCTCGCCCCGGCCGCTCTCACCGGGGCCGAGCTCCTGACCGTCGTCGGGGCTTCCGGAGGGCTTTGCGGAGGGCTTTCCGGTCGGCGTTCCGGAAGGCTTGTCCGACGGACTCCCGGACGACGCAGGGTCCTTGGCCTTGTCGCCGCCCTCGTCGTCGCCTCCGCACGCGGTCAGGGCGACGGCGAGGAGAGGGAGCAGGGCGAGGGAGGCGGCGGTCCGGAGCCACGGGGTCCGCCGCGTGTGCGTGCGCGGGGTCGTCCCGTCTGCGGCCGTCCGGGGCGCGGCCTCGGCCGCCCCGCCCCACTGTCGTACGTGGCTGTCTGTTCGGCGTTGCACCTGCGTGGTCTTCGTCGGCTTCGGCACGGGATCTCCTGAGCGGGTGGTCGCCCCGGGCGGGGGCGGTTGGACGTACGGGCCCACAAGGAGGGTTCCTCGGTGCGGGGCGCCCGGCGGGGCGGTCACCCGGTAGGAGGGGATTTTCTGGACATGGGTTGCCTGTGCGAAGGGTGGCGGGCGCGCGAACGGTGCCGCCGCGCGCCCGCTCGGGGGTCGCTGCGCGCCTGCTCAGAGGTTGACGCGCGCCAGCAGGTTCACCCCGTTCCACCGGGTCGTGGTGGCGTTCGCGCAGCGCACGGCGTAGGGGGGCGTTGGTGGCGGGTGCGGCAGGGCGAGGCCGAGGTAGTGGGGGCCGCGTGCCCAGGCGGTTTGTCACAGCCGAAGAATGCTGTGTAGACAAAGCTGAGCGGCAAGATCACCCCAGAGACAGTCAAGCGACTGATTCCTACCTCAATGAGCTTCCGGGAGGCGCGTCAATGACGCCACGAAACGCAAGGCGACGCCCCCTTGGGCTCACCACCTTGGCGTTAGCCCTAGCGCTGATCGCCCCAGCATGTTCGATGGAAGACCATGCGAGCGGCATGGATTACCAACCGAAAAGTCGACCCCCTCAAGAAGTGCTTACCGAAGTCAAGTCGCTGTCGAGCGGTCTCTACGACATACTCCACGTTCGCGGGAAAACCACAGCACCTGGCCCCATGGCAAGCAATTGCAAGTCCGATGACAACGAAGAGGGGAGCTTGCAGATCGTTCGGCATCCCTGGTCGCTCTATGGCGTGAACAATGCAAGCCTCCAAAAGGGTATGTCGAACCTCGCTCGCGAACTCCCCAAACGCGGATGGAAGATCGTGAAGAACGGCCCGAATCGCAGCGAGGCCCGAACCCTCGAGATTCTGGCCGTGCACATGAAGACCCGCACGCAAATGCACGCCGAATGGTTGCGGGGTCTGGATGCAGGCACCGAACCTTTGATCGCCTTCGACGTGTATTCGCGGTGCTTCAAACCTGAGTAACGACGAGACTTTCGTCGCTCAGAGAGGACCTGCCGGCTCGGAGCCCGCAGGTTCTGCCTCTGCTTCAGGGGCCGTCGCTCCGCCCCGCGGGAAGCTGATCTCCACCCGCCGGTTCTTGCGGCGGCCCTCCTCGTTGGTGTTCTCCGCGATGGGGTAGTCCTCGCTGTAGCCGCGGACGTGGAAGGTCACGTCGGGGCCGAGGCCCGGGGCCAGTACGTCGTGGACGGCCTCGGCGCGTTTGCGGGAGAGTTCCTTGCCGTGCTCGTAGGTGCCCAGGTCGTCCGTGAAGCCGAACACCCGTACCACTCCGGAGCCTTGGGACTTGATCTCCTCGGCGATGGCCTCGATCCGCGCACGGGCGCTCGGGTTGAGGCGGGCGCTGTCCTTCGGGAACAGGACCTCCGCCTGGAGCGCGAACTTCACGTCCAGGTTGGTGTCCTCGCGGCGCTCCTCACCGCCGGTGTCCTCCACCACCGACTTGATGTCCAGCACCTTCGCGGGCGCCAGCGTCGCTCCGGCCTCCAGCCTCAGGCCCGGGCTCGCCGCGTCCACCTTCGGCGGCGCCTGCGAAGTGACGCTGCCGGGCGGGACGCTGGGGTCGGGGTCGTCGGCTTGGGCGGTGCCGGTGGTCACCGCGAGAGTCAGGACAAGGGCGGTGGCGGTCAAGGCCGTTGCGGTGGCCTTCGTGCCGTAGCGAGGGGCGGAGGACATGGCTTCACTCTCCCTCGGTGATCTCGATGTTGGCCGGCGGCATCGTCGGCAGCTGGAGCTGCACCTTCGCGGTGCCTTCCGGTGGCGCGGGGAACTGCGCGAACCAGTCGATGGTCTCGCCCTGATCGATGCCGCCCTGGAAGACGGTGCACAGGCACCGGCCCTGGGTGTCACGCAGTACGAGGTACTTCTTCTTGCCCGTGGAGTCGACCAGGCTGGCGCCCGCGAGTGAGCCGCCGTTCTTCTTCAGCTCGGACTCGTCACTGCGCCATTCGCTACCGACCCATATCCCGGACTTGTTGTTGGTCACCTGGCCGCTGAGGGTGAGAAAACCGCCCTGCTCGCGGACGGCGGAAGTCACCGTGACGCTGATCCCGTTGCCCTGCACCGTGGTCGGGTCCTGGCCCTCGCCAGGCTCCTTCGGGTCCTCAGCGGTGTCGTCGTTCTTCTCCGGCGCGGAGGACTTGCCACCTTCGCTCTTCGGGTCCTTGTCGTCGCCGTCTCCGCCGCACCCGGCCACCGCGAGGACCAGTCCAGTCGTGAGCGCCACCGCAGTGAGCGCCCTGCGGCCCTTCATGGTGTGCCGAAGATTCATCGGTACGGGTTCCTTGTCTCGTTCTGTCACTGTCACTCGGCCAAGTGCACGGCGAACAGGGTGGATGCGTCGGGGAGATCGTCCGGATCGAAGTCCTCGGGGTCGATCTCGATGAGGTCGCCGTCGCAGTCGAGTTCCACCGGCTTCTTGGGATCGGCGTCCTCGTCGATGTCGCAGCGTGGCTCGATCACGGCGACCGCGTCCGCTTTCGCGTGCTTGGCCTCGGTGCCCGGGATGATCGAGTCGCCGACCGTGTAGTTGGTCCGGACCTCGACCCGGTACCCCGGCAGACCGTTCGCCTCCGCGGCCCCGAAACCCGTGACCGAGGAGTCGTTGTCCGCCGCGAGCGCTTCGGCGGCGCCCCTGGCTCCGGCACCCTCGAAGTCGGTCCCGTCGAGCCAGTCCGGCCACCCGCCGTCCTGGTTGTCGTCACCGTCCTCGTCACCGTCGTCGCCGTTCTCGATCGCCTCGATGAGTCCGTCGAGGAGTTCGTCCCTGCTGTCCTGGGCCGCGGCCAGAGCGGCCGCGTCGGCCGCCGACTGGGCGCCGCTGCGGGCAACTGCCGCCTGAGCGAAGGCGAAGAAGGCGAGGGCCACGAACAGGATGATCGCGGTCAACCAGATGTAGAGGGGAAGTGTCGAGCCCCGGTCGGACCCGAAAGACCTCTCGGTCAGGCGCCGATGACGTCGTTGACCGCGTTGCCGATCGCTTCGGAGATCTTGCCGTCCAGGCCGAGTTGATCGATGAGCGTGTAGATCCCCGCGATCAGAATCATCAACCCCGCATACTCCACAAACCCAGCCCCCGCATCCCGCTCCCGCCCCCGCATCCGGGTCGACACGGTGCGTGCCCAGGTGGCGAGTGAGCGTTCCGTGCCCACCGCCGCTCTCAGCCACAGTTCCTTCGTCACGTTGTCCCTCTCCGTCCCGCCCTGTTCCGCGGCCCTGGTGGGCCCCGTACGTGTCGTCGCGTACGTCGGTGCCGGGCATGCGTGCCCGGCGCTTCGGCCCGCCGACCGTGCGGCGGCTGCTTATGGCCGCGGTCCTCACCGACACCACCCCCCGTGTGCCGCCCCGGACGTCCGGTACCGCTGGCGGCGGTGCCGTGGGGGCGGGTGAGCCCCGTTGCCGGTACGGCTGTTGTGGTTCTGCGCGATGTGCGGGCCCGTGAAACGGGCTCCGGGTGCCGGGAGTGTCACGTTCCGCTCCCGTGCCGTGTTCACCACCGTCTCACCCCCACCCGGGCCGTGGCACCGTCCGCCGTGCGATCGGCCACCTGATCCGTCACGTGACGGGTCGGGCAGGCCGGGTCCTGTCGACGCGGTCCCCGCCAACGCAATCGTCCCCACACGATCCGTACACGCGCAGTGTGGCCCATCTTCGGGGTCCGTGGAGACGTATGGATGACAAACCCGCAAAGAATTGCCCCTAGTTGATTGCAGGTGCGAAGGCGGGCGACGCGACAGCCGTACAGCCATGGTCACTCCCCGAGGATCGAGCCGAAGTCGGAGCCGGAGCCGAGGAACATGCCGGTGGCGATGAGGATCATGGTGGCCGGGAGCATGAAGACCAGGGTGGCCATGGTCGCCTTGGGGATGGTGCGGGCGGCGCGGCGGCGGGAGTTCTGGGCGTCGGTGCGGCGCATGTCGGTGGCGATCTGGATGAGCGTCTCGGCGATCGGGGAGCCGAGTTCCTCGCCCTGCTGGAGGGCGGAGACGAACTGGCCCACCTGCTCGGACTCGTTGCGCTTGCGCAGTTCGTCGAAGGCCTGGCGGCGGCTGACGCCCATGTCCATCTGCCGCAGGGTGATACGGAGTTCGTCGGCCCAGGGGCCCTCGTACTTCTCGGCGACGCGTTCCAGTGCCTGCCGGAAGCCGAGTCCGGCGGAGACGACGACGGCGAGGACGTCGAGGAAGTCGGGCAGGGTGCGGTCGATGACCTCGCGGCGTTCGCGGATGGCCTGCCAGATCAGGGCGTCGGCGGCGACCAGGCCGAAGACGAGGGTCATCAGGGCGAACAGGAGTTGGTCGTTCGTGAGGAAGACCAGGCCCATGACGACGCCGAAGATCCCGTAGACCGCGCGGCGGGCCGCGTAGCGGTCGAGGGTCAGGCCGCCGGGGTTGCCCGCCATGTCGATCCGGCGGCGTTTGGCGGCGACGCGCTTGGGGCCCATGAGCCGCAGGACGAGCGGGGCGAAGCGCATGCCGAGGCGGTCCACGGCGGAGCCCGCCGTGGAGACGCGGGAGGCGCCCACCTCCAGGGCCACGGCGAGGTCGTCGGGGAGCTTGGCGTCGGCGCGGTACAGCTTGACGCCGTAGCAGAATCCGGCGACGGCGAGCGCCATCAGGGCGGCGAGGAGCACGGCGGTCATGACGGGCTCACACCTCGATCTTGCCGAGGCGACGGATGACGAGGAAGCCGACCGCGTACAGGGCCAGGGAGAGCAGGATCAGTCCCTGGCCGAGTGGGGAGCCGGTCACCTTGGCGAGCGCGCCCTCGTTGGAGGAGTTGATGAGGAGGAGCGAGCCGAGGCCGAGGAGGGGGACCGTGAAGGCGGTGGCGTTGACCTCGGAGAGCATGGTGCGGATCTCGCGCCGGGTCTCCTTGCGGTCCTCCAGGGTCTGGGTGAGGTTGCGCAGGGAGCTGACCACCGAGCCGCCCGCCTTGTTGGCCAGGACCAATGTGGTGACGAGGACGCTGAGTTCGCGGGAGGGCAGCCGGGTGGCGAGTTCGTCCAGGGCTTCCTCGACGCTGCGGCCGAGGGTCAACTTGTCGGCCACCAGGGAGAGTTCCTCGCCCGCCGGGGCTTCGAGTTCCTCGGCGGCCATGGTGAGGGAGGTGCGCAGCGCCAGACCGGCCGCCGTCGCGTTGGCCAACAGGCGGGCCACATCGGGGAGTTGGCCGATGAAGGCTTCTATCCGCTTCTGGCGTTGCCAGTTGAGGAAGAGTACGGCGCTCCAGACGGCGACGAGTCCGGCGATCGGGCCGAAGAAGGGCGCCAGGGCCGCCGCCGCGATCAGCCATAGCGCGGCGACCGCGGCACTCACGTAGACGAGGAACTCGCCCGGGGTGACGTCGAGTCCGGTGGCCGCGAGCCGCTGTTGCACCGAGCGGCCGAGCCGGGTGCCGCGGAGCCTGCGGTCCACCCCGGCGAAGCGGCGGGCCCTGCCCGGTGGCGCGCCGGCGGCGCCCTCGCCGGAGAGCCGGTCGACCAGGGCCTGGCGCTGGGCCCGCCCGGAGGCGTAGGTGTGCAGTCCCGCGACGGCGAGGGTGCCGGTCAGGACGGTGGCGCCGAGCGCCAGAACGGCGGGGCTGTTCATGCCGGGCTCCGGGCGGGGGCGGGGGCAGGGACGCGGGCGGGGACGGTCGGGCGGGGGCTCATCCGATGGCCTGCCTCGGCGGATAGGGCCCCGGCGGCTGCCCCACCCCGAAGGCCGGAGGCACCGGCTCGTCGGCCAGGTGCAGCTTCTCGGCGGTTTCGCGGGGCAGTGGCAGGTGCTCGAAGTGGCCTCGTACGACGCGGTCGGCGGCCAGCGGGTGGGGGACGAAGCGGGTCACCGGCACCATCCGGAACTCGTCGCGGCCGTGCGAGACGAGCAGGGCGATCTCGGCGATCTTGCGGGAGCCGTCGCTGTGCCGGGCGAGCTGGACGACCACGTCCACGGCGGAGTTGATCTGGTCCTTGAGCGCCTCGAAGGGGATCTGCACCTCGGACATCGAGCCGAGGGTCTGCAGCCGCATCAGCGCGTCCTCGGCCGTGTTGGCGTGCACGGTGGCGAGCGAGCCGTCGTGGCCGGTCGACATGGCCTGGAGCATGTCGAGGGTCTCGCCGCCGCGGACCTCGCCGACGATGATCCGGTCGGGCCGCATCCGCAGCGAGTTGCGGACCAGGTCGCGGATGGTGACCTGGCCCTTGCCCTCGACGTTCGGCGGCCGGGACTCCAGACGGATCACATGCTCCTGCTGGAGCTGGAGTTCGGCGGAGTCCTCGATGGTGATGATGCGCTCGTGGGACGGGATCAGTCCGGACAGCGCGTTGAGCAGCGTGGTCTTGCCGGAGCCGGTGCCGCCGGAGACGATCACGTTGAACCGGGCCCGTACGAAGGCCGCGAGGAGCATCAGCATCTGCTCGTCGAGGGAGCCGAGGCCGATGAGTTCGGGGAGCGTGTAGGCGCGCGGGAAGCGCCGGATGGTGAGGGTCGGGCCGGTCAGGGACAGCGGCGGGATGATGACGTTGACGCGTTCGCCGCTGGGCAGCCGGGCGTCCACCATCGGATTCGACTCGTCCACGCGGCGGTTGACGGTGGAGACGATGCGTTCGATGGTCTGGAGCAGTTGCTCGTCGGAGGCGAAGCGCAACGGGAGCTGTTCGACCCGGCCGCCGCGTTCGACGAAGACCGAGTCGGGGCCGTTGACCATGATCTCGGTGATGGAGGCATCCGCGAGCAACGGTTCCAGTACGCCGAGGCCGAGCGCCTCGTCCACCACGCGGCGGATCAGCTGGCCGCGTTCGTGGGTGGACAGTACCGGGCCCTCACGGCTGATGAGGTGCCCGAGGACGCGTTCCAGACGGGAGCGGCGTTCGGCGGCGGAGAGCGAGGACATCTCCGCGAGGTCGATCTCCTCCAGGAGCTTGGCCCGGTAGGCGGCCACGAGCCGCCCGTCCTCCCGACCGGGCCCGCCGCCCTCCTCGGGCTGCGCGATACGCGACCTCAGGCTCATGTGTTCTCAACTCCCTTCGGTGGTACGGATGTTCACTCTTCGGTGGCGCGGATGTTCAGTGGTCGGTGGTGCGGTTGCTCATTCGTCGGTAGTGCGGAGGTTCATTCGTCGGTGGCCGAGGGGACGGTCAACGCCGTGCGACCCGGCGCCCGTTCACTCGTCGTTCGGCATGGTGGCACTGCGGGTCACGGACCAGTCGGTGTCCACGAAGGGCAGCAGGGTGGGGACTTGGACGGTGACCGTGGCGGTCGTGGTGTCGGCGCCGCCGCTGATGCCGACCCGGGCGTCCAGCCAGTCGCTCATCGCGGCGAGGCCCGCGGCCTGTCCCGGGCGTTCCTGCGAGGCGGCACGCGCCGCCGCGCGGGCGCCGGAGCCCGCCTGACTGGCCGAGTAACCGACCAACCCGAGCTGGATGGCGGCCATTCCGACGAGCAGCAGGATGGGCAGAAAGCCCGCGAACTCCAGCATCGAGACGCCCCGGTCGTCCGCCGCACGCCGCCGCCGGACCAGTCCCGCGCGCAGCGCGCCACACTGCCGCCGGACCGGCCCCACACGCAGCGCACCACGCCGCCTCCGTGCCAACCCCGCACCCAGCGCCGCCCGCATCAGCCCGCTCCCCCGCCCGCACCGGCGGCCTCCTCGCCCTCGCGCGCCGCCCCGGCCTCGCCGGAGACCTCCCAGCCCGCGTCGAAGCCGGGCAGGAACAGCGGCACCTTGGCGTCGACCTGGGCCTTCCACACGGCGCCCTCGTCGGCGCAGCTCACTGCGGCGTCCTGCCAGGCGTCGGGGAGATGTGCGCGGGCGGCGGTGCGGCAGGCCGCGGCGGGGTCCTCGCCCGCGATCACGGCGGCGGTGGCGGCGCGGGCGCCCTCGTCGGCGGCGTTGCCCGCCAGCGAGTACGTGTAGCCGTACAGGGCGCACTGCCACAGGATCGCCACGAGCGTCAGCAGGATGGGGAACATGCCCGCGAACTCGAGGGTGACGGCGCCGCGGTCGCCCTTGGCCTCGCGCCTGCGCAGTGCGAGCGCGCCGCCGCCGCGCCGTTTGTGGTCCGCGGCCTCCGGTGCGGCGAGCTGGAGTTCACCGGCCAGCGCGTACAGGGCCTGCCGGACGGTGGAGCGCGGGTCCAGGTCCTGCATGCGTCCGGCGTCCACGGCGGACTGGAGTTCCTTGAAGTGGGCGGGGACCGCGGTACGGGCGACCCGGGTGCCGGTGACGCGTTCGACCAGGGACGGCTGTATCTCCGAGCCGCGCGCGTAGCGGTTGAGGACGGTCACGGTCTCCTCGGCCTTGCGGATCTGGAGCCGGTCCCACAGCCGGACCAGACGCTTGGCCGCGCGTACCGCGACGACGTCCGGGGTGACCAACAGCAGTGCCTGGTCGGCGACTTCGACGGCGACGGCGTTGCCCGCGCTCATCTGGCAGCCGCAGTCCACGACCACGAGGTCGTAGCGGCTGCGCAGGGCGGTGAGCACCTGCCGGGCGACGCGGTCGGTGACCTCTTCGCCGCGCTCGCCGTCGCCGGGCGCGAGCAGCAGCGCGAGGCCGGTCTCGTGGACGAAGACCGCGTCCTGGAGCACGCGCGGGGTGATGTCGGCGATCGCGGCGAGGTCGGCGACCGAGCGGCGGAACTGCACATCGAGGTACGAGGCCACGTCGCCGGACTGCAGGTCCAGGTCGAGCAGCGCCACCGACCGGCCCGACTGCCGTGCGGCCAGGGCGAGTTGGACGGCGGTCAGGGTGGTGCCCACGCCGCCCTTGGCGCCGCTGACGGTGACCACCCGGCCGCCGGGTCCGCCGCCGAGACTCTCCGCGGAGGTGCCCAGGTGTTTGCGCATGCCCGCCGACCAGGCCGCCGCCGCGTGCACCCGCTCGGCGAGGGCTTCGTGGCCGAGCGGCAGCGTGACGATGCCGCGGGCGCCGGAGTCCATGGCGGCGGTGAGGACCCCGGCACTGGTGTCGGCGGTGACCAGGACGACGCCGACCGCCGGGAACCGCAGTACGAGATCGCGGATCAGGTCCAGGGCGGGCACCGGGCCGACGCGCTCGTGGACCAGGACGACCTCGGGCAGTTCGTCCAGGGACTCGGCGGCGAGCCGGTCCAGGGTGTCGACCAGGGAGGTGGAGTCCGGCATCGGCGGCGCCGCCTCGGTGTCGGGCAACTGCCCGAGCAGCGTGGCCAGGGCGCGCGCCGACTCCGGGTCGGGCACGGCGGAGTGCACGCGGACGCTCATACCGGCCTCCTCTCGTTCCCGCCGCGGCGACGTCGCGGACTCGCCGCGCCCTGCTGCCGCGCCTGTGCTCTCGACTCGCTCATGCCCGGGCCTACTTGTCCTTGTCCAGGGTGTACGTGCGCTCGCTCGGCGGTACGGCGGAGTCGCCGCCCTTGCCGACGAGCGCGAGGCGTACGTGGGTGGCGAAGGACTCGGCGTACGCGACACGTTGGGCGTCCGCCGTGTCGAGCGCGAAGGTGATCGGCACCGCCTCGGTGTCCTCGCGGCGCCGGTCGTCCTGGTCGCGGTCGAAGGGGGTGAGTTCACCGACGTCGATCACCCGGGCGTTCGCCACGATGATCCGCGACTGGTCCCGCTGGCCCTCGTCCTCGGCCTTGAAGGTGGCGTAGATGTTCACCGAGGCGCCGGGGTCGATCTTGCCGGCGACACCCGTGGCGGCGTCGATCATGATGGCGATCTCCTGCTGCCCGGGCTCCAGTCGGGGCCGTTCGACGATCATGTCGTCCTGCAGCAGCGAGCCCTTGCGCAGGGTGGTGACGGCGATCTTGCCCCGTATCTCGCGCAGATTGGTGACCGCGGTCTCCGACAGCCAGCGCTCGGGCATCGAGACCTTCACGAACTGCTCGGCGTCGAGTTCCTTGTACGGTTCCACGTCGCCCTTGAGCCGGTACGCCGTCACCTTCGGGCCGACCTCGGCGTTCGCGTCCCGGATCACCGAAAGGACGCCCGCGAAGGCACCGAGGGCGCACAGCAGGGAGACCACCAGCAGGATGACGCCGCGTCGCTGGCGTGAGTTCATGGCCGGAGTACCTCGATCGGGGACGTGTACGGGACGGGGAGCGGCTTGCGGGCCTCAGCCGACGCCGGTGGGCAGGGCGCGGGCGGCCGAGGCGGTGAGCTCGGGTGGTGGTGGCAGGGGCGCGGCACAGAACCCGCAGCGGTCGCCGATGAGTTCGAGTCCGCACCAGTGGCACCGGTCCCGGCGTACCGACGAGACCAGTTGGTACAGCACGGAGATGTCCCCGATCGCGGCCGCGAACTCGGCGAGCTTCGCGGTGCCCCACCACTCGGCCGACTCGGCCGGCTGCCGGGTGTGCGTGACGTCCTGCACCTGCCAGGCCGGGGCGAGCGTGGAGGTGAGCCAGTCGGCGTCGAGCTGCCCGGGTGCGACGAGCAGCCGCGTCCCGAACGCCGGGCCCTTCGGGGCGGCCTGTGCCTGGGGCTTCTGCCCGGTGAGCCGCAGGAGTTGGGGTTCGGGGGTGGCCAGTACGGCGAACTGCGAGCCCGGTACCCAGGAGCGTGCGTGCGAGCCCAGGGACACCGGCACCCGGTCGAGCTTGGTGACCGAGCCGAGTACGGCGCCGGCGTAGATGTAGTGCGTGAGCAGCCGGGCGGCGGAGGCGAGCACACCCGGACTGAAGTCGCAGACGCTCAACTGCCGTAGTTGCAGGGCGAGTACGGCGAGCCCGAGCGGTGGCAGCGCGGGACGCAGCAGGGCGATCCGGTCGGTCTCCAGGACCGAGCGCACGGTGTGCAGCCGGTGCAGTACGGGCTGGGGCGCGGAGGCGGGGCAGAGCACGATCACATGCCCGTGGTGGTCGAGCAGCGTGGAGACCTCGGCGAGCAGCCGGTCCAGCGAGAACTCGCCGCCGCCCTGCTGTCCGCGGCCGTGCGCACCGCCGGACCCCTTCGTGAGTCCCGCGACGGCACCACTTCTGGGCGCCTGCACGGCGGACTGCAGCACCGCGGCGGACGGCGTGTGCCGGTCCAGGGACGGCAGCACCAGGTCAGCACTGGTAACGGCTACGGCGGTCGGCACCCGCGCACCCCCATCCCTGCCTGTGGCGGGCCTGCGACCGCCTCACCTCGCACTGTGACTTCTCCTGCATCTGCACCATATCCACGCAGGGCGGTTGGCCACACCAGTCTCGGGCAGATCGTTGGCCGGGGCGACGCCGGGGCACGGATTGCACAGCACATGCGTCAAGTCGCGTTGTTCCTATGGCTTTGCTCACACTCGATCGGGTCGGCACGCGTCACCCGCTTCGTACGGATCAGCGTCGTACGGATCTTCTTGTGCGGATCGGCCGCGTACGGACCACCTTCGTACGGATCGGTCAGCGCGAGGACAGGGACTCGGCCGCCGACTTCGCCAAGTCCTTCGCCAGAGCACAGTGGTTGAAGCCCTTGGGGCCCTCCCCCTTGGCGACGAGGGCCACCCGTTCGGTGCCCTCCACCCGGTCCGGGCCGAGGTACTCGCGATGCACCAGCTCGACGCGGCAGGACCCGTCGCCCTCGCTGTCCGGCAGGACGACGGCCTCACGGCCACCGATCCTGGTGCGTTCCTCCTTCGGTCCGCGCGCCAGCCCGCCCTGGTCGAACTGGAGGTCCACCTCCACGTCGTTGGTGGTGGACGTCCACTGGCAGGACCAGTCGCCGAACCCGGCCTCCGGGTTCCGGGCGTCGACGCCGGGCAGCTTGCCCAGCGCCGCGACGTCGAGCAGCGAGCACGCGTCCTCGTGGGCAAGGGAGTCGGACGCAAAGGCGGGCGAACGCCGGTCGATGTCACCGTCGTTGAGCTGGTTCACCGCGTAGTCCACGGCGGCGTCGGCGCTGTCGCACAGGTCCTTCTTGACCTTGTCGGGCTTCCTGGCGACCGCGGTGATCCGCAGACTGCCGCCCTGTGCACCGCTGACGGCGAGCGTGCGCAGGCACTCCTTGGGTTCGCCGGGCGCTTCCACGACGACGACCCGCCCCCTCGTGCTCCGCTTCTCCGCCTCGGGCAGCGGATCGGAGTCCAGCTCGACCCGGACGTCCACGACATCCGTGCGGCCTTCCCGCAGCAGTACGTCGCACCGGTTGAAGTTGCCCTGGTAGCGGTCGAGTTGGGCGTCCTCGTAGGAGGGGAACACCCGTGCGTCGAGGAGGGCGCAGGGGTCGGCCGTACGGGGGTCGCCGAGGAAGGCGGGCTCGGTACGGGCCGAAGTGCTCGGCGACGGGGACGGGGCCGCCGCGTCCGTCTCGTCGCCGTCGCCGGACCCGCTCGCCCACAGCACCGTGGCGCCGACGGCCAGCGCCACCACGGCGACGGCACCGGCCGTCAGCAGCCCGCGGCGTCCAGGGAGAGCGGTCCGGTGCCACGGGGCAGGGGGCTGGACCTCGGTGGGCAGGTCCACCACGGACAGGGGCTTGGTGATCCGCTCAAGAGGCAGCGTGGCGAGGTCCAGTGCCCCGGCCGCGTGGCCGGTGAGCGCGCTGTGCACCGCGGCGGCGGTGGGCCGGGACTTCGGGTCGGGCCGCAGCATGTCGGTGAGCAGTGCGCCGAGCGGCCCGACCTGGGGGCTGAGCGCCTCGATCCGTACCGTCTGTCCGGGCCCGCGCAGGGGCGGAGTTCCGGTGATCAGGGTGTAGAGGGTCGCGCCGAGCGAGAACACGTCGGTGGCGCGCTCGGGAGCGCCCCGGAACGCCTCCGGAGCGGCGTACGCGGGGGTGAGCCTGAGCTGCCCGTTGGGCGTGATCGTGACACTGGAGTCCACCCGGTAGGCGGCGCCGAAGTCGGCGAGCTTGGCCACCCGGTCCTCGGTGATCACGATGTTCGCGGGCTTGACGTCGCAGTGCACAAGTCCCTTGGCGTGCAGGGCGGCCAGCGCGTCGGCGATCTGGGCGCCGACGGCCGCGGCGTGCTGCGGGGCGAGCTTCACCGGGACGTCCAGGCTGCCGCCCTTCACATGCTCCATCACCAGCCAGAACGTGGCCCGCTTGTCCTTGCCGGTACGGACGGCGTCGAACAGGGTCACCACATGCGGATGGCTGAATCTCGCCAATGCCCGTGCCTCGGCGAGCAGTTCGTCGAAGGCGCTCTGGCTGCTGCTCTCCAGCTTGGCCCGCTTGAGTACGACACTGCGGCCCAGCTCGGTGTCGACGGCGAACCAGACGGCTCCCCGCCCGCCTTCGACGGGGCCGTTCGTGAGCCGGTACTTACCGACCCTCTCCCCCCGGTGCACAACGACACTCCCTTCGCGAACGACCGCGGTCGCTGTTGTTGTGCCGGAACACGGACCGAATGTAGCGCGCACGGGAAGCGGTGCCCGCCGCTTCCGTACCATTTGCAGGGCTCGGGGCCCTCGCCCCGCCACGCACCTGTCTCAATCCACCGGCTCCCTGACCTGAATTCGGCGAATGGCCAGTACCCGCCCCCTTGTTCGAGCGGCTCGAGGACCTTGTAGCGACCTGGAAGCGACCTAGAGGAGGCGGCGATGAGCGGCTCCGACAGCCTGGCCCGTGGCGTCCCGCCCGGGCGGCCCGGCACCCTGCACGCGCGCACGGTCAGCGACGATCTCACCGCCCCGCCGCGGCCGGGACTGACCATCCGCTTCGGACGCGGGGAGAAGCCGGACACCCAACTGGCCGTCGGCGTGGACGACCGGCGGGTGAGCAGACGGCACGGCGAACTGACCTACCGCGAGGGCCACTGGTGGCTGCGCAACACCGGGCAGCAACTCCTGCGGCTGCCCCGGGGCCTGATGATGCACGCCAGCTCCGAACCGATTCCGCTCGCCACCGGCTACACCCCGCTGTTCGTGAAGGGTTCGGGCCACCGCGAGCACCTGGTCGAGCTGTATGTCGCGGACCACGACGACCGGGGCCCGGTGGCCCACCGCAGGGAGGAGACCGTACAGCCGCAGCGGTGGGCGCTGAACGAGGACGAGCGGCTGCTGCTCGTGGTGCTCGGACGGCAGTACCTGGAGTACGAGCCGGACCCGCGGCCGCTGACCTACGGCCGGGCCGCCGAGCAGCTCGCCCACCTCCGCCCGGACGCCAACTGGAACGTCCGCAGGATCGAGTACCGCGTGGAGCTGGTACGCCACCGGCTGCACCGCACCGGCTTCAAGTACCCGCTGGTGCACGACAATCCGGAGGAGCGTCCCTCGGACAACGGCCTCCTGCACAACCTGCTCAGAGGCCTCGTGGAGTCGACCACCCTGGTGCCGCCGGACCTGGACCTCCTCGACGAATTCGGGCCGCCCGACCCCTCGTGAACCCGGGCCGGACCCTTGGGCGCTCGCTCACCTCGTGACGCGCCCGGCAACTGGCGTGCGGTTCCCGCCATTTGGGACCCCTCCCAACGCCCCTGCCTAGGGTCGCCTCCGACACACCGCGGGCCCGGGCCGTGTGCCGGGCCGCCGGACAGGCCCTGGCCCGCGCGAACCCGGCGTACCCCTACGGAGGTCAACCCCGTGACAGACACCGGCTCTTCCCGCTTCGGCCGTGGCCGCCGCGGACGGCTCGCCCTGACGGCCGCCCTGCCCGCCGCCGCGGCACTGACAGCGCTTCTGGTACCGGCGTCCGTACAGGCCGCCGACGCGCCGGCCGGCCCCGGAGCCCGTACGGCCGCCGCGGGCGAAGGCGACCGCGACGCCGAACTGCCGTCCGAGGTACTGGACTTGGGCAACTGGAAACTGACGCTGCCCATCGGTGAGAACGAGAAGCCCACCGAGATCTTCCAGCCCGAGCTGGACGACTACGTCAAGGACCCCTACTTCACGGTCGCCGAGGACGGCGAGGCGGTGCGGTTCCGCGCACCCGTCGACGGCGTCACCACCGGCGGTTCGAGCAACCCCCGTACGGAACTGCGGGAGATGGAGAGCGACGGCGGGGACGAGATCGAGTGGTCCTCGACCGACGGCAGGCACACCCTGACCGTGCGCGAGGCCTTCACCCACCTGCCCGAGGACAAGCCGCACGTGGTCGGCGCACAGATCCACGGCGGCGACGACGACGTCACCGCGCTGCGTCTGGAGGGCTCGAAGCTCTACCTCACCGAGGGCGACACCACGCACCACCACCTGATCACCGACGACTACGAGCTCGGCACGGTCTTCGAGGTCAAGTACGTGGTGGAGGACGGCGAGATCGAGGTGTACTTCAACGGCGAGTTGGAGACCACCCTCGAACACCAGGACTCCAGCAACTACTTCAAGACCGGCGCGTACACGCAGGCGAACTGCGAGAACTCCTCCCCCTGCGACGACGGCAACTACGGGGAGGTCGAGATCCACGACGTGAAGGTCACGCACGAGGACTGAGGCCCGGGGCATGCCCGGCCCGGCGTGGCTGCCGGGCCGGGCACGCCCGCCGTGTCCCTACGGCCTCGGACGCGGAATCGGACACGGAATCGGACTCAACGGAATCGGGCTCAGAAGAACTCCGACCACGGCTGCTCCCAGATCTGCTGCCCGCACAGCACCACGAAGAGCAGCCCGGCGACCAGCAGCATCGTGTTGCTGAGCCGGCCGTTGCGCCAAGCGGCGGGCGTACGCGAGGAGTTGAGCAGCCAGAGCAGGGTCAGGGCGAGGAAGGGCATGAAGGCGGCGCCGAGGACTCCGTAGATGATGATCAGGCGGAAGGGCTGGCCCTGGAAGAGCAGGATCATCGGCGGGAAGGTCAGCCAGAGCAGATAGCCGCGGAAGGCGAGGGACTTCTCGGGCTTGCCGGAGGCGACCTCCTCGGCCGTCACTCCGACCTCGGGTCCGGTCCGGGCCTCCTCGCCCGCGTCCGCGTCCGTGCCCGCGCCCGCCTGTGCCCCGGCCCCGGCCCCTGCCCCCGCCCCTCCCCCGCGGTACCGCGCCACGAAGTCCGCGAACATCAGGCTCACTCCGTGCCAGACGCCGATGAGCGAGGTGAAGGAAGTGGCGAAGAAACCGACCAGGAAGAGCTTGGCGGTGGCCGTGCCGTACTTGTCGTCCAGGACGGCCGTGAGGTCGATCAGGCCCTTGTCGCCACTGGCGATCGCGATCTGCGAGGAGTGCAGGAGTTCGGCGCCCACGAACAGCATCGCCACCACGAAGACGCCCGTGGTCAGATACGCGACCCGGTTGTCGAGCCGCATCACCTTCATCCAGCCGGTGTGCGTCCAGCCCTTGGCGTTGACCCAATAGCCGTACGCGGCAAGGGTAATGGTGCCGCCCACGCCTCCGATCAGGCCGAGGGTGTTGAGGACGGAGTCCTCCTCGTCGGGCAGTACCGGCAGCAGTCCCGCGAAGGCGTCGCCGAGGTTGGGCGTGACCCGGATCGCGAGGTAGACGGTCACCACGAACATGACGCCGACCAGGACCGTCATGACCTTCTCGAAGACCGCGTACTTGTTGCACCAGACGAAGACCAGCCCGACGAGGCCGCACAGCACGCCCCACGGCTTGATCGACCAGGAGTCCGGGAAGACGTCGGGGAACAGCGCCTGCAAGGGCAGCGCGCTCGACGACATGGCGGCGGCTCCGTAGACGAAGCCCCAGAGCACGACGTAGACGACGAAGAAGTAGGTCGTCCAGCGGCCCAGGCTCGCCCAGCCATCGAAGAGGGTGCGTCCGGTCGCCAGGTGCCAGCGGCCCGCGGCCTCGGCGAGGGAGATCTTGACCAGACAGCCGAGCACCGCCGCCCACAGCAGCGTGTAGCCGAAGTTGCTGCCCGCGATGAGCGTGGCCACCAGGTCACCGGCGCCCACACCGGTCGCCGCGACGACGATCCCCGGACCGATGTACCGCCAGCTGGATCTGCGCGGCACCGCCTCCTGGCCACCTCCGGTCCCGCCTCCGGCCGCCGCGTGCCCGGCCTGCGGCGCCGTCGGCCCCGGATCGTGCGGCCCTGACCCACCGGTGTTCTTCGCTGTGTCCGCCATGGGCAGGAAGAAAGCGCAGATGGCGGTATGGCACAAGGGGGCCCGGGCGCATTCACCCCCTGGGGGGCAGGGTTGGATGGGCGGGCGCTGCACCATTCTGCTCGTGGCGGGAGACAAAGCGGGTCGGTGGAACGACTGGTACCGGGAGGCGATTCCGCTGGCTGAAGAGCGTTACGAGATCTATGTGAAGGAAAGAACCCGGGAAGCGGGAAGAAGGAGGGCAGTTGTGAGCGGCTACACGCGCTGGCAGGACATTCGCGCCGAGCACGTTGACCGTGCGGGCGGCGAGGAGGCCGTAAGGGCCGGCAAGGAAGAGCTTCTCGCGGAGATGACCGGCCGCCGCCTGGCGGAGCTGCGGCGAGCCCGAGGACTGACTCAGCACGACGTGGCCGAGCGTATGGGCGTCACCAAGGGGCGGGTGTCGCAGATCGAGCGGGGCCACATCTCCGGCCAGGATGTGCTCGCTCGGTTCGCTGCCGCACTGGGTGGGCGTTTGCATCAGGCGATCTACTTCGATGACGGAGACATCGCGGCCATCGCCTGAGTCACCCGGTCTCCGCCGGTACGACAGGTCCGTATGCTGCGGTTGCACCTGTACGAGTACGAAGCGGAGGCCCACGGATGAGCTCCGAGGAACACACGGAGGACGGTAGCCCCATGGCCGCCACGGACCCTTCAGCCGGACCGAAGGACGGCCGGCGCCGCCTTGCGGACCTGGCGCACGAGCGCATCGACCACCGCTTCAAAGGCCTCCCCCCAAACGCCGACGGCCTCACCGTCGGCCAACTCGCCGCCCAGCAGCGGGACTTGTACACCGGCGGGTTCACCACTCCGCTGCTCACGCTGTCCGCCGAGCATCTGGCGCACAACCTCGGACTCATCCAGACCTATGCCGAGCGGCACGGCCTGGCCTTCGCCCCGCACGGCAAGACCACGATGGCCCCGCAGCTCTTCGAGCGCCAGCTCGCCCACGGCGCCTGGGGAATCACGCTCGCGGTGCCCCATCAGGTGCGCGTGGCAAGGGCGTTCGGCACGCCGCGCGTCTTCCTGGCGAACGAGGTCGTCGACGCCGCCGCCCTGTCCTGGATCTCCGCGGAACTCGACCGTGACCCCGGCTTCCGGCTCCTGTGCTACGTGGACTCCGTACGCGGCGTCCGGCTCATGGACGAGGCCCTGAGCGGGGCGCGGCGTCCGGTGGAGGTGGTGATCGAACTCGCCGCCGGTGAGGGTGCTCGTACGGGTGTGCGCACCGAGGCCGACGCGCTTGACGTGGCCCGTGCCGTGGCGGCCACCGAGACGCTGCGGCTGGTGGGGGTCGCCGGGTACGAGGCCGATGTGCCCGAGGCGACGCTGCCCCGGGTGCGCGAGTGGCTCGGCCGTCTCACCGGGCTGACCGTCGCGCTCGACGGCGAGGGCCTGTTCGAGGGCGCCGAGGAGATCGTGATCAGCGCGGGCGGCAGCGAATGGTTCGACGCGGTCGCCGACTCCTTCGCCCAACTCCCGCAGTTCTCCCGCCCGTTGCTCAAGCTGCTGCGCTCCGGCGCCTACGTCACGCACGACGACGGACGCTACGGCGAGGTCACCCCGTTCAACCGGCTGCCGGACGAGGGCGCGCTGCGCCCGGCGCTGCGCCTGTGGGCCCAGGTCGTCTCGCGGCCCTCGTCGACCCAGGCCTTCGTCAACGCCGGTAAGCGCGATGTCTCGTACGACCTGGGCCTGCCCCGCGTCCTGGCCGTGCGCTCCGCACGCGACGGCCGCGAGCGCCCGGCCACCGGGATCGAGGTGACCCGCCTCTCGGACCAGCACGCCTGGCTGCGCACGGAAGGCACGGAGGGGGCGGACGCGGTCGACGCGATCGAGGTGGGCGACTGGGTCGCCCTCGGCGTCTCCCACCCGTGCACCGTCTTCGAGAAGTGGCCGCTGATTCCGGTGGTGCGGGAGGACGGCGCCGTGACGGAGTTCGTACGGACGTACTTCTGAGGGGCGGGGCAAGCCCTTCCGGGTAGGGCCCGCCGGAAAGGCGGCTACCGCACCCCGCGCGTACGGAACTGCACGCTGATCCGCGGCCCGGCGACGTGCGCCGACTTGGGGATCGCGTGTTCCCAGGTGCGCTGGCAGGAGCCGCCCATGATCA